>JAZOTN010000029.1:0-37533 GCA_045657665.1 Lachnospiraceae bacterium | reverse complement strand
ATACATTGGTTTCTCCGAAGTGCAAGGTTTTTTATGGAAAACAGGTATTTTTCCTGCACTTCAATTATACCAGATATGCGTTAAAGCATCAGTATTTCCGGGCATTTCAGCACATTTTTATTTGTTATAAGCAGACACTATCTTAGGAAATCTCTTTTACAGAAAAAGGTTCACCCACTCTCCTCTGCGTCCATGCCGTTTGATCCATCCACAATCCCCTTCGCATCTATCCGAGTGCTACATCTAGCACCATCATCAGCACGAAACCGACCGCGAAGCACATCGTTCCTATATTGGAATGCTCCCCCTCCGACATTTCCGGGATCAGTTCTTCCACTACAACATAGATCATTGCTCCCGCCGCAAAACTCAAAAGATACGGCATAACCGGAACAAGATATTTTGCAAAGCATATAACGAGAATAGCGCCCAGCGGCTCCACAATGCCGGACATCATACCACAAAAAAATGTTTTCGCTTTCGACATTCCCTCCGCACGAAGCGGCATGGAAATAATCGCTCCTTCCGGAATATTCTGTATGGCAATTCCGACTGCAAGGGCAAATGCACCGGACATGGAAACCTTCGCTTCACCGCACAGAAATCCGGCATATACGATGCCTACCGCCATTCCTTCCGGAAGATTATGCAGCGTCACCGCCAGGATCAGCTTTGTCGTTCGCTTCAGCCCGGTCTTTGGTCCCTCTTCACTGTTATCCAGATGAACATGCGGCACAACCCAGTCCAGAACGAGCAGGAACAGCATACCAAGCAAAAACCCAATGGCGGGAGCGACAAAACGGAGCGTTCCTTCTCCCTGTTCAAGCGCCGGAAGCAAGAGACTAAAAAAGGAAGCAGACACCATCACGCCGGAAGCGAAACCGTTCAGCGCCCTTCCCGTCTTTTTCCCTATGGACTTTTTGAGAAAGAATACACAGGCCGCCCCGAGTGTCGTTCCGATAAACGGGATCAACAAGCCCTCCAGAGTTGGAAGTACATCATTCATATACGAATCCCTTATCTACTGCATCACGCTATTTTCCATGACACTGCTTCTTTTCTTTCGGATACAAAATTCTTATAGATCCCTTCCTCTGCCATAAGCGCTTCATGCGTTCCCTGCTGCGATATCCTGCCATTGTCTATGACCACGATCTGATCCGCATTTCTCACGGTTTTCAGTCTGTGGGCAATCATGACGATGGTCTTGTTTTTTGTCAGTTCCCCGATCGCCTTTGTAAGCTCCGCCTCGTTCTCGGGATCCACATTCGCATATCCCGGCGATCTCGGTGACGGGGTGTTTCCCGTCAAGGAGAAGGTTTTTTGCCTCCTGCATCCGGATCTGCGTTTTGTATTCAAAGATCGTCACCCCGTACATCTGCTTGAAAACCCGCTGCAGCGTAGTGCGGTTTAAGCCAGCTCTTTCCGCCAGCACCTCAACGGACAGAACTCCGGCCAGATTCTCTCCCAGTATTTTTCTGGCCGCATGAACCTTTTCCGCCGCATCCCCGCTGAAGTAGCGATAGTCCGGTCTTTTCCCGCTTTTGACATCAAGCAGGGAAACGATCGCACGAATGACCAGAAGCTTCCTGTGATACTCTCCGTATTCCTCCGGAACTGTGAGGAGCTCGGCGAACAGGTTTTTCAGCATTTCGTTTGCCGGGAACCGGATGCAGGAATCCGGCTCAAACACATACCGGAACAGCGGTTTACCGTCAAACTCGTTTGTCCCGAAGAGGCTGTTCAGCTCGTCCTTCAGCGAATCAAGCAGAAACATGATGCTGATGCACCGGATCCCATCCTCTCCGAATCTGCACTCTCTGGCTTTGATCCGGCTGTTGAAGATACAGACATCATCCTTGTCGGCGAACACGACACGCCGGTTCTCCATTTCGAACTCGGCGTGTCCTTCCACCATATACATGATCTCAAGATAATCGACGGACGGCATCTGTTCCCGTATCATCGGATAGTAGGATTCAAACTCGGAATAGACGAGTTCGATCCCGCGGGAGACCCGGTAAGTCCGCATAATGCCATCCCCGGCCTCACTTTTCAGCCGGTAGGTCTTTTCCGATTCCCTGTCACACATGACATGCATGCATTTTTTCATTAGAGCCTCTGCATCCATGCAGCCTGATCCGTCCATAATTCCTCCATAACTGTTCAGAACCCCTTGGGTTCTTCCTTACGCAAACGCCACCCGATCTTCCTTGCGAAGATTTCTGAAGGCTGCAGCCATCATGATAATTCCAAGAACCAAAACAACGGCATCGGTTATCATCTGGGCGTAGAAAACGCCTTCCACGCTGTTGGTGAACACAAGGGGCAGGGTCAGGACCAGCGGGAGGAATAGTAAAATCTGCCGAAGCACCGTCAGCGCTGCTGCGCTCCCGCCTTTCCCGACTGCCTGGAAGAAGGTGATGGCCAGGATCAGCACTCCGTAAGTGATATAGGTAGAGAACAGAACCCGGAGCATGGGAGCTCCCATAGCCACGATCGCCGGATCGGTGATGAACATGGAAAGCATGGCTTCAGGAGCGATCATGACCGGGATATAGAATACGGAGGCCAGGAGAGTCGCTGCGATCATAACCGTTTCGCTCTTTTTCAGGAAATAAAACAACGCAAGAACCGCCTGGAATATCTGTGCCGTTATGGTAGCCACTGCTGCACCGAGGATCCCGTTCTCCTTTCCGAAGGCAAGGATCAGGACCGGATCCAGGATAATGTTCAGGATCGCTCCGGAACCCATGATGAGCATCGCCGTTTTCATCTTGCCCTCGCCCCGCATGACCATATTCGATGCCTGAGCGAAGTTCACAAACAGGGAGCCTAAGAATACGATCTTCAGATACCGGTTGGCTTCCGTAAGAATGTCTCCTTTGGCTCCGGAAAGGGAAAGAAGCGGGTTCGTGAAGATCAGGCCGATCGCCATCACGGCTATGGAGAAGATCAGCACCAGAGCGATCAGATTGCCCATGATCTTATCCACGGTTTCCTGATCCTTTTTCCCGATAGCTCTCGACAGGATCGAGGCTGAGCCCGTGCCGATCAAAGTGGCGATCCCGCTGTTTAAGAGCGTAAAAGGATAAGAGACCTTGACCGCTGTCATGGCTTCGGGTCCCACCATCCTTCCTACAAAAACGGCGTCCATGAAGTTGTAAAGCCCGATCACGACCATGCCAATGATCGCCGGGATACTGAGGGATAACATCGTTTTTACGATGCTTCCGCTGACAAGATTTTCCCTTGCTTTGTCGTTGTTCATAATAGTTTCTCCTCTCTATCATTTTTTTCGGTAAGCAGTCGCTAACTGATGGGCAAAGTATAAGGCATAATCATCTCTTCTGCTACTCCAATCTGCAACCAATGCTCCGATCTGCAATTTTCCTTATTCTCCAATCCGGTTTACCAACTCGCCGATCTTCTCTATCACGCATCTGACGGTATCACCCGCCTTCAGGTACTTCGGCGGTTTCATGCCCATGGCGACGCCTCCCGGCGTTCCCATGGCGATGATGGTTCCGGCTTTTAATGTCATTCCCTGTGATAATTCCGAGACAGCTTCATACACGTTGGTGATCATGCAGGAGGTATTGCTGTGCTGCCTTTCCTCATCATTGACGAAGCAGGCAATATCAAGAGTATGCGGATCTTCAATCTCATCGGCTGTCGCAATGCAGGGTCCCATTGGAAGATACCCGTCCAGGCTCTTTCCCCTGTACCACTGCTGATGCTTCATCTGCACGTTTCTGGCGCTGACATCATTGATGACGGTATACCCCAGGATAAAGCCCGGAGCTTCTTCAACACTGACATTCAAGGCATCATTTTTCAGGATCACGCCCAGCTCCGTCTCATAGTCCAGGCTGTCCACGAAATCATAAAACGGGATCACGCCATTCGGATCATTACTCCTGTTTACTCGTTTTGAAAAATAAACGGCATCCGTCTTCCCCGTGAAATCCGTTACATGCACAGTTTCCTCAATATGCTCTCTGTAATTGACTCCAAGGCAGATCACGTCCTGCATGGGAACCGGGATCGGAGCTTTTATCTTCAAATCCTTTTCCTCCGGTTCTTCCCCGGATTCTACTCCTTTCCTGATCAATGGAGCCAGATCATCATAATGAAGGAGCAGATCGTTCATATCCCGGACTTCTATCCCCATGGAATCAAGCGTCCGGATCATTCCATCGATCCCTGCTGCGGCAACGCATAATCTGTTTCCCTTTTCTATCGTGTACAGCTTCATAAAACTCTCTTCCTCCTCACACCGGCATTTCCATGAATTCATCGATCACTTTCAGAACCGGGGCTGCAAACTTCTCTCCTCCGAAAAGCCACTGCTCATGCTGCATGTCAAATTCCCGGATATCCGGATCATGGAAATATTTTTCGTAGCGTTTCCGGTATTTTTCACCCATTTTCTTCGCATAGATAAAATGTGCCCTGGTGTGCTCCACGTTGATATCTTCCTCCAGATGGGTAAGAAGATCCGTATAATACTCGTTTTTGATGGATTTCGGATCAAACTTCGAGAAGCACTCCATGAATCTGTCCACTGCCTCGTCATTCATTTCGAATATCCTTTTTAAGGTTTCTCTGGTCTTGCGCTTCTTTTTCTCGTTCTTCGTAAAGCCCGTAAGAAGCGGCACCACAAGCATGGACTGCAGTTTCGCTGAGATTTTTCCGCTCTGATCAAGATCAGGGCTTCCGAATATGCCGTGATCGATGTGCACGTTCCTTCTCTGGATCAGTTGGCCTACGAAGCTTGATCCCAGAGAGGAACCGATGGCTCCGTCAACCCTTCCGTTATGATTGTCAAGGATATACTTCTCTATCTTTTCCGTGACGGCAATCACATTCGGGAAGAGTTCGTCACTGCCGTCAAATCCGTCATAATTGACGCAGATCAGATGATACTTTTCCCCCAGTCTCCCGATCACATTCGCGAAATTCGTCTGCCAGTCGCAGCATGTGCCCGGAAGCAACAGCATCGTTTTCCCGTTTTCTGATCCAAGTTCTTCAAATGTCATTATTTACCTCTCACAGTTCAGAAATCATTCCGTGTATCAGCATGATCTACAAGTTCCATTTTGAAATCACACAGTTCATCACCCGCTCCGATCGTCTTTGTTCTGCTGAATCTAAGACCCGGAAGATTACCGTATGCATGAACATCATTCTCGCAAAACAGGATATTCAGTTCAGGGCAGCCCTGCTCTGTCAGATATTTGTTGTATGGGCACTGTATGATATCCATACGAAAGCATCCTTTCTCGCTAGGATAGAATACATTCCTGAAGCCCGAAGCTTCTCCGAACATCTTATGACTCATGCTGTCCCACATACCCAGAAAGAACTTCCTGAAACCTGGCATTCTGCACCATTTCGCGATTTTCTGTCCTGTTTTCGTAGATTTTTCCGCCATGATCTTCTTCATGACAGAATATGCCATATCCGGATCAACTGCCTTCATCGCAAGATAGATCGCTGCCGCCGGAAAGATGAATCCATCCGTATGCATGGCTACGCCTTTAGACAGATCCTGATGATCAGCATACATCCGATACAACCGTTTATGTGCATCCCGCCATATCCTTTCATATTCCGCCGGGGACAGTCTTGTGACGATCTCATTTTTGAACGCCGTTTTTCTCTTCATGGTCCTGATCGTTTTTTTCTTAAGCGCACTATTCTCTGACTGCATGGTATCTCCTTCCCTCATTCTATCTCAATGCCTCAAAATATTCCTTTCTTACTGCCCGTGCTTCCGGCATAAATTCCATTGCTCCCCAGCAATGCATCATATCCTTCCCAATATGTACATTCAGCTTAACACCGTATTTATTGCAAACCTTTTTAAAATCGCGAAGATATGCGATCATAACCTCTCTTGTTCCGTAAAATATTTCAATCTCGGGAAATCCCGTAAGGTCGTAAAGCATCGGGCTGAGCAAATATGCCTCATCCTCTGTTGCAAGTACAGGTGCAATATTATCAAAGAAGCGCGGCGGGATCATCACATCGGTTCTGCTTCGCCTGTTCATCTCATCCCTTTGTGTTTTACTGGGCGGCACCTGCAGGCCGGGTGACTGAAGCACCGCTTTCTCCGGTGTGGAGTTCTTCCTGTTGATTATATAACATGTCGTGCCTTCTATCATTCTCGTATCAAGAGTAAAGTTCCTCATCTTCTTATAGGGGACCTTCAGCGGCTTTTTTTGCTTTTCCTTATATCGCCCCAGCAGTTTCTTAAAATCCGCTCCCTGCTTATCAAGCATTTTGTTCACACCGAGCATCTTGAACAGACCGCTTATCATCTTAGCCTGAATACTTGGCATTTTCTTTCACTCCTTCTCAGTCCGGTTTTACCCATCATCCCGTAAACAATGAACAGATCCATGCCGCCAGTGCGGAAGCCGCCGGGAATATGACAAGAAGCTTCAGCGGCGATCAGCATGATCGTGATCGCTGCACAGAATACGATTGACAGGAAGATTGTCAGGATCATATGGTTTTCCCCCTGAAATTCAACGCTGTCGCACTCCTGTCCGGTACGTACCAGTAATCACAGGAATCCGAACCTGTTGTCACGGTATGCGTTCGGATCAATTTGGCATGCATGATCTTCGCATAGGCATGATCCAGTGCGCACATATGCGGCATCAGCTCCTCAAGTACATCAGGGTAGTCCTTTTTGCACATCTTATATACACCGCCCTGATCCGTTTCATATACCTTTGCAGCTTTTGAAAATACCCTGATTGACATCTGTTTGTATTCTTTGTCTGTCATGCCCTCTGCTCCCCCCATACAAAAGTCGCCCAGCGATCATTCATTTTCGGAAGGAGTAGGGCGAACAGCTTCCCGCGGATACTGTACTTTTTCATTTCCTCATTGAAACTGTGCTCCTCCACCAACCGAAATCCATCTGTCAATGCTGCAATCTCCTCCCCGGAATCCGTCCCGGACATGAAATGCGCATTCGTGTTCTTCACCGTGTCGTGGTGCTTCTCGTTTTTCTGCATCATTTTGCTATTCTGTTCGGCGATCAGGGTTCCGCCGTCAGGGAAATTCTCCTTCAGTACATTCAGAAAGGTGCGGATCTGGTCCATCGTGAAGTACATAAAAAGACCCTCTTCACGGCAAGCGGGATAAGCGCTGTTGTCTGTACGTCTCCAAGTTTCAGTTTCAATCCGTTTCCTCCTTGTTCAATATCAATCCAGGCTTTCGCATTCTAGATAATCCGTTCTATCCCTCGTACCAGCTTTTCCGGTTTGAAGGGGGCCAGGCCCCCATGTCCCGTATCCTTTATCTTTCTGAAGACCGTTTGCGGGAAATGCTTTCGGATATAAGCAATGTCCGCTTTCCGGTCTTTCACTTCTTTTTCGGCAATCCAGTATTCTATGGACCTGCAGTCAGTGTGAATGCAGTCCGGCATGGAATAATTGTTGCAGGATTCAAAAGTCCGCCAAATGGTCTTCGCGGTGATCATCTCAAGAACCTTTGCCGCATACCGGACATCCTCTTCTGACAGCTCGTCTGTTGAAAAAGCCTTTTCCAGGAGCTTCGCACCTCCCAGCTTTCCCGCATATATCAGAAAAAAATCCTTTATGGCAATAAGCCTGGTTAAGCTCCTCGGAAGCTGATACGGCGTTATCCCGCCGTCGATCACAGCGCTGTTGATGCGAACCGTATTGTCAGCCAGCATTCTGACTACGATGCTCCCTCCCATGGAGCATCCATATATGCAGGCCACTTCGTCCAGTCCATGGGAAAGAAGCCATTCCTCCAGCTCCCCCGTGATCTCCTCCACGCTTGTGAAATCACTCTCCACATCGGGATCATAGCCGGGGAGCGCAGGAATAACCAAGTGGTATTTCTTCTCCATCAGCGGGATAACATACTCAAAATAATCCCACATTACGATCGACGGATGCACCAGAACAACAACCTGCCTGTTCTCTTTTCCGAATTCATGGACAGTCATTTACGTGTACCTTTTTTCTTTCTTTTTGTATCCGCAATCGCAATATGGCCCGCCACTTGCAAGAGTGTATTCTCTGACAAAGTCCGAAGTCCTTCCCAGCTCACTCATCGTATAATCCAGATGGCACATTGCAGGAACCAGGTCAAAGAATCCGTATTCCTTCATAAGCCTGCAGATCCCGCAGGTGAGGAACCTGGCTTCATATCCGCTTCCGTTTTCATAAGGTATGAACTCCATATTCCAGGAATACGGGTTGCGGTCACCGGCTCGCAAAGCCGCAGTTGCTTTCATTCCATCTATGTCTTTTTCGGTGAACTTGGATTTTCCTGCCATCCTGCAGAATATCTTTGTGACAGTCACGGTCATCGCATTCTCATAGAATACAGTCAGTTCCTCCACAGTCGGTCTTCTGTCCATGTTCAGAAGAAATGCGGTCAGAAGAGCGCAGTTCACAATATTTGTCTTGAACCGGTCTTCTTTCTCAAACTCCGGAAGTTTCTCTATGATCTCCTTGTATTTCTGTTTTGCCTGTCTCGTGATCCTCTGCGCCGCTGTGACATCAACCTTTAGATCTGTCACAAGGTGATTTCTGAAAGATTTCCTGTAAAGCGTCCACATAACGGATGGCATTCCTGAATACTTCAATATTTGACTCCTTACCTTCTCAATTTAAGTTGGTCATTGCTAACGCTTCACACACCTGAAATATGCGATCGATCCGTCTACATGGTACTCCATCTCTTTGTACAGCCTGTGGAGGATGGAAAGGAGCTGCTCTTCCGTCGGGAACGGCGGCGTAAACCAGCCCTTCTTCGACAGGATCTTATGCACCAGCCAGTCCGTCCGTGCTGATTTTCCTTTGATATAGAAACACGCGATGAAGCTTCCATGTTTTTTCAGGACACGCCACGTCTCCCGAAAAGCGGCTTTTTTGTCCGGGAACGCATGAAACCCGTTCATGCTGAAGACGATGTCGCAGCTCTCATCCTGAAAAGGCAGCTTTCCCACGTCTCCCTGCACGAAGGAAATGTGTTCGCAATCCCCAAGGCGCCCCTTCGCTTTTTCAAGCATATCTGCACTGTAATCCAGGCACGTGATCTTTGCCTTTGAAAGTCTTTTCCATTTTTCTTCTGTGAACACGGCCGTCCCCACGGGCACATCCAGAAGATCTTCCTCAAAATCATCCGGCACAAAGGACAATACCCTCTCCGCAATCTCATTGTCATCCGTCCCACTCCAGAAGAAACGGATATACGCTCTGCTTAAGGCATTCCCCTGTGTCAGCACATCATCATAAATGTTTTTTGAAGCATGATAGGCGCTCTGGATCCTGTCGGATACCGGCTCTGCTTTCTGCAGCCGCTCTGTCCTCGCCTTTTCTTCTGTATCTTCCCGTTCGTCATAGCCGTCGTAGGGGGCGTTCGGATCATGCGGCGTCTGCTTTTTCATGCTGTTGCAAACCTCATTCCTGTGAGCGAAAACAAAATCGAGATCATCCGACCACCCCGTATGTCCGGTGATTACTTTAGGGATACTCCCGCGGCTTCGAAGGAGGTTTTCCAGCTTTTCCAGAGAGCGCTTTGAAAGCTCATTGTCCTCGGCAAGCGCATTGATGAAGCTGTAGCCTCCATCCGCTCCGAACCAGATCGTATCTCCGGTGAAAAGATACGCGTCATCGATGAGATAGACCATGTGCCCCCAGGTATGGCCGGGTACAAGGATCGCCTCCACTTTGATGTCGTCGATGGTAAACACGTCCCCATCCCGGAGCAGCTTCCGTTCATTATCGCTCTTCACCATCGGAAGCTTATACAGGCCAAAGATCACCTTCCTTCTCTTCTCCCCGGTCATATATTGGTTCTCGATCTCACTGAGATAAAGCTTTGCGTTCCGAAAAAGCCCGTCGCTGTCCCTTTCCACGGCACCCACATGGTCCGTGTCCTGATGGGTGATCAGGATGTGCTTTATGGAAGAAGGATCGATATCGAGCCACCTCATTTTTTTGGCCAGCCTCTCGTAATTATAGCCGGCGTCGATCATAATGGTCGTGCCGTTCTTTGTGTAAAAGAAGATATTGGCGATCCACTCACGGACGCAGGCCACCTGGTCATCGATCCAGCCGGTATTTAAGGGTTTAAAGATTTCCTTTCCCCTGTATCCTAGGGACATCACCACTTTTTGAAAATTAGATGCTTTTCTGGACATCGTAACAACCTCCTGTACTTCAGGCAATCCTCCATCCGGCGCTCTCACTCTGGAGCTGTGCCATATGCTTAAAGATACCATCTTCCTTTTCCAGAAGCTCGGAAGGACTCCCTTCCTCAGCAACGCGGCCATCAGAAAGAACCACAATCTTATCCGCAGCTTCCACGGTCCTCATGCGATGCGCGATAACAAGAACCGTTTTCCCTGCAAGGAGGTGCGACAGCGCTCCCTGCACTTTAGTCTCGTTTTCAACATCGAGAGAAGCCGTCGCTTCATCAAGGAGCACGATCGGCGCATTCTTAAGCAGTGCCCTTGCAATGGAAATACGCTGGCGTTCACCGCCCGAGAGCTTTGCGCCGTTTTCGCCGATCGGAGTATCGTATCCCTGCGGAAGTTTTTCCACAAACTCATCACAGTTAGCGGCCTTTGCAGCATCCCTTACTTCCTCATCCGTAGCGCCGTGCTTTCCTAACCTTATGTTCTCCATAACCGTATCATCAAAAAGCACCACATCTTGGAATACCATGGAATAATCCGTAAGGAGCACCTCCGGATCAACAGAGTTAATATCAACACCACCAACCTCGACCGTACCCTCCGGCACATCCCAAAGTTTCGCAGCGAGTCTTGCACATGTACTCTTTCCCGAACCGGAAGGGCCGACAAGTGCCGTCACCTCACCTTCCTTTGCCGTAAAGCTGACACCCTTAAGGACCTGTTCGTTATCATATGCAAATCCCACGTTTTCAAACTCGATGTCATGTCCTTCCGGCTTAAATACATCTGTTCCCTCCGCAGTCTTCGTATCATGGATCTCCATAAGTCTTGATGCCGAAATCTGCGACATGAGCATTTCCGCTATGAGGGCAAGTGCCTGATCAAACGGCGCGTATATCCTTGTAATCACAAGAAGGAACATGAACAGCACCATGAAATCAACCTGTCCGGATAGTATGAGACTTGTTCCGGTAAGTATCGTTGTTGCCACGCCAAGCCTCATGATCACGCTGGCAGCGTTTACGAAGATGCCGCAGGACAGCTCCCCGGAAAGCATCGTTTTCTCATGATAGTCTATTTTGTCGTTAAGCTTTTTCAGAAATCTCTTTTCCTGATTGGTGGCTCTTATTTCACGGATATTTTCCAGTGTTTCCTGAATCCCGTCAGCCACCTGTAATCCTGCTTCTTTGGTAATCTCAGACTGGCGCTTGTTGATCTTGCGGCTTCCAAACAGAAGAAGAAATGCGACCGGCACACCCCAAAGGCACGCAACTGCAAGCCTCCAGTCAAACGCAACCAGCATGACCGCAACGATCGCTGTCGAGATATAAGATCCGTACAGATATCCGAGACAGTGAGACCACACATGCTCAAGTCGGTTCACATCACCCATGATCGTTTCTGTCAGATCGGCCAGATCTCTTTTCCCGAAATACCCGAGAGGAAGTTTTCTCATACGCTCCGCAAGCGATATTCGGACACTTTTTACTTCTCCGTACACGAGCCCGTATGTGGCTCTGTACTGCTGCAGATGCGTGATAAAAGAAAGACCGATGAATACAAGCACAAGAATCAGGAACAGACCCGGTCCCGGGAGACCGGCGCCACCGGTCAGTGTTTCCATATAGTTCGACATCATCAGATACAGGATCCCCATACCACCCATCACAACAAGGTTGACAACGACTGTCCAGAACGTAGCGAGTCTGGTATTTTTCACCCCCTGCTCCGTGAGCGCATATTTTCTCTGAAAGTCTTTTCCAAACATTTTACATCGCCTCCCCTGCCGAAATGCGCCATTGCACGGCCTGATTGTAATCCGCCCACATGCGGCAGTACATTCCGTTCTTCTGTTTCAATGCCTCATGCGTACCTTCCTCTTCCACACGACCGTTATCAAGAACGATGATCTTGTCTGCACCTGTAACCGTAGACAGGCGGTGCGCGATCATGATCACGGTTCTCCCCTTTGTAAGCGTGGCAAACGCTTTCTGGATCAGCGCCTCGTTTTCCGGATCGGCAAACGCCGTTGCCTCATCAAGTACAACGATCGGCGCGTCTTTTAAGATCGCCCTAGCAAGAGCAACTCTCTGCTGCTCTCCTCCGGAAAGATAGGTTCCTTCAGCTCCTATAACCGTATCCATGCCATCGGGGAGCTTTTCGAGGATATCATCGCACTGGGCCGCGGACAAAGCCCTTTTCACGTCATCTCTTGTTGCGCCGGGCTTTGCCGCGCGTACATTCTCAAATATGCTAGCTTTAAAGAGTCTGTTGTTTTGAAAAACAAACGCGATTTTGTCCATCAGAACATGCGGATCCGTGTCTCGTACATCCACACCCCCGACAGCAACGCTGCCATCCGTTACGTCCCAAAACCTGGGGATCAGACTCGCCGCGGTTGTCTTTCCGCCGCCGGACGGACCAACCAGCGCCACGGTCTGTCCGGGCTCCGCCCTGAAGGAAACATGATCGATCGCAGGAATATCCGCTCCCTCGTAGGTAAAGCTCACATCCTTAAATTCTATGCTATTATCCTTTGGTTCCTTTGGATGATCAGTGACGTTAAGGATCGGTGCGTTCATGATATGAGCGATCCTTCCGAGCGCAGTACTTGCCAGCATCATACCGCTTGCAGCGAACATGATCCTTGCGAGGGCAGTAGAAACAATCGCCGAGAACACCGCGTAAAACGCAAAGTTTGTTACAAAACCGGCAAAATCACCCGACTCCAAAGCTGCCGGTGCAATCAGAACCGCCACGGGAACCATAAAAATAAAAGCCCCCTCGGTAACGGTGAGGTTGATGGACTGTGGAACCTGGCACACGCCTATCGTATATTTTTCCGCCTTTGTGCTGTAGCTCTCGATCGCCTCCTTAAACGCCTTAAATGAGTAAACGGTCTGCTGGAACACCTTTACCACGGGAATACCGCGAACATATTCCGTGCCAGCCTTGCTCATATGATCCTGTGCGGCTTGGTATTCCTGCATCAGCTTCGCGTTCTTCCCTCCCATCATGGAAAACATGGCAGCAACCGAGATCACTGCGGCCAGAAGACAGGCAGCGCCCATTCTCCAGTCGAACACAAACATCAGAACAATCATTCCGATAAACATGGTGGCACTACCAACAATATCGGCAAGATTGTGGGCAAGAAGCGTTTCCGTCTCGGAAGCGGCACCGTCGAGACGGTTTCTAAGCAGTCCCGATGCATTGGAATCAAAGAACCCGAGCGGCGTTTTCATAAGATGTTCCATACCCTGCTTCCTGATATTTGATGCGGTTCTGAATGCCGCCAGATGGGTACACATGAGCGCCGCAAAATAAACGATGATCCCTGCCAGCGCAAATCCGAATGCCATCCATCCGTATTTTCCGATCTCGGTTGCTGCGAACCAGTCCGGCGCCACAGCAATCAGATCCCGTGCTACCAGCCATATGCAGATATACGGCAGCATCCCAAGGATCATCGCGACCCCAGACAGAGCCATCCCAAGGAATGTCAATCCCTTATAATTACCTGCGTAGCCAAGCAGAACGGCTAAATCACTTTTCTTCTTTTTCTTCATGCCAAAACTCCTCTCATTCCTTTTCAATCTTTTCCGTTTCGATCACAAAACTCACATCACTCTTTTTACATTCCGAAAGCCCCGCAAAGCCTTCGTATCCCCGCCCGGCTTGTAGCACGGCCTCTCCGCGGTCCTTCGCGGCGTTAATCTGATCAGAGAGATCTTCCATATCATTCACCGCATCCTTCACCTTCTCGATCTTGTCTTTCACACCGGAAAGCTTTCTGCCAAGCCTGCTGAAATGATTTCCCGTATCCTGCAGAGTGCGGAGAATGGCCTGCTTTTCCTCCATGCTTAAGGTTGCGCTGTTCATGATCTGTTGGGAAAGAGCCTCCAGATCGTTTTTGATGGCTTTGCTGTCCTTTTCGATATCGATGCTGACCTCGTCGTCCTCTGTTTCCTCCTCTTCTTCCTCCATCTCTATGCCCAGGAAATCCAGAAACGCATCATTGTCTTTTTTCTTTGGTTCTTCCATGTCCAAAACAGAAACCAGTGTTACGGTCTCCTCCAGAGAGAAGTCTTCGCACTCCGCCTCGATCTCCACAGAATCCCGGATCTTATCCGTATCCTTTGTGCTGTCAGCGCGGAGAGATTCCTTTAAGCCCGGGAAAGCAACTCCGAAAGCGATGGTCTGATCCGCCATCTTCATCACCTTTCCCCCGTCCACGGTCACATTTGAAAAATGATCCTTATCCAGGATCACACCGGAAAGGCAGAGAAAAGGAACATATATATCATTCCTCTTTTCATTGTTCCTGTAATCAAACCGCAGCTTCACATGACCGCTCTTCCCGGCCATTTCAGCAGCTTCCGTCTTCTTTCCGTCCAGATAATAGCTAACGATAACATCTACCGGAAGACTTTCTTCAGATTTCCCCTCATAAACAATGTCTTCTCCCAGATTCTCCCAGAGAAGCTCTCCGTTTTCGGACAGAAGAAATCTCTCATCGCCTTCCGTGTTCCGGACATCCGAAAGAGAGGTACGATCCTTTATCAGCGGTTTATCCCCGCCCGAAAGACGGGTGGTAACCGTGATCTTATACGCATTTCCTTCCGGATCCGCTTTCACGTTCACGGTTTCTTCCTTTGTTTCGTACGCCCCTTCTTCTTTTCCTTCCGTGGAAAGAGGCTCCTCCACATTTTCCTCGGCCGGCACTTCCACATATTCTGCAGGGTGCCGGTTCACCTCTATTTCATTTCCGCAGCCGCAGGCAAAAACAAATACGACGGTTGCTCCCAATGCTGCGATTCTTTTATTCCACATTTTTCAACGCCTCCTCCATAGGCACACGCCGGATCTTGAACAGCTCCAGCAACGCCACGATTCCGTAACTGACAATACCGATCGCAAACATTTCCAGATAGATCTGCGGCCGCACATCAAAAGCAAACCAGCCGGACATGGAAGACCTCACATATTCCTTAAATACCCATTGCAGCCCTAAGTTGATCAACGGCAGGGTCAGGAGCAGGGACAATATCACCACCGTAGTGGTGGAAAGAATATAGAGTCTTGCTACTTCCCGGCTTCGATATCCCAGAATTTTTGTCATGGAGATCGACTGTGCATTCTTTTCAATGATGATCTTGCTGAGCAAATAGATCATGATCACAAAGATTGCTACGGCAAAACCATCCACCAGATACATCAGATCTCCCATGGAGATCAAAAGCTGCCTTGAGATCTTTGTCAACGTGTCCAGATCAATCACGCTGTCGATGTATTTTTCATCGATATCCGTGATCTCGGAAGCGGAAAAATAGCCGGCATAATAATCCTTCCCAAGATCAAAAAATTTGTTCAGTTCCCTTCGACTCGTAAATACGGATATCCCGCCCATATAGTCATAGATGCCGCTGATCGGGATCTCATATTCCGTATCTTCATAAGACTCCTTCAGTGTGATGGAATCCCCTTCCGAAAGATCGTATTTCACCGCAAAGGCCTGGCTGATATAGAACCCGGTATGTCCCTTCGGAAGCCGGATATAACGGCTGTCTTCTTCCACACCGTACAGCAGCACCTCTTCCGACAGAATATTCTCCTCTTCCGTCTTCAGAGAATAAGCGCTGAATTTCTCCGCATCGGGGTTTTCTGTTTCCGTTTCGCTGGAAAATTCCACCATGGCAAGCATGGATCTTAAGGGTTCATCCTCATTCAGAACTTCCGTCGGAACACTCAGAAGGTACTGATAATCACAGATCGCAAGATCCTTTACTTTTTCATTGTAATTTGACAGAATTTCCGGAAACATCATTCCAAACAGAAGCAGAAAATTGGAAAAAGCGATGCCAATGAACATTACGATGTAGTTGCTCAAATTTTGCCCCACCACTCTTAAACGGAACCGGAAGAAGAAAGGAAGACGAGGGTTAAGCGGAAAAGCCCTCTTTTTCCTCTTCCGGCTCAAATCCCGTCGTAGAAACTGCAGCGGAGTCAACTGTAACTGCCGGGACAGAACCACAAAATTGATAGAGATCATCAGAATGATCGGGATTACAGTCGTATCGATCAGGGCATCCGGGCTCCACACTGTTACATAGGTAGGCAGGGAATAGCTGCCGTAATACATATTGGCACAGAAATTCTTAAATACCGTATAGCCCAACATATTACCGACCAGAGCACCGATGACTGTCACGATAAGGGGCATGGTCATGTAATGGCGGATCAGCTCTCCCTTTGTATACCCGGTCGCGCGGAGAGTTCCGATCACGTTCGCTTCCTTCTGGATAGTGTTTGTGATAGTCACGGCAAAGACAAACGCCAGAATGGCAATGATGATATAGAGGAGGATCTGGATCATCACCCGGTCATGCCCCATATCATCCCCGGTAAAAATGATGGCCTTATTCTCGAACCGCGGCGTAAATGTCTCCAGATCCGCAATCGTCAGCAGCTTTTTCAGTGTTTCCTCTCCCCACTCTTTTTCCTCAATATCGTCCTTCGGCTCTGCAGCATACCGGAAAGAATAGGACGCGGTTTTGTCAGACTCATCAAAGGATTCAAACGCCTGCTTTGTAACCACCGCTACGCCGAACTTTTTGGAGTCAAACATAGAATCTCCGTTTCGTTCGAACAGGCAGGAATAATCCGGAAGGGCAATAAGTCCCGTGATCTTCCACTGTTTTCCGCTTTCCTCCGTCATAAAGTCCCCGGTTTTCAGACTGTTGTTATCCGCATACATCCGGTCTATGGCGATCTCGTTTTCTTTCGCAGGAAGTGTTCCCTCCATCACACAGGGAAGGTTTACCGTTTTCCGCTCCGAAAATATGCGGAGATGGCTTTGATTGTCGAAGTTTCTGGTTACATAGAAGTTGTCATAGACCGTGATCTGCGCCTCCTCCAAAAAATCCCTTTTATCCGCATTAGTGAGCCGCTTTTCGGTCTCAAAATTTCCATGCTCTACATGATATTTATTGAAGCCATCATTATAAGCCGTGATCATACTGTTATCCGCCACCGTAAATCCGGAGACCAGTCCGATGACCGTGATCAGCAGAAAGAAGATCACAAAATATTTTCCGGCTTCGCTTTTCAGTTCTCTGAGTACTCTTTTTCTTAATGGATTACGTCTCATCTTGCCATTACCAATCAAGTTCTTCCGCCGTGGTCTTAGTTTCGTTCCGATAACTCTTCCGAACACCGCCGTCCCGGAGCTTTACCACCAGATCCGCCATCTGCTGAATGGCATCGTTGTGGGTTACCATGATGACCGTGGTCTGATACTGCTGGTTCACCGTCTCAATCAGCTTCAGGATCTCCTTACCGGTGTTGTAGTCCAACGCCCCTGTCGGCTCATCGCAGAGAAGAACCTCGGGATTCTTTACGATCGCCCTGCCGATGGCCGTTCGCTGCTGCTGTCCTCCGGAAAGCTGATTCGGAAGCTTTTTCTGATGCTCCGTCAGTCCCAGCGTATCCAGCAGTTCCTCGACGGAAAGCGGGTTTTTGCTGAGATACGCTCCGACTTCAATATTTTCCCGTACGGTAAGATTCGGAATCAGGTTGTACATCTGAAAGATATAGCCCAGGTGCTCTCTGCGATATTTCGTAAGCTGCCGGTCCTTCATACTTCCCAGACGTTCCCCTTCAATAAAGAGGTCTCCCGCATCCGCAGCATCAATTCCTCCGATGATATTCAGAAGCGTTGATTTTCCGGAACCGGAGGGGCCGAGCAGTACCACAAACTCACCTTTTTCCACCTCCAGATCGATGCCTTTCAGCACTTCCACCGGGTTTTCTTTTGTTCCATATGATTTTCGAATTCCCCTGCATTCCAGGATCATATCTTTGCTCCTTCAGCCACAGTCAGTTTCTCCAGCGTTCTGCCTTTTTCGATCTCCCGACAATACACCCTCGTGCAATGCTCATATTTCGCGAAGGTCTTTTTTGCCTGCTCGAAGTTCCCGTAGACCTTCCAGCATCCCCTGCAGTTCTCGCTGCAGGTTTCCTTTTCCATAAATCCACGGACATCCTCCGGCGGATAGCCGAGAAACAATCCAATCTCGTGGGGGAATTCCTTTTCCTCTTTTAGTCTCCTGATCAGCTGGATGATGCAAGTATTCGCAGAACCGGTACGGTAGCCCTTCTCGCAGAGGATCCGCATCGCCTCGCGTGTCGACAGATCTCTCTCCAATGCTTTCGGACGATACACATAAACCAGAGACAAGTCCGGATTGCATCGCACGGGGATCGCCTTTACTCCTTTTTTCGCCAGTCTGTTATTCAGTGCCCTGAGTTCCGCGCAAAGCTCTTTCTTTGTTCTCCCCCGCACGGAAAACAGATTCGCTGTTTTCAGTCCTGCCAGAGTCGGGGAGCAGTGCTGTGTAATCATTTGATCAGGCATTTCTTTTCCTCCTGTTACGGTTAGTTTGCGCTAACCTCCATGCAAAAAAATTTTTTTACCCGAAGAGTCTCTTTTTTTCGTACGGTGCAGAATCCACAGACAGACAGCTATAGCCGGTCGCATCTATGGCCTGGATCAACGTTTCCTCGTCAACGGCTTCCGGCGTCAGAAAACTGGCCTCACCCTTGTTTTTGGATGCGCTGACCTTTTTCGCTTCCGGAACCGCTTTCCGGATTGCGTCGCAGACATGTGCCTCACACATGCCGCACATCATGCCGTCGATTTTCATGGTTGTTTTGATCATGATCTCTGCCTCTTCTCTTAGGAATCGCTATTTCACGCGCCTGAAATCCTGCTGGATACCGGCTTCGCCGTTTTTTTCCTCTTGCAGAATCTGACAAGGCAGTCGCAGGTTTCGTCACTGATCACACGCTCAATCCTGCATGCGTCTGTCATGGCTGTTTGTTCGTTTACCCCGATATCCACAAGCGCTTTCGTCAGCAACTGATGTCTTTTGTACAGCCTTTCCGCAAACGCCTTTCCCGTATCCGTGAAGATGATGTAACCCTTGTCACCGAAGTAAATCATCTTCTGCTCGCACAGCCGTTTCATGGCATTGCACACACTGGGTCTTGAAACGCCGAGTTCCCTTGAAACATCCACAGACCTCACATACCCCTGCTTTTTCTGCAAAACCAGAATGCTTTCGAGGTAATCCTCGGACAGATTTTGCTTTTTCATTTCATGCATTCCCTTCTCTCCGGCTTATGACAGCCTGCGCACATATTACAATGTGCGCAGTTTCCCCCGCAGGAGGACTTTCCCTGCTTTTTATCCCGGATCAGTTTGATAACGATCCCTGTCACGATCAGGATCAGAAGGATCGTGATCAGGATCGTTCCGAGGTTTTGTGACAACCATTCTGCCATAAATCTTTCCTCTTTTATTGCACACCAGCCACAGTCAGCTTATTCGCTTCTTTATACTTCTTAAAGAACAGCATATAGATGATCAGGATCAGGACCGCGATAGCAAAGATCAATCCGACGACATTCACGTTTCCGGTAAAGAGCCATCCGAACTGCGTGATCATAAAGGCGATCGCATAAGCGAAACCGCACTGATACAGGATCGCGAACCAGGTCCATTTCGCGTTGTTCATTTCCCTCTTGATGGCGCCGATGGCTGCGAAGCAGGGAGCACACAGGAGGTTGAATACCAGGAAGGAGAAGCCGGTGATGCCGGTAAACGACATGGCAAGCGTCTGCCATACCGTAAGTTCTCCGCCACCGTAAAGGACTCCCATGGTACCGACGATGTTTTCCTTTGCCACAAGGCCTGTGATGGAAGCCACGGCTGCCTGCCAGTTGCCCCAGCCGAGCGGTGCGAAAATCCATGCGATGGCTCCACCGATCTTCGCCAGGATGGAAAGATCCAGCTCTTCTTCCGCCAGCATCCGGAAACCGTCCGGCGCAAAGCCGAAGCGGCTTAAGAACCAGATGATAATGGTAGAAAGCAATATGATGGTACCGGCTTTCTTGATAAAGGACCAGCCGCGTTCCCACATGGAACGGAGGACGTTGCCGACCGTCGGCCAGTGATAGGCCGGAAGCTCCATAACAAAGGGTGCGGGATCGCCGGCAAACATTTTTGTCTTTTTCAGCATAACGCCGGAGATCACGATTGCGGCCACACCGATGAAGTAAGCCGAGGTAGCGACCCAGGGCGAACCTCCGAAGATCGCACCGGCGATCATAGCGATAAACGGAACCTTGGCGCCGCAGGGGATAAAGGTCGTGGTCATGATCGTCATCCGGCGGTCACGCTCGTTTTCAATGGTACGGCTCGCCATAACGCCCGGCACACCGCAGCCTACACCGACCAGCATGGGGATGAAGGATTTTCCGGAAAGGCCGAAGCGCCGGAAGATCCGGTCGAGGACGAAGGCGATTCTGGCCATATAGCCACAGGATTCGAGAAAGGCAAGCAACAGGAACAGAACCAGCATCTGTGGTACAAAGCCGAGAACCGCGCCGACACCGGCGATGATGCCGTCCAGGATCAGACCTTTCAGCCAGTCTGCAGCATTTACATTATCAAGTCCCTGTTCCACCAAAGCCGGAATACCGGGAACCCAGGTTCCGTAATCCGCCGGATCCGGTTCGTCACCGATCATTCCCAGCGTCACAACCGCTTCTTCATAATCCTCGAGTGATGCGGTCTCTACCGTTACTTCCAGTGTTTCTTCATCTTCCACGGTATAGGTGAAATCACCTGTCGGTTCTGTGCCGTTTTCTTCTACATAGGCATCATAGCCATCCACAATAGCTGAAGCTTCCGCATAACTTTCCGCAACTTCCGCATAACCACCATCATTGCCAAAGAGATGGAAGCCGTCGCCGAACACACCGTCATTCACAAAATCCGTCATGGGTGTACCGACTGCAACCATGGCGATCCAGTAGACCAGGAACATGATCCCGGCAAAGATCGGGAGCCCCAGAAAACGGTTGGTCACCACCTTGTCGATCTTGTCCGAGGTGGAAAGACTTCCCTGATTTTTCTTTTTGTAACAGGATTTGATCACTCCCGCGATATAGATATAACGCTCATTCGTGATGATGCTCTCCGCATCGTCATCCAGTTCCTTCTCGGCCGCCTGGATATCCTTTTCAATGCGCGAGCGCACATCCTCCGGGATATTCATCTGTTCTAAAACCTTATCATCCCGTTCAAAGATCTTGATAGCATACCACCGTTGCTGCTCTTCCGGCCTGTCTTGCAGAACCGCTTCCTCGATATGGCCGAGGGCATGATCCACCGGACCGGAGAAGGTGTGCTGCGGGACGGTCTTTCCGTTCTTTGCCGCTTCGATCGCAGCCTCCGCCGCTTCCATCACACCGTCACCCTTCAGGGCTGACAGTACCACTACCTTGCAGCCAAGCTGCCTTGACAGCTCTTCGGTCTTGATCTCATCCCCGTTCTTCTTTACCACATCCATCATGTTAACCGCTACGACCACCGGGATCCCAAGCTCCGTCAGCTGCGTAGTCAGATAAAGATTCCGCTCCAGATTTGTCCCGTCGATGATGTTCAGCACCGCATCCGGCCGTTCCTTGATGAGATAATTTCTCGCAACCACTTCCTCCAGGGTGTACGGAGAAAGTGAGTAGATGCCGGGAAGGTCGGTGATCACCACGTCATCATGTTTTTTCAGTTTTCCTTCCTTTTTCTCCACCGTCACCCCCGGCCAGTTCCCGACGAACTGGTTGGAGCCGGTCAGCGCGTTGAACAGCGTTGTTTTTCCGCTGTTCGGGTTCCCCGCAAGAGCAATTCGAATACTCATTTTTTCAGTCCTCCTCTACTTCGATCATTTCCGCATCGGCTTTCCTTAAGGAAAGCTCGTAATTCCGAACGGTCACCTCAACGGGATCGCCCAGTGGCGCCACTTTCCGGACATAGACATCGGTGTTCTTTGTGATCCCCATGTCCATGATCCGGCGCTTTACGGCACCCTCTCCGTGAAGTTTAACGACTCTCGCCGTTTCTCCGATCTTCACATCTCTTAATGTTTTCACTTTAGACTCCTCCTTTGTAATGAATTCCTATACCATTATTTTCCTTGCCAGCTCATCGCTCACCGCCACTCGGCTTTCCTTGACCTTCACAATCAGGTTCTCACCCAGTGTGCTTACGATGCTCACTTCGCCGCCGACATTAAAGCCAAGGTCATTCAGATGCTTCTTTACTTCCTGGCTGCCGCCGATCTTCTTGATAATCTGAGGTTGATCCGGTTCCGCGTAAATCAGGGGCATCATTGGTTCCCTCCTTCTATCTCTGATTAGTTAGTACTAACTGGTATGCCTGAAAAAACGGTTAGCTACCTCTAACCTTGTTCATTATAATTAGTCTGCACTAACTTGTCAAGAGCTTTATTATTCTGATTGAAATGATTTTTTGCGTGTGATATGCTGTTGCTAACGAAAGACTGATTAAATCAGCCTTTCATTAGTTGCTACGATGGGATGCGTTTGGAAAAGGATGGAGTTGTCTTATGGCATTACAGGAATCCGGAGAAATGTATCTGGAAACAATCTACATTCTGTCGCAGAAATTACCGCACGTCCGGGCAATCGATGTCGGCGAATACATGGGATACTCAAAGCCCTCTGTCAGTCGTGCCGTTGGTCTTCTGAAGGAGGAAGGTCTGATCAGAAAAGATAAAAACGGCTACCTGAAGCTGACACAGGGCGGTGAGATTCTGGCGAAGAGTATCTATGAACGCCACACGGTGCTCACACAGGTACTGATGGATATCGGCGTAGACGAAAAAACCGCTTCGGAGGATGCCTGCCGGGTAGAACATTACATCAGCGACACCACCTTTGACGCAATAAAAGCACACATTGCAAAGTACAAAAATCCATCCAACCAGTGAAGCGACAAAGTTGAGGGGAGAATCACAAAGGTCATGGAAAAAAGAAAACCGTTAAGAAAAAGCATCATGCTCCGGTGCGTCTTATTTATCGCTTCCTTATGTATCGTTCTGTCGATCGTGAACGCACTCGGCTACAGGGATGCGCTTACAAAGCGGTATGAAGCATATATCACGGATATTCTTGACTTTGCAGCATCAAACATCGATGTAGATGATATGGAAGAGTGTCTTGCGACCGGAGTCAAGTCTGAAAAGTATGAAGAGACGCAGGCACTGTTTGATAATATCAAAGATACCTGTGAAATTGATTATATCTATGTGATCATTCCGCAGAACACGGAGCCTCTGGACAACATCATGAATGTCATCGCCGGGATGTCTTCCTATGAAAAGATCAATGTGCCGGAAAATGAAGTACAGCTCGGCGGTCTGACCGGAGATGACTACACCGTGGAGACTGCGACCAAATATTTTAATGCGGCCGATAACCATGATGAAATTGTTTTCTTCGAAGAGTGGGCAGACCGATGGGGGCTTGAATATACCGGCATCAAGTCTCTGTATGATTCCGAAGGGAACTATTTTGCGGAGCTGTGTGTGGATGTTCCTGCTGATGAGATTCGGATGGTCATTCAAACCCACCTGATCCAGACGATTCTGATCATCGTTGCCATCGGAGCCCTGTTCACGATTATTTTCCTGCTCTGGATTAAGCGGGTCGTTACCGATCCGATCGTGTTGATCGAAGAAAACGTGATGGCGCTGGCCGATAAGAGTCACGGCCAGACGAATCCCGATGAGCTGGTTTTGGAGCTCCCTGACATCAACACCCAAAACGAGCTGGAGGCTCTGGCGGGTGCCATTTCCAGCTTGTCAAAAGACCTTCGGGACTATCTCGTCAACACGATTGCTGCCAGGGATAATGCGGCGGCTGCAGAGAAAAAGGCCATGGAGCTTCGCCAGCAGGCAACAAGGGACGCCCTTACCGGGATCCGTAACAGACATGCTTATGAAGCCGAGATAGAAAAGATTGAGGAACGCATCAAAGAAGAAGGCTTCTCGAAATTCGGCATCGCGATGGTAGATCTGAATTTCCTGAAGAAAATTAATGATACCTACGGGCATGACAGAGGCAACATATCCATCATCAAAATCTGCATGATTGTCTGTAAGTCATTTCCTCATTCCCCGGTTTTCCGAATCGGCGGAGACGAGTTTGTCGCTATCATCGAAAATGAGGATTATGAAAAGATCAATGAACGGATCTCTTCATTCCATGAAACCCTTGAAAAGATTCAGGCGGATGACTCTCTGGAACCGTGGGAGAAGATTTCCGCGGCGATAGGATGGTCTTTCTTCAAGCCTGAGAAGGACGATGGTGTGGAAACCGTATTCAAGCGTGCTGATGAAAAAATGTATGAGAATAAAAGGAATATGAAAGCTGAGAGATCATGACACAGCTTAACCTCTGAAACAGAAAATCGGTCATATTCTTAACTGTTCTTCCACTTTTTCGTTTTGAAGAAATTGTCTATTGTCTCTAAAATCTGCTCTTTCGACATGCTCTTCAGCAGATATCCCTGCGGTTTTAACGCCATAACCCTCATTACGCTCTCCTTATCGGATTTTCCGGTAAGGAAGATGATCGGAATCCCTTCGGAGTTCGGCTCGCTTCGTATCATTTCCATCACCTGGGGGCCGCTTGTTATCGGCATTTCGTAATCGAGCAGTATCAGATCCGGTATATGGTTTGCGATATACGTGATCGCCTGCATGCCGGATCTGGCTATTGTGATCCTGTACTTCGGCGAGAGCCATCCCTGTACCATTTTAAGATATGCAAGATCATCATCGATCAATAAGATATGCTCGCCCATTTTCCGCTCTTCATCCGCCTCACTGAGCTTTTCCATGTTTGCGATCATCACTTTCATATCAAACGGACGGGCCACTCTCAGAGCCACCAGCTTGGAAGTGACGATATCTTCCACTTCGGTTATCTCCGGTGTATATCCAATAATAGTGATCAGTTTTTCATCCTCGGAACAGATATCCTTAAGATAGACGAAAAAATCTGTACAACCGGAAACATAATCACCTGCATAAATCAGAAAAATGTCCGTCTGCTCTCTATATTCGGTTACATCTTTGATCTTGGGCGCAGCAATATTTACTTCAAAACCGGCTTGCTTCAGATTCTTTGAAAGTGCTTCTGTTATAAAGGCAAGACCTTCGCTTATAATGGTTATTCTACTGGACATCGTTATCCTCCTTTTCGATTATCTCCTTGATATCCTCGTATCTTATTTCGTCAGCCGCTTTTATCAGAGCATTGCGGCGGTCTTTCTCATTATCGGGAACACGATAACCCTTCAATGTTTCGATCAGATCTATCACGCTGTCATAATCGCTTACGGTTATGAATTCGCTGATCGCGGTGTATAGCTGCCCAAGCTCGCCCCCGCTTATCGGCTTCAGATCGCTTTCATCAGCTTCCTCGTCGCTGAGCAACGGTGAAAGCGCTTCCCCGATCTTTCTGTACCGCATAAGCAGTTCATCGATATGATCGCCGAGCTTAACCGTATCACCTTCATTTCCCGCGTTTTCAAGTTCCTGAGCAAGTTCCCCGAGATCGGTAGCTCCGATGATCCTTGATGAACTCTTCATGGCATGAATCTTGATCGTTGCATTTTTGATATCCCCGGATCTAAAGAACTGTTCTGTTTCGTCCGCATGATCCTTCACCGTTTGCGCGTAGATTTTTATCGTCTTCAGGTATCCTTCCATGCCTCCGCAGTTTTTGATCCCTGTCTTTATATCTATCTCGCTGATATCGGTGATACAGTCCGGTATCTGTGTATCGTTTCCTGTTTCGTCTGTTTCAGCGTCCGTGTCCGATCCGGCCCGAACGATCTTTTCTTCGGGCAGATATTCGATCAGCATGTCTTCAAGTTTCTCTGATTCGATCGGCTTGGTAAGGTAATTATCAAATCCTTCGGCAAGATATTTCTCCCGCGCACCGGATATGGCATTTGCGGTAAGGCAGATCACAGGAGTCACAAGATTGGGATCATTTTCTCTTGCCCGTAACTTATGGAGAGTCTCGATCCCGTCCATGTCCGGCATCATATGATCGAGGAAGATAACATCGTACTTTTTGTCAAACGCTTTCGACAGAGCTTCCTCACCGGTGGAGGCCGTCTCGATCTTTATTTGCGTCTGTTTGAGCAGATTTATAAACACTTCCAGATTCATCGGCGTGTCATCGACCACCAGTATCTCCGCCTGCGGAGCGCGGAATCTCTCATGATACTTCCCGCGGCCGGCCAAAGCTTCTTTGTATGCGGTCTCATAATCGCCAAGTTCCTCCCATTTGACAACGGTCTGTTTCAGGCTGAACGAGAACTGCGATCCTACCCCGTATTCACTCTCGACCTCCAGCTCTGATCCCATCATCTCAAGCAGGCGTTTCGTTATGCTCATTCCAAGCCCCGTGCCTTCGACATTACGGTTGCGCTTCTCCTCTATACGGTCAAACTCGGAGAACAGTTTCTTCATATCCTCCTGCTTGATTCCAATCCCGGTATCCTTGACGGCAACATTAAGCATGATGCTGTCCTCATCATCGGGTATCTTCTCGTAATCAATGAGTAGTGTGACTGTGCCCTTTTCCGTGTACTTGACCGCATTGGTCAGTATGTTGGTCACGATCTGCTTGATCCTTACCTCATCACCGTGAAGGAGCTTTGGTACCTCCGTGCTGATCTCAAATGCCAATGCAAGCCCTTTGGCGTCGGCTTTCGTTCGGATCATATTCACAAGGTCATTGATCATGGAGGAAAGATCGTAATCGACAGGAATGATCTCCATCTTACCAGCCTCGATCTTCGAAAAATCGAGAATGTCATTGACTAGCCCAAGGAGCGTTGACCCGGCCGTCCTGATGCTCTCGGAATAACCGAGTATGTTCTCGTCATCGCACTCACGAAGGATCATCTCGTTCATGCCGAGCACAGCATTGATCGGTGTACGTATCTCATGAGACATATTAGACAGGAATGAAGACTTTGCCTCACTGGCAGCAAGAGCACGCTCGGACGCATCTATCAATCTGTCACGTTCTGCCTTTTCTTCCGTGATATCCTCGGTCACATACAGTACATGAGTGATTTTCCCGTTTTCATCACGTTTTGATACAATAAATCTTCCGCGCCCCCATGTCTTGTTCTTGTTATCATAAAATTCCATTGCAATTGTATTCGTATTTTTCATACGCTTATCAAACGTTGAAAAATCAAAGAAATGTCTGCATTCATCCATCGCGGACGGGTCAATGATTTCCTCCGCAACTTTACGGAACATCTCATTCGCGTTGGACATCGTCGCCATACTTGCGTCATCCACATAGTTGTTATCCCACTTGATCGTGGTCATCGTATCAGATACGATATCGAACTCGTGAACGGTCACATAAATGTTTGCAAGGGAAGAAATGATTTCCATCTGCTTGTTGTTCTTCTGCTCTATCCTCTCCTTTAATGCTTTTGCGTGATTAAGATCAATCAACACAAACACATACAGCATGACACATGTAGCAACAATAAAAATGTCGGTTATGGACAGCCCATATACAAAGAATTGTATAAAAGAACCGACAAAGGGAGCTATCGTAAACAGAAGGAGTGAGATCCTGATGTTGCTGTTGATCTTCTTATAATACTGGCATATTACTGTCAGAAGTATTAGGAGAACAACCAGAGGGGTGACATAACAGACCATGAAAGCCCATGATCGATGATACAGGTTCTGCTCATCGATCACATAATAGTATTTGCCGAAAATGTTTCCGACTATAAGGATCTCACTTATAACGACAAGAACATAGATCCATTTCAGGCGTCCGGGAGTCTTTTTTAGTCCGACATCGTTCTTTAGAGTATCCTGAATATAAAATGCAAGTCCACCCATGAGGACCGGCATCATCGCAAAGGTCATGAAATTGCCGACTCGCACCATCCAATAGCCAAGTTCGCTCATATCCCCCCGGTAGATATATGAGAACCTCTCGAATATGAGCAGGATCATCCCCCCGATTTCCAATATAATAAGTGCGGCTTTTCTGCCTTTTCCCAATGAATTAGTCAGAAAAACAAAAAACGCCGTTATGGCACAGACACTGCTTAGCGAAAGCATTATATCTGTCTGATGTTTTATAAGAAAATCAAGCATGATCCTATCTCCCTTTCGGCGACTGTCTATCAGACATATAATATCGTTCTCCAAAAGTATATCTATTTAATCCATCTTCCGGAAACTCTGTAAATATTTGATATATAAACTCTAAGTTATCGGCCTGGTGGAATGAATAATCGTTCATCTTTTTCTTCAGCTCATTTCTCTTTTCTTTTTTTTCGGGGATCCTGTGGTTTTTCTGTTTTTTCTGGAATCATCCACATTCTACCTCGCAGAATCGCTCCTTTTATCCTTCCTTCTTTGCAGTATATAGCAACACGGCGTTGAGATATTCCCCATTTAATAGCACATTCTGCTGACGTTAAAAAATTCATGATTTTCCTCACATATTCTTTTGGACATTATTATATAATTATATTCTACAAAGCGAACACTTTCAACGATAAAATAACAATCTTGAGGGAACGTTTGCCTCTCAACTTTCAATTCATAATATAATATAATCCCGTTGGTTTTTTGTTTGAGAAGAAGGATTGAGTAAATCATCACTTCCCTCTACTCACAGGAAAGATATTACTACGATCAGCCGGCTCCAATTGCCATCGATGGTTCAGCATTCTCTTTCCTCATGCATGAAGTATAACGCGGTTCGGAAAACAAATGGTCGTTTCTGAAACGACATTTTCTGACTTCTCTTGTCTTTCCACTTGTTACCTTCATCCAAGAGTGTGCAGAGGACAGCCAACGGTATGAGCAACATCATATATCACAATATTTTCAGATATTGTTGCCATTTTCCAATTCTTTTCGTATAACTATATAGAGGGGTAGGTATGCCTTACGGAGGGACAAATATGAAACTTACAGGAGATCTTAAGAACCAGGTAGAAAAGGCTGAATCGAAAGAAGAAAAGAAAAAGCTCATTGAAAATGCAGGGATGGAACTGACGGATGATGAACTGGATGTGGTAAACGGCGGTGGGGTTGGATGCGAACGGACACAGGCCCTTTGTCAAGGACTTCCCAAGCCGGAGAAGAGCTCTTATAAGCCCATTGTCAGGGTTGATCCAAACATGCACTAGCAGATGGCATTGCGTTATTGCCATTTATTACAAATCATCGTATATAAATATATAAGGGACTAATCATCAGCATCAGAAAGGAAGGTATGGTTATGAAACTTGTAGGCGAATTAAAGAATAAGGTAGAGAGAACTGAAAATCTGGAAGATGCAAAGAAAATCATTGAAGAAGCTGGAATGCAGTTAAGTGATGAAGAGATGGATCAGGTCGCTGGGGGTGTTATTTGGCGATTATCTTACGATGACAGTCAAAATAATGGCTAGTGCTATGTTGCATAGCTCCAGTAATGAAGAGCGTCTGGAGCGAAGCGGACGGAAGGTTTCCATTTTTGAGTCTGTGAAAAAATCTCTGTAAAAATTGAATAACACTGTATGAACGAGGTCTCCTAAGATAAAATAAATCTTTAGGAGGCCTTTAATTATGGCAAAAGAAAAGAAACCCGTACACAAAGTCCAGATGACAGACGGTAAGCGTCAGATCATCCAACAGCTCCTTCAGGAGTATGACATCGAAACCGCAGAGGACATACAAGATGCTCTCAAGGATCTCTTAGGTGGTACCATCAAAGAAATGATGGAAGCCGAAATGGACGATCATCTTGGATATCAGAAGTCAGAACGTTATGACAGCGACGATTACCGTAATGGGGTCTGTGAAATCGACTTGGGAAGAAAAATACCCTCGAGCCATGAACCGATGGTACGACAACTGGGGTAAGGTCTATGGTGAACTTCAAATCATGTATGAAGGAAGACTTCCTGAATAATAAAAAATCTCTCTGACTCTGTTCTTATGGACAGAGTCAGAGAGCCTTAGTGCGATTATCTTCCGATTTAATCTGCAAAAGGGAATTTTAGAAAACATCCCAATGAATTCTATCCTTGATATCAATATCTTTCTGCTTAGGAATTAATGCTTTTTCTTTCGGTCTTCCCATCCCAATAAAACACGGCATATAGTATTTCTCTGGATAACCAAGTACTTCCCTTGCGTGTTCGCTCTCATTTCCAAGTGGAATACGAAGATTACATCCATATCCTTCAGCTGTTGCAGCAAGAAATATATTTTCAATGCTGCACCAAATTGATGCAAACCCGTTAAGATGAGATATATTCTCAGGATGTAAAATATCCGTTTTTTGCTTCAAAAGTGGCAAAATGATTGCAGACGCATCAAAAAGCATTCGATACTGCTTGGGTACTGCATTACGATAACACTCCTGCTGCAGACTGTCATTCAGATTCCAATCTTTAATTAACTGATTCATATCCTCGTCAGATATTCCCTTTGGAACTATGTCAAGTAGTCGCGCGGCAGTCTCACGATCTTTAACAATAATGAAATGCCAATCACGCATATGATCATTGGTAGGAGCTTTCATCGCAGCAGAAATAACTCTTTCGATAACCTCCTTCGGTATGTCCTCGGACTCAAAGTCACGGATAGTTCTTCTTTTTTCTATAACTTCATAAAACTCCATACAGTCTCTCCTCCATAGACAACTTCAAACTCCTCGCAGAACTGCCCCCGACCGAAGGGAGCGGGGGCTGCAAAGGTCCAGTGGACCTTTTCTTGCAGCCGACCGGAGCGGAGCGGAGACCCCGTCGCGGTGCCTGCTCCCTGCAAGCATGAAGCTATCTGTGAATATACATTCTAGTCATTTCCGGCTCAGGTAATCATTCATACAAACAAGGTAAGCTTCTGAAGGAACGCCCCATTTTATATGGAACCAGTCCGCTGCGGCATTCTTTAATTCCGGCTTATCTCGAAGTGTAACGAAACTGTATTCTCCCATTATGTTCCTCCGCAGATTTCGATTTAAAATCATCAATAGAATTGCAGCTAATGCTACACGGCAAGTTCCGAAATGGCAACAAGAACGGCTTCTCCGCTTATTGCCATTCTGCCGTTATCCTTCTTTTCACAGGTAAGATATCCTCCGCGTTTTGATGCCTGATAGGCTTTGATTTCCTTTTTGCCAAGCTCTGATACCCAGAAATCTGCGATTTGACTGTGTGCCGAGCCGCATACAGGATCCTCTGTCACAAGAAGCTTAGGGAAAAAGCTTCTCGACACACAATCCACCTCTTTTCCTTTTGCGGTCACATTTTGCCCACGCCCCGGAAGCTGCATCAGCTTCGCCTGATCCGGTACCATTCTCCTTATCTCTTCCTCAGAGTTATAAATACAGACCAGACCAGACCAGGTCAGGACCAAGAACTGCCTTTACGGGTCTGATCCCAAACGCCGCCTCCATATCGTCTGTCACCGGTATCTCTTTCTGCTCATAGGTTGGAAAATCCATCTCATACAGAGTGCCTTTTTTTCTGACCGTCAGTTTACCGCTGAGCGTATGGAAACTTATGACACTGCTTTCCTGCTCAAAAAAAGTGAAGATCACAAATGAGGATGCCAATGTCGCATGCCCGCACAATTCTACCTCTGATCCCGGGGTAAACCATCTGAGATGATAGCTCTGTTCCTCTTTTACGATATATGCGGTTTCACTCAGATTATTCTCCATGGCAAGCTTTGCCATAAATTCATCTGATGGCCATTTATCCATCACACAAACAGCTGCCGGATTCCCCGAAAAAGGTTTGTCTGTAAATGCATCAACGATATATTGTTTCATTCCCATACTTCTGCTCTCCTCACGGTATAGCCATCCACATTGTCACCTCCGCAAATTCCAATTATCGTTCTGAGTTATATTCCGATTTATCTTACAATGCTCCCCTATGACCCAGAGCGATTTCCAACTCCTCTACACTGTGCGTATGTCCGTGTTTGCCTTCATTGATCACATGGGCGTGATCATGGGAATGCTCGATAGCATGCGTATGTGTAGAGCCATCATGTGTATGCGTTATCAGATGTGTGTGAGCATGTTTATGGCTATGTATCAATGTATCTCTGACGATCAGGACAGTCCCTGCGATCATTATTATCAACGCAATTATAAACAACATCGTGAATCTTTCTTTCAGGAATACAGCTGACATTACCACACCGATAAACGGGGCGATCGAATAATATGCGCTTGTCTTTGCCGCCCCCAGCGTTTTCTGTGCTCTGATGTACGTAAATATGCTGAGCCCGTATGCAACAAACCCGAGAATCATTATTATTGCTATATATGAAATCCCCGGAATGCTCTCTCCTAGTATCATAGCAACTATAAACGATCCTGTTCCTGATCCGAGTCCCTTTATGGTCACTATCTCATAAGTGCTTTTTCCGGATATCTTTCTTGTACAGTTATTTTCAAGTCCCCAGCAAACAGTTGCTCCAAGAACAAATACAGAACCCAAGGAAAAAGAAAAGCTCCCCTCTCCTGAAAATGAAAGGATTATGCTTGCCGCTGTAATAAGGGATATTGCTCCCCACAGTCTTGCAGATACTTTCTCCCGGAAAAGTCCTAATGCGATCAGCGTTGTTACTACGATCTCAGAATTCCCAAGAAGTGATGCGTTTGCTGCCGTCCCTAACCTTACACCTATCATCAGCAGGATCGGCGCTATAATATCCAGAACAACCATTGCCAGAGTATATGGTATATCTTCTCTACCAATTCTTTCATCCCGGGATTCTTTTTTGGCGCGAAAAACATACATGATCCCGACGCCAAGACCTGCTCCAAGGTACAGGAATGCGGCCATGAATGTCGGTGCCACGTTATTAAGCAATAGTTTCGAGCATGGTATGTTTATCGCGTAAAACAGTGCCGCAAGGACGGCATATATGATTGCATTCAGTTTCTTATAGTCCAAAACGTTTCACTTCCCTTTGGTAAAATGCACTACCTGAACAGCTTTTCTAATACTGCATGTCATTTTTTCTTTCTCCGATTATCCTGCAAAACCTTACACTTTAACATATCTTTGATTCTTGCTATTAGGTTTATCAGGTATTGTCATACGTATCAGTCCTAATTCAATCGCAGGATTAATATAGTTCTTTCGAAGTGTTTCTTTAGACTTTAGTCCAAGTCTGGCCATAATATCATTTGATGTGTACGGGACATCATATTCCATCAGATCAAGCATCTTTTTCACATATTCACTGGTTTCAGCATTTGCTTTATTAACCTGCAATATGACGTCATCCAAAAGCTGATCGATCATATCAAGCATAAATTCAATAAAGATGTTGGAATTACCTGACGTATTACACTTGGCAATCGCATCATAATATTGTTCCTGAAATCGCTCTATCTGGCTTTCTAATGGGATATATTCAAATACATTTCTCCAACGATATAGCAAAACCGTATGCCAAAGTCTTACCATACGCCCGTTTCCATCAGCAAATGGATGTATAAACACAAACTCATAATGAAATACCGCCGCCATTATAAGAGGGTGTACTTTACCTTCGTATTTTTTCACCCATGAAAGCAGATCTTTCATAAGATCAGATACCATGTTTGGTGGGGGAGCAACAAATATGCACTTATCTCCGAAGAACACTCCCTCATCACCTTTACGGTAAACACCTGATTCTTCAACAGTCAGATGCGTCATTATCCCATGGATCTCTTTCAATTGTTTTGCGCTCGAAGGATCGATCTCGGAGATTTTTTCGTAAGCTGCGTAAGCATTCTTTACCTCCTGAATCTCCTTCTGATCTCCTATAACCAAATGACCGTTTATGACATCCCTAACCTCGTTTAAAGAAAGAGAGTTAGCTTCTATCTTTAGCGAAGAGTGAATCGAGCGAATACGGTTGTTTCTACGAAGATGCGGTTTAGATTCCAACTCTTTATGACCGGTAATCTTTCCAACTTTCTCAGAAATAGCAGATACCTGCTCCAGCATTTTTTCTGAAATTGTATAAGGCGGAATATAAGTCCCCATATGCTTGGCCACTCCATTTCATCTTGCTTACTATCTTACTTATTATCTTACATATTTCTTTCTTGAACGTCAATTCCTGTATTCGTTTAAACTGTAATATAATATGCATTCATTCTAACATAACGCTTGACGAAATTCACGGAATTATATATAGTCAAAACGAGCTGAACAATGGATATTTAACCACCATTCAGCTCGTAATTATCTTAGGATATCTCATTTACAGAAAAACTTTCACACACTCACTAAAGCTTGACGACTGCCTATTTTTCCTTTAATTTTCATTCTTATAGATTCACTCCCTCGATGTCATCATATCTTACACCACAGAGCCGGAATGGTTCCTTCCTCACTATATCATATGGTATACCAGCATCATCCAATTCAGCGAGGAATGCCCTGAAGAAATCTTCAGAAGAAAAGGACTGTCCGAACATTGCGAAAAAATGATGGTTGATACAGGACAGTTCTACCATCACATCCGTCACATTTGGTTCGCTAAGAAGATAGACTTCCTGGATATACGGATCCAGCGGTCCAAAGCTTCTGCTGTTTGCATAGGAAACACAAAAGCTTGCCCTGTGGGCTCCAAGTGCCTGTTTGAGAACGTCAGCACACATCTGCAAAGGCATCTGTTCCATCTTCTCGTATCCGGCCTTGCGTGTTTTCAGCGTATACCTGACGTTCTCCGGCTGAGCCTGTAATATCAGCTGTCCGCGTGCTTTTGTACAGGCTTTCGGAATATCGTAATCAGCTTGTTCCTTTGGCATATCCACAAAGGCTGTATCAATGAACATTCGGTAATTTTCGAATTTCCCAAGCTGAGCTTTCATATCAACGGATATCAGACAGGATACGGTTCTCTCATCTTTCGGATCATATCGCCTTGCTGCCTTGGCAAGGAGTACGCTGAACAGGACATTCGGGCTGCCGTCGTTCTCCTTACAATACTGCATTATCTGTTCCTCGGGGAACCGAAGATAAAAGGCCGTACACTCGCGTTTTCCGTCTTTCACAGGATTCTCCAGCCTGAAATAATCCGTGACCGGAGGCTTCTGATATAGCGGTTCATCCGAAGCGTCCAAATCGATGTCCGCAAACGGATTTCCGATCTCCGCTTCCGGGATCTCATCTCCAATAAGACGGATTCCTGTCGGATCAAACTCCTGCCCTGTAACAGTACTTAGATAATAGTATAGGACGCTCTTGAAGTACGGCAGGAAACCGGCTCCGTCCGTAATCGAATGAGAAACTTCTGCCGCGAGCCGATTGCCTTCGAATTTGAATGAAAGCAGGTGATAATTGGCTTCCGCAGAGCAAAGCAGAATCGGATCCCACGTACTCCGGATCACCACCGGAAGATCGTTGGACACCACGATCAGGTTGTTCCCCTCCAGTTTTACCCGGACATAGAAGTACGGAAAACGCACCCTGAGACGTTCTACCGCTTCCTTAAGAGCATCGCAATTTACAGGTTCTGTCAAAGTCACGCAGATTCCCATGGTATTCGGATTGTCCGGAGTGCACATACATACTGATGGTTCGTAAAATGCTGGTTTCAAAGCTTATTCTCCTCGTTTTGAACAATTATTTACTAAAACTTTCACACACTCGTTTGTCATTTTTCAGATAATCAAAGTTTGTTGTCATATGATCACCCCGCAGCCTCTCCCTTTATGCAGCTTTCATATCTGCAAATATTTCTTTGACAACAGTGTTATCTGTTTCTCCTCTGTACAAGCGACATCGCTATTTATATCTACATAACATTATTCGAATTCACATACCCATATTTATCTGTTCTATTGTCATATGCAAAATACCATCCGTTTTCTGTGTATTCTCTGTGAACCATAATACGCTGGCCGTTCTTCCAGCCGATACCAGGGATAATAGCACCACTGGGTGTGCTGCGCAAAGTAAGGCATGCGGTGTCGTCGTACATTACCACATTACAAACAATTCTGCTAGTGAATCGTGAGAGGTCGAAGATGCCACTTTTATTGTCTCCCGCTCCCCCACTCACCGCGTCGAGCTCCTCATCGCTTAAGAGTCTTCCGACTTCCTTTGTTTTCCCAGAACGTTTCATGGTAGTTCCTCCTTTCGCTAATCAGTCTTCTCAACTTTATCTTTCAGGTCCCCTACCAGTTTCATGTGCTTTCCTCCTCCAAAATGGTGATGAATTTCTGCTTTCACTTATATTATACGCGGATCCAGCCGAAATGTGACAGGAAATGTATTAAATGTATTGATTTCTCCATATTATTTCGCAAAAGACGCATTTTACGAAATATATTATCGGTATACTTATTGACATCTCGAATCACGCTCGACTTTATTGCCTTTTATTTGAAACCCGCCTGCAACCTGATCCAGTTCTGCATCATCAAGGATAACGCCTGCATCTTCCACATTCTGCTTTGTTTCGCCAAGGATCTTCTTTACTTCGTCCTCAGACTTTGCATTCCCTATCTTGTTTTGCAGTTCATCAGTCAACTTCATAGTGCTACCTCCTTGGTTTTGCGATTAACTATTACTCTATGATTATATACGAACGAGCTCTCGAAATGGCAACTATCCCGCAAAAAAATCTATTCACAAAAGAGATCTTTTGTGAAGTAATGCGTGGAAACAAGACTCAGTGACAAATCGGGATGCAAGATGATATAGTGGTAGAGGAGAGGTGGATTCATGATGAAGAATAGAACGCGGATAATTGCAGTGGTGGTCGGTTTATGTATGTTCCTTTCTGCCTGCTCAAAAGCTCCTGCTGAGACGTCTGATGTCCAAAAGGATACGGAAGGCAGCGCATATTCGGAGACTGCTGATACGGAAACGACCGAAGAAGAAACTGTCGGTGAAGAAGCAGCCGCCGATGAAACAGAGGTAGAAGAGAACACAGAGAATGATTCTCCTGTAACAGGCGGAGGCATCCCCTGGATCGATTCTGATCTGAAGGAAAACCTGACGGCAGATATGAAAACGGATCCCCGGGATGATTTCCATCTGTATGCAAATAAGGACTGGCTGTTGGAAACTGAGATCCCGGAGGGGTATCAATGGTGCGATTCTTCTACTGAACGAGTTCTGGAAGTAAAAAAACAATGTATGGATCTCCTGAAAGATGAAAGTATAGAAGGGCATGACGCCGAACTGATCCGGACGTTCAATTCTCTTCTGCTGGACTGGGACGAGAGAGCAGATCACGGCATTTCGGATTTAGAGGATCTGTATTCCAGACTTCTTCAGATCCAAAATACAGAGGATTTGGATGCGCTTTATGAGAACAGGTCAGATTTGACGGATCTTCGATCATTCGTTGTCTTCAAAGCCCAGATTGGGGTAAA
>JAZOTN010000028.1:0-128264 GCA_045657665.1 Lachnospiraceae bacterium | reverse complement strand
TACTGTCATAAGGGATCCACGCAAATTGTCCGCTGTGGTCGTTTAAGAATCCGGGAGCAAGGCAGATGCCTTTGCCGGATGCAACATTCACAAGAGTAGAGTCGTGATCGGGACTGTTAAAATATTCGATCTTACCGGAGGAGATGAGCTTCTGTTGGACACTACGTAAAGCGTTCGGAGAGCCACCTCCAACCATGAGGGTGCGTCCGTAGATTTCTTCATCTGTAATGATGTTCTTTTTTGCCAGAGGATCGTTTTTATGGACAATAAGATAGATTCCGGAGTCAAAAAGCTTGTGGACGTTGATCCCCGGGATATGTTTCGTTTGTTCGATGAGCGCAAAGAGGACATCAGACTCATCCTTTAAAAAACTTTCCACACCGTTATCGTACTGAAACAGAGGAGTAACCTGGACACCGGGTTGCTCCTTTTCAAATATGCGGATTGCCTCAGGCAGGAAATATATGGCCTGTCTGACCATCATGGAAACTGTTATGTTGTCAGTATACCTGGCACTGAAATTCTGCCCCTGTTCTATCGCTCTCTTCATATCCTCACGCATACCGGAAAGATATGTTACGAATTGCTGACCGGCAGGAGTGAGTGCGGCACCCTTGCCGGTCCTTTCAAATATCTTAAAGCCGACCTCATCTTCCAGCTGTTTTACCTGATAGGAAAATGTGGGCTGGCTTACAAAGGCATTCTCTGCAGCGCGACTGAAGTTAAGTGTTCGCGCCAGTTCTATACAGTAATTGATCTGTTTGGTGGTCATCGAAAAATCCTCCGGAATCAGTTATTTAAAAATTAAATCTATTACAGGATATTTGAATTGGATATTTCAAGTGTTTTGTGTGATAATTTTATCAACGAAGCGAATAAACACAGTTCACGAAAACTATAACGGAGGATAACACGATGGCTAAAACACTGATAGCATTCTTTTCAAGAGCAGATCCTCAAAGCTCACGGACTTAAGCTCTCAGCAGTACAGAATCATTACAGCCTTATCAACAGATCATCAGAAGATTCGGGAATTCTGGATTACTGTAAGGAAAATGATATCCACTTCTTTGCATATATGGTTCTTGAGCAGGGAGCATTATCCGGAAAGTATGATACAAAACATCCTATGCCGGAAGGATCAGCAAGGGCAGAGACCTATAACCCTGTACTTGATAAGCTGGAAATATTAAACGGTGAACTGAAAAAGCTTGCTGATAAGTATGGCGTAGGTATGGCACAGATTCCTGTAGCATGGGCAATTGCAAAGGGTACGCTTCCGATCATCGGAGTGACAAAGGAAAACCAGGTACTTGATGCAGTAAAGGCAGCAAATATCACACTTACAGAAGAGGAAGTATCCTCACTTGAAAAAGTAGCTGACAGTCTTGAACTTAATGTAATTCGTTTTTGGGAAAAGGAGATGAAATAATATGGCAAAGAAAAATATTGGGGCAACACTTGCGTTATATCCATGCCCTGTGATCGTTGTTGCTACCTATGCTGATGAAGCAGTTTTAAACGAGCAGGGCAAGATTGATTACCATACCTTTAAGCCGGTACTGTTTGAATTCCCGACCTACGAGTTTTTTGTTACCGGAGAAAAGGTCGGAAACTGTGGAAAGATGAACTGATTTTTCAAGTCTCTGGCCTACAAAGGTCAGAGGCTTGTTTTGTATAAGAAGAAAGGATAGAAAATGGCAGGAAAAACTTTAGTAGCTGTGTTTTCAGCAAGCGGTGTAACTAAAAAAGTAGGAGAAGAGATTGCCCGTATCGCAGGCGCGGATTTCTTTGAAATTGTTCCAAAGGAAATATATACAGATGATGATCTTAACTGGATGAACAAGCAGAGCAGGAGCAGTATTGAGATGAATGACACTTCTGCGAGACCTGAGATTGCGGGGACAGTATCAGACATGGCTTCCTATGATAAGGTGATTATCGGATTCCCAATATGGTGGGGAGTGGCTCCGAGGATCATTGAGACTTTCCTTGAAAGCTATGATTTAAGTGGAAAGACAGTCATTCCTTTCTGCACATCCGGAGGAAGCGGTGTAGGAAGAAGTGATGAAGAACTTCATAAGAATGTAAAGGGTGATGTGAAGTGGGAAAAAGGTACACAGATTAACCGCCCTGATGAAGCCATCATTAAAAAGTGGCTTGATGAAGTACTGTAAACGGAAAGGAGTCAGGCAATGAAATATACAAAACTTGGAAATTCTGATTTGAATGTATCCCGTATCTGTATGGGCTGTATGGGATTTGGTGATGCCCAAAAAGGACAGCATAGCTGGACGATTGATGAGGAACATTCCAGAGAAATTATAAAGAGAGGTCTTGATCTTGGAGTTAATTTCTATGATACGGCGATAGCATATCAGAGCGGAACCAGTGAGCAGTATGTAGGACGTGCGCTCAGAGAATTTACAAAGCGTGAGGATGTGGTTGTTGCGACTAAATTTCTTCCGAGAACACCGGAAGAAATTGAAAAAGGAGTCTCCGGTCAGCAGCATATAGAAAATATGATAAACACAAGCCTTCAAAACCTTGGAATGGACTATGTGGATTTGTATATCTATCACATGTGGGACTGGAATACAGATATCTACGATATCATGGATGGCTTACATCGCATAGTGAAAGCAGGGAAGGCAAGATATATCGGTATTTCAAACTGTTTTGCATGGCAGATTGCAAAGGCGAATGCGCTGGCAGAAAAAGAAGGCTTTGCAAAGTTTGTTTCTATCCAGGGACATTATAATCTGATCTTCCGTGAAGAAGAGCGTGAAATGGTGCCTTATTGTGAAGAGGAAAATATCGCACTGACTCCTTACAGTGCATTGGCAAGCGGAAGGCTTTCCAGAAAGCCCGGTGAGGGAGATACCAAGAGAGCTGCTGAGGATGCATATGCAAAGTTTAAGTATGATGCTACAGCGGAGCAAGATGCTGTGATCATAGGCCGTGTGGCAGAGCTTGCCGAGAAACACGGTATTACCATGACGGAAGTATCACTGGCATGGCTTCTTACAAAAGTGACATCGCCGGTAGTTGGAGCGACTAAGCTTCATCATATAGAAGGGGCTGCAAAAGCGGTGGATTTGGAACTGACTGACGAAGAGCTTACTTACCTTGAAGAGCCATATGTGCCTCATCCGCTTGCAGGTGTTATGGCACAGAACAAGAGGAGCGATGCATCAAAGAAACATGTATGGACTACGGGAGCACAAAAAATATTAGGAGGCGAGAAATAAGATGGCAGAAAAAATCGTACAAACAGCAGGTAGAGATCAGCTTGGTGAGTTTGCACCCATGTTCGCGCACCTGAACGACGACATACTCTTTGGTGAAGTATGGAATGAGGAAGCCATTGACGTGAAGACCAAATGCATTATTACAGTGGTTTCACTTATGGCTTCAGGTATCACGGATTCCTCTCTGACATATCACCTTCAAAATGCGAAGGCTCATGGCGTTACAAAGGAAGAGATTGCTGCAATTATAACTCATGCCACCATGTATGCAGGATGGCCAAAGGGATGGGCGGTATTTCGTCTGGCTAAGGAAGTATGGTATGAAACGAGTAATGAATGACTGGAAGCTATATCCGATGAGGATTGTGGCAAAATGGAATAGGAGGCTGACGCAAGATGAAGAGAAAGATATCAGCACTTGCAGCGGTTTTATTAGCTATTGGTCTTACTGCATGTGGGAATAACAATAGTCAAGTATCGGCTGATGCAACTCAGAATATGCAGATTGAGAGTTCTGTGGAAACAGAAAATACGAATAATACTGAAGAAGCAGAACAGACTGTGACAAGTGAAGATGACTCAAACGCAACTGATGAGATTGTGGAAGATACTTCTTCAGAAGCTACAGAAAGTTCGGAAAAAGAAGGCGGAACGTTGGTCGTATATTTCTCCGCAACCGGAACCACTAAGGGAGTTGCGGAAAAAATTGCAGGAATTACAGGTGCAGATACATATGAGATCAAGGCGGCACAGGAGTACACGGATGCTGATCTTAACTGGAATGATTCAAGCAGCCGTTCAACCAAGGAGCAGAATGATTCATCCGCTAGACCTGAGATCGGAAGTGATGCAGTATCGCTGGACGGATATACAACAATCTATATCGGGTATCCTATCTGGTGGGGAGAAGAGCCTCGCATCATGGATACATTTGTGGAGAGTTACAGCTTTGATGGCATTACGATGATCCCCTTCTGTACTTCAAGCAGCAGTGGAATAGGAAGAAGCGGTCAGAACCTTGCGGATAATGCAGGAACCGGTACATGGCTTGACGGAAAGCGCTTTGGAGCAGGAGCATTGGAGGATGAGATCAGATCCTGGATAGAGGGTTTACAGTAAAGAAAGAGCGGAGGACGGTTACGTGCAAGGAAAACATAATACCATGATAAAAAGAATAGTGGATGTCTGTATGACCGTCCTCTTATTATGCCTGATGGCTTATCAGGTTACAGGCGAAGTATTGCATGAATGGATCGGAATGGGCATGACTGCACTCGTCATTATCCATCAGATCCTTAACCGGAAATGGTACGGTGCGATTTTTAAAGGAAAATACAATCCATACCGGATAGTAACGACTGTAGTGAACATAGCACTTCTTCTATCCTTCGCACTTACAGCTTTCTGTGGTATGTCAATGAGTGGACATGCGGTGCCTTTCCTCTATGGTATGACAAAGGTTTCTTTTGCCAGAAGGATGCATCTGTCCATGTCTCACTGGGCATTTGTTCTCATGGGTTTGCATCTGGGGATGCATATTCCTGTGATGTTTGCAAGGCTTAAGCTTACAGACAAATTGAAGACGGTGATATCTGCAGCATTATGTGTTGTGGCAGGTATCGGACTGTTTTTATTCATAAGGAATGGAATGCCGGATTATCTTTTCTTCCGAGTTCCCTTTGCTTTTCTTGATTATGAGAAAGCAGGCGCTCTAGTATTTTTAGAGAATATCCTCATGCTTTCATTCTGGGCATTTATTGGAACCGAGGTTGCGATTCTTTGCAGGAATTCTCAGATGAAAACAGAAGAAAAAAAGAATCCGCTACTTCCGGTGGTGTTCATCATGGGGGCAATAATCTTAGGACTTGTGATCAATATGATATCAGGCGGCACGAACAAAGAGGATTTTGGCGGAGCAGGATGGAGCAGCTTTGATACAGAGGTAATGACTGCTTCTTCGGAAGAGGAAGATGTAACGGATTCAAGAACTGAACAGGAAGTAAAAATCCCTATTCAAAAAACGCATACGTTAAAGAATTAAAACGGCTCAAAACGGAAAAAATATATATTGACAGCCGCTTAAAGGCCTATTAATATACACTTAAAGTGGCTTTACAAGCAAAAAAAGTATTCGCGGAGCCGCTTAAAGAATGGAGAGGTGAATATCTATGATAGGACGTAAGCAGGAAGCTGATGAGCTAAGACGGTTGTATGAGAGGAACAGTGCAGAATTGGTAGCGGTTTATGGGAGACGACGAGTTGGAAAGACATTTTTGGTTGATGAGGTGTTTGCGGGGAAATTTACTTTTAGACATGCAGGGCTTTCCCCGGTAGAAGCCCAGGCTGATGGTCTGCTGAGAGCGCAGTTAGATCATTTTTATAATTCACTTATTCTGTTTGGGATGGAAGCGTGTAAAAAACCGGATTCGTGGCTGGATGCATTTTTGCTGTTGGAAAAATATCTCCAGAAAATCGATGACGGAAGCAGGCAGCTGGTATTCCTTGATGAGCTTCCATGGCTGGACACTGCAAGATCCGGGTTTATAACTGCGTTTGAAGGCTTTTGGAATAATTGGGGCTGTCACAGGAAGAACCTGATGGTGGTAGTGTGCGGTAGTGCGAATTCATGGATTCTGGACAAATTAATAAATAATCATGGGGGACTTTATAACAGAGTGACCTATGAGATCAAACTTTCACCGTTTACGCTGAAAGAATGTGAAGAACTATATAAAGATAATGGTGTCAGTTTTTCAAGATATGATATAGCCCAAAGTTATATGATACTTGGTGGCATACCATATTATATGGGTTACATGGACGGTCGACTTTCGCTGGCACAAAATGTCGATAAACTCTTTTTTTCAAAGGGAAGCAAACTACAGAATGAATATGACAGGCTTTTTGACTCTGTATTTGTTAATCCGGATGCTGTAAAAAGTATTGTAGAGTTTTTAGCTACCAGAAATGTGGGTTATACCAGGAAAGAGATCATAGAAAAACAAGGCGCATCTAATGGCGGAAGGTTGTCAAGAAATCTGAATGCATTGATCGCCAGCGATTTTGTGACGAAATATGTACCCTTTGGATTCAGTAAAAAAGAGGAGCATTATAAACTCATAGATCCCTTCTGCCTGTTCTATCTTCGTTTTGTTAAAGACTGGAACCGGGAAAATGAAAAATATTGGCAGCAAAATGTTGTTTCTCAGCCGGTATCCATATGGAGGGGATTTGCATTTGAAAATGTATGCTTTAATCATATTGATCAGATAAAGAAGGCTTTGGGAATACAAGGGGTCAATACAACTGCTTCGGCGTGGTCAAAGCGGGATGACGATAAAGAAGGGGCGCAAATCGATCTTCTGATATCAAGAAAAGACAACGTCATCAATATATGCGAGATTAAGTTTTATGGAGGGGAGTTTACTGTTAATAAAGAATACTACCAAAAACTGTTGCGTCGGCAGGAACTGTTGATGGAAGCTGTTAGTCCTAAGGTGTCGATACGCAGCACTCTTATTACGACATATGGGTTGGAACACAATGAGTATAGCGGAGTATTTACTAACGTTATCTTGTTAGGCGATTTGTTTGAGTAAATACAATGATATGATTGAGCCGAAGATAAGAGCGTTTTACAGATCTTTCTGATGATGAACCATATCAACTCGTACAAAAGAAAAAAGCTGAACAACCGTAGCCCATACGACGCGTTCAGCTTTTATTACGGAGAAGACCTGCTTCAGAAACTCGGATGTTCACCGGTTGCCGCCGAGAACATCGTCTTAAAGCCGAAGCTTCTCAAAAAGTAACAGAAAAACTTGCTTAAGCCGCCAGAGGAACCAACTTCATACTATCCACACAGGGATGGATTCTCCGAATACAAAAAATTCGAGAGGGAATTGATCTCTGGTTTCTTATACACTTTTTTTTGCTGAACGCATTATATCATGTCAAGGTACACATGAAAACTCGGGATTCTCGCATTACAAACGGGACTCTCGGGCTTCTATTTACCCATTCTAAATAGGGGGCTTCCGTTTGAGGTAAAGATTCCAACTGCGAGACCTGTTGATATTTCGAGAATGAACGCAGAGACTTTGGACATGGAACTTGAGAAAGGATATGCGGATATGCAGGCAGGGCGTACCAAATCTGCAGCTCACGTTTTTGCGGATATCCGAAGGGATTATAATGTATGAAATATGATGTTACCTTTACGGAGCAGGCTGAGAACGATCTTCGCAGTATCTTTGAGTATATGGAGAACTTCAGAGACATTTAATGGAACAGTATGGAATGAAAATAAGATGCACAGCTTTCAAAAAAACACATTGATTTTTTGTGGGGCATTAAATATAATGTGAGTAGAGATCTGAAGGGGGCAGGAAGATGGCAAAACGCGGAAGGCCTACGGTAGAAGACAAAAAGTACATTAAGGTTGGCTTCAGGGTTACCGAAGCGGAACGCGACAGACTTTTGGCATACTGCGAGAAGATGAATCTCACCCAAGCACAGGTCTTTAAGGAAGCGATTGAGCTCCTTTACAAGACCCAACCCTAAGAAAGCTGTGCCTCTCCAAAAAGGAGGTAAACAGATTGGCACAGAGCAGGAAGGACTCCCGCGGCTATGCGCTCAGAAGCGGTGAGTGTCGCCTGAACGTTTGCAGGAGACCATGACCAATTTTCAAGGAAAGATTTTTTGATAATTAAAGATTGCAAGATGTATTGTAATGAAACGTTGTGTTACATGTACTTGATAGTCTTCACATGGACACATACAGATTGATTCGGATAGCGAATCGAAATACATCCTAAAATCAATGATGACACATATTTGACTCGCAGAGAGCTCAACTCTATGGATTAGTTAAGAGCTCTATGGATTTAAGCAAAGCGGCTCAAAGACGATGAGAACTGCTCTATGGATTTCGGTGGGATGGCGAAAGGAAGGCACCCCCCCAAAACGGAAAGGAGATACTTATGAAAACGGTAGAAGAATTTGTGGATGAGTTCAAAAGGTCGGAGGATCTTCAGGATGATGTCAGGGATATCTTTGCAGAGTTTTTGCTGTCCCAGGCAGAAGATGAGAAGGATGCTGATTCTGCGCCGGCTGAAAAAAAGCAGCATTGATTTGAAAATTACCTTGTCTTCACAATCTTTACGGTATATAATGTAAAGAAAAAGGAGATTTGAATATGGCGACAAGAGCGATAAATCTTAAATTAGAGGAATCCCGCGTCCTGGACATAAAACAGGTTGCTTCAGTTTTTCATATGACAATTACAGATATCATTAACGAAGCGCTGGACGCATATCTTCCGGAAATGAAGCAGGATCCGTTTTACAGACTGACAGCAAATGTTGAAGAAGCATCAAAGGCGGAATCAGAAGAAATTCTTTCCGAGATCGAAAATCTTTCGGATGAGGATCTGGTGATCACAAAGGTGAAGACTTTTACTGTATAGCCGGTGGATCATATGAGCACAAAAAATGAATTATTTTCATATAGTATTCAGTATGCAAAAGCTGCGGATAAGTTTTTCAAAGAGCATGAAAGCATCCGCAACCAATACGAGGATGCGATCAGAGAGCTGTTAGTTGGTGAGCATCCGGAGAGTGTAGATGTAAAACGGATAAAAGGAAAGAAGAACGAATATTACCGGATAAAGCTAAGAGGGTACAGAATCGTCTATACAGTGATAAACAACATTGTTGTTGTCGTGAATACACTTCTGGCAGGGCCAAGAGGGGATATTTATAAAAAGATGAGTGGGGTGAAGTAGTCTGTATGTTCATTCATCGTCAAACGTTGTTTCGTTCATCTCTTTGAAATCAAATAATTCAGAAAGTGTCATATCAAGACCCTGTGCAAGTTTGTGCAGGGTCTTTAGTTTTGGATTCTTTGTTTTTCCGGCAACAATGTCTTCTACAGTGCTTTGCGTAATGCCACTTAAAGTGGCCAGTTTATTTACCGTTATTTTTTTATCCTTGCATAATTCCTTTAGCCGCTTGGCGACGATATCGGAATAAGTCATACAGCTACCCCTGAAGTTGATTTCTATATAGAATTATAGAGTTTGTGCCGAACGCATATTAACGGCACGCCGTTGACTTTAGGAGTTTTTTGTTATATCTTTGTTGTGTTGAAATGATATACAGGGAAAACAGGTGTCTATTCTTTTGAAGAAAAGATATGTATTTTGATTTGCTGGGGGCCTCATATGAAAGGAAGAAAGATTGGCTTTTTGATATTGCCGTTAGTGATTGCTTTTGCCGGGTGTGGGAATACGAATGTCTCTGTTGCAAGTATTAATACAGAACTCCCGGTTGAAACGGAGAATGGAATCGATTCAAAAGATGAATCGTTTATTGAACTTGATACCGATTTAGAAACTGAAGTTGATAAAGAGACCGAAATTTCGAACACGGAAGAGGAGAATACAGAAAATGTGCCTGATGACTCTAATGGAGGTGACTCCACGGTATCACTGGATGAGCTTTTGAGAAATATCGCCGGCGAGTATCTGGATGAAGATTCTTATCATGCATTTGAAATATCTGAAGATGGTTACATGAATTGGATTGGCGGATATGGTGTTGACAAAGATGATATCGTTTCCTATGGCGATGACTATATTCTATATAAATTTGTTTCTGATTATGATAATAGCGTCAGTTATTACAAACTCTATATTACGGACGATTATTTTTATGTTTATTGGGGAAAAACAGAGAATCCTGAAAACGAAATCTCAAAAGAAGAGGCTGATCAAATAAAACGAAAATAGTGCATTCATTTAGCAAAGAAAGAGGGGCATACTATGGAAAACAAACAGGAAATTATCAGGAGTTTAAGCGTTGCAGAACCGATCTACTTAGAAATTGCAAATTTTGATAAGGAGATATCATCTAATTATAAAAATAAGGGGGTTCATACGATAGTATATTGCATAGCAATACCTGCAGTATGGCTCGTCTTTTTTGTGATTTTTACAAAGTTTATGTTTTCAGATCAACCTAACCTTAATCCTGATACGACGAGGCACCTATTGTTATTTCTTATGGCGCTCCCATTTATAATGGCGGGAGTAACGGCTATTCTTCTTTATATTATTTCTTCACGAAAAAAAAGGCATATCAGCAGGTGGCAATTGAAGAAAAAAGAAAATTCGTTGAACGGTACTTTTGTAATGAACTTTTGGTATTGCCGCCGGATTATCGATATTATATAGCTTGTAATTATATACTGAACTGTTTTGTAAACGGACGCGCGGACACAATGAAAGAAGCCGTTAATCTATATGTTGAACAGATGGATCGTTGGGAGCAACAAAGGTTGACGCAAAACATGCAAAGACAAATCAATGATTTGCAGCAACAACAAAATGCATCAAGCAGTTTTTTCGCAGATGCAGTGTTAATTGGTTTAATGATGAGACGCTGATTTGCCATTGGAAAAAACATCGTAGTAACTGGAAAAACTTTTAAGGCAAAAGCCTCATAGCATTCGCTGATGGGAATTGCCGGGGATGTCGGCTGCGAACATCAGGAGAAGTTTAGATTTTCCGGGTATTTGCATCTGATACCAGCAAGTCCGAGCCATGGAGGGCGAGGACAGGGAGTACGCACCCGGATGGTGCGTTACGACCGTTTGCGTACGTTATGATTACCATACGCAAATGCCTTGGAAAATCTTAACTTCGGATGCAGTGAGCAGCCGACATCCCCGACAGTCCCATCAAAAGAATACTTTCCAGGCTTTTGCCAAAAAGGAGACAGAGAACCGTCCCCTGTCTCCTGAAAGATTTTTTCTCAAACCCCTTGACTCCCGTGAAAAACTATGATAATTTACTACTGTTGCAAAAACGAAGCAGAGGATCGACTCTCACCTTAGCGCAATCAGGCGACTCGGGTTCACTATTTAGCAACCTTACTTTATAAATGTTAGGATGTTAGATTGTATGATTATGGAGTGGATGATCCCTGCGGATGATCCATTTTTTATGTTTTCTTGGAGGTAGAACCATTAAACAACTGATCAATGAACAGATCCGTGACAAAGAAGTACGTGTCATCGGAGAGGACGGGGAGCAGCTCGGCGTGATGCCGACAAAGGATGCACAGAAGCTTGCGGATGAAGCGGAGCTGGATCTCGTGATGATCGCGCCCACCGCGAAGCCGCCGGTATGCCGGATCGTCGATTTCGGCAAGTTTAAATACGAGCAGCTTCAAAAGGAAAAAGAGGCGCGGAAGAAACAAAAGACCGTGGAGTTAAAGGAGATCCGTCTTTCTCCAAACATCGACACTAATGACCTCAATACGAAACGCAATGCGGCGAAGAAATTCCTTGCAAAAGGAAACAAGGTAAAGATCACGCTGCGCTTCAGGGGACGTGAAATGGCTCATATGCAGGATCATAAACACATTCTGGACGATTTTGCGGCAGAGCTCGGGGACAGTGTTGTGATCGAGAAGGCACCGAAGGTGGAAGGCCGGACGATCTCAATGGTGATTTCCGAGAAAAAATAATTATCGATCACGATTAAGGAGGACGTAAATATGCCAAAAATGAAAACAAAAAGCGCAGCAGCAAAGCGCTTTAAGGCAACCGGAACTGGAAAGCTGAAGAGGAATAAGGCTTATCGTCGCCACATTCTGACCAAGAAGACCACCAAGAACAAGAGAAATCTTCGTCATGCGACGATGGTGGATGAGAGCAATGAGAAGGTAATGAAGAAGATTCTGCCGTATCTTTGATGCGGCTTTTGGAAAGAGGTGACAAAAGATGGCAAGAATAAAAGGCGGTTTAAACGCAAGAAAAAGACATAACAGAGTATTGAAGCTCGCAAAGGGATACCGCGGAGCACGCAGCAAACAGTATCGCGTGGCAAAGCAGTCCGTTATGAGAGCGCTGACCAGCAGCTATGCAGGCAGAAAGCAGAGAAAGCGCCAGATGAGAGGCCTTTGGATCGCGCGTATCAATGCTGCGGCACGCATGAACGGCCTTTCCTACAGCAGATTCATGTATGGGCTGAAGCTCGCAGGCGTGGAGATGAACCGTAAGGTGCTTGCGGACATGGCAGTTAATGATGCGGAAGGCTTCACGACGCTGGCAGAGCTTGCAAAAGAAAAAGTAGCGTAAAACAAATGAAAAAAGAGTCCTCCGGGGCTCTTTTTTAGTGGTGTTGAGCTTGTTTTTGTGTTATACTCTGGAAAAGACATATAAAGGAGAGAAAAGCATGGCGATTTTAGTGACCGGCGGAGCCGGATATATCGGAAGTCATACCTGCGTGGAGCTTCTTGATGCGGGTTATGAGGTAGTGGTTCTGGATAATCTGTCAAATGCAAGCGAGAAATCACTGGACCGTGTGAAAGAGATCACGGGAAAGGACCTTAAGTTCTATAAAGGGGATATCCTGGACCGCACAATCCTCCAGAAGATCTTTGCGGAGCAGGAGATCGATTCCTGTATTCATTTTGCGGGACTTAAGGCAGTAGGAGAGTCTGTGCAGAAGCCCTGGGAGTACTATAACAATAATATCACGGGGACACTGACGCTGGTGGATGAGATGAGGAAGAACGGCTGCAAGAACATTATTTTTTCCAGTTCATCCACGGTATATGGCACACCGGAACATGTACCGGTGACGGAAGAAACGCCGAAAGGGACCTGCACGAATCCGTATGGCTGGACAAAGTCCATGCTGGAGCAGATTTTATCCGACATGCAAAAGGCGGATCCGGAGTGGAATGTGATCCTGCTTCGTTATTTCAATCCGATCGGGGCGCATAAGAGCGGCAGGATCGGGGAGAATCCGAATGGGATTCCGAATAACCTGATGCCTTACATCACTCAGGTGGCGGTCGGGAAGCTGGAAAAGCTCGGTGTGTTCGGAAACGACTACGATACGCCGGATGGTACGGGCGTCCGGGACTATATCCATGTGGTCGATCTTGCGGTCGGTCATGTGAAAGCCTTAAAGAAGATCAAGGAAAATGCGGGGCTTTGTATCTATAACCTAGGCACCGGTGTCGGCTACAGCGTTCTGGATATCGTAAGGAGCTTTGAAGAAGCGACCGGTGTGAAGATTCCGTATGAGATCAAGCCGCGGAGAGCCGGAGATATCGCAAAGAACTACGCGGATGCCACGAAAGCTCTCAATGAGCTCGGCTGGAAAGCGGAGAACGGGATTCGTGAGATGTGCGCGGACAGCTGGAACTGGCAAAAAAACAATCCGAACGGGTACGAGGAAGTTACTATTCACAGCCAAATAGAAAAAACTGAATAATGATTTTGGGGTCAGGAAACAAGGCGGGTTTGAGCATCCGCCATTAACTCCGAGAGGGAGTAAGGAAATCCGGCTGTAAGACGTGACAGGGCATCCGTTTCCGACACGTTATAAATTCGGCAGGTCTGCAAGTATGTTCGTATCCTTGCAAAGTATCGGGCGCTCGTTATGGCGATGTATTGTCCGGAGACCTTTTGTTTTACCTTTGCCGGTCGGAGATTTCTTTCTGAGATGTTGTTTGTTGGCGGGATGTTGAAATCTGTAAGCCAGCGGAAGTAGCTGTCACGATATTTTCGAATCCGCTTTATGAGGTTTAGATCATCGGTTTCGTAATAATGCCCAATCGTATCTGCGTGTTGGGATTCAGCCTCGGATAGTATTTGATCCAGCCTTCTGTGGAACTCAGTAATGCATTCTCTTGTGAATTCATGTATTCCCTGTTCGATCAGAGTGTTGCGATCATGAATCGTGGAGGCGATCAGCTTCTTAAGAGCCAGAGGCCATGACAGATGTGATATATCGTGAAGCTTTTGAAGATCCCTTTGCACATGCTGGTTACATTCTGCATTTGTGAATTGGAAGTCATCGTTATAGTTTATGACTACATGATCGTGAACAACGACTGTATCTTTGGATAAAGCAGCAAGTATGGAATCGTCATCAATACTGGCGCGATCTTTCTTCTCGTGAGCTACGAAAAGAGCGATCTGTTCGTTGCCATAGAAACGAAGGCAGGCACGCATTGTATTAATAAATATGACGGTATCATCCCAGCAAAGATACTTCGAAGAAATACAGAACATCCGGACTTCACGCTCGAAGGGTGCAAGTGCATCATAAGCACGCTGTTGGAGCTTGCATATAAATCCTTCCGACAGGTGTATAACTCCACCGGTAAGTCCTTCGATGATTCTCTTTGTACGATTGATACTGACAAAACCGATGTTGGTGAGGGAAAGGGCAAGGGCCTGAACGTTACTGCCGTACTGAATGTTTTCCTTCAGATTCAGAGGGATCGGAGAGTGAACGATGTGACCGCAGTCGTCGCACTGATAGACGTAGAAAGAGTTCCTTCTTCTGATGATACGTACTTCATAATCAAGGACATCTTTTTCACGTTTCTCAAGCAAAGTGAGTGAGTTGCATCCGCAATCCGGACAGGCATCAAGTAAGAATTGCTCATACTCATTTACCTCATCAGCAGAGAATGGTACGAGGGAATGCTTTTCGTGACCAGACTGACCTCCGCGTTTTCTCCCGGTTTTCTCGCGGGAGTTGGGAATGTGCTTGCTCTTTCCTATTGGAGTTTTGCTTGTTGGAAGAGAACTGTTCGTACTGTCGGTGTCAGCCTTTGCCTTTTCCTTGAGAAGGGCATCCTTCAAGGCATCGATCTGGGCAAGGAACTCAGTGTTTTCGGTGGCACTGTTTTTTAAGACGGCATCAAGACGCCGCTCAAGGATTTCACATTTGTCCTTGTATTCCTTAAGCTCTTTCTTTACGGAATCAAGCTCAAAGGAAGCGTCGGAAGAGATTGCATTGAAATTCTCGCGGACGATCACCTGCTGGCGATACAGATCCCTGTACCGGTTGAGCTCATTAGTGAGATGCTGGTTTTCCTGAGTCAGCCGGTTGATGGTACGTATGTGATCAGCCTTCTCGGCATCCACATACGTACCGACCTTTAATTTTTCAATGGTAGATCTGAGCCGCGTGTTTTCCCTCTGAAGAGCCAGAACTTCCTGACGGCGCTTTTCATAGGCTTCCTTGAGTGTCATGAATGGCTGTCAGCTCCTTTTAGACTTAAGCTTCTGGATTTCTTTACGAAGAACAGAATTTTCTTCCAAAAGGCGTAAGACTTCAGCTTTAAGTTCCTTAACTGTTTTGGGCATAACATACTCGTCATCTGAAGGAACATAATTTGGGCTGCGTTTGCGACCGCGTCCGTCAGTAGGAACTATTTCGCCGGTAGCCTCATCGACACGCCCTATAAGCGTACGTTTTGAACGGGATTGTTTTTTCTCCTTATCCCAAACATAAGTCGTTTCGTAGGCGTAGGTTAAACCAGATCTTTTGTCTTTGTTATACGTGATTGCCATGTGTTCACCTCCTTAAATATCGTCATGTATAGTATAACACATGACGATTTAAAAAGCAATAGAAAAATGCAAAAAAAGTCAGGAAATATCTAACTTTTTGAGCATTTCATCCAAGAAAAGAATCGTCACGTGTAAGGGGAAAAAAGATCATGAGAAGTCAAAAGACTGTGAATAGTAACACGAGGAATAAATAATTAAAAAAAGCTCTTGCTTTTTATGCCGTGGGTGTGTTATCATAAGCCACGGTCTTGGTTCGTTGGTCAAGCGGTTAAGACGCCGCCCTCTCACGGCGGAAACAGGGGTTCGATTCCCCTACGAACTGCTCTTTAAAAGCGTTTCGTTTTGAAGCGCTTTTTCTTTTTCCCGCAAAATATACAAAAAGCTGCGAGAAAAGCCTTGCATCGCATGAAAAAAAGTGATAAGGTAACTAAGGACTTTGATAGTAATCATGATTAAGAGTGGGCGCTGCCCGCTCTTAAGTTTTTTACCGCGATTGAGGATGTATCGTGAAAAAACAGAAGGATATCGAAAAACATACGGAAGAGCTGATCGAGCCGATCCTTAAGCGCCTTGGCTTTTCGCTTTATGATATCGAATATGTAAAGGAAGGATCAGACTATTTCCTTCGTGCCTATATCGAAAAAGAGGGCGGTATCACGATCGATGACTGCGAAGCGGTGAGCCGGGAGATGAATGAAATCCTGGATCGTGAAGATTATATAGAAGGAAGCTATGTATTTGAGGTCAGCTCGCCGGGACTGACCAGAAAGCTGACAAAAGACCGGCATTTTGAAAAGAGCTTAAGTCAGGCGGTCGAACTCAAAGCTTTTCGCCCGATAAACGGCCGGAAGGACTGGGAAGGCATCCTTACCGCGTTTGATGCAAACACCCTTACGATCCGCATGGAAGACGGCTCTGAAGAGACTTTTCAAAGAAACGAGATCGCATCCGTGCGACTTGCATTTATAGAGAACTGACACAAACGAACTATTTACCGTTACGTTTTAGGAGGAAAACACATGAATACGGAGTTAGTGGAAGCACTGGAGATGCTGGAGAGGGAAAAGAACATCCCGAAAGAAACGCTTCTGGAGGCGATTGAGAATTCGCTTCTGACTGCCTGCAAGAACCATTTCGGAAAATCGGAGAATGTGAAGGTCAAAATTGATCCCGACACCTGTGACTATACGGTGACACAGGAGAAGACTGTTGTTGCGGACGTCGTTGATCCGGCGCTTGAGATCAGCCTTGCGGAGGCAAAAATGATCGATCCGTCCTATGAGGAGGGAGACATTGTGAATGTTGAGATCCAGTCCAAATCCCTCGGCCGGATCGCGACCCAGAACGCGAAGAACGTGATCCTTCAGAAGATCCGAGAGGAAGAGCGAAAGATCGTATTCAGTGAGTTTTATTCGATGGAACGTCAGGCGGTTACGGGTATCGTGCAGCGCCACATTGGCCCGAACATCAGCATCAATCTCGGGAAAGCCGACGCGATGCTGACCCAGAATGAGCAGATCCACTGGACGGAGGAGACAGATGGCGGCCAGAGGATCACTCGTTATGAGAACCTGAAGCCGACGGAGCGCGTTAAGGTGTTCATCCTGGAGGTGAAATCCACGCCGAAGGGGCCGAGGATTCTGGTTTCAAGAACTCATCCGGAACTTGTCAAAAAGCTTTTTGAAGAGGAAGTCACCGAGGTTCGCGAGGGGATCGTAGAGATCAAGAGTATCGCGAGAGAAGCCGGAAGCCGTACCAAGATGGCTGTATGGTCCAATGACGAAAATGTTGATCCGGTCGGCGCGTGCGTCGGTATGAACGGATCGAGAGTTAATGCCATTGTGAACGAGCTGCGTGGGGAGAAGATCGATATCGTGCCGTGGAGCGACAACCCGGCTATGCTGATCGAGAATGCGCTTTCTCCGGCAAAAGTCATTTCCGTTATTGCGGACGGCGACGAGAAAGCAGCCAAGGTTGTTGTGCCGGATTATCAGCTCTCTCTTGCGATCGGCATGAAGGGGCAGAATGCGCGTCTTGCGCACCGTCTTACCGGATTCAAGATCGATATCAAGTCTGAGACGCAGGCGAGAGAAGCCGGCGATTTCCTGGATTACGAGACTGATTACGAGGACTATGACGGATATTATGAAGATGAGGCATACGAAGAAGGGGCTTACGAGGACGGAGAATACGCAGATGACGGATACGAAGAAGTCGGCGAAGATCCCGGTCAGGATGTGTCAGAGCTGCCGGCAGAGGAAGACAAAGAGTGAACTGATCCGGATCGTCCGCTCTCCATCCGGTGAGGTTCATGCAGACCGCTCCGGGAAGGCGGAGGGGCGCGGCGCATATCTGTGCCGTGACAGGAAGTGCATCGAAAAGGCCGAGAAAAAAGGATGTCTATCACGCGCGTTTCGATGCACTCTGAAGACAGAACTTTATCAGGAGCTTTTGGAGGAACTTTAGAGATCTTTGGGAAACAGAAACAAAGTGCTGTCGGCTCTATCTCTCGCAGCCAAGGCGGGGAGGATAAAGAGCGGAGAATTTCAGACAGAGGAAGCCATAAAAGGCGGTGAGGCGTACCTGGTGGTTATAGCGGAGGATACGTCGGAGAGGACGAAGAAGAAATTTACTTCGATGTGCAAATATCGAAACCTAACATACCTTCTTTACGGATCGCGGGAATCCCTCGGAGGGTGTATCGGAAAAGAATTCAGAGGGATGCTTGCTGTTACGGATGAAAGACTGGCGGAAATGGTCAGACGGGAAATAAAGACGGAGGTGGCGAAAGCAGATGAGAGTACATGAACTTGCAAAAGAATTAGGAATTGAATCCAAGGAACTGACGGGATATCTTGCGGAAAACGGGATTGAAGTCAAGAGCGCCAATACGGCCACAGAGGAAGTGATCGCGCTCGCGAATAAGAAATTCGGGAAGAAGCAGTCAGCTCCTGCAGAGAAAAAAGAAGCCGCTCCGAAGAAAGCAAAGGCAGATGATAAGCCAAAAGAGGCTGCCGAAGAAAAGAAAGCAGCGCCAAAAGCTGCGCCGGCGGAAAAGAACGCTCCGGAAAAAGCTCCTGAGGGAAAGGCGAAAGAGGCGGCTTCGTCAAAGACAGCCGCATTGGATGATGCGAGAAGGCCGAAGAAAAAATCGACGACCTTTGCAGTCTTTAATCCCCAGAACAGCAAAAACATGGGAAACCGGCAGTCCTATTATGCACAGGGGAACTTCACGGAGAACCGGAATCAGCGGGCCGGCAGGCCGCAGCGTCCAGGAGAACGTCCGGTTTCAAGGCGTCTTGGGGAGCGTCCGGTCAGCAAACGTCTGATGGAGAGTGAGCGCCAGGATCAGGAGGCACGTCTCCGGGCAGAAAAAGAACGTGAGGAAAGAGCACGGGAGGCGCGGACAGAAAGCACGGAAAACGTACGTCCCGTAAGACCGGAAAGACCGGAAAGACCGGAAAGAACAGAGAGACCGGAAAGAAGAGAAAGACCGGCGGCCACAAACCGCCCCGGTATGGAAAGAAGGCCCGGATCACCTGTGCAGGGCCGTCCCGGAAGACCGGGTGCCGTATCCATTGTTGTCAATAATAACGTTGGCGGACCCGGCAATAATAACAATAATAACAATCGCGGCAGGAACGGCGGGAAAAACAATAAGGGCCGTGACAATAACGACCGCTCCAAAAAGCAGGAGAATTTCTTTAATCTGGAGAAGCGAAGCAACCGCAAGAAACCGCAGCCTCAGCCGCAGAAGAAGGAAGATGATGATGCGATCAAGTCCATCACGCTTCCCGAACACCTTACGATTAAGGACCTTTCCGACCGGATGAAGGTACAGGCTTCCGCGCTCATCAAGAAACTCTTCCTGAAAGGGAAGATGGTGACGATGAACCAGGAGGTGGATTACGATACGGCGGAGGAGATCGCACTCGAGTTCAACTTCATCGCGGAGCCGGAGGAAAAGATCGATGTGATCGCAGAGCTTCTTAAGGAAGAGGAAGAGGATGAATCCAAGATGGTTTCCCGTCCGCCGGTTGTCTGCGTGATGGGTCACGTTGATCATGGTAAGACATCACTCCTTGACGCAATCCGGGATTCACACGTGACGGACAGGGAAGCAGGCGGTATTACACAGAAGATCGGTGCATATGTGGTTTCGATCGACGGCAGGAAGATCACCTTCCTGGATACGCCGGGGCATGAGGCGTTTACGGCAATGCGTATGCGCGGCGCGTCCTCCACGGATATTGCGATCCTGGTGGTCGCTGCGGATGACGGTGTAATGCCGCAGACCGTTGAGGCGATCAACCATGCAAAAGCAGCGGGGATAGAGATCATTGTTGCGATCAACAAGATCGATAAACCGAACGCAAATATCGACCGTGTAAAACAGGAGCTTTCCGAATACGAACTGATCCCGGAGGACTGGGGCGGAAGCACAATCTTTGCGCCGGTATCGGCACACACCCATGAAGGTATCGATAATCTTCTTGAGATGGTGCTCCTTACGGCAGATGTGCTGGAGCTGAAAGCAAATCCGAAGCGGAACGCCAGAGGTGTTGTCATTGAGGCACAGCTCGATAAGGGACGCGGTGCAGTTGCGACGATCCTGGTACAGAAAGGTACGTTAAAGGTCGGCCAGCCGGTTGCCTGCGGTAGCGCCTATGGAAAGGTCCGTGCCATGGTGGATGAAAACGGACGACGGCTGAAGGAAGCAGGTCCTTCCACCCCGGTTGAGATCCTCGGACTCAATAACGTACCGGATGCAGGAGAAACGTTTGTAGTCTGTGATTCCGAGAAGGATGCGCACAGCTTTGCGGAAACTTATATTTCACAGGATAAGGAAAAGCTTCTGGACGAGACGCGTGCAAGAATGTCGCTTGATGATCTGTTCAGCCGTATACAGGCCGGCAATGTCAAAGAACTGGATATCATTGTCAAGGCGGATGTCCAGGGGTCTGTGGAAGCAGTCAAGCAATCGCTTGAGAAACTCAGCAACGATGAGGTCGTGGTCAAGGTTATTCACGGCGGTGTCGGTGCGATCAGCGAGTCGGATGTGATCCTGGCATCGGCGTCTGAGGCGATCATCATTGGCTTTAACGTCAGGCCTGATCCGCAGGCGAAAGCCACAGCGGAAGCAGAGGGCGTGGACGTACGGCTCTACAAAGTGATCTACAATGCGATCGAGGATGTCGAGGCTGCCATGAAGGGCATGCTGGATCCGATCTTTGAGGAGAAGGTTCTCGGTCATGCGGAGATCCGTCAGATCTTCAAGGCTTCCGGTATCGGAAATATTGCAGGTTCCTATGTCCTCGACGGAATGTTTGAACGCGACTGCATGTGCCGTATCACGCGTGATGGCGAGCAGATCTTCGAAGGAAAGCTTGCATCCTTAAAACGTTTTAAGGATGATGTCAAGGAAGTGAAGGCGGGCTATGAATGCGGACTTGTCTTTGAGAATTTCGGTGAGATCGCAGAACTTGATCAGGTGGAAGCTTATAAGATGGTGGAAGTGGAGAGATAAGACGTGAGAAAGAATTCCATGAAAAGTCACCGGGTGAACCAGGAGGTCATGCGTGAACTGGCGAATATCATCCGCATGGAAGTGAAGGATCCCAGGATCGATCCGATGACGAGTATCACATCCGTGATCGTGGCGCCGGATCTCAAGACCTGCAAGGCATACGTGAGCGTGCTCGGTGACGAGGTCTCACAAAAGAATACGATAGACGGCTTAAGAAGTGCCGAGGGCTATATACGTCATACGCTGGCGCATAACCTGAACCTTCGCAACACTCCGGAGATTCAGTTTATTCTCGACCAGTCCATCGAGTATGGTGTAAATATGTCAAAGAAGATTGATGAAGTAGTCGGGACTCACATTGACGGGGAGGAAGCGGATGATTCATAATCTTGAAGAAATGCTGGAAGGCAAGAGATCGGTCGGGATCGCCGGCCATGTAAAGCCGGACGGAGACTGTGTCGGCTCCTGCCTTGGCGCTTATAATTACATCAAAACCGTTCATCCGGAGATCACGGCGGAAATCTTTCTGGAGGAGATTCCGCCGGTCTTTTCATTTCTGCATTTCTCGGAGGAGATCATCAGCAATGCACCATCAAGGGATCCTTTTGACCTCTTTATCTGTCTTGACTGCGGAGATGCAAAACGCCTTGGACTAAATGCCATTTATTTTGAGAATGCGAAAACAACGCTTTGCATCGATCATCATATCAGCAACAGCAATTTTGCCGATGAAAACTATATCGCTCCGGAGGCAAGTTCCACCTCGGAACTGATCTTTGACCTTCTCCCGAAAGAGAAGATCACGAAAGAGATCGCGGAGTGTCTCTATGTCGGGATCATTCATGATACCGGCGTGTTTCAGTATTCCTGTACTGCGCGCTCCACAATGGAAGCAGCCGGCGTATTGATGGAACGGGGAATCCCATTCCCGAGGATCATTGAGGAAACCTTCTTTGAGAAAACTTACGCGGAGAACAGGATCATGGGCGTATCACTCATGAAGAGCGAGCTTTATGCAAACGGCCGTGTGATCGCGTCAATCCTGACGGAAAAGGATATGGCTATCGTCGGTGCGACGAAAAAGGATACTGAGGGGATCGTGGCGCAGCTCCGCAACACGAAAGGCGTGGAGGCATCCATTTTCCTTTATCAGACGGGCGAGGGGGAGTATAAGATCTCCCTTCGTTCCACCGAGATTGTTGACTGTGCATCCATTACGATGAAATACGGCGGAGGAGGGCATGTCCGCGCTGCGGGTGCGAGCGTGAAGAATGATCCGGAAGTAATCGTACGGGAGATCGTTACGGAGATGGAAAGACAGCTTAAGGAAGCTGCTTCGTGATGGAAGGGATTCTCAACATCTATAAAGAAAAAGGCTGGACTTCCTTTGATGTCGTGGCAAAGCTTCGTGGGATCCTTCATATCAAAAAGATCGGTCATACGGGAACGCTCGATCCGGATGCGGAGGGAGTGCTCCCTGTTTGCATCGGACGTGCGACCAGGGCGGTCGAACAGCTTATGGATCATGACAAGGAATACGAAACGGTTCTTTTGCTTGGGGAAAAAACCGACACCGGAGACATCACCGGCAAGGTGATCCAGGAAAAGGACGTTCCGGAGGATGAAGATCTGATCAGAGCGGCCGCAGCATCTTTTGTCGGCGGTTATGACCAGATCCCGCCGATGTATTCGGCGCTCAAGGTGAACGGCAAACGTCTTTATGAATATGCGAGAGAGGGGATTGAGGTCGAGCGGGAAGCGCGGTTTGTTTCGATACCGTCTCTTGAGATCATGGAGATCCGTCTTCCCAGGGTTTGGATGAGCATTTCCTGCGGGAGAGGCACCTATATCCGTGCGCTTTGTGAGGATATTGCGGAAAAGGCAGGCACGGCTGGCTGTATGGAGAGCCTTATAAGGACACGGGTCGGAATCTTTCGGGTGGAAGATGCCTGCCGCATTTCAAAGGTGGAGGAAGCGATGAACAGTGGATCTGTCGAAGAACTGCTGGTTCCTGTTGAAAAGGCGCTTGGTGCATCATGAAGATAATCAGCGAACTGGCTCATTTTTTATCAGAAGAAAACACGGCACTGGCCATCGGAAAGTTTGACGGCCTTCACCGGGGACATGAATTCCTGCTTGAGGTGCTGCAAAAGAAAAAAGCGGAGGGACTTCTTTCCGCTGTTTTTACGTTCAGGACGCCGCCTCTTGTTGCAGAGAAGAAGGTTCTGACGACGAATCGGGAGAAAGAGGAGCTGTTTGATGAGGCGGGGATCGATCTTGTTGTGGAGTGTGAATTCACGCCGGAGATCCGGGAGATGGAGCCGCTTGCTTTTTTAAAAATGTTAAAGGAGCACCTCCGGGTGACATGCATCGCGGCAGGATGGGACTGTGCCTTCGGACGGAACCGCAGTGGAAATGTGGAAACGCTCCGGCACTATGCAGATGAGCTTTCTTATCAGGCCATCATCGTGGATAAAATGCAGTATGAGGGAAAAGATATCAGCAGCACCATGATCCGGGACTTTGTCAAAAGAGGGGATATGGAAACCGCAAATTTTCTTCTCGGATATCCCTATTTTGTCAGCGGAGAAACTGCTCATGGGAACCGTATCGGTCATGAGATCGGTATTCCGACGATCAATGTGATCCCGCCAAAGGAAAAGCTTTTGCCTCCGAACGGGGTATATGCTTCGGAAAGTGTTGTCGATGGTAATAAGTACAGGGGCATCACAAACATCGGGATCAAACCGACCATACCGGGAGAGAGGGCCTTGAGCATGGAAACGCATCTTTTTGACTTTGACCGGGAAACCTATGATGAGGAGGTTCGGACGGAACTTCTGTCTTTCATGCGGCCGGAACGGAGCTTTTCAGATCTTGCGGAACTGACGAAGCAGATTAAAGCGGATATCGGAAAGGCAAAGGGATTTTTTTCAAAAAAATAAGAATTGTTACAATAATGTTACATTTTTGTTGACATTCCCGTAATCACTTGCTATAATAAGCCTCGTTCATGGTAGTTTGGAGAGAGAAACGAGGTTTTTTCTATTTATGAAGAATAAGATATTTGCAGGGGTAGTTGCATTTACACTTGTCGCAGGATTGATGGTAAATCCGACAGACATATCCGCATCGGTAACCTCCGGGGTCTCAGCGGCACTCGGCACGGAGTTTCAAAGAACCGTAAAGGCCAGCGTATCCGTAAAGGATCTTCCGGTACTTTCCGTCGGAGAGATGCGTGAAACCGAGAACACAGAAACGGAAACAGAAACGGAACTCGCCGGGATCCTTACCGGGGTCGCTACAGAGACAGAGGCGGAAGCTCCAGCAAACGATACAACGCGCGCAGGTGTGACGCTGGATCTTACCGCGGCGTTATCCGAGGAGATCGTGACGGAAGAAGAACCTGCTGCGGAAGAGGTGGTTGAAGAAGAACCGGAAGAAGAAGTTCCTGTTGAGATCTGCGGTTATACAAATATCGGGATCTGCAATATCAATGAAGGAAATTTAAATATCCGTAAGGAACCCGGCGAAGATGCCGAGCTTGCAGGAAAACTCCCGAAGGACGCTGGATGCGAGATCATCGCGGAGGCAGACGGCTGGAGCCAGATCAAGTCCGGCGAAGTCGAGGGTTATGTGAAGAGTGAGTATCTTCTTTCTGGAGATGCGGCAAGGGCGAGAGCCGAGGGGCTCAAGACACTGACCGCAAAGGTGACCGCGGATGTGCTCAATGTCCGTGAGCAGCCGAATACCGACTGCGAAGTAACGGATCAGATGGCAAACGGAGAAGAGATCCCTGTGATCGAAGAGATGGGCGAATGGCTCAAGGTCGATGTTGACGGGGAAGAACGTTATATCAAGGGTGAATACGTAACCGTAGGCGAGACGCTCAAGGATGCGCTGACACTGACCGAGGCGCGTTACGGTGAAGGTGTATCGGATGTACGCATTGCAGTTGTGGAATATGCAACACAGTTCGTCGGAAATCCCTATGTGTGGGGCGGCACGAGTCTGACGCACGGAGCGGACTGCTCGGGATTCGTTATGAGTATCATGGCAAACTACGGGGTATATCTGCCGCATTCTTCCGCAGCGCAGGCTAACTGCGGCACCAGAGTGAGCGCAAGCGAGCTCCAGCCGGGAGACCTGATCTTCTACGGCAGCGGCAAGAGGATCGGCCATGTGGCGATCTACATCGGCAACGGCCAGATCTGCCATGCATCAAATAAACGCACCGGTATTACGATCTCGAACATGTATTACCGCAGCCCGATCTGCTGCACGAGAGTCTTATAAGAATTGTATTGACGGGGCGAAGCCGTCATGCTATAATCGCAGAGCACGAGTTTTCAGCCCATTGCCAGGCTCCCGGACACTCCGACCGGTTGCTTAGCATCGGGTGGTCAGAAAAAAGGAGGATTCATTATGCTGACAAAAGAACAAAAAGAAGCCATTATCAGTGAATATGGCAGAGGAACAAACGATACCGGTTCACCGGAAGTACAGATTGCACTTCTTACGACCAGGATCAATGAGCTGACGGAGCATTTAAAGGAGCACAAGAAGGATCACCATTCGAGAAGAGGCCTTCTCAAAATGGTAGGTCAGAGAAGAAGACTTCTCGCTTACTTAAAGAATATTGACATCGAGCGTTACCGTAAACTGATCGAGAAGCTTGGACTCAGAAAATAAGACCGTTAAGCAGAGCGGACAGATATGCCCGCTCTGTTTCTCGTATATAGGGAAAAACTGAGATGTTCAGCGCTTCCCAGGAAGTTTTTCTGCAAAGAGATTTGCAATAGAAGAAGTCAGGTAGAAGAAGAGAAGGAGAGAAAACATGTTTAAAAGTTATTCCATGGAACTTGCCGGAAGAACACTGACCGTAGAGGTCGGAAAGGTTGGCAAGCAGGCAAACGGCTGTGCGTTTATGAAGTACGGCGAGACTACGGTTTTATCAACGGCGACGGCATCGGAGAAGCCGCGTGACGGGATTGATTTCTTCCCGCTTTCCGTTGAATATGAAGAGAAGATGTACTCGGTCGGAAAGATCCCGGGCGGGTTTACGAAGAGAGAGGGAAAACCGTCCGAGAACGCGATCCTGACGAGCCGCGTGATCGACCGCCCTATGCGTCCGCTTTTCCCGAAGGATTACCGGAACGACGTGTCCCTCATCAACATGGTCATGAGTGTGGACAGCGCATGCCGTCCGGAGCTTGTTGCCATGCTCGGAGCATCGATCTCCACGTCCATCTCGGATATTCCGTTTGACGGACCGTGTGCAATGACACAGATGGGCCTTGTTGACGGACAGCTGATCGTCAATCCCTCCCAGGATCAGTGGGCATCCGGCGATCTGAAGCTGACGGTCGCATCCACCGCGGAGAAGGTCATCATGATCGAAGCCGGCGCGAAAGAAGTGCCGGAGGACAAGATGCTGGAAGCGATCTACAAGGCGCATGAAGTGAACCAGACGATCATCCAGTTCATCAATGGTATCGTTGCCGAGGTTGGGAAACCGAAGCATGAGTATGAGCACTATGTAATCCCGGAAGCGATGTTTGATGAGATCAAGCGTCTCGTCCCGCCGGAAGAGATGGAGACAGCTGTATTCACGGATGAGAAACAGGTCCGTGAGGATAACATCCGCAAGATCACGGAAAAGATCGAAGAAGCTTTTGCGGAGAACGAGGAATGGCTTCCTCTTGTCGGGGATGCGATCTATCAGTATCAGAAGAAGACTGTGCGCAAGATGATCCTGAAAGATCATAAGCGTCCGGACGGCAGAAAGATCGATGAGATCCGTCCGCTTTCCGCAGAGATTGATCTGATTCCTCGCGTACACGGAAGCGCGATGTTCACAAGAGGTCAGACACAGATCTGTGATATCGTGACGCTGGCACCGCTTTCCGAGGTACAGAAGGTAGACGGTCTGGATCCGAATGTGACCAGCAAGCGTTACATGCATCAGTATAATTTTCCGTCATATTCCGTCGGCGAGACCAAGGTAAGCCGCGGACCCGGAAGACGTGAGATCGGACACGGAGCTCTTGCAGAGAGAGCGCTTCTTCCGGTGCTTCCTTCCGAGGAAGAATTCCCGTATGCGATCCGTGCGGTGAGTGAGACGTTTGAATCCAACGGTTCCACATCAATGGCATCGACCTGTGCGTCCTGTATGTCGCTGATGGCAGCGGGCGTTCCGATCAAAAAGATGGTTGCAGGTATTTCCTGCGGTCTTGTGACCGGCGAAACCGATGACGATTATCTGGTGCTGACCGATATCCAGGGCCTTGAGGATTTCTTTGGTGATATGGACTTCAAGGTGACCGGAACGACGGAAGGTATCACTGCGATCCAGATGGATATCAAGATCCACGGCCTTACTCGTCCGATCGTGGAGGAAGCGATCAGGAGAACCCGCGAGGCACGCCTCTTCATCATGGATACCTGTATGAAGCCGGCGATCGCTGAGCCGAGGAAAGAACTCAGCAAATATGCTCCGAAGATCGTTCAGATCCAGATCGATCCACAGAAGATCGGTGATGTAGTCGGACAGCGCGGCAAGACGATCAATGAGATCATTGACCGTACCGGTGTCAAGATCGATATCAATGACGAGGGTGCTGTTTCCATCTGCGGGACCGATCCCGATGCCATGAACAAGGCAGTGGATATGGTCAAGATGATCGTAACCGACTTTGAAAAGGGACAGATCTTAAATGGTACCGTTGTTTCCATCAAGGAATTCGGCGCATTTCTTGAGTTCGCACCCGGAAAAGAAGGGATGGTCCACATCAGCAAGATCGCGAAAGAGAGGATCGATCGCGTGGAGGATGTGCTGACGCTTGGCGATAAGGTCAAGGTAGTCTGCCTCGGCAAGGACAAGATGGGACGAATCAGCTTCTCCATCAAGGATGTGCCGCATGAGGGGCCGACATACTCCAGTAACTGACAAAGGAGACAGGGGACGGTTCTCTGTCGCCTAAGTGCCGCCGGAGGCACTGAAGATATCCTGCATATTTGGAATCAATAACCAAAGAAAAAGAGGGTGCATCAGCCCCTCTTTTTTGGTATATTATTTTCAGTAGATTTATGCGCCGGAAGCCGGATGTTGGGTGCAGGATTTTTGTCATGTGCGCAGGGATAAGGATTGGAGGGGACTATGAAAAAAACGATTCATCTCGGGATACTGGGCGCCGGCGGAATCGCCCGTGTTTTTGCGGCAACAGTAAGGGGTATGAATGAGCATAAACTGGGTGATGTAGAGCTAACAGCGGTTGCGGCGCGTGACCTGTCCCGTGCAAAGGAATTTGCGGAGAAAGAGAGCGTGCAGAAGGCATTTGGGTCGTATGAGGAAATGGCGTCTGACCCGGAGGTGGATCTGATCTACATAGCAACGCCTCATTCGCATCATTATGAGCATGCAAAGCTCTGCATTGAACATGGAAAACACGTACTCTGTGAAAAAGCCTTTACGGTCAATGCCAGACAGGCACAGGACATCTGCATGCGTGCGAAGAAAGCAGGTGTTTTGATCACCGAGGCGATCTGGACACGCTACCAGCCGATGAGAAGACTTATTCTGGAAACCCTGGAATCCGGGATTGTAGGCAAGCCTTCGACGCTGACGGCGAATCTTTCCTACTCGATCTCGATGAATGAACGTATCGTCAACCCTTCACTTGCCGGAGGAGCACTCCTTGACGTGGGAGTTTACACGCTGAACTTTGCGGAGATGGTATTCGGACGAGCCGAGAAAGTAAGCGCATCCTGCGTACTGACGGATCGCGGAGTAGACCGGAGCGATTCCATGACGCTTTTCTGGGGAGACGGGAGAATGGCCGTGCTGACCGCAGGTACCACTGCTGTTTCGGACCGGTATGGGATTATCTACTGCGAAAACGGTTTTATTCAGGTGGAAAACATCAATAATCCTCAGAAGATTGAGGTTTATGGAATCGGGCGAAGCAAACCGGAGCTTATCAAAGAGATCTCATGCCCGGAGCAGATCACGGGCTATGAATATGAGATCATGGAGGCTGCGGATGCCGTGCGATCAGGGGCGCTCGAATGTGCTTCAATGCCTCACGATGAAACGATCCATATCATGGAACTGATGGATCATATTCGTGCACAGATGGGGATACACTATGCATTTGAATGAGTAATAAAGAGATCATCAATGACAATCCTTATCATTGTGCTGTCGGTCATCGTTGCTGCCATTTTGCTGCAGGCGATTGAACTCCGACAGTTTCGGACAACAGGATATGAGATACGGACGGATAAGGTGCACCATACGGTGCGCCTTTTGGTGCTTGCTGATCTTCATGGCTTTTCGTATGGGAAAGAAAATCTAAGGCTCCTTAAAGCCGCAGAGGAAGCAAATCCGGATGTTATCCTGATCGCAGGGGATCTTGTAGTTACAAATCATGAGAACACCTATCAGACTGCGCTTAAGCTATGCAGAGAGCTGATAAAGATCGCACCGGTGTTCCTTGCGTTCGGGAATCATGAAACAAGGGCCGCGGACGGGAACTTCCCGGAGTTCCGGTTTTTTGTGTCCGAACTGGAAAAGGCGGGCGTGGTGATCTTAAATAACGCATTCAGTACTGAAGTGGTAAAGGGAGAGGAGCTCTTCATTTACGGTCTTGAAATACCAATGCAGTATTATAAAAAAAGAGTTCATAATGTTCTTCCGCAGGGATTCGTGGAGGAAAAACTCGGTCCCTCTCCGACGGATCGCTTTTCCGTATTGATCTCACATACGCCGGCATTCGGAGATGATTATTATGAATGGGGCGCGGATCTGACAGTGGCAGGACATAATCACGGAGGTCTTGTCAGAATCCCCGGCTACGGAAGCCTCATTTCCCCGGAACTGACGTTTTTTCCGAAGCATGACGGCGGACATTATAAGAAAGACCAGAAACACCTCATTGTCAGCAAGGGCCTTGGCACGCATTCTTATCACATCCGCATTTTTGACCGCGCCGAGTTGCTTTCGATCACCATAAAACCCCAATCATAGTGGTCGAAATCAAAAGTCCCACAAAATCTTGTACTTTTCTCTTGCCATTCCCATACGAAATAGCTATAATCATATATGGCGCTTAATTGTCTTTACGATAGCCTAATAAATTGACTCCAGTTGCTTTGCGCCTGCCATTTGCGTGATATGTAGGCGAAATCCATCGTCTACGGAGATTTGGACGCGAAGCCTATGCTGAGCGGTATAGTCGAAGTTGACGATTAGTTCGCCGGAGTGTTCATCACGCAGGCAGGAGTAAAGCAATGGGAGGGCAATTTATGGATGATCAGGTAGGGATATGGGAATTACGGTAAAACTGGAAGCATTTGAAGGACCTTTGGATCTCCTTCTTCATTTGCTCGAAAAAAACAAAGTCAATATTTACGACATTCCAATCGTGGAGATCACGGAGCAGTACATGGATTACATCCGCGAGATGGAACGCGCCGATCTCAACATCATGAGCGAGTTTCTCGTGATGGCCGCGACACTTCTTGATATCAAATCCAGGATGCTGCTTCCGAAGCAGGAGGATCCTGAAAACGAAGAGGAAGAGGATCCGAGAGCAGAGCTTGTCCGTCAGCTTCTGGAATACAAGATGTATAAATGCATTTCCTATGAGCTCAAGGATCGTCAGATGGACGCGGAACGCGTATGGTTCCGTTCTCCGATGATCCCGGACGAGGTGGCGAGATATGAGGAACCGGTGGATCTGGACGCGCTTGTTTCCGGAGTTACACTTAAGAAGCTGAACGACATTTTCCAGAGTATCATGCGTCGCCAGGAGGACCGCATCGATCCGATCCGCTCGAAATTCGGAAGGATCGAAAAAGAAGAGGTTTCGCTCGAGGACAAGATGGTCTATCTCAGCGGTTACTGTAAAGCGCATCACAGCTTTTCCTTTCGGAGTCTTCTCAACGAGCAGTCCGGTAAAATGGAGGTTATCGTGACATTCCTTGCGATTTTAGAGCTGATCAAGACCGGAACGATCTATATCCGGCAGGATCATATTTTTGATGATATCCGTATCGAATCAAAGCTGGCGGCATAAGATGAACGATAAAAAATACCAATCCATAATCGAAGCGATCCTCTTTACGATGGGAGATTCCGTCGAACTCAGCCAGATCGCCGGAGCGCTGGATCTTACGGAAGACAGAACAAGGGACCTTGTGGAAAAACTTGCCGCACATTACGAGGAAGAGGACTGCGGCGTCCGTATCGTCTGCCTTGAGGGCAGCGCCTATCAGATGTGTACGAACAGTGAGATGTACGAATATCTGATCCGTATCGCGAAACAGCCTAGGAAACGTGTGCTCACGGATATCCTTCTGGAAACGCTTTCCATCATTGCTTACAAACAGCCGGTCACCAAGGCGGAGATTGAGAAAATCCGTGGTGTCAGCTCGGATCACGCGGTGAATAAGCTTGTGGAGTACGGACTGGTTCAGGAACTCGGAAGACTGGACGCACCGGGCCGGCCGATGTTGTTTGGGACCACGGAGGAATTTCTTCGTAGTTTTGGGGTTACTTCGATCGAAGAGCTCCCTGAGCTTTCGCCGGATCAGGTAGAGCGTTTCAAAGCGGAGGCAGAGGAAGAAGCGGAGACTGTTGTGACCGTGTAGCGGATGTCTGCCGCATTTCCCGGAAAACAAAAGAAGAGATCGTAAAAGAGGGTGCTCTTGCCCCTCTTTTTCTTCGTAAATAGCCGCACAACCTCTTGAAAAAAAACGGCTTGTGAAGTATTATAGAATAGATTATTTTTGGAATGAAAAGAGATGGAGGGATAAAGGTATGAGTAACAATGACAGCTTGGCAGCAGCGCGGCTGAAAAGGCTTCTCGATCCCGGCAGCTTTGTCGAACTCGGATCGATGATCACCGCACGCAGCACGGACTTCAACCTGACTGCCGAGAAAACACCAAGTGACGGTGTTGTAACAGGTCACGGACTGATCGACGGCAACCTGGTATTTGTATACAGTCAGGACGCGTCCGTTCTTTCCGGTACCATCGGCGAAATGCATGCCAGAAAGATCGCATCGGTTTACGATTCCGCGATGAAGATGGGTGCGCCTGTGATCGGATTTCTTGATTGCGCGGGGATCCGCTTGCAGGAATCCTTTGATGCGCTTTACGGCCTCGGACGGATCTACCGCAAGCAGGCTGAGGCATCCGGTGTGATTCCGCAGATCGCTGCTGTTTTCGGAAGCTGCGGCGGCGGATTATCCGTGGTTCCGGCGATGTGCGATTTTGCTTTTATTGAGAAAGAAAAAGGAAAGCTTTTTGTTAATTCTCCGAACGCGATCGAAGGAAACAGTAAAGAAAAATGCGACACATCCGCGGCTGCATTCCAGAGCGCGGAAACGGGCAATATCGACTGCGCGGGAACGGAAGACGAGATCCTCACTGCAATCCGTATGCTGATCCCGATGCTTCCCGACAATAACAACGGTAAGCAGATCGATGCACCGACAACGGACGACCTCAATCGTGCGCTGAATGCGATGGATTCCATGCGTGGGGATGCGAGATATCTTCTTGTGGAGCTTTCCGATGAGCATGTATTCTTTGAAACGAAGCGCGATTTTGCAAAGAGCATGGTTACCGGTTTTATCCGCCTCAACGGAACAACGGTCGGTGCTGTTGCAAATGCTATCGAAAAGAATAACGGCGAAGAAAAAGAGACCTTTGATCCGGTGATCAACGCTAACGGAGCGGAAAAAGCAGCAGCGTTTGTGACGTTCTGCGATGCTTTTGAGATCCCGGTTCTGACATTTACGAATACCAAGGGCTTTTGCACCTGCATGAACGCGGAACGCCGTCTTTCCCGCGCACTTTCGCGTCTTGCTTATGCATACGCGAATGCTACGGTCCCGAAGGTAACACTTCTTGTCGGCGAAGCAATGGGAAGCGCAGCGGTTGTGATGAACTCCAAGGGGATCGGAGCGGATCTTGTCTATGCATGGAGCGATGCCAAGGTCGGCATGATGGATGCATCCCTTGCGGCGAAGATCATGTTTGACGGAGAAAGCGCAGAGGTACAGAGCGAGAAAGCGAAAGAATATGAATCGCTTCAGGGAAGCGCGCTTTCTGCTGCAAGACGCGGTTATGTCGATCTTGTGATCGAACCGCAGGATACACGGAAATATCTCATCGATGCCTTTGAACTGCTTTACACCAAGAGACAGGATGTGCCGTTCAAGAAGCATGGTGCGAAATAGGAAGGTGATGATATGAAGAAAAAACTGACACTAATCATCGCCGCGATCGTCATGATGCTTTCGGTACTTTCGCTTGCGGGGTGCGGTGAGGATCCTCGTACCGTTGACTATAACGGTTACACATATGATGATCTTCAGAGAGCCTGCCAGAGCACGGTCAGCACACTGGAAGAGCTCTCCGGAACGCAGCTTCGGGATTACATCGAAAACGGATCGGAAGAGACTGCGAATCTTGTGACAAGCTGGATCGAATGCAGAAGCGATCTCGGCAATTTCGTCGGCTTCGGCGATTTTGAAGTCAACAAAGCAGGAAAGACGCTCACGGCATCGCAGACCGTAAACTATGAAGTGCGTCCGCTCATCCTGACATACGTATTCAATTACAACAATATGGAAGTGACGGATATCAATGTGGATCTCGTCTATACCACCGGCGAAAAGATGAGCAAGGCGGGGATGAACACCATCATGTGCATCAGCGTGGTATTCGTGGTTCTCGTTGTGATCAGCCTTGTGATCTCCTGCTTCAAGCTGATCGGCAAAGCGCAGCAGGCGTTGGAAAAGAAAGAAGAGCCTGCGGCAGAATCAGCATTTGTGGAGCAGGTCAGAGAGCGTGAAGTACAAACGGACAGCGGCGAGCTTGTCGCAGTCATTGCAGCGGCGATCGCTGCGGCAACCGGCACCGGGACGGACGGATTCGTGGTTCGTTCTATTCGAAGAAGATAGAGTTTGAGGAGGAAATCAGAAATGAAAAACTATACGATCACAGTAAACGGAAATGTGTATGACGTCACAGTAGAAGAGAAGGGCGGATCCGCTTCGCCTGCTCCCGTTGCATCCGCAGCACCCGCACCGGCACCGGTCGCTGCAGCACCGGCTCCGGCAGCATCCGCAGGAGCAGGAGCCGTAAAGGTCAATGCAGGAGCAGCCGGAAAGGTTGTAAGCATTGATTCCAAGGTCGGCGATGCAAAGAAGAAGGGCGACACCATCATGGTTCTTGAGGTCATGAAGATGGAAACACCTGTTGTCGCTCCGCAGGACGGCACGGTTGCAAGCATTGATACCGCAGTCGGGAATCAGGTACAGGCAGGGGAGCTCCTTGCTACGTTAAACTAATCAGGAGGAGAAACTTATGAGTTACGTTGCAGATACACTCAACAACCTTCTGCATCAGACCGCGTTCCTCAACCTGACGCCCGGCAATTACATCATGATTGCCGTCGCGTGCGTGTTCCTGTATCTCGGTATCCGCAAAGGGTTTGAACCGCTTCTTCTGATCCCGATCGCTTTCGGTATGCTGCTTGTCAATATCTATCCGGATATCATTGCGTCTCCGGAAGAAACAAGCAACGGCGTCGGGGGGTTGCTGTATTACTTTTTCCAATTAGACGAATGGTCGATCCTTCCGTCGCTCATCTTCATGGGTGTCGGTGCGATGACAGATTTCGGACCGCTGATCGCGAACCCCATCAGCTTCCTGATGGGTGCGGCTGCACAGTTCGGTATCTTCACCGCGTATCTTCTTGCAATCCTGCTCGGCTTTAATGATAAAGCGGCCGCAGCGGTTTCGATCATCGGAGGTGCGGACGGACCGACATCCATATTCCTGGCCGGAAAGCTGGGGCAATCCGGTCTGATGGGGCCAATCGCCGTGGCGGCGTATTCTTATATGGCACTGGTCCCGATCATTCAGCCGCCGATCATGAAACTGCTGACGACAAAGAAGGAACGAGCCATCAAGATGGATCAGCTCCGGCCGGTCAGCAAACTGGAAAAGATTCTTTTCCCGATCATCGTGACCATCATCGTATGTCTGATCCTCCCGACCACGGCACCGCTCGTTGGTATGCTGATGCTTGGAAACCTGTTCCGCGAGTGCGGAGTTGTGAAGCAGCTTGAAAACACGGCAAGCAATGCCCTTATGTACATTGTCGTCATCCTTCTCGGTACTTCTGTCGGGGCATCGACCAGCGCGGAGGCATTCCTCAACTGGACGACGATCAAGATCGTTATCCTCGGTCTTGTGGCATTCATCTTCGGTACAGCCGCGGGTGTCTTGCTGGGGAAACTCTTATGTGTCATTACGAAAGGAAAGATCAATCCGCTCATCGGATCCGCCGGGGTGTCCGCCGTGCCGATGGCCGCCCGGGTCTCGCAGAAGGTGGGTGCGGATGAAGATCCCACGAACTTCCTGCTCATGCATGCGATGGGACCGAATGTGGCAGGCGTTATCGGTACCGCAGTCGCCGCCGGAACCTTTATGGCAATCTTTGGAATATAGGATAGAAAGGAATCATTATGGCTGAAATTGAAAAAAAACCGGTAAAGATTACCGAAACCATACTGCGTGATGCGCATCAGTCCCTGATCGCTACGCGTATGACAACGGAGCAGATGCTCCCGATCATCGACAAAATGGATCAGGTCGGCTACCATGCAGTAGAATGCTGGGGCGGCGCGACCTTTGATGCGTGCCTTCGTTTCCTCAAAGAGGATCCGTGGGAGAGACTGAGAAAGCTGAAGGCCGGGTTCAAGAACACAAAGCTGCAGATGCTGTTCCGTGGCCAGAACATCCTAGGCTACCGTCCCTATGCGGATGACGTGGTGGAGTATTTCGTACAGAAGTCGATCGCAAACGGTATTGACATCATCCGTATCTTCGACTGCCTGAACGATCTTCGGAATCTCCAGACAGCGGTTACCGCAACGAATAAAGAAAAAGGACATGCACAGGTTGCGCTTTCCTACACGCTCGGCGATGCCTATACGCTGGATTATTGGACGGATATGGCAAAGAAGGTCGAGGAGATGGGCGCGAACTCCCTCTGCATCAAGGATATGGCAGGACTCCTTGTTCCTTACGAGGCAGAGCGCCTTGTTAAGGCACTTAAGGAATCGGTCTCTATTCCGATCGAGCTTCATACGCATTACACCAGCGGTGTTGCTTCCATGACGCTTCTTAAGGCGGTTGAATCGGGATGCGATATCATCGATACCGCAATGAGCCCGCTTGCACTCGGTACCAGCCAGCCGGCGACCGAGGTTATGGTACAGACCTTCAAGGGGACTCCTTATGATACGGGACTTGATCTCAACAAACTGACCGAGATCGCGGATTACTTCGCACCGATCCGTCAGCAGGCTCTGGATTCCGGACTTCTCAATCCGAAGGTGCTCGGTGTCAACATCATGACCCTCAAGTATCAGGTTCCGGGCGGAATGCTCAGTAACCTTCTTTCCCAGCTCAAGGAGCAGGGCGCAGAAGACAAGTTCAATGAGGTTCTGAACGAGGTTCCGCGTGTGCGTAAGGATCTCGGTGAGCCGCCGCTTGTTACCCCGTCTTCACAGATCGTCGGTACGCAGGCCGTATTCAATGTCCTGATGGGCGAGCGCTACAAGGTTGCGACGAAGGAGACCAAGGGCGTTCTGATGGGAGGCTACGGTCAGACCGTAAAACCGTTCAACCAGGAAGTGATCGATAAGGTCCTTTCCGCAGAGGAAAAGGAGAAGATCATTACCTACCGTCCAGCGGATGATTTGCAGCCGGAGCTTGCAAAGCTTGAATCCGAAATGAAGCAGTATAAGCAGCAGGATGAGGATGTCCTTTCCTACGCGCTTTTCCCGCAGGTGGCGACGGACTTCTTCAAATACCGCGAAGCACAGCAGACCGGTGTGGACGCTGCGGCGGCAGACACCAAAACGGGATCCTATCCTGTATAGACGGAAAAAGACATTTTTGGTATAATGAGATGCGGCGATGGCGGAATGCTTCGCCGCATTTTTCATATTACATAATACAGATTAAAGGAAACATAAATGGCAACAAACGATCTGACAAACAGGATCAATGAACATTATCGCGATATGAGTAAAGGTCAGAAACGTATCGCGGCATATATCACGGAAAACTTTGACAAAGCTGCTTTTTATACGGCGGCTAAACTTGGAGAAGAGGTCGGAATAAGCGAGTCGACGGTTGTACGCTTTGCGGCGATGCTGGGTTACAAAGGGTATCCGGATTTCCAGAAGGCTCTCGCACAGCAGGTCAGGCAGCGTCTTTCCGCCGTTGACAAGATGGAAGCGACCTATGGGAACCTCTCGCGTTCGGATCTCCTCTCCTCTGTACTGAAGGCGGATGGCGAGAGGATCAAAAAAACCATGGATCTCATGGATGCAGCTGCATTTGACCACGCAGTTGGGGAGATCGTTTCCGCGAGGAGAGTTTATGTGATCGGTCTTCGTTCCTGTGCGCCGCTGGCTTCTTTTCTGGCGTTTTATCTTCATGTGATGAGGGATCAGGTGACGCTCCTTCAGACGACCAGCGATAACGAAATCTTTGAGCAGCTCCTTCGCATCAACGAGAAAGACTGTATCATCGGGATCAGCTTCCCGCGGTATTCGATGAGGACACTGAAAGCAATGGAATTTGCCAACCGGCGCAACGCCAAGGTGATCACTCTTACGGACAATGTCTATTCTCCGATGAATTTATATTCCTCCTGCAATCTGATCGCATCGACGGATACTTCCTCCATTGTGGAATCCATGGTGGCACCCATGAGTGTGATCAATGCGCTGATCGTAGCGGTCGGGATGAAAAAAAGCAGGGAAGTATCAAGGAATCTTGAGACACTTGAGCAGCTCTGGGAAGAATATCAGGTCGCCGGCAATGATGAACTGGACTATGTGGATGATATGACAAAGCTCCGGATGGAGAGGCTCGGTGGACTGGATGCGTAAGGTTGCGGTGATCGGCGGCGGGCCGGCCGGCATGATGGCATCTTTCGCGGCAGCGGAAAACGGGAATGAAGTGACGCTTTTTGAAAAGAATGAAAAGCTCGGGAAAAAGCTGTTCATTACCGGAAAAGGGAGATGTAATCTGACAAACGCATCAGACATCACCGACTTTTTCCCGGAGATCGTACGGAACCCGAAGTTCCTGTACAGTGCTTTGTATTCCTGCACCAACGAAGATGTTATTACTTTTTTCCGCGACCGGTGCCATGTGCCGCTTAAGACAGAACGAGGAAACCGGGTTTTCCCGGAAAGCGATCATTCGTCTGACATCATCCGAGCAATGGAAAGAGCGCTTGAAGACGCAGGGGTCAGGATCCGGCTGCATGAACGGATCGAAGGGGTTGCTGTTAAAGATGGGGCGGTGAAAGGCGTCGCATTAAAGAACGGCAAAGAAGAAGCATTTGATGCCGTGATCCTTTGCACGGGAGGGAAAAGCTATCCGACGACGGGCTCTGACGGAACTTCTTTTGGGATCGCAGAGGAACTGGGTCATACCATAACGCCGCTTTATCCATCACTGGTACCACTCATTACAAAAGAAAACTACGGGGAGGAGCTTGCCGGGCTTTCGCTTAAGAATGTCAGACTCACGGTTTTTAAGGGAGAAAAAGAACTTGGCTCGGAATTCGGAGAGCTTCTCTTTACGCATACAGGTATCAGCGGACCGATCGCACTGACTCTGAGCTGCATCGCTTCGCCGCTTCTGATGGACGACGTCATCCTTCGGGCTGAAATTGACTTAAAAGATGCTCTTTCGGAGGAAGTTCTTGCGAAACGGATCATTCGGGAAACAGAGAAAACGCCGAACCGGGAACTGAAGAGCCTGATGATACGGCTCCTTCCGAAAAGTCTTGGGAATGTTATTTTGAAGACAGCAAATCTTACCCCCGAAACAAAGCTCAATTCCCTGACGAAGGAAATGCGGGGGATTCTGATCCGGCATCTTAAGGCCTTTCCGCTGACACTCATTGATACGGCAGGCTTTAAGGAGGCAATTGTCACCTGCGGAGGTGTCAAGGTATCCGAGATCGACCCGGGCACCATGGAGTCAAAACTTATCCGGGGACTTTATTTTGCCGGAGAGATGATCGACTGCGATGCGCATACCGGCGGTTATAATCTCCAGATTGCCTGGTCTACGGGGTATCTCGCAGGGAGCAGCATATAAAACTGTCTTACGAGGAGGAATTCACATGAATATCGCGATCGACGGACCTGCGGGAGCAGGAAAGAGTACAATTGCCCGATGCCTTGCAAAGGAGCTTTCGTTTGTTTATATCGATACGGGGGCGATGTACCGTGCGTTGGCTTATGATTTCCTTAAAAAGGGGCTTGATCCTTCCGATCAGAAGGGTATTGCCGAGGAGGCGGATAAGGCGGAGGTCACGATCAGCTGCACGGAGGATGGGCAGCAGGTGTTTCTGAACGGGGAGAATGTTACGCCGTTTCTTCGGACAGAAGAGGTGAGCAGTATGGCGAGCAGTTCATCCGCGTATCCCGAAGTACGTAAGAAGCTGACAATCTCACAGAAGAAGCTTGCGAAGGACGGGAACGTTGTTATGGACGGCCGCGATATCGGGACGGTAGTTCTGCCGGATGCCGAGGTCAAGATCTTTCTGACGGCAAGCGTTGAAACGCGTGCCAAAAGGAGACATCTGGAGCTTCTGGAGAAGAACGGGACCGCGCCGGATCTTTCCGAGATCGAAAAGGATATGCAGGAGCGCGACGAAAGAGACAGCGGCAGGGAAGCGGCGCCCTTAAAACAGGCGGAGGATGCGATCCTGATTGATTCCTCTGATCTTACCATCGAAGAAGTTGTTGCAAAGATCAGAAAGATCGCCGAGGAGAGGATGCGCTGATGGAAGTGGTTCTCGCAAAAACAGCCGGTTTTTGTTTCGGCGTGCAAAGAGCGGTCGACACGGTTTACAGGGAGATCGAAAAGGCGGAAAAGCCGATCTATACATACGGCCCGATCATCCATAATGAGGAAGTGGTTCGCGATCTCGATGAAAAGGGCGTGGTCGTGATCCGGGAAGTTTCGGAGCTTTCAGAGAAAAAGCGCGGGACCGTGATTATCCGCTCGCACGGAGTTTCATCAGAGGAACTTTCTGAAATGGAGGCATCTTCCCACGAGATCGTGGATGCTACCTGTCCGTTTGTAAAAAAAATCCATCACGCGGTCAAAAAGTATTCCGGGGAAGGAAGACACATCATCATCGTCGGGGACCCGGATCACCCGGAAGTGAAGGGAATCTGCGGATGGTGCCCTGGCAGGGTGGACATCCTGAAAACAGCGGAAGATGCGGAAAAATTCGCTTCGGATGAGAAAAAGATCTGCATCGTTTCGCAGACAACGTTCCAATTCACGAAATTTGACGAAATAGTTGAAATCGTTCAAAAAAAAGGGTATGATAGTATTGTTCTGAATACGATTTGCAATGCCACAGAGGAGCGTCAGCGGGAGGCTGAAGAAATCGCAGGCCTGGTTGACGCTATGATTGTGATTGGAGGAAAAAAGAGCTCTAATACGGCGAAACTTTTTTCCATCTGCAAAGGGAGCTGTGACAGGGTACAATATATTCAGACGCTGAATGACTTAGATGTTGAACTGCTTAGGGATTGCCGATCAGTGGGCATTACGGCAGGTGCTTCAACACCCAAAAATTTAATTGAGGAGGTTCAAAATTATGTCAGAACTAAGTTTTGAACAAATGCTTGACGAGTCATTTAAAACAATTAGAAATGGGGAGGTCGTTGAGGGCACTGTTATTGACGTAAAGCCGGATGAAATCATCCTGAATATCGGCTACAAGTCTGATGGCATTATCACACGGAATGAATACAGCAATGATCCGATCGATCTCACCACGGCTGTGAAGGTCGGCGACACCATGGAGGCAAAGGTGCTGAAGGTGAACGACGGAGAGGGACAGGTCATCCTTTCCTATAAGCACCTCGCGGCGGAAAAAGGAAATAAGCGCCTGGAAGAGGCATTCGAGAACCACGAGGTTCTGAAGGCTACCGTGGCGCAGGTTCTCTCCGGCGGATTATCCGTGGTCGTGGAAGATGCAAGAGTCTTCATTCCGGCAAGCCTGGTCAGTGATTCCTATGAAAAGGATCTGACGAAGTATCAGGGACAGGAGATCGAATTCGTCATCACCGAATTCAATCCAAGAAGGAGACGCATCATCGGCGACAGAAGACAGCTGCTTGAGGCTGACAAGGCCGAGCGTCAGAAAGAACTGTTCTCCCGGATCAAGATTGGCGACGTGATCGAAGGAAAAGTCAAGAATGTGACCGATTTCGGTGCGTTCATCGATCTCGGCGGTGCAGACGGACTCCTTCATATTTCCGAGATGAGCTGGGGACGGATCGAGAATCCGAAGAAGCTGTTTAAGTCGGGCGAGGACGTTCGCGTGTTCATCAAGGATATTCGCGAAGACAAGATCGCTCTTTCCATGAAGTTTGAAGATGAAAATCCATGGAAGGATGCAGCAGAGCGTTTCGCGATCGGAAACGTTGTGACTGGTAAGGTCGCACGTATGACGGATTTCGGTGCGTTCATCGAACTGGCGCCCGGTGTGGATGCGCTGCTCCATGTATCGCAGATTGCGAAAGAGCATGTGGAAAAACCGGCTGACGTCCTTTCCGTTGGACAGGAGATCGAAGCGAAGATTGTGGATTTTAATGAAGCGGACAAGAAGATCAGCCTCAGCATGAAAGCACTTCTTCCGGAGGACCCGGAAGAGCCTGAGACTGTTGATGTTGATATCGAAGCGGTAGCTGCGGAAACAGAAGAAGCTCCGGCAGAGGAAACACCGGCAGAAGAACCCGCGGAAGAAGCAGCCGACGAGACCAAAGAGGAAGCGACGGAATAAGCACCTGCAAGACGTTGGAGGCATAAATATGGACGGATACGAGAAGTTTGAAGCCGATATACTGAGACTTACGTCGATCGATCTTACCTGCTACAAAGAAAAGCAGATGAAGCGCCGGATTGAGACGCTTGTCACAAAGAACGGGCAGAAATCCTTTGATGACTACTATGCGCTGATCAAGAAGGACAAAGAGAAATTTGATGAATTCATCAATTTCATGACGATTAACGTTTCGGAGTTTTACCGGAATCCGGATCAGTGGGCATTCATGGATCGTGAGGTCTTCCCGGCACTCATTGAGAAGTTCGGAAAGAACCTGAAGATCTGGAGTGCGGCATGTTCGACCGGTGATGAACCGTATTCGCTCGTGATGGCTCTCAGCAAGCATCTTCCGATCAACCAGATCAAGATCATTGCGACCGATATTGACAAAACCGTCATCGGAAAGGCAAAGGTTGGGCTTTATAACGACAAAAGTATTGCGGGAGTTCCGGCAGATCTGAAAAAGAAGTATTTTACGCAGGTCGGCGGCTCTTACAAGATCGCGGATGAGATCAAGGCCCGTGTTGAGTTCAAGGAGCACAATCTCTTAAAAGATCCGTACCCGTCAGGATGCCACCTCATTGTTTGCCGAAACGTGGTCATCTACTTTACGGAAGAAGCAAAGGATGAGATCTACAAGAAGTTTAACAAGTCTCTGGTGATGGGCGGCATGCTCTTCATCGGCAGCACGGAGCAGATCATGAATTACCGTGATATCGGTTTCGGCAGAAAGCAGAGCTTTTTCTTCGTAAAAGACGCGGAAAGCAAATAAAAACAGGAGAGATAGCAAGGTTTCGGCGCTGCAGCCGAAACCTTGTTTGTTTTTCAAAGAAGTTTTCAATCACATAGGGGGGCGCATACAGATGAAAAAAATTGCAATTACGGATCTGCAGGATTTTAAGATCGGACAGACAGAAGATGAGAAAGCGGCGACCGGGGTCACCGTGGTCATCTCCGAGACAGGAATGGCGGCGGGAGTAGATATCCGCGGTGGCGGCCCTGCATCCCGTGAATGTGAGCTGCTCAGGCCCTTCTCGGCTGCCGAGGTGATACACGCGCTGGTGCTCGGCGGCGGCTCTACTTTCGGGTTGGACGCTTCGGGCGGGGTGCTGCGATATCTGGAAGAGCACAAAATCGGCTATGATATGGGAATCACACATATCCCACAGGTTTGCCAGTCTGATATTTTTGACCTTACGGTGGGAGATCCCATGACAAGACCGGATCAGCAGATGGGGTTTAAGGCTTGTGTTAATGCCGAAAAGGGGAATTATAAAGACGGCAATTATGGCGCGGGGTGCGGTGCCACCGTGGGGAAATGGCTCGGGATGGATTGTTGCATGAAGAGCGGAATCGGCAGTGCGGCCGTAAGTATCGGTGAGGTACAGCTCGGCGCCATTGTAGCGGTCAATGCCATCGGGGATATCTATGATCCGGACAGTGGGGATATCATCGCGGGGCTTCTTTCGGAGGACAAACGGTCTTTCCGTAACACGGAGCAGGTCATGATCGAGATGGCCGATGCAAAACAAGGCGGTTTTGTCGGCAATACGACGATCGGCGCGGTACTGACAAACGCAGCCTTCAATAAGACCCAGCTCTCCAAGATTGCGTCCATGGCGCATAACGGTTATGCGAGGTGTATTAAACCGGTGCATACATCGCTGGACGGAGACAGTATCTACGCACTCTCCAGCGGAAAGGTGAAGGCAGATATGGACCTTGTCGGCACACTGGCGGCGAAAGTGATGGCAGACGCGATTGTCACCGCAGTCAAAAGCGCGACGGGTGCCTACGGTTTCCCAGCATATGCAGATATTTTCTTATGATGGTTTCGGCGGTTTTACCGGGATTTTCCGGGAATAGTAGTGATGCTTGAACTTTCCGATCAGCACTTGTATAATCATTAACAGATACAACGTAATGCATCCTGCAACAATAAGGAGGATGAAGATGTCTGAGTTTTTTGTTGAACTGTATGAAAATGAGAGCGAAGCAGAGACAGAACTCTGCAACTGTCACGGCGATGGCTGCAATATGTGTGACATGTGTTACTCCTGCCAGTCCTGCGATATGTGCCACGGTTGCGACCGCTCCGTCTAGGGATTAAAAATGCACAGCTTTCGTACATTGAAATATCCGCTATCCGTATTCTGGGAGGTGACACCTCTCTGCAATCACAACTGTATCCATTGTTTCAATTACTGGCGGAGTGATGCGGAAAAGGCTGAGGATCTCAAGGCCTCTTCGTCTGAGGTATCACTCGGCGAGATCAAATCAAAGATAAAGGAGCTCCAACCTGTGACTGTCGTGGTCACCGGCGGGGAGCCTCTTTTGGTATGGGAGAAACTGAGGCCCGAGATCGAAAGCCTTTTGGAGGAAGGGATCCGCGTCACCATGAATACCAATGCTGCGCTCATGACAGAGGAGATCGCGGAGTTCCTTTCGGAGAACAGGATTTCCCTTCTGGTATCTTTCCCATGCGCGGATGAAGGTATGAATGATCTGATCACGGATACAAAAGGATCATATCGGCGCATCAGGAAAGGCCTCTCGACCTTAAAGGATGCCGGCGTGTCTTTTTCCTGCAACATGGTTGTATCGACGAAGAACCTTGCCTTTGTGGAGGAGACCGCAAAGTGCCTGGTGAAAGAGTTTGACGTAAAGAAGCTTTCTCTCTCACGGGTCGGAAAACCCGTCAATGCGGATTCTTCCTTTGATGAATGGACGCTTGGCGAAAAAGAAATCCGCAAGTTGATCGAAAAGACCGTGGTGGTTCATGACAAATACGGCGTTGAAGTGGATGCGTCTTCACCTTATCCGGTTTGTGCACTGGAGAGCGACGCGGAATTCGCGCTTCTTGGCGGAAAGCGGCTTTGCAGCGCCGGGAAAACGAGCCTTGTGATCGGAAGTGACGGGAGCGTCAAGGCATGTCCCCGGGATAGTCTCGTATACGGGAATATTCTGTCGGAGCCGTTTGACGTCATCTGGGAGAAGATGGGAGAATGGCGAACGGATGAACTCTACCCGGAGGAATGTCGGGAATGCAAAAGCTTTTCTTCCTGCCGGGGAGCTTGCCGTGCGGATGCTCTTGCGGACACGGGCAGCTGCAGGGGAATGGACCGTGCAGCAAGGCCGGAGCGGCTTCCGCTTTCTTTTCAGAAGAAAAAGATGCAGCTTCCGGAATACGGAGAGGAAAAACGGTTTTCCCTTTGCGAGGATGTGAAGATCATTCGCGAAGCGGAAGGCTTCCGGATCAGCCGGTGGGGACAACATGCGCTTGTTACGGAGAAGGCTATGCAGTTTTTACAAGATCATCCAGACTTTTCCGCGAAGGAGCTTTCCGGTGTAGTGGATGCAAAGGAAACGAACGCAGTGATCTACAGGCTGCTCTCAAACGGACTGATAACAATTTTGTCAGATTCTTAGAAACCAATGCAGATATTCTTTGATGGCATCCTGCTCAAATGAGAGCGCATCGGGGAGTTCAAAGAAGGATTGCTTATCTTTATAATCACTACGGAATGACGGCTGGAAGATGTCGCTTGGCTGCGGCAGGAACCGGCCGTTTTTTCTGACGTAGCAGGTTGCCTTCGTGGCGTTCTTCCGGTGTGCTTTGTCGACGAATCCCGAAACAGACTTGTGAAGAGCCGTATCTTCCTCCGGTAAATAATAATAGTTTTCAGGATCCGGAAAGAAGTATTTCAGCTCGCCGGTAAAGACCGGGAGATGAAGGACGGCAGAGTTTTCCATAAGGGTAAGATTCATTCCGGACGCTTCTCCTTTGATCGGGATTGGAAATGGGTATTCCGGGGGAAGGTGGACGGCCACGGTATCCGTTCCGGTTTCAATGGAATCAATCGAAAACCCTCCCTCAAAAAAAATCGGATAGGAAAGCACCGGAAGAAGATCAATCATCCCGGTCACGTCCTCATAATTATGACGCAAAAGGAGTGAGAGCGGGAGATCATCATGCGTAGCACTATAGTGCCGGTAAACCGGGATGAGATCGCCGCCGCTGTATGTATCCTCCCGTGAGAGCGAAAGGAAGTCCTCCACGGTTTTCTGCTTACAGTCAGGGAGTCTTAGCAGAGCCTTATACGGACGGATCCGTTTGAAGATGTCAAGCTCTTTCAGCCGGTCGAAGGGATCAGGCAGAGAAAAGGTATTCAGCTTTTCCTTAAGATACGGAAGGTCAAAGCCCGAGCCGTTAAAGGTGATCATCCGGGAAAGCCCGGAGATGTTATCAAGGAAAGTTCTTAGAAGGAGTTCTTCTTCGGAAGGATCGTCGGCAAGAAGCTGGATGATCCTTGCTTTTTCCTTTTCCCGAAAGGCATAACCGATCATGTAGAGGCTGGTTCGCTTCGGGGAAAAACCTGTGGTTTCAATATCGAAAAAGAAAGTGCTTTCAGGAAACAGGTCTTTTGTAATCGGCGGTTTTTCGGATAAAGAAATGGTCTTTTCGAATATCTTCATGAATGATATACTGTGCTGCTATTGTTCCCGGTCAACGATCATATGCTGAAGCGCGATCAGAATTGCGATAACAGTCTTTTCATGTTCCGGACGATAAATATCGATGCAGTATTTATCATGAAGGGAAACTATCTTCTGTCCGATCACCGCAATAATACTTCCGTCCCGGTCATACAGCTCGAAATTCAATTCCAGTATATTTCCCTTCATCTGCCAGCCAAGCTATTTGTCATCGTTGATTTGCTTTCTTGCGCAATCTTAACACTATTTCCGGGCTCAATGATGGTTTTTTATTTACAAATTATAACCTGTACCGGGACGCGTATCAATATTGTTTTTGCCAGCTGTCTATTTTCTTAGTCGTCAAAACTCAAAGAACTTTGCGAAATTTTTAAATTGAATTTTTATCATAACAGGTGTATGTTAGACAAGTAGATTACTAGGAAAGCGGGGTGTTCAATTATGATAAACAGGAAGATAAACATAACATCTGAATATCTGTTGAAGACCTCGGTTCTATTATAATTAATAATCTAAAGTACCGTGGTTTATCAGCCATGGTATTTTTTTTGAAAGCCTTCATGGATATTCATACAAGACTATTGCAACCGGTTAAGTAATGACAGTTTATGGAGGAATCTTATGATTAGTCTCAGAAAAATCACAGAAGATAATTTTATTGATGCATTCAACCTGAAACTGGGCTTTGGACAGGACCGGTTTGTTTCCCATCCGATTCGAAGTCTGGCACAGGCATATGTTTATCGTAACCAATGCCAACCTTTTGGAATTTACAATGATGAAGAAATGGTTGGGTATGTGATGGTAATCTATGATTATGATATTCCGGAATACGACATCTGGCATATGATGATCGATGAAAAGTATCAGGGAAAAGGTTATGGAAAAGCAGCTCTTGGGCAGGTTTTGTCCTATATAGGCATCAAACCGTTCGGGGACTCGGACAAAGTGACTCTTACCTGTAATAAAGATAATGCTGCGGCTTTGACATTGTATCGTCATATCGGCTTTATTGAGACAGGCATGGCAGACGATGATGAAATTGAGCTTTCGATGAGACTGGCTTGATGTGATCAGGGGGCGGAAAAAGGTGCCGCCCCTTTTTTCTTTCGCTAAGATGTATCTGATCCGATGCGACTAAATTCAAGCTGCGATATGCTTGCTTTCATTAAGTCGGTCTCCGCTGCCGCTTCGGTCCGCGCCAAGAAGACATCCGCTGGATGTCTGGCGCCTGAATAGATACATCTAAGCTTAGCCAAAGGCTTTCGCTAAGATGTATCTGAAAAAATACAATCTTGTGTTTGAGGGGTATGAGGTATATGGTATAATTGCTTGTATACAAGAGAAAAAAGAGAAAAAAACTGTAAGAAATGCACAAAAAACAAGAAAGGGAATTGTTCAAAACGAACATTCGGAGAGGGATTTTTGAATGAGCTTACGAACATTTAAGGGCGGCGTCCATCCCTTCGAAGGGAAGGAGATGTCGAAGGATAAGCCGATCAAAGAGCTGCTGCCGCAAGGGCTTCTTGTATATCCGATGTCGCAGCATATCGGCGCGCCGGCTTCTCCAATCGTGAATGTCGGGGACACCGTTCTGAAAGGGCAGAAGATCGCTGAAGCCGGTGGCTTTGTGTCATCACCGATCTTTGCATCGGTATCCGGAACGGTAAAGGCGATCGAGCCTCACCGAACACCTACCGGCGACATGGTAAATTCCATCGTGATCGAGAGCGACGGCCAGTTTACCGAGACCACCTATTCTCCGGTGGATGATGTGACAACGCTGTCACGCGAGGAGATCATCGACCGCATCAAGGAAGGCGGCGTTGTCGGTATGGGTGGCGCGGGCTTTCCGACGCATGTCAAGCTTTCGCCGAAGGAGCCGGACAAGATCGACTATGTTATCGCCAACTGCGCGGAGTGTGAGCCTTATCTGACTTCGGATTACCGGATCATGCTGGAGTACACGGATAAGCTGGTTGCCGGGATGAAGATCATCCTGCAGCTTTTCCCCAACGCGAAGGGTGTTTTTGGTGTAGAAAACAATAAACCGGACTGCATCGAAAAGCTGGAGGAGGCCGTGAAAAACGAATCCCGTCTTTCTGTTTGTCCGCTGCAGACGAAATATCCGCAGGGCGGTGAGCGCCAGATGATTTATGCGGTGACCGGACGTTCCATCAATTCCAAAATGTTGCCTGCAGACGCGGGATGCGTGGTGGATAACGTAGAGACCATCACTTCGGTCTATGATGCCGTAAAACTCGGGAGACCCAATATGGAAAGGATCTTTACGGTGACAGGCGATGCGGTGGCGGATCCAAGGAATTTCAAGTTCTGCATGGGAACGAGTTATCAGGAACTGCTGGATGCGGCTGGCGGATTTAAGGAGCAGCCGGAAAAGATGATCTCGGGCGGAACCATGATGGGATTTGCACTGTTTGATCTTGACGTGCCGACCACGAAGACGACCTCCGCGCTTCTCTGTCTTACGAAGGATGAGGTTTCAAGAAGCAAAGGAACGGCCTGCATCAACTGCGGCAGATGCGTGGAGATCTGTCCGGAGCTTTTGGTGCCGTCCAAGCTGGCGAAGTTTTCCGAAAAAGGCAAAGCCGAAGACTTCGAGAAATGGCACGGCCTGGAATGTGTCGAGTGCGGCAGTTGCAGTTTTATCTGCCCGGCAAAACGGCCGCTCGCTCAGGCGATCAAAACGATGAAAAAGGATGTTCTTGCGTCGAAACGCAAGAAATAACGATAGGGAGGGACTTTCATTGAATGAGAAAATAAAGGTTTCATCCTCGCCCCATGTCAGGGCGAAAGACACAACCGGACGGATCATGCTCTATGTGATCATCGCGCTGCTGCCGACCACGATTTTCGGGATCATCAACTTCGGCTGGCATGCTGCGATGCTCGTTGCAGTAACGATCGCGTCCTGTGTCGCTACGGAATGGATCTTCAACAAAATTGTAAAAAAGCCGAACACGATCTCGGATCTTTCGGCGGTTGTAACGGGACTTCTGCTAGCGTTAAACCTCCCCCCGAACCTTCCCTGGTGGATGGCAGTGATCGGCGGCGTTTTTGCGATCGCGATCGTGAAGTGCCTGTTCGGCGGACTGGGGCAGAATTTCATGAACCCGGCGCTCGGTGCGAGGTGCTTTCTTATCACGGCGTTCGCGGCGCAGATGACAAGTTTTTCTGCCAGCCGATTTGCACCGGATGCTTTTACGGGAGCAACGCCTCTTGCCATCATCAAGAACGGCGACGGTTATGTAAATACACTGGATATGCTGCTTGGTAAAACGGCCGGTACTATCGGAGAAACCTCAACGCTTCTGATCCTGATCGGCGCGATCTTCCTGATCCTGATGGGAGTCATCGATCTTCGGATCCCGGGAAGCTACATCGTTTCCTTTGTGATCTTCATCCTGATCTTCAGCGGGAGAGGATTTGACGGCAACTATATCGTAGCAGAGCTCTGCGGAGGCGGACTGATGCTTGGCGCTTTCTTCATGGCGACGGATTATGTAACGAGTCCCATCACACCTCTCGGACAGATCCTCTTTGGTATCTGCTGCGGTGTTCTGACCGGTATCTTCCGGCTTTTCGGCGCGAACGCAGAAGGTGTTTCGTTTGCGATCATTATCAGCAACCTTCTGGTGCCGCTTATTGAAAAGATCACGATACCGAGAGCCTTTGGACTGAAAAAAGAAAAGGAGGCGAAATCATGAAAGGCAGTGCGACCAAAATAATCGTTCATGACGCGCTCATCCTGACGGTATTTACTCTGGTACTGGGCTTTATCCTCGGTGCGGTTCATGAGATCACGAAAACACGTATCGAAGCGGCTGAACTCGCCGCGGAAGAAGCTGCATATATCGCGGTATTTAACGATGCGACGGCTTTCGGCGAAGCAGAGGCTTCTCTGGAGGAGATCAATCAGTTCCTTGAAAGCAACGGATATAAAGATACGATAAAGAGTATCAAGATTGCAAATGACGCAGCAGGCGAGCCTCTCGGATATGTGATCAATGTGACAGCCAATGACGGCAGCCAGTCCAGTATCACGTTTTCCGTTGGCATCCGTGCGGACGGAACCGTAAACGGCTATTCTATTACGGACATCGCAGAGACCCCGGGACTTGGCAGCAAGGCCGCGGAAGAAGCGTTTTTCTCGCAGTTTGCGAACAAGCTTGTGGACGCGTTTGAAGTCGTAAAGGGAGATTCCCAGGGCGATCACCAGATCGAGGCCATTACAGGCGCGACGATTACGAGCCGCGCGATGGCAAACGGCGTCAATGCAGCGATCATCACTTTCCATGAGTTCCTGGAATAATTATTGGGATTTCCCTTTGGAGGATAAAAGATGAAGGAAAATGTTTTATTAGAACGATTAAAAAACGGACTGATCACCGAAAATCCGACCTTCGTGCTGATGCTCGGTATGTGTCCGACACTGGCCGTTACCACTTCCATCATTAACGGTATCGGCATGGGACTTTCGACAACGGTTGTACTGGTGCTTGCAAACCTTCTGATCTCCATGTTCCGAAAGGTGATCCCGGACGGTCTGCGTATCCCGGCATTCATCGTTGTTGTGGCTTCACTTGTGACTGTGGTGCAGTTTTTGATGCAGGCTTATCTCAACAGCCTTTACAGTGCACTCGGCCTTTACATTCCGCTTATCGTTGTAAACTGTATCATCTTGGGACGTGCGGAAAGCTACGCGAGCAAAAATCCGGTCCTTCCCTCGATCTTTGACGGTATCGGTATGGGCCTCGGTTTCACCTTCGGTCTGATGTGCCTCGGCGCAGTGAGAGAGCTTCTAGGCTCCGGACAGCTTTTTGGCGTTCAGGTTCTTTCCTTAAGCTGGTTCACACCGATCACGATCTTTATCATGGCGCCTGGCGCGTTTCTTGTGCTGGCATTTCTTGTGGCGATCATGAATATTATCCGCAAGAAAGCCGCGGAAAAAGGGAAGCCGCTTCATGCGCCGGTCGGCTGCATGTCCGGAGATTGCATGAGCTGTGGTTTTTCCGCAGGATGTACCGGGAAGAGCAGCGCTCCCAAGGCTGATTCGGCCGGAAAGGAGGCTGCGGAATGAAGACATTATTACTGATCGCAGTTGGGTCAGCGATTGTAAACAACGTGGTGCTCAGCCAGTTCCTCGGCATCTGCCCGTTCCTCGGTGTTTCCAAGAACACGAAGACGGCTGCCGGGATGGGAGGAGCGGTAATCTTTGTTATCGGGATTTCCTCCTTTGTGACCTCGCTCATTTACAAGTTTATCATGGTGCCGCTCCACATCGAGTACCTGCAGACGATCATCTTTATTCTCGTGATCGCGGCGCTCGTGCAGTTTGTGGAGATGTTTCTCAAGAAAAAGGTGCCTCCGCTTTATGAATCCCTCGGCGTGTTCCTGCCGCTCATCACCACAAACTGCGCAGTACTTGGCGTGGCGATCACAAACGTAACCAAGAGCTACGGGATTCTGGAGAGTGTTGTGAACGGCCTTGCCACGGCAGTCGGATTCTTCATCGCGATCGTGCTGATGGCAGGACTTCGTGAGAAGATTGAGGACAATGATGTACCGAAGACGTTTCAGGGAACGGCAATCGTGCTCGTAACGGCATGTTTGATGTCGATCGCGTTCATGGGATTCAGTGGCATGATATGAGCGTTAGGCATGAGCAGTGCCGGCACGAGCAACGCATCATTCGATCATGCTTGCATGAGGAGAATGATGTGGTGCGAAGGGACGATAGGGCGAAGCCCGGAAATGAGGAAAATCGAAGATTTTCCGAATGGCACTGCGAATTAGGTAGATAACAATAAAGGAGAACAAAATGAATGTAACAGAAATTATCATCGCTGCCGTTGTGGTCGGCGTGATCGGCATTCTGATCGGATTTTTCCTGGGAATTTCGGGAGAAAAATTCAAGGTGGAAGTGGACCCGAGAGAGGAGAAGATCCTGGGCGTACTTCCCGGTAATAACTGCGGAGGATGCGGCTATCCCGGGTGCTCCGGTCTTGCGGCTGCCATCGTGAAGGGAGAAGCGCCTGTAGGGCAGTGCCCTGTCGGAGGAACCCCCGTTGCAGCAAAGGTCGGTGAGATCATGGGAGTTGCGGCAGAAGAAGGAGAGAGGCAGGTCGCTTTTGTGAAATGCTCCGGAAGCTGCGAAAAAGCAAAATCGAATTATGAATATGACGGCATCAAGGAATGTACGGCTATGAAATACGTTCCGGGCGGTGGCCCTAAATCCTGCCAGTACGGGTGCTACGGATTCGGTTCCTGCGTTAGTGTATGCCCCTTCGACGCGATCCATATTGTGGACGGCATCGCTCGAGTGGATAAGGACGCCTGCAAGGCCTGCGGAAAATGCATTGATACCTGTCCACGCCATCTGATCGAGCTGGTGCCGTATTCTGCGGAGTACCTGGTGCGGTGCAGCTCAAAGGATAAGGGCAAGAACGTGATGGCAGTCTGCTCTGCGGGATGTATCGGCTGCGGACTCTGCGCGAAGAACTGCCCGGCGGATGCGGTTCATGTGGAAAACAATATCGCTTATGTGGATCAGAGTAAATGTATCAAATGCGGCACCTGTGCGGAGAAATGTCCGAAGAAGGTCATCCTCGGCGCACTGCCGAAGAAAGCAGAGGCTTCATGATCTCTTATACTCTCGGAAAGACCGGCATTACGGTGCCGAAGAACGCTTTTGGCGCACTTCCGATCCAACGTGTCAATAAAGAAACAGCTGTCAGCCTCCTTCGAAAGGCATACGAAGGAGGCATGCTTTTCTTTGATACGGCGCGCGCTTATTCCGACAGCGAAGAAAAGCTGGGGGCGGCGTTTGATGGGATGCGCGAAAAGGTGTATATTGCGTCCAAAACCACTGCGAAGACCGGAGACGAACTCCGAGAGCAGCTTAATAACTCACTGAAAAATCTGAGAACGGATTATCTGGATCTCTATCAGCTTCACTGTGTGCCGCAGTGCTATCGCCCTTCTGACGGTACGGGACTTTACGAGGCCATGGTGGAAGCAAAGGAACAGGGGAAGATCCGGCATATCGGGATCACGGCGCATAAGATCGGTGTGGCGGAGGAGATCATCGAGAGCGGTCTTTATGAAACACTGCAGTTCCCGTTTTCGTATCTTGCCACAGATCGGGATATCGCTCTGGTAAAAGCGTGTGCGGATGCCGGCATGGGTTTCCTTGCGATGAAGGGTTTGTCCGGAGGTCTTCTTACCAATTCAAAAGCCTGCATGGCATTTCTTTCACAGTATCCGGTGCTTCCGATCTGGGGGATACAAAGAGATGAGGAGCTTGATGAATGGCTTTCATTCTTTGATGAGATACCGGAGATGACGGAGGAACTAAAAGCGGTGATCGAGAAAGACAGGGCCGAGCTTTCCGGCGATTTCTGCCGAGGCTGCGGCTACTGTATGCCCTGCACGGTGGGGATCACCATCAACCAGTGTGCAAGGATGTTCCGTATGATCCGCCGCGCGCGTTCAGAGGACTGGTTAACGGAGCACTGGCAGAATGAGATGAAAAAGATCAATGACTGCGTGGACTGCGGGATCTGCATGAGTCGATGTCCATATGAGCTGAAGATCCCGGAACTCCTTCGAAAAAATCTTGCAGACTATAATGATATTCTGGCCGGCCGTATCACCACGGACAGCCGGTGTAAATTATAAGAGGAGAGACTGATGAAAAAAAGACTTGTAAGAAAAACGGCTGCTCTGGGAATGACAATTTTGCTTGCGTTTTCCGTCGGCTGCGGAGGCAGCACTGCAGAGCCTTCCGGTACGGAGAACGTAACTGAACCAGCTACTCCGGCAGAAAGTGTCGATACATTGGATAATATGGGCGGCGGATTTGATACTCCGTCTGAACCGGAAACCGGTGATGACGGCATCAACTATTCGGATGATTCTTCCGATTTCGTATTGATCGGAGATGCGGTTCCGGATGCGATCCTTGAGATTCGTTATTACTCTACCTACAACTTTGTCGGTGACCGTATCGATGGCTACGAGGAACCGGAGGCTCTTCTGACAAGGGAAGCAGCATCCGCGCTGAAAGAGGTCAGTGACGAACTGATTCAGAAAGGTTATCGTCTCAAGATCTATGACGCATACCGCCCCCAGATGGCAGTGACGGATTTTGTCAACTGGGCAGAGGACACATCGGACACAAGGATGAAGGAATATTTCTATCCGGAACTGGATAAAGATGTTCTCTTCCCGGAGGGATATATTGCCGAGCATTCCGGTCACAGCAGAGGAAGTACTGTAGACCTGACGCTGTTTGATATGGACACGGGAAAAGAAGTGGACATGGGCGGCACATTTGATTATTTCGGGCAGCTCAGTCACCCGGATTATACGGATATCACAGAAGAGCAGTATCAGAACCGGATGATCCTCAGGGATGCGATGCTAAGTCACGGCTTTAAGCCGCTGGAAGAAGAGTGGTGGCATTTTACGCTGGAGAACGAACCTTATCCGGATACCTATTTTACGTTCCCGGTAAACAGCGACTCCGTGAAGTGATCTATGGTGCCTGATCCAAAAGAGTATTTGGATCGTTAGTCCGATGAAAATCCATGTCATTGATTATAAAGAACTGAAACTGGAAGAGGAAACCGGCCGTATCCTTCGTATGCTTCCCGAAGAGGATCGGGAGCGGATCGGTCGTTTTCGTATGAGCGCTGATCGGATACGCGGGGCGGTCGGCGCGGTTCTTATAAGGAGCATGACTGCAAAGGCATTCCCGGATCAAAAGATCGGGATCGAAAGAACGGAGCACGGAAAGCCGTATATTTCCGGCGTGGAAGGTTTTGACTTCAATATTTCCCACTCAGGAGATCTTGTCGTATACGCGAGCGGCAGGAGGCCGCTCGGTGTGGATGTTGAGATGGAGAAATCCATTAAGCCGGAGAAGTTCCGCCGCTTTTTTTCGGAAACAGAGATGGAAATGTTAAGCTGTGACCCGGAACCACAGAAGCTGTTCTTTCGGATGTGGACGATAAAAGAGGCATTTTCCAAAATGATCGGGATCGGGATTTCGATCCTGGAAGAAGAGTTTCAGGTTGATTATGCGCGAAAGCAGGTCGAGTATCAGGGAAATCGATATGCATTCGAGACGACAGTGTACAAGAGTCATGCGATTAGCCTCTGCGCAGAGGGGGAGATCGGGGCGCTTAAGCCTTTGATCGCCACCCGTGAGGAGTGGGATGAGATATTGGAGGGGATCTCATAGATGTTACAGATCATCATCATTGCGGTAGTTGTGATCGTAGTCTTTTTTTGCCTCCGAAAGGTCATCCGTGATCTTCGCATGGAACTATCCGGAAAAGGATCATGCGATGGGTGCACCGGGGGAAGCTGCAGCGGCTGCAGTTTCTCTTCGAAAGAGGATTCTAAAGGAAAAGAAGATGTATCAGAAAGCGTCCGCAAGTCCGGATGACGGGTGAAGCACGTAGTCATCCGTGATGAAAACGGCTTCCGTGTCCGGAATGGATTCGATCAGTGATAGACCATTTTCAAGGCCGAGTGCAAAACAGATTGTGGAAAGCGCATCTCCGTCAACAGATTTTCGGGAGCGGATCGTAACACCAAGGAGGTTATTCCGAACGGGATAACCTGTTTTTGTGTCCAGGATATGATGGTAGAGCTCCCCGTCTTTTTCAAAATATCTTTCATAGACGCCGGAGCTGACAAGAGACATATCGGAAAGAGGGAGCTCGGCGAGAGGCGTTCCTTCCCCGGCAAACGGCTTTTGTATTCCGATATGATAGGCGCTGCCGTCCGGTTTATTGCCGATCACAAGCACGTTCCCGCCGAGATTGATGATCGCGTTTTCAACTCCGTGTGAAAGCAGGGTATCTTTCATCCGGTCTGCAATGTAGCCTTTTGCGATCCCGCCGAGGTCGATCCTTGCGTCCTTATTCAGAAGCTGTACCAGGCAGTTTTCCCTATCAACCGTCACCTCAGTGTAATCAACTGTTCTGACCGCTTCTTCGATATCGGAAGCAGCGGGAACTTCCCCTTTTCCGGAGCTGAAATCCCAGAGCGATGAAACGGCACCGATCGTGGGATCAAAGACACCGCCTGACAGCCTGGCATAGGAAAGTGCACTTTCAAGAAGATCAATGGTTTCGGGATCGACTTGGACAGGTGCTCCGCCAGCGGAATTGATCCGGGATACATCACTTCCTTCAAGCGTGCGGCTGAAAAGCGTCTCATAATGCTCTGCCAGGGAAAAGCAGTCCGTAAGGGCGTTGGCATCCTCTTTGTCATAGACGGTGATGGTGATGACGGTATCAAAGGCAAAGTCCGTCCGGCTGATGGGGACAGCGGATGGTGTGACATGGCATCCGGCCGTAAACAGAAGGCCTAAGAATATGATTAAAAAAAATAAAATGGCGGGTTTTCTATTTCGCATAAAACTATGCTATAATAATGCGGTCAACTTGTCAAAAGAGGTAAAAAATGAAAAAGAAACGTGTGATCATCAAAGTCGGCTCCAGTTCTCTCCAGCATGAGGAAACCGGAGCCATGAATTATCATAAAATGGAGCAGCTGATCAGGGAACTCTGTGACCTCAGGAACCGCGGCATGGATGTCTGCCTTGTGAGCTCAGGCGCGATCGCAACCGCACGGCATGCGCTTCAGAGAAAGGAACGTCCGTCGCGTCTTCCCGAGAAACAGGCGCTTTCCGCGATCGGGCAGGCCAAACTCATGATGACGTATCAACGGCTGTTCTCCGAATACAACCAGGTGACGGGACAGGTGCTCATGACAAAGAATACGATCATCGACAATGTCTCCCGGAAAAACGCGGAGAATACGTTTGAGGAATTGTTTTCCATGGGAGTGATCCCTGTCGTGAACGAGAATGACACGATCTCCACCTATGAGATGCAGTTTGGCGATAATGACACGCTTTCTGCCATGGTGGCGGCACTGACGGGAGCGGATCTATTGATCCTGCTTTCCGATATTGAAGGTCTTTATACAGATGATCCCCATCAGAACCCCGAGGCAAAGCTCGTTCCGGTTGTGGAACATCTTGACGAGCGGCTGTTTATGATGGCAAAGGATTCCACGGGCTCCGATGTCGGGACCGGCGGAATGGCGACGAAGCTTTCAGCCGCCAGGATCGCAACACTTTCCGGAGCAGATATGATCATTGCGAGCGGTAGGGATTTCGGAATCCTGAATGATATTTTTTCGGATCATTACGTGGGGACGCTGTTCCGCGCGCATAAGGACGAGGATTTTTATATGCCGGACTATATTCGGGAGAACCTCGGGGATGAATGGTGAGAAACAGCGTATCCGTGAGAGATATCTGAAAAAACGTGCATCGATCGGAATAGAAGAGCGCAGGAGACAATCCGAGGCGCTCATTCGTCAGCTTGATAGCTCTTCATTTTTCAGGGAAGCGGAAACGGTACTCGCTTTTTCGCCTCTCCCGGATGAGATCGACATCATGCCGGTTCGCATGCTCTGCGAAAAGAAGGGGAAACGGATCGCATATCCGAAGGTTTCGGGCGAGAACATGGATTTCTATGAGGTTTTTTCCGGGGAGGAGTTTTGCGAGGGCGCATTTCACGTAATGGAGCCGGTGGTCACGGACGGGAGAGAGCCCCTTTTGCCGGAGCACGCGATCTGCCTGACACCGGGAGCGGTCTTTGACGGTTTCGGGAACCGATACGGCTACGGAAAGGGGTATTATGACCGCTATTTCGAAAGGTTCCCCGGTCTTATCCGCATCGGGGTCTGTTTCATTGAGCAGATCAGTGAGAAGATACTGCCGGTTACGCCGCAGGATGTGAAGATCCACTATCTCCTTACAGAACGCGGAATCGCAAAGTGCGCTTCTCGATGAGAGGTTACAGGGAAAGACACAACATGGAATATAATAACCGGAAAAACGAAGAATATTTATATGAGCCACCGCATACCGAACCGGAGCGCCAGTTCTATTTTATTCAACAGGCGAAACGCATCGTATCCGAACTGTCGGAAAAGGCCGGAAGACCTCTGACAGCCCATGTTACGACCTTCGGTTGTCAGATGAATGAGCGTGATTCGGAAAAACTGAGGGGGATCCTCCGCGAGGTGGGATATGCACAGACGCCCTCCGAGGATGCAGATCTTACGATCTATAATACCTGTACTGTACGCGAGAACGCGAACAACAAGGTCTACGGAAGACTGGGGGTGCTTCACGGATACAAAGAGCATAACCCCCATATGAAGATCGCGCTCTGTGGGTGCATGATGCAGGAGCCCTCCGTAGTGGAGCATCTGAAAAAGAGCTACCGGTTTGTGGATCTCATTTTCGGAACACATAATCTCTACCGGTTCGCAGAACTCCTCACCGGGATGCTCCTCTCGGACAAAATGACCGTTTCTATCGAAGAAGAAACGAAGGAGATCGTGGAAGACCTTCCTGCAGACCGTACCTATCCATTCAAGTCCGGCGTGAACATCATGTACGGCTGCAACAATTTCTGCAGCTACTGCATCGTTCCCTATGTAAGAGGACGGGAGCGGAGCCGTGAGCCAAAGGACATTATAAGAGAAATTGAGAGGCTCTCGGGAGACGGTGTCAAAGAGGTGATGCTGCTTGGACAAAACGTGAATTCCTATGGAAAAACGCTTGAGCACCCGGTTACGTTTGCGAGACTCCTTCAGGAAACAGCAAAGGTGGATGGAATCGAGCGGATCCGCTTCATGACATCACATCCGAAGGATCTTTCGGATGAACTGATAAAGGTCATGGCATCCGAAGAAAAGATCTGTCCGCACCTGCATCTGCCACTGCAGTCCGGCAGCAGCCGGATCCTATCGAAAATGAACCGTCATTATGACAAAGAGCATTATCTTTCCCTGACGGAAAAGGTCAAAAGTGCAATGCCGGAGATTGCACTGACAACGGATATTATTGTTGGGTTTCCGGGGGAAATGGAAGAAGATTTTACGGAAACGCTGGACGTTGTGGAACGGGTGAGGTTTGACAGCGCATTTACGTTTCTTTATTCGAAACGGACGGGTACGCCTGCGGCTGCTGAAGAATCACAAGTTCCGGAAGAAATTGCCAAAGAACGGTTTCAAAGGCTTCTTTCCAGAGTACAGAAGATTGGAGCGGAGCAGTCGGAGCGGTATACGGGGAAGGTGTACCCGGTGCTTGCAGAGGAAATAAACCGACAGGATCCATCTCTCCTTACGGGGCGCCTTCCGAATAATTCCGTGGTGCATTTTAAAGCCGATGCGTCGCTGATCGGATGTATCGTGCCGGTAAAGCTTGATCAGTGCAAAGGATTTTATTATGTCGGAACAGCCCATTAAAAAACGCTTCGGCCGGAATGATGTCATCCTTCTCCTTACGCTTTTCGGGGTGATTATCGTGCTCCTGATCATTTTGATCCCGCGCGAACAGAAAGAGGAGGGATCCATGTTCATTATTGAAGTTGACGGAACGGAATATGCAAGGTACCCCATTGACGCGGAGCAGGTAGTACCGGTTCTTGATAAAGACGGAGTTGAAATGAATACCGTGATGATCTCCGGCGGATATGCGAAGATGATGAAGGCTGACTGCCCGGATCAGCTTTGCGTACATCAGAAGAAGATACGGGCTCTTTCGGAGACCATTGTCTGCCTTCCGAACCGCGTTGTGGTACGGGTGGAAGGCGAAGAAGAGGTTCAGCTGGATTCGATCGCGAGGTAGGCTTTGGGAAAAAACACATCAGACCAAAAGATATCTTCCGGAGGAATCACAGCGAAAAAACTGGCTCTGCTTGGCCTGTTTCTTTCCTTTGCACTGATCCTTTCCTACGTTGAATATCTGATCCCGTTTTCCTTCGGGATTCCGGGAGTAAAACTGGGACTCGCAAATGCCGCGGTGGTGCTTACACTTTATCTTCTCGGATGGCAGAGCGCGCTGATCGTCTCTGTCTTGCGAATCCTTTTGTCATCCCTCCTTTTCGGAAGTGTCCTGAGCCTTTCTTTCAGTCTTATGGGAGGCCTTCTTTCATTTCTTGTAATGGCGGTTTTAAAGGCTTTGCAACTATTCCATCCTGTTTCCGTCAGCGCCGCGGGCGGATTTTTCCATAATCTCGGGCAATTGGTCGCGGCCGCTTTTTTCGTACAGAATCTGAAGCTTATCTATTATCTTCCGGTATTGCTTTTCTTCGGGCTTCTCACGGGTCTTATCATCGGGATCATCTGTCAGGAGATTCTACTCCGGCAAAAATTCATGAAAACGTTTAAGTGATTGCAAATACGGGAAAAAACAACTAAAATAGAATAGGATTATTGTAATGATAAGGTGGTAAAGTATGTATTCTTATATTAAGGGGACGCTTTCGGAGATTCTTGACGGCACGATCGTCGTGGAAAACCAGGGCATCGGCTATAATATCCTTGCTACCGGGCCGCTCCTTTCTGCACTTCCGCCTGTCGGCGGCGAGATCAAAGTATATACATACACGTATGTGCGCGAGGACCAGCTGGGGCTGTTTGGGTTTCTTACGAGGGATGAGCTTTCTGTGTTCAAGCTCCTCATTGCTGTGAGCGGCATCGGGCCGAAAGGGGCTGTGGCGATCCTTTCATCCATGGACGTGGATGATCTCAGGTTCGCTGTGCTCGGAGATGATCCGAAAGCCTTTGAAAAGGTACCTGGGATTGGCAAGAAGACAGCGCAGCGCCTGATCATTGAGCTAAAGGATAAGCTCAGCCTTGAGGATGTCTTTGAAGGAGCCCTTACTAACGCAGCAACGCCGGAAGTACCTTCAGGAAAGAATGATATCCGGTCCGAGGCCATCCTTGCGCTGACCGCTCTTGGCTATGGATCGCAGGAAGCGACTAAAGCTGTCCAGTCAGTTACCGTTGATGAGGAAAGCACCGTGGAAACGCTCCTTAAGGAAGCGCTAAGGCATTTATAAAGCATGGAAAAAAAACGCGTTATCTCAACTGAAATTCAGGAAGAGGATCTGAAGGTCGAGAAGAGTTTACGACCCCAGTCGCTTGAGGAGTACATCGGTCAGGAAAAGGCAAAGGAAAACCTCAAGGTCTATATTGATGCCGCGAAAAAACGTGGAGAGGCACTGGATCATGTGCTTTTTTTCGGACCGCCGGGTCTCGGCAAGACTACACTCGCTGGCATCATAGCCAACGAAATGGGCACGCATATCAAGATCACATCAGGGCCTGCGATCGGAAGACCGGGGGAGATGGCGGCGATCCTTTCCAATCTGCAGGAGGGGGACATCCTTTTTGTGGATGAGATTCACCGCCTGAACCGTCAGGTGGAAGAGGTTCTGTATCCCGCCATGGAAGATTATGCGATCGATATCATGATCGGAAAAGGAACCTCTGCGCGTTCCATCCGGTTGGACCTTCCAAAATTCACACTTGTCGGAGCCACGACGCGGGCAGGACTCCTTTCGGCGCCCCTTCGGGATCGTTTTGGAGTGATCCATCACCTGGAGTATTATACGGTCGACGAACTCATGACGATCATCCGGCATTCCGCAAGGATGCTTTCCGTAGAGATCAAAGAGGACGGGGCGAGAGAACTTGCGAGAAGATCCCGCGGTACGCCGCGTCTTGCGAACCGCCTTCTAAAACGCGTCCGGGATTTTGCGGAGATCCGCTATGACGGGGTGATTACAAAAGAAGTTGCGGATTTCGCTCTGGATCTGCTTGAGGTAGACAGACTCGGTCTTGACCAGAATGATCGCAATCTGATCCTTACGATCATTCAGAAATTTGACGGAGGACCGGTGGGACTTGACACTCTTTCCGCGGCGCTTGGAGAAGATGCAGGCACCATTGAGGATGTTTATGAGCCTTATTTGCTGAAGAACGGATTTTTAAACCGGACACCGAAGGGACGGGTGGCGACAAAGCACGCCTACGAGCACTTCGGGATTCCTTTTCCGGCGGAGTCATAACCTATGGAATACGATACCTTTTATCGTGTTTCGTACTTCATCATCGCTCTCGTGATCAGTTTTTCGACGATCCTGTATGAGCTGTATGAGGGACGGACGAAAAAGAGACAAAACATCATTTTCCTGTTCTTTGTATCGGATCTGGCGCTGACGGCGGCGGCCAATATCGTGATGTACATGGTTGCGAATCTTGCACCCTATAATACGTCGCTCCGGCTTACTTTTGACACCGCCCAGTTCTTTTATTTCCTGCTGCACACCCTTCTTGCTCCGCTGTTCGCGCTCTATGTCCTTGAAGTGACAGGCGCGTATTACCGGCAGTCGATACTGGTGCGCATGATCTTGACGCTCCCCTGCGCAGTGGGAGAATTCTTTGTTGTCATCAATCCCATGACGCATTACGTCTACGAGACAAATGTGGACATGGTCTTTACCCGCGGGTGGGCAGAGTATCTGATCTATTTTTCTGCGGCAGTTTATTTTGTGATCGCGGTTGTTTATCTGCTTTTTTCCTGGTATGCGATCACCTTCCGGAGACGCTGGGCGCTTCTTTATACCTTCGGGATCGCTCTTGTCGGCGTCATTATTCAGCTGATATCGGCAGAATTTACCGTGGAGCTTTGCTTTGAAACCATCGGCGCCATCGGCCTTCTGCTTCATGTGGAGCGTGAGGATGACCGGCTGGATGCCACGATGAATGTCTACAACCGGAATGCGTTAAGACTCGATGCCCGCAACTACATCAAGATGGGACGGAGCTTTCACGCGCTTTGTGTACGTGTGACGGATTCCGACATCCTGCAGCGCATTACCGGTTCCGCTGATTCGGATGCGCTTCTTCGGATTGTCGCCAGAGAACTGTGCCGAATTCATCCGGCGCATCATACCTACCGTGTTACACCGTCTGCCTTCATGTTGCTCGGAGTGGATACTACACTGCAGCGGATGAAAAACATTTCCAGTATTATTCTGGAACGCTTTACCCAGCCGTTTGAATACAAGGACATCCGTCCCCAGCTTTCCGCGACATTGCTTTTGGTGTCGGTGCCGGGCGAGGTTTCGGAGGACGACATGCTCCTTCTTGCGGATGGAGATCTGCCGCCGGGAACGTCGGGGCAGCTTCTTTCGGGTGAGGAACTCGAATTCTTAAGAAGAAAATTCGATATCGAAGAGGCGCTTAACCGAGGCATTGCGGAGTATAACCTGGAAACGTTTTACAGACCGATCTATGACTGGAAGAACCATTCCATCTTTGCGGCCGAGGCGGCTTTGTATTTAAAGGATGAAAAGCTGGGCGACCTCTGGAATGATGAACTCATGCCGATCGCCCTTGAAAACGGCAATCTTGATACGCTTGTGGATATTCTGATCCGAGAGATCGCGTTGTATCTCGGGAGCGGGATTCCCTCCGAAATGGGCATTTCGTATATTTCCATATCGATTCCTGCTGCGCAGTGCGTCCAGCCGTCCTTTGTGGAAAATATTCATGACCGTGTCTCGAGATATAACGTGAATCCCTCTCAGATCTGTATTGCGCTGAGGGATATTTCCCTGATCCAGGATCGTGAGATTCTTGCGGAGGCATTAAAGGAGCTTCACGAGATCGGCTTCAAGATCATGCTGGATCAATACGGCATCGGTGATTCGGGTATCCATGCGCTGAATTTCTATCCGTATGACGTTGTTGCCATTGCGATGGATTCCATCAGCAATACAGCCGGCCTTGCGATACGCAGGGAACTTCTCCTCGGCAATATCCAGATGCTGAAGGATCTCCGTTTCAAGGTTCTTGTCAAGGGAGTTTCCGTCAATCCGCAGCTTTCTATCTTGGAAGAGACGGATATTGACTACATAGAGGGATCTCTGTTTTCCGATGCCGTCAGCCAGCAGGAGTTCATTACCATCCTCCGCGCTACGGATCTTTCCAGACAGGAGGAGAAAAAGGCAAGGGCACAAAGTGAAGCGAAGAGTAACTTCCTTGCAAACATGTCCCACGAGATCCGTACACCGATCAATGCGATCCTCGGCATGAATGAGATGATACTCCGTGAGAGCACAGATGATACGATCCGTTCCTATGCGTATGATATCGAAAGGGCGGGTGTCAATCTTCTTTCACTGATCAACGATATCCTTGACTTTTCCAAGATCGAGGCGGGGAGCATGGAGATCATTGACGTGGAATACGAGATTTCCTCGCTCATTCATGACGTGATCAACATGATCCGGATCAAGACTGATGAAAAAGGATTAAAGCTTAAGATGGAGCTGGATCCCAATATCCCTGAAAAACTGTACGGTGATGAGGTTCGCATCCGTCAGATCCTGATCAATCTGCTGAATAACGCCGTGAAATATACGGAAAAAGGCAGCATTACTCTCCGGATATATGGAGGATTCGCAGAAGGCGACAAGGTCCTGTTAACCTGCGAGGTGGCGGATACCGGACGCGGAATCCGGGAAGAGGATCAGGAGGAACTGTTTGATAAATTCAAACGGATGGACCAGCAGGCAAATCGGAATGTGGAAGGCACAGGACTCGGCCTCTCCATTACGGCAAACCTTATTTCCCTGATGAACGGAAAGATCGAGGTTCACAGTATTTACGGAACAGGCTCCACGTTTACGGTATCCCTCGAGCAGAAGGTGATCAAATGGAATCCGGTCGGTGATATTGAGAAACGTTACCGTGATTCTGAAAAGAACCGCCCGAAAGGGAAAGGACTCTTTACGGCTCCGGATGCAAGGATTCTGGTAGTCGATGATACGAATGTCAATCTTACTGTTGTTAAGGCATTGCTGAAACGTACACTGATCTGTGTGGATACCGCGTCTTCCGGAAAAGAATGCCTTAACATGATCCGTGAAACGCACTATGACTGCATCTTCCTTGATTACAGAATGCCGGAAATGGATGGATCCGAGACGCTTGTTGAGATGAAGAAAAACACGGATCATCTGAATACGGAAACGCCGGTCATCGTCCTGACGGCAAATGCTCTTACCGGAGCGAAAGAGCGGTTTCTTGATGAGGGATTTGACGATTATCTTTCCAAGCCGATCGATGCGGACAAGCTGGATAAGGTACTTGAGCATTTCCTTCCGGAAGAAAAGGTAAAGAGGATCGAAACGGATGCCGAAAGAGAGGTGCGAAGATGAGTGTATCCGTATCAATTTATGAACTTGCATTTTATCTCGGTGCGATCCTGGTAACCATTTCCACGATCACGTTTACGGTTTTGCAGCGCCATACGGACCGCCCGCAGAATAAGGTGTTTATTATGGCATCTGTCTGCATTCTGCTGCAATGCTTTATTGAGATCGCGACAGCCGTTTCAAAACCCTATGCCACGGTTTCTTCCACGGCACGGGTGGTCTTTGATGTCACGAGCCTTCTGTACTTTGTGCTGCATGTGAGTATGCCGCTGATGCTTTTCTATTATTCGCTTTTTGTGACGCGATATGTCCGTGAATTCCCGCTTCGCAAGCATCTTGCCTGGATGACGCCGTTTTTCATCAGTGAGTTTATCATCCTGACAAACCCGAAGCTTCACCTGTTGTACGTATACGATGAGAATCTTGTGTTGCACCGGAATATAGGGGAGTATATCATCTACGTCATTGCAGGCTGCTATTTCGCGGGAGCGATGTCCATCCTTTTGTTCCGCTGGCACGCTGCGACGAAAAGCAAAAAAAAGATCCTTCGGCTTGCGATCTTCTCGACGATAGCCGGGATCCTGGTTCAGCTTCTGATCCCCCAGGCCACCGTGGAGCTTTTTGCCGAGGCGATGACGCTGATGGGCCTTATGATCGCAATTGAATACGATGAGGAGCTGTTCGATGTGTCGACTAACGTCTGCAACCGGAATTCATTGCTGCTTGATCTCAGATCCTTTTTTGAAATGTCTGTGCAGCATACCGTGATTGTAATACAGTTTCGGAATCTTGACAGCGTAAGAAGGTCTCTCGGAATTCCCTATCAGGAACTGATCGTGGAGCTGGCGGAAAGCCTCAAGGCGATACATCCGAGGTATCTGATCTACCGACCTACGCCGTCTGTATTCCTTCTGGTGATCGCGAGCGATGATAAGACGAAGGCCCGGCAGCTTGCAGAAGAGGCGCGAAGCAGGATCCTTTCTGACTGGTCGGATAAAGACCGGATGATTGCCTTCAAAATGACATTCCTTCTCGCGACGATTCCGACCGAGCTCAGCGGCACGGATGATGTGCTGTTAATGTGTGAGAGCAATCTGCCGGAGCGGCCGGACGGCCTGCCTCTGGAGGGCGAGGACTTAAAGAGCCTGTTCGATCAGGTAAAGCTTTCGGAGGCATTGCATCGCGGAGTTGCCGAGCACAACTTCCGAATGGTTTATCAGATGGTTTATTCTGTTGATAAGAGACGGGCCATTGCTGCGGAAGCGCTTCTCAGGCTTCATGATCCGGAGCTTGGAGATGTCTATCCGAGCGAGTTTATCTCTGTGGCAGAACGTATCGGTATTATCCGCCAGCTCGGAGAATATGCACTGAGAGAGGTTTGCGAATTCCTGCAGAGTGAGCTTCCGGAAAGACTCGGGATCCGTTTTGTAAGCATCAATCTTTCCATTATCCAGTGTACGAACCCCGACTTCGTGGATCACGCGAGATCCATTGTGGAAGAATACGGTGTGAATCCTGCGAATATCTGCTTTGAGATATCCGAAACCGCTGCATCGGTGGATTATGTGATGCTTTCCAAAACCATTGAGGAGCTGAAATCCTATGGGTTCCATTTTTCCATGGACAGCTACGGATCCGGCTATGCGAACATGTACTCTATTTTCTCAATGGATTTCGATCTGATCAAACTGGATCGGAAAGTTCTTTATGCTGCGGAGACGAGTGAAGAAGGCCGCGTCATACTAAAGAGCAATGCAAAGATGATCCATGCACTGCACAGAAAAGTAGTGGCCATCGGCGTTGAGACAAAGGAACAGATGAGTCTGGTGCAGCATTTCCCGGTGGACTATGTGCAGGGGAATTACCTGTCCCCGGCGGAAACAAGGCAGGAACTGATCGATCGGCTCGGCTACAACGGCTAGTGCATGCTCTTTTGCGGCTCATTTTTGCGCGGGTTGCATAAAAGAGAAGAATGGATATAATAGAGAAAAAAGGCGGAAAGGATTTTTCAATGTCACCAAAATCAGACGTACAGGTCATTATCGGCGGAAAGGTTTTAACCCTCAGCGGGTATGAAAGCCCCGAATATCTGCAGAAAGTGGCAGCGTACATTAACAACAAGATCACGGAATTCGATCATGTGGAAGACTATCGTAAATTCCCGCCGGATATGCGTTCGATCCTTCTGGAACTTAACATCGCGGATGATCTCTTCAAGGCAAGAACCCAGAGCGAGAGACTGGAAAAGGAGCTTGAGGAGAGAGACCGTCAGATCTATGATCTGAAACACGATCTGATCAGCAAGGAGATCAAGTCGGAAAGCGATGACAAAAAAGTGAAAGAACTGGAAAACGAGAACAAAGAGCTTCTTCTGAACAAGGCGAAGCTGGAGGCCACTCTGGAGGATGCCCTGCTCGGCAAAGTAACCAACAAAAAAGATTTGAAATGAAAGGATGTGGCGGGGTGACCCGCCATTTCGTTTTATGGAAAAAGAAATACTCCCGGAACTCCTTTCGCCGGCAGGCGATTTCGATACACTTCTGGCGGTTATCAATGCCGGGGCAGATGCGGTGTATCTTGGCCTGCAGCGCTTCGGAGCAAGGGCATACGCAAAAAACTTTACACGGGATCAGCTTCTGGAGGGACTTTCCTATGCCCATCTCCATGATGCGAAGATCTATCTGACCGTGAACACACTTTATAAAGAGGAAGAACTCCCGGAGCTCCTTGAGGAACTGCAGCCGCTTTATGAAGCGGGGCTGGATGCTGTGATTGTGCAGGATTTCGGCGCTTTTTCCCTGATGAGGAAAAGCTTTCCAAAACTCCATCTCCACGCCAGCACGCAGATGGCGGTGACCGGGGCTGACGGTGCAAGGCTCCTTAAGGAAATGGGGGCGGAACGTATCGTACTTGCAAGAGAGCTTGAACTTGAAGAGATACGGCATATTACGGAAGAGACAGATGTTGAGCTGGAATGTTTTATTCACGGGGCGCTCTGTTACGGTTATTCGGGACTATGCCTTATGAGCAGTATGCTCGGAGGACGGAGCGGAAACAGGGGACGGTGTGCAGGGACCTGCCGGCTGCCCTTTTCCGTGAATGGCGGGGAGCCCTGTTATCCTCTGAGTCTAAAGGATCTTTGCGTAGTGAATCTCCTTCCGGAGCTGACTAAGGCCGGTATCCGGTCGTTTAAGATCGAAGGCAGGATGAAGTCTCCGGAATACGCGGCTGGTGTCACATCTCTTTACCGGAAGTATCTGGATCTTGGTCTTTCAGGGGATGGGACGGATCGTCCTGTTAAGGAGGAGGATCTTCAGTCGCTCCTTGATCTCGGAAACCGCAGCGGCTTTACATCGGGATACTATAAAAAACACAATGACCCGGAGATGGTGACCTGTTCATCTCCGAGTCACAGCCATATTCCGGATGAAGAGCTCCATAAAAGGTACGGACATTTTATCGAAAAACGAAGGATTCCCGTGACCGGGAAAGCCGTATTTCGAAGTGGAGAACCGATCTCCCTCAAAGTCTCATCAGCTGGCGTGAATGTGATGGCCGAGGGCATGGTTCCTTCGGAAGCGGAAAACCACCCGATGACGGAGGAGAATATCCGTGAAAAGCTCATGAAAACCGGTGATACGTATTTTACATTTCAGGAACTGTCCATTGACCTTGAAGACGGGCTGTTTCTTCCGGTAAAAGAGTTGAATGAGCTTCGTCGAAAGGCGCTTGATGAGCTTTTCATGAAACTCACGGAGAAAGACCGGCGCAAGGATGCAGTAATATTTTCGGCAGAAGCTGCGGAGCTCCGGGAGAAAAAGGAACATCCGTCCGTCATCGTGCATACGATAAACCGGGAACTGCTCGGAGTTATCCTGAAAAATCAAAAGGTGGATACGGTGATCCTTGACAGCGTGCTTTATCCTAGGGAGAGTTTTTTGCGGGAGCTGTCGAAGGATCTGGAGCTTATCAGGAAGGCCGGGAAAAAGTCCCGCTACGCGCTCCCCTATGTGATGCGTATGGAAACGGCATCGTTTTATGATAGTATCTGGGCGGAGCTCATGGAGCTGTCGCCGGATGAGCTGTTGATAAGAAATCCGGATGAGATCGGCTTTATCCGTCGGCATAATTTTGAAACTGAACGCGTCGTCCTTGACGAACGGCTCTATGTATGGTCGGAAGCAAGCGCAAAGGTTTTTGAAGAACTTGGCTTTTCCCGTTTCACGCTGCCGCTCGAGCTCAGCCGCCGGGAACTAATGTTTCTTCCAAACAGAGGTGCTGAGATGCTTGTATACGGACGTATTCCGCTTATGATCACCGCAAACTGTGTGCGGAAGAATTTCGGGCACTGTGACAGGAAAAATGCCGTGATGATGCTTACGGACCGTTTCCGTAAGGATTTTCCGGTAAAGATGGTCTGCGGAGAATGCTTCAATCTGATCTACAATCCGGATATTTACAGGATTTCCGAGGACAAAAACGATATTGCCATGATTTCGCCGGCAGCGATCCGGTACTCCTTTACGTTTGAGAAGCCGGAAGAAACGGCGAAGATACTGGATGGGATAAATAACGAACACGTAGTTTATACCAGAGGACATTTTCGAAGAGGAATCGAGTAAGAATTATGACATCTGTTTTCATTCAGACATCCAAATATCTGATGATCGCGCTTCTTATCGTGTATGTCCTGGAGACGTATCTGCTTCATTTCAGACATTATGGGGAGAAGGCAAGGCGATACCTTCTTTCGGGGCAGACAATCCTGATGATCCTGGTTCTCTCCCTCGGTTTTCTGTCCATGACGGCATATACAGGAGATCTTGGGATCCTCATCCGTTTCTTTGCAACGATCGGATTGATCCTTTTGATCCAGATTGTTTACCGGAAAGTATACCTTTACGGTTCCATCATGCTATGCAATCATATGTGCATCCTTCTTGGTATCGGACTCATGATCCTGACCCGACTGGATCCGGAAAAGACCATAAAGCAGATTATGATCGCCGGGGTGTCCCTTTTTGTGACAGCGTTTGTTCCATATCTGATGTCGAAAAGGAAAAACCGTTTCCGGAAGCTGAAGTGGGCGTATCTTGCGATAGGAGTAGCATTGCTCCTTAGCGTCGTTGTGATCGGAACCGTCAGCAATGGTGCGAAGCTTTCGATCTCCCTTGGACCGGTATCCATCCAGCCGTCGGAATTTGTGAAGCTCAGCTTTGTCTTTTTCATAGCTGCCATGTATCATGAGTCCAAAAAAATGAAGCAGGTCCTTATAACGACAGGGTTTGCTGCACTCCATGTGCTTCTCCTTGTTGCGGCGAAAGACCTCGGAAGTGCGCTTATTCTCTTTGTCATCTATGTAGTGATGAGTTATGATGCGCTGAGAAAATGGTATATCCTGCCTGTCTCGTTCCTTGTCGTTGTGCTGGCGATGCTGGTGGCAGGAAAGGTTATGACGCACGTCAGCAACCGTATCATTGCCTGGCTCGACCCGCTTTCTACGATCGATAACCAGGGCTATCAGGTCAGCCAGTCGCTGTTTGCGATTGGGACGGGCGGCTGGGTTGGCTCAGGGCTTTTTCAGGGGCGATCCAAATCCATCCCTGTTGTAACGAAAGATTTTATCTTTTCCGCGATCGCAGAAGAACTCGGCACGATTGTCGCGATCGCGTTGATCCTGATCTGCCTGTCTGTCGTGCTGCTGTTTTTTAAGATCGCGGGAGAGCAGAAGGATGAGTTTTATCATTATGTGGCGGTCGGTTTCGGAGTGTCCTACGGGTTTCAGGTGTTTCTGACGATAGGGGGATGCATCAAGCTGATCCCGTCCACGGGAGTCACCCTTCCGCTTGTGAGCTACGGCGGGAGCTCGCTTTTCGCCACATTCCTGATGTTTTCCATTGTGGAGAGTCTTTTTATGACATCGAAAAAGAGGGACAGCCGATGAAACGGATCTTTCAGTGGAAATTTGTCCGGATAACAGAAAAGAAGAAAGAAAAGAAGAAGGCAAAAGGGACCGAGCTGAAGGTGATCCGGATCATATTCGCCGCGGCTTTTCTTCTGATGATCGCCTATCTTTGTATTTACCTTTTTGCGCAGAGCGAGACTTTTATTAACAATCCCTATAATAAACGGATCGATGCGCTTTCCGAAAAGACTATCCGCGGAAGCATCTATGCAGAAGACGGAACGGTTCTCGCCTATACGGTGGAGAAAGAGGACGGGGAAGATCAGCGCATCTATCCCTTCGGGCCTGAATATGCCCATGCGGTCGGATATCTCGGTTACGGAAAGCTCGGGCTTGAGAATACGGCAAATTTTTACCTGCTGAGAAGCCACGGCGCACCGCTGGAGCGTCTTAAGCATGCGTTTACGGGGGAGAAGAATAACGGGGACAGTCTCGTCACGACTTTAAACCCCATGCTGCAGGATGCGGCATACCGAGCCCTCGGAGCCTATAAGGGGGCTGTGATCGTGATGGAACCGGAGACAGGGAAAGTTCTTGCGCTGGTCTCAAAGCCGGATTTTGATCCGAATACGATTGCCGATACCTATGAGATGATCGCATCTGACAATGAGTCGGCGACGCTTCTTAATCGCGTGACGCAGGGTCGGTATGCACCCGGTTCCACCTTCAAAATTCTCACCACGCTCGAATATATGCATGAGCACCCGCAGGATTATGCGTTTTACCGTTTTATCTGCACTGGGAGCTTCCGGTCGGACGGCAAAGAGATCCACTGTTATCATGACAAGGCACACGGGGAAGAGGATCTGCTCGGATCCTTCACCGAATCCTGCAATTCCTCCTATGCCTCCCTTTCTCTATCCCTGGATGCGGACCGGTTTACGAAGCTCTCTGATAAGGCGCTCTTTAACCGGAAGATCGTATTTGACCTTCCGACCGAAGCGGGGCGGTTTACTCTTTCAAACGGGGATCAGGATGCTGTCTTTATGGAGACTGCCATCGGGCAGGGGAAAACGCTTGCGACACCGCTTCAGATGGCGCTTATCGTATCCGCGATCGATAACGGCGGCACAGCTCCGAGGCCTTATCTGATGAAAGAACTCATCAACGATCAGGGGAAAACGATCGAATCCTTTGTACCCTCTTCATCGAAGGAACTGACGCTGCTGAGTGCGGAGGATTCTGCGATCATGCAGGAATTCATGCGGTCTGTTGTGACAAACGGCACCGGAAGAGGGCTTCAGAGCGATCGATATGAAGCATACGGCAAAACCGGAACAGCGGAATACAATGCAGCGGGAGACAGTCATTCCTGGTTTGTCGGTTATGCGAAACAGCCCGGCAAAAAGGATCTGGCCGTTGCCGTGATCCTGGAGGGCGCAGGATCGGGAAGCAGTTTTGCGGTGCCGGCAGCAAAGAGTATCTTTGATGTGTATTTTCAGTGAGAATTGCTTTTTCATCGGTTGAAACTCCCTCGGTTTTGTTTTATACTGGAAACAAGTTTTGATAACCACACTTATGGGAAACGTGTAAAAGCGTTTACGAAAACCTGGCAAAGGGAAAGGGGCGTTTTTGTTCCCTGTCATACGGGAGGTTGCCATGATAGAAGCAACGAGCTGCGGAGGTGTGGTAATATTTCGAGGGAAGATACTGGTTCTTTACAAAAACTACCGCAACCGATATGAGGGGTGGGTGCTCCCGAAGGGAACGGTGGAAGAGGGTGAAGAGTATCCCGACACGGCGCTTCGTGAAGTGAAGGAGGAAACGGGTGTTTCCGCCACGATCATGAAATATGTCGGAAAAAGTCAGTATACCTTTCAGGTACCGGAGGATGTCGTGGAAAAGGATGTACACTGGTATCTGATGATGTCTGACAGTTATTACAGCAAACCGCAGCGAGAGGAATACTTTGTGGATTCCGGTTATTACAAATACCACGAGGCCTATCATTTACTGAAATTCGCGAATGAAAAGCAGATTCTGGAAAAGGCTTACGGCGAATACATCGAGATGAAGAAAAACAGTCTCTGGGGATTCAAGCGGCAGAGGTGAGTTAAGGGATGTGGTGGCTTAAAAATCTTTATCTCGGAGAGAGTGTGCGCGGAAAAGAAAAGGAGATCCGAAGGAAGCTGCGCAAAAATGCGGCTGATCCCGGCGTCCATCTCCTTTCGATATCGCTCCAGCAGGGGGAAATGATTGATATTATCCCATCAGCCCTCCTCAGGCAAAAAGCATTTCCGAGAGAGGAACTCCGTGTGTTCGGTCTCGCCGGCAGCCGGGATGAAGCGATCGACATGCTGACAGATATCTGCCGTGAAACCATGGATGTCACGGGAAATGCCGATATGCGCTCGTTCCTTGATCAGATGGAATACCGTAAAAGCAGGAGCTTCTGATGATCGTACTTACCATTCTTCATACTGTCGGAAAAGTAGTGCTGATCCTTTTCGTCGTGTTTGCGATTTCGTTTGCGTTACTCCTGTTTTTTCCGGCTACTTATCGTTTTTCCGGGAAGTTTAACGGCGGAGCAAGGGTACATGCGGATGTAAAATGGCTGTTTCCGGTCATATTTTTGCGGGCATCCTTTGATACCGTAGAGAAAAAGCCGAAGGTTGTGCTGCGTATCCTTGGGATTCCGCTTCGGCTGTATCCGAGGAAACCGAAAAAAGAAAAGAAGAAAAAAAAGCGAGGGAAAGAGGCTGAGGAACAGATCCCGGAAATGACCGCTTCTCCGGAAGAAGCGGAAGCGGAAACGACGGAAGCAGAAGCCGACGCAACGATTGAAGAGGGGAGAGCGCGTTCGTTCTTCCAAAAGATCGCGGATTTCTTCCGTAGTCTTCCGGAACGGTTGAAAAAGAAAAAGGAAAAGGCAGCTTCCATCATGAAGAAGGTCGGTGCGATCAAGAATGAAATGACCGATCCCCATAATAAGGAAGCGATAAAGCATCTTCTTTCGGAAGTGAAGAACCTGCTGTCTCATTATAAACCGCGGCATCTTAAGATGAATCTGGAGTTTTCCACCGGAGATCCGGCAAAAACAGGAGAGCTTCTCGGAGTGATATCGGTACTGCCGTTTGCCTATCTGAAAGGGAACCGCCTTGTACCGGACTTTGCGGCCGATGCTGCATATATCAGAGGAAAAGCATCTATTTCCGGGCATGTCATTTTGTTCTTTGCGGTGGCGGCCGGGGTGCGGCTCATAATGGACAAGAACATACGAAGACTCATTAAACATGTCAAAGCAATAAAAGGTTGAAATCATATCAGGAGGCAATTAACATGTCAGAAAACAAATTCAACGAAACTGTAAACGCACTGTTTAAGGGAATGGACGGATTCATTTCCACAAAAACCGTTGTTGGAGAACCGATCCATGTGGATGACACGATCATCATTCCGCTTGCAGACGTTTCCTTCGGTGTCGGAGCCGGTGTTTTTGCTCAGGAAAAGAACGATAACGGCGGCGGCGGACTTGGCGGAAAGATCCAGCCCAGCGCGATGCTGATCATCAAAGACGGATCCACAAAGCTTGTAAATATCCGCAATACCTCCGCAACCGGAAAGATTCTGGATATGGTGCCGGATCTCATCAATAAGTTTACGGGCAAGGGCGATTCCACTGCCAGCGTAGGAAAAGCAGAAGACGCGGACGTGGCGGAAGAAGCGTAAAACTGTTCATCCCAGGGAGAGCATATTCCGGGTATATAAAAAACCCTTGCATCGGGAGTTTTTTTCTGCTAAAATAGCGATGTTGTGAGTCCGGCAAAAGGCCGGAACTGAGTATTTTGCAAGGGAGGTGCTATCATGGCAGCATGTGCAGTTTGTGGAAAAGGCGCGCATTACGGCAATAATGTGAGTCATTCGCATAGAAGATCCAATCATATCTGGAAGTCGAATATCAAGTCCGTTCGTTGCAAAGTGAACGGAACGCCAAAGAGATTATATGTTTGTGCGCAGTGTCTGAAATCCGGTAAGGTTGAACGTGCATAACAGGATGAAAGAGAAGGGCTGTCGCTGATGCGGCAGTCTTTTTTGGAGGATGGTCTATGAAAGGAATCATTGAGAACGAATACGGTAAAGTGCTGATCGACCCTGATGTCATTGCAACTTATGCAGGGTCTGAAGCCGTCGGATGCTTCGGCATCGTCGGGATGGCAGCGATCAATGTGAAGGATGGGCTGGTAAAGCTTCTGAAAAAGGACTATCTTTCCCATGGGATAAACGTAACGGTCAACGACGACGGACGGATATCCATTGATTTTCACGTGATCGTCGCATACGATGTCAACATCATTACTGTTACCGATACTCTGGTCAGTACGGTGAAATACAAAGTAGAATCCTTTACGGGGATGAAAATTGACAAGATCAATGTGATCGTAGAGGGAATCCGTGTCATTGACTAAGGAGGTACGGTTTTGAGTATCGCGACGATAGACGCCCGGCTGATGCAGAAAATGTTCCTGGCCGGCGCGAAGAAGCTTGAATCCAATAAAGAGTGGATCAATGAACTGAATGTATTCCCGGTACCCGACGGAGATACCGGAACCAATATGACGATGACCATCATGTCTGCGGCAAAAGAAGTCATGTCACTTCCCGAAGCGACCATGCCGTCTCTCTGCAAGGCGATCTCTTCCGGGTCGCTCCGCGGCGCCAGAGGGAATTCCGGAGTTATCCTTTCACAGCTCCTCCGTGGTTTTACGAAGGTCGTGAATGAGCAGGAAACGCTCAATATCGAAACAATCTCCGAGTCATTCCAGAAGGCTGTCGAAACTGCATACAAAGCCGTTATGAAGCCGAAGGAGGGCACGATCCTCACAGTGGCAAGAGGTGTTGCCGAGCGTGCGGAAGCGCTTCTGGATGAAACGGATGACCTTGGCATATTCATAGATGAGATCATCAAGGAGGCGGAACGGGTTCTCAGCAAGACTCCGGATATGCTTCCGGTATTAAAACAGGCCGGTGTAGTGGATTCCGGAGGACAAGGGCTTGTTCTCGTACTAAAGGGCGCACGTGACGCGTTCCTTGGGAAAGAGATCGATTATACGATCGAGGGAGAAGGCGGCGGATCCCTTCGATTTGAAAAGATCACAAAGGAGACCGAAGAAGAGATCAAGTTCGGTTACTGTACGGAGTACATTATCGTGCTGAACCGTCCTCTGAAAGACAGTGAAGAAGATGAATACCGCGAATTCCTGGATTCCATCGGTGATTCCATCGTGCTTGTCGCGGATGACGATATCGTAAAGACCCACGTGCATACGAATGAGCCCGGCGTGGCGCTGACGCGTGCGCTGACCTACGGTTCACTCAGCAAGATCAAGATCGACAACATGCGCGAGGAGCATCAGGAAAAACTGTTTAATGAGGCGGAAAAACAGGCTGCGGCCGCAAAACAGGAGAAACAGAAGAAAAAACCTGTTTCGGAATGGAAAGAAGTCGGCTTCATAGCGGTTTCGCTCGGCGAAGGCATGAACCAGGTCTTCCGGGATCTGGGAGTAGACGCCATCATTGAAGGCGGGCAGACCATGAATCCCAGCACGGAAGATATCTTAAATGCCGTTGACAAGGTGAACGCCAAGACAATCTTTGTGCTTCCGAATAACAAGAACATCATTCTTGCAGCGGAACAGGCGACGCATCTTTCCGATGATAAAAATCTGATCGTGATCCCGAGTAAAACGATCCCGCAGGGGATCAGTGCGTTGATCAATTATATGCCGGGAATCTCCGCTGAGGAAAATGCAAACCGTATGATCGAAGAAATGTCAATCGTGAAGACCGGACAGGTGACTTATGCGATCCGTGATACGGAGATTGACGGAAAGACCATCAAACAGGGCGACTATATGGGGATCGGCGACAAATCCATCCTTTCCGTCGGATCTGACATGACGGAAGTGGTGCTTTCCATGGCACGGGAGATGGTGGATGAAGATTCCGGAGTCATCAGCGTTTATTACGGAGAAGAGATCAGCGAGAATGAAGCGGATCAGCTTGTGCAGAAACTTACCGAAGAATTTCCGGATATGGATATCGAGCTGAATAACGGCGGACAGCCGGTTTATTATTACATTCTTTCCGTGGAGTGAGGTTATCCGAAATGAAACTGACGGATCCCGTTACCGCCATAAAGGGAGTCGGGAAGAAAACAGAAGAATTACTTGAGGGAATGGGAGTATACACCGTCGGTGATATACTCTCTTCTTTTCCGCGGGATTACCGCGAAATGCCTGCACCGTCAAAGGTCGCTGATGCAAAGGGCCCGGCAGCTGCGATCCTTGCGAGGGTCCTTAAAAGTCCGGTAACGAGAAAAGGGCGTCGCATGATCGTGACGACCGCGACAGCATCGGACGGGAAAAAAGAGATTGAGCTTGTGTGGTTCCGGATGCCGTATGTGAAAAGCATGCTGACTCCCGGGAAAAACCAGATCTTCTACGGACGTATCAATAAGCGGGGAAATAAGCTCATCATGGAGCAGCCCGTGATTTACGAGGTGGAAGCTTACGGGGAATTGTCCGGCAGGCTTGTCCCCGTTTATACGGTGACAAAAGGGATCTCAAATCATTTCATGCAAAAGACCATCGGGCAGGTTCTTAAGGATGCATCTCTTTACCCGGAGGAAGCATATGCGGATGATTTTCGGGAGCGGAATCAGCTCCTTCTCTGGGAGGACGCGATCCGGGCAATCCATGATCCCGCGGATATGGACGGACTTATTGCGGCAAGGAGACGACTTGCGTTTGATGAGTTTTTCTGTTTCCTACTGGCCATGCAGCGGCTGAAAAAGAGCGGAGAACGTGAAAAGAACGGCTTTTCTTTCAGCGAGGAGGACTTTATCGATTCTTTGGTCAAAAAGCTGCCCTATCCGCTTACAAAAGCACAGGAGAGGGCATTGAGGGATGCGGTTTCCGATATGACTTCGCCCCATCTTATGCAGCGTCTCCTTCAGGGAGATGTAGGTTCCGGGAAGACGATCCTGGCGTTCCTTTTGATGAGCTGGTGTGCCGAAAACGGATATCAGTCCGCCATTATGGCACCGACCGAGGTGCTTGCAAAACAGCATTACGAGACGTTTCTTTCCAATATGGAAATGCTCGGACTTTCCTATCCGGTGATCCTGCTGACGGGCTCCATGACCGCAAAGGAAAAGAGGCTTGCTTATGAACGGATGACATCGGAGAAAAACGCGATGATCATCGGCACCCATGCGCTGATCCAGGAGAAAGCGGTGTATCAGGAACTGGCTCTGGTGATCACGGATGAGCAGCACCGTTTCGGGGTGAAACAGCGCGAAGCACTGTCAAAAAAAGGAAATCTTCCGCATATTCTGGTTATGAGTGCGACGCCGATCCCGAGGACGCTTGCTATAATCCTATACGGAGATCTCGATATTTCGGTGATGGACGAGCTACCGGCAAGACGTCTTCCGATCAAAAACTGTGTGGTCGGAACCGGTTACCGTCCGGTTGCGTATCAGTTTCTTCAAAAAGAGATTGAAAAAGGTCATCAGGCGTATGTGATCTGTCCGCTTGTGGAGGAAAGTGAATCTACGGATGCGGAGAATGTGACGGATTATGCAGATAAGCTTTCGGAGGCACTCGGAGAAAAAGTGCGGATCCGTTCTCTTCACGGGAAAATGAAGGCAGTGGAAAAGGACCGCATCATGGAAGCATTTCTGAAAAGAGAGATCGATATCCTCGTTTCGACAACGGTTATCGAAGTCGGGGTCAATGTCCCGAACGCCACAGTCATGATGGTCGAAAATGCGGAGCGATTCGGGCTTGCCCAGCTTCATCAGCTGAGAGGACGTGTCGGGAGAGGCGATGCACAGTCCTACTGTATTTTTGTGAACGGGAATGACGCGAATCCGGATAATGAGAGACTGGAGATCCTAAACCACAGCAATGACGGGTTTTATATTGCTTCTGAGGACTTGAAGCTCCGGGGACCAGGGGATTTTCTCGGGATCCGACAGAGCGGGATACTGGATTTTCGCGTTGCGGATATCTATCAGGATGCGGCGCTGCTTTCGCTTGCTTCCGCGGAAGTTAAGGATATCCTTGCCGCCGACCCGGACCTGACGGCACCGGAGCATCAGCGTATCCGGGAAGATGCAGACCGGTATCTGCATATACAACTTGAGAGACTGAATATCTAGACGGACGGAGCAGATGGCTCCGCCAAAAATACTGAGCAATCAATCGTCTACAAGCGTCAGCCCGGAGACCGACGGCGTGACGGTCATGGAGTAGTTCGTGTAGTAGATAACATATCCCGGCGGAGTCCCGGGAGTCTTTTTGACATCCTTCCGGTGGAGATAATCGACCTCGACCTTGTCGCTTCCTTTTCCTTTCGAATAATATGCTGCCAGCGCCGCTGCCTCTTCATAAGCACGATCCGGCACTTCCTTCCCTCCGGTGCGAAGGATAACATGCGAACCGGGCATTTTCTTGGCATGAAACCAGAGATCCCCAGCGTTCGCTATTTTGAAGGTCAATTCATCATTCTGGTAGTTGTTTTTCCCAACATAGAGGTCAAAACCGTCTGTAGAACGATAATGGTAAGGAGTGCTCCTGTTTTTTGCTTTCTTGTCACCGGAGTGTTTTTTGATATAACCGGATTCTTGGAGTTCGAGGCGTATCGGGATGAGATCTTCTTCGTTTTCCGCAAGATCAAGAGACATCAGGACGGATTCAAGATGTTCTTTTTCCGCCTCCGTTTCTTTGATCTGGAGGGAAAGCGCATCATTGGTCCGTTTCAGCTTCTGATACCGCGCGAAGTATCTCTGCGCGTTTTCGTTAGCGGAGAGAGTGGGATCGAGGGTGATCATAATCTCTTCGCCGGTATTGTAATCCATTGCACGGTAACTCTTTTCTCCCGGCTTGATCGTATAGGCATAGGCGGTCAGCAGCTCCCCTGAGAGCCGGTATTTTTCTCGTTTTTCGGTATCTTTAAGCTGCCGGAGCTGGAGATCATATTTTTTTACCGTTCGTTCATAGGCTGTTGTGACAATGTGGCGTAGGTCCGAGGATTTCTGACGGATCCTTGTGTAGGCGGCCTTGGCGGCATAGTATTCGATGAGCATCTCAGAGATCGTATCAAAACGTTTTTCCGTATAATCCGGGAATTCCTTTAGCGGAAGAGCGGAAAACTCCATAGGTTCTCCGTTCTTTTCGTAAATAACGGCGGAAAAATCATCGTTTTTGATCCTTGCCATGAGAGAAAGGAATTCCTCTCCGAGACGCGATAGTTCCTTTTTGGAATACGCGGAAGGCGGACGGTCGGCATCAAGATTGCTCCGAAAACAGAGGTCGGAAGCAATGAGGGGGCTGATGCCCGTATAGGTGCTGTAAATCGCTTTGTGGAGCGGTTCGCTTTTGGAAGAGACCGTCTGAATGAACGAGGAAAGATCTGCGTCAAGAGGATCTGCTTTTTCAACGGTTTTCGGGATGAAATAATCCCTTCCCGGCAATACTTCCCGGACGGAGCTGACTTGCGAACTGATATGCTTGATACTGTCGAGAATACGACCGTCTTCATCTGTGAAAATGATATTACTGTGCTTGCCCATGAGTTCGACAATGAGCTGTTTCCTGGCTGGATCACCAAGCTCGTTGCGATGCTCGATCGTGAAAATGAGGATCCGCTCAAGACCGGGCTGGGAGATGTCTGTGATCTTGCCGCTGCCGATGTGCTTGCGGAGAAGCATGCAGAAATTCGGCGCAGTAAGGGGACCTGGTTTATTCTGGCCAGTGAGGTAAAGCAGGGGGAGAGAGGCGTTTGACGAGATCAGGAGTCTTTGCTGGGATCCGTTTCCTTTCACGGAGATCAGAAGCTCATCCGTTTCCGGCTGGGCAATCTTTGTGATATAGCTGTTAAGGAGCGCTCTTTTCAGTTCTGCTTTCAGTCCTGCGACTACGATTCCGTCGAATGCCATGATTACCACCTTTGATTGACTTGAAGTGCTTTTTTTATTATACTGTATCTGGTTTATTGCGCAACTATGGGATAATACATTTTCAGGTATCCAGAATGATAAAAAGTATGACCGGATTCGGCAGGGCCGAACGACTTCAGAACAATAGAAAGTTTTCGGTTGAGATGCGGGCAGTAAATCACCGTTATCTCGACATTTCGCTCCGCATGCCCAAAAAGCTCGGGATGCTTGAGATCAAGGCTCGTAATGTACTGAAGGAATACATGGAGCGCGGCAAGGTGGATGTCTTCATCGGCTTTGAGGATTTCTCCATCGCGGACAATGCACTTCGTTATAACGAGGAGCTCGCTGGTGAGTACTTAAAGCATTGCCGGGATATGAGCGAGAAATTCAATCTGGAGCTCGACATTCGAGTCAGCAATCTGGCACGTTTTCCCGATATTTTTCAGATGGAGGACAAGGAACTCGACGAAGACGAGCTGTTTCCGGAACTCGAAGAGGTGATTCGCGAAGCGGCGGAGCATTTTGTATCGGCTCGTCTATCGGAGGGCGAGAATCTGAAAAACGACCTTCTTCAGAAGCTGGAAGAGATGAAAGAACTCGTAGCCCTGATCGAAAAGCGGGCCCCGGAGATCATCGAAGAATATAAAGCGTCTCTCCATGAAAAGGTTTCGGATCTGCTTCAGGATGCATCCATTGATGAGAGCCGGATCGCCGCGGAGGTCACGATCTTCGCCGACAAGATCTGTGTGGACGAGGAAACCGTCCGGCTGAAAAGCCATGTGGATGCGATGGCTCAGGAGCTGAAAAAAGGCGGTGCCATCGGCAGAAAGCTTGATTTTATTGCGCAGGAGATGAACCGTGAAGCCAATACGATCCTCTCAAAGTCAACGGATCTGTCTGTTTCGGATGCGGGGATCGACCTCAAGACGATCATTGAGAAGATCAGAGAGCAGGTTCAGAACATTGAGTAGACTTCTGAATGTGGGTTTCGGAAACCTTGTCAATACCGACTCGATCCTCGGCATTGTAATGCCGGATTCAGCACCTGCAAAGCGACTCATTTCACGCGCCAAGGAAACAGAGACCGTGATCGATGCGACGCAGGGCCGTAAAACAAAAAGCGTGATCATTACAACAGGAGAACGTATCATACTTTCGGCATTGCAGCCGGAAACGATTGCAGGCCGATTCAATGAGGCCGGGAAAAAGGGCGAATAGGAGAACGTCATGGGGTGTAAACCGATTCTTACCGTAGTTTCAGGCTTCGCGGGATCCGGGAAAGGAACTGCGATGAAAGGATTGCTTGAAAAGTATCCGGGACAGTATGCGTTGTCAGTGTCCGCGACTACGCGATCGCCAAGACCCGGAGAAGTCGACGGGAGAGAATACTTTTTCATCTCGGACGCGCAGTTCGAAGAGAAGATCAAAAACGATGAACTGATTGAATATGCCGGCTACGTCGGACATTACTACGGCACCCCAAAGGACTATGTGGAAAAGAATCTTTTGGAAGGACGTGATGTTCTTCTTGAGATTGAGATACAGGGCGCGCTGCAGATCAAAAAGAAATATCCGGATGCACTGCTTCTTTTTTTCACACCGCCGGATGCGGATGAACTGAAGAAACGTCTGACAGGTCGCGGAACGGAAGATGCAGAGACCATCAAAAAACGTCTTGCGCGTGCAGCCGAGGAATCAACCGGGATGGAAAACTATGATTATCTTGTGATCAATGATGACATCGATACCTGTGTCGAAGAAATCCATCATATCATACAATCGGAAAAGCACCGTGTTTTAAGGTGCCTTAATACGATAAAAGAGATCCGGGAAGGTGTTCACGCCTTTTCCGCTGAATGAGCAGGTAACGCTGAAACGGCGTTTTCCATAAAAGAATATTATAAGTGAAGGAGATTATTATGATACATCCGTCTTATGTAGAATTGATGAAGGTAGTCAATCAGGATGCGGAGATCGGCATGGAGCCGGTGGTCAACAGCCGCTATTCCATTGTGATCGCTACTGCTAAGCGTGCACGCCAGATCATCGCCGGAGATGACCCGCTGGTAAGCGTAAGCGCCAGCGACAAACCGCTCAGTACAGCCGTAGAAGAACTCTACACCGGCCAGATCCATATCATTCCGGAGGATGAGCAGCCTGATGCAACCGTCTGATCTATGAAGCTGCTGTTTGTTTCACTCGGATGTGATAAAAACCTTGTGGATTCGGAGTACATGCTTTCACTCCTTTCGGAAAGCGGCTATGAACTGACCGATGTTCCCGAGGAGGCAGAGGCGGCCGTTATCAATACGTGCTGCTTCATCGGAGACGCAAAGGAAGAAAGTATAGAAACGATACTGGATACTGCAAGGCTCAAGGAAACGGCAAATCTCCGGGTGCTGATTGTGGCAGGGTGTCTTGGACAGCGCTACGGGGAAGAGGTCCTTGAAGAGATGCCGGAAGTGGATGCCGTGGTGGGGACCAATTCCTGGGAAGAGATCGTCTCCGTTGTAGAAGAGGCATTAAAAGGGGAAAAGCCCGTTGAAAGGAGACCCTTAGGCGGCCTTCCTTCCGTTTTTCCGAAGCGGTATACGGTAAACGGCGCATACAGCGCATATCTGAAGATCGCGGAAGGCTGTGACAAGCGTTGCACTTACTGCATCATACCGTCTATACGCGGTGATTATCGGAGTGTTCCCATGGAAACGCTTCTTTCCGAAGCGAAGGATCTGTCTGACCAGGGGATCAAAGAACTGATTCTGGTCGCGCAGGAGACATGCTCGTACGGCAAAGATCTGTATGGGAAGAAAATGCTGCCGGAACTCCTTGATGCACTCGGTGAGGTGGAGGGTATCAGGTGGATTCGACTTCTTTATTGTTATCCCGAGGAGATCACGGACGATATTATTGATGCGATCAAACGGAACGAAAAGGTCTGTCATTACATCGATATGCCTATCCAGCATGCTTCAGACTCGGTTCTCAGGCGCATGGGACGAAAGACCAACCGTGCCGAGCTCACGGAACGCATTCGGCGCATACGGGCGGAAATTCCGGATATCACTATTCGTACGACCCTGATCGCCGGATTCCCGGGAGAAACAGAAGCGGAATTTGAGGAGCTTCTTTCCTTTGTGGAAGAAATGAACTTTGACCGCCTTGGTGTGTTTCCCTATTCGGAGGAAGAGGGGACAAAGGCCGCGGAGTTCCCGGATCAGATCGATGAGGGAACCAGAAATAAAAGGCGTGATGCGCTTATGGAGCGGTCAGGGGAGCGGATCTATGAAAAGAATGCTTCTATGATCGGCGAGGTGCTTCCCGTTATCGTGGAAGGCTATCTTCCGGAGGAAGAGGTCTACATTGCAAGAACCTATCGAGATGCACCGGAGATCGACGGGTATCTGTTTTTCAAGGATGAACGGGATCTTTTGTCCGGAACTTTTTTGCCTGTAAGAGTTATATCCTCGGAAGGCTATGATCTGATCGGGGAAGTGGTTGACTGAGATCTGTTTGAATCCTATTGTCTGAAAAAATGTATCGTTGAGGAGGAATCACAATGAATCTGCCAAACAAACTGACGATGCTGAGGGTCATTCTGATCCCCTTTTTTGTTTTCTTTCTGCTGACATCTTTTGTTCCGTATACACATCTGATCGCTCTTGCAATCTTCATCGTAGCGAGCCTTACGGATATGCTGGATGGGAAGATCGCGCGGAAATATAACCTGATCACGAACTTCGGCAAGTTTATGGATCCCCTGGCAGATAAGCTCCTCGTATGCTCTGCCATGATCTGTCTGATAGAGCTTGGCATGCTGCCGTCCTGGGTCGTTGTGATCATCATCGCGAGAGAATTCATCATCAGTGGATTCCGTCTGATCGCAAGCGATAACGGCGTTGTGATCGCTGCCAGCTACTGGGGAAAGTTTAAAACCGTTTTTCAGATGGCAATGGTGATCGTGCTGATCCTGGAGCTGGATTTTTATCATCCTGTGCTTCAGATCATTGGGACGGTCCTGATCTGGGTGGCGCTTGCGTTGACTGTTATTTCGCTGATCGACTACGTCGTGAAGAACAAAGACGTGCTGAAAGAGCAGAAATAGTCGTACTTTTGTACATAAATACCGGAAAGGAATAATATGCGTATTATCGCAGGATCCAGACGCAGCCTCCCTTTGAAAACAACGGAAGGAAATGCGGCACGCCCAACTACGGACCGTATCAAGGAAACTCTTTTCAATATACTTCGGGATGAGATCCCGGGTGCGTATTTTCTTGATCTGTTTGCCGGGAGCGGCCAGATTGGACTGGAAGCGCTCTCAAGGGGAGCGCGCTTTGCGGTTTTTGTGGAAAACGGAAAAAAACAGGCGGATGTGATCGAGGAGAATATCCGGTTTACGAAGTTTACGGAAGAGTCACTCCTTATGCGGACAGATGTTCTTGCCGCGATCCAGAGGATGGAAGGAAAATACCGTTTTGACATCATTTTTATGGATCCGCCGTATCAAAGCGGGGCGGAAGAGTCCGTCTTTCCATATCTGTCCAGGTCTTCGATCGTAAAACCCGAGTCGCTGATCATTACAGAGGCCGATCGAAAAACGGAATTTGGATATATCGAAGACATGGGGTTTTCCGTTGAAAAAGAAAAGGTCTACAAGACAAACAAACATGTATTTATCCGGAAAAGGAGCAGGGAATGAGAAGAGCCGTATACCCGGGAAGCTTTGATCCTCTGACAAACGGGCATCTTGATATCATAGTTCGAGCCGCCAGGATCGTTGATGAACTCATCGTCGGCGTGTTGAATAACAGCGCAAAAAACTCGTTGTTTTCTATTGATGAACGTGTTAGTATGATTAAGGAAGAAACGGCGCATATCCCGAATGTTGTAGTGGATTCCTTTGACGGACTCCTGGTGGATTATATGCGTGAAAATAACGCGCAGATCATCATCCGCGGACTCCGCGCCATTTCGGATTACGAATATGAGATCCAGATCGCCCAGACCAATCATAAGGTCAATCCGGAGGTAGAAACGGTCTTTCTGACCACAAACCTTAAGTATTCCTACCTCAGTTCAACGATTGTGAAAGAATTTGCCTCATATGGGGGGGATATCTCACATTTCGTTCCGGAGCGGATCATAGACCGTATTTATGGGAAATATGGAGTGAATCTCAAAAGGAGAGGTTATGAACAGCAGAATAGAACAGATCATTGAAGAAATCGAGGAATACATCGACAGCTGTAAACCTCAGATGTTCAATGATTCCAACATCATTGTCAATCGCGATGAACTGGAAGAACTTCTGGATGAGCTCCGAAATAAAACTCCGGAAGAGATCCGCCGCTACCAGAAGATCATCAGCAATCAGGAAGCGATCCTCGCAAATGCCCAGCAAAAAGCAGATGAGATCATTGCAAAAGCCCAGGTGAAGACGGATGAGCTTGTCAGCGAGCATCAGATCATGCAGCAGGCATACGCGAGGGCGAATGAAGTCGTTATGCTCGCGACAAAGCAGGCACAGGAGATCCTGGACAAAGCCACGACCGATGCGAATAACATCCGAGAAAGCGCCATCACTTATACCGATGATCTCTTAAAGAACATGCAGCAGACGATGTCCCATACCCTGGAAACCAGCCAGGCGCGTCAGGAATCATTTGCGAAATCCATACAGGGATACCTTGACATTATTATCAGCAACCGCAAAGAACTGCGTCCACAGATGCTTGTTGAGCCCGAACCGGAACCGGCTGCGCAAAAGCCATCGCCTCAGATCCAGACGATGAATACCGCGCCTCAGACTCCCGCAAAGGCTTCTCAGAGAGCGGCAGCGGGTCATCAAAAGGAAACCGGCAGAACCGCGATGAAGAAGAACGATGGATCGGGTCTCAAGATTCCGGAAGGAATGAATGAGCCGGATCCGGAGGTGCTTGCAAAAGTACAGGCAACAATGGAAAAAGCATTCGGAAGCGGAGACAAATAAGTCAGTCAGCGGCATCCTAAGGGATGCCGCTTTTAAATATAAAAACGGCTTGGAACCATGATTCAAATCACGATTAAACAAAACGAAGCAAACCAGCGTTTTGACAAATTTCTTAAAAAAAGATTAAATAATGCACCTTCTTCTTTCCTTTATAAGATGCTCCGGAAGAAGAATATTGTTTTGAATGGGAAAAAGGCAGAAGGGAAGGAGATTCTTTCCGAAGGTGATACCGTAACCTTCTATCTTTCGGAGGAGACATTCCGGAAGTTCGAAGGAACGGGAGGAAGTGATACGTGGATGACGGATCCCCGCTATGTTGCCCCGGAGATCCTCTATGAGACAGAAGACCTGGTCTTTTTTGATAAACCGGCAGGAATGCTCTCCCAGAAGGCTTCAGAGAGCGATTTCTCAGCGAATGAGCAGCTCCTTCGTTACCTCTACGAAAAAGGGGAACTCTCGGAAAAGAACCTTGTTTCTTTCCATCCTTCGGTTGTAAACCGGTTGGATCGCAATACCTCGGGAATCCTGATCGGCGGGAAGACTCTTCGGGGGCTGAAAGAGGGTTCAGAGCTGTTAAGGGAGAGGACACTTGAGAAATACTATCATGCCATTGTTCACGGGAGATTCGAGAATGAGGTTTCTAAGGACGGATGGATCGTGAAGGATGAAAGAAAAAATATCGTTCATTTCTTCGAAGAAAAAGCGGAAGGTGCACAACATATCCGGACAGGTTTCCGCCCAATTAAAGTGTTTTCAAAATATACCCTGTTATCAGTTCGGCTCCATACCGGAAAACCCCATCAGATCCGCGCCCATCTTGCATCTGAAGGCTTTCCGATTGTAGGCGATCCGAAGTACGGAAGCCCTGAAAAGGATCGGGAAATTGGAATGTCCGCAGAAGTATCCCGTCAAATGCTCCATGCGTATGAAATTGTTCTTCCGGACGGGAAAAAGGTCATTGCACCATACCCCGCGGATTTTCAGAGAGTGCTTGATGCGATCGCGAAATTACGATAAAATATAGAAGACGCGAAGGATGCGCAAATTTGCGATCGTTTCCCATTCTGAAATATGAGCACATGGAATTCCCGTGGCCTCCGGGGCTCGACTCTGGAGGAATTTATCAATCTGACCAACGAAAAATACCTGCAGCATGGTCTTGCACTGATCCAGAAGGTACCGACACCGATCACACCGATCGAGATTGACCAGAAGACCAGACACATCACGCTTGCGTATTTTGACCAAAAGAGTACGGTGGATTACATCGGGGCTGTTCAGGGCATTCCGGTGTGTTTTGACGCAAAAGAGTGCAAAGAGGACACATTTCCGCTGGCCAATATTCATGAACACCAGGTGCGGTTCATGGAAAATTTTGAGAAACAAGGCGGGATCGCATTTTTCCTCATATTTTTTACAAAGAGGGATGTTTATTATTACCTTCGCTTTGAAAAGCTGATGGAATTCTGGAACAGGGCTGAAGAAGGCGGCAGGAAGAGCTTCCGGCTAGACGAACTGGAGGAACGGTATTTCCTCGGAAAGCAGCCCGGTCTGTTGGTGCCGTATCTGGACGGCCTGAAAATGGATCTTATCGAACGGGAAGAATAAGGAGTCAACATGCGCAGAGAAAAGGATCTTTTACATACGCCCGAAGGAGTTCGGGATATCTACGGGGCAGAATGTATGCAAAAGCTTGTCCTTGAGGACCGGCTTCTTAAGACGCTGCAGAGTTATGGCTATCATCCGATCGAGACGCCGACTTTTGAATTTTTCGATGTATTCGGTAAGGAGATCGGTACGACACCCTCCAAAGACCTTTATAAGTTCTTTGACCGCGACGGCGAGACGCTGGTCCTTCGTCCGGATGTGACACCGCAGATCGCGCGTGCCGCCGCTAAATTTTACATGGACAGCAAAGAACCTCTTCGGTTTTGCTACCGGGAGAGGGTTTATACGAATAATCTTTCTTATCAGGGGCGCCTTCGGGAGTCCACTCAGATTGGCGCGGAGCTGCTTTCCGATGATTCCGTGGAGGCGGACGGCGAGATCCTTGCGATGATCATTGACTGCATGAAGCGGGTCGGGATCCGCGATTTCCAGATCAGCATCGGACATGCGCTGTTTTTCCAGGGGCTGATCGAAGCTGCGGGGATTCCGGCAGAAACGGAAGCGCATCTTCGGGAGCTTATCGAAAACAAGAACTTCTTTGGGGTTGAAGAAACGATCGAAGAATGTGTTGTGGATAAGAACCTGAAAGAACTGTTCCGATCGCTCGGCAGGCTTTATCAGAATGCCGGGGAGCTTTCGCCTGTTAAGGAGCTCGCAAAGGGTTATCCGAAGATTGAGGAGGCGTTGGATCGTCTTATCCGGATCGAAGAGGTTGCTTCGCTCTATGAGATCGATCCGTATCTTACATATGAACTTGGATTGATCGGCGGCTATGAATACTATACCGGCATTGTGATCGCCGGTTTTACCTACGGCTCCGGAGAACCAATCGTAAGAGGCGGACGTTATGACCGTCTGCTTTCGTATTTTGGGAAAAACACTCCATCTATCGGATTTGCGTTCATCACGGATCAGATCCTTTCCGCACTCAGCAGGAACGGATCGGAGGAAAGGACAGCGGGAGACGCCGTTCTCATCGTCTACGACAGAACGCATTACGAGGAAGCGGTCCGGAAGGCAAAATCCATCCGAGCAGATGGAAAAACTGCAGAGCTTTTATTATATCAGGATATAAATAATCGGGAGTTCTATGAAAATTCGGCCAGAAACCGCGGTTGCGATCGGGCTCTGTTCCTGACGGACCGGGAAGGATAAAGGAATCGGAAGCATGTTTCATTATCTGCGTACCGCCCAGTACCATGAGACGGATCAGATGGGGATCATTCATCACAGTAATTACATCAAGTGGATGGAAGAAGCAAGGACCGCTTATCTGGCTTCGACTGAAACGGATTATAAGGCTGTGGAAGAAAAGGGCATCATTTCCCCCGTTGTGAGTCTCCAGATTGATTACAAAAAACCGACAAAATATGAAGATCAGATTGAGATTGCGGTCTGGATTTCGAACTATAACGGCGTTGTCATGGAATTTAAATATGCATTTTATAACCGGACCACGAATGAAGTCTGCACGGAGGCCCACTCCAGACACTGTTTTTTACGTGACGGCAAGGTGGTTTCTCTGAGAAAAGCGGATCCGGAGATCGACCGCATTTTCCGGGAGCAGTTTGAAGCGGAACAGGGTGAACCCGGGAACGTTTTATGAAAAAAGGAGCAGCATGAGCGATAAAAGATATCTCACTTTTGCACTTACAAAAGGGCGGCTTGCCAATAAAACACTGGAAATGCTTGAGAAAATCGGTGTCCGGTGCGAGGAAATGAAGGATAAATCCACGCGCAAGCTGGTATTTGTCAACGAGGAATTCGGCTTTAAATTCTTTCTTGCAAAAGGCCCGGATGTTCCGACCTATGTGGAGTATGGCGCTGCGGACATCGGCGTGGTCGGACGTGATACAATCGTGGAAGAGGCCAGGAATGTCTTTGAAGTGCTTGATCTCGGCTTTGGAAAATGCCGCATGTGCGTCTGCGGACCGGCATCAGCAGGAGAACTGTTAAAGCACCATGAGATGATCCGCGTGGCCACGAAATACCCGCGTATCGCAAAGGATTATTTTTTCAACAAAAAACACCAGACCGTGGAGATCATCAAAATGAACGGGTCCATCGAGCTCGCGCCGATCGTGGGTCTTTCCGAGGTGATCTGTGACATTGTAGAGACAGGTTCCACGTTGAAAGAGAACGGACTTGTGGTGCTGGAAGAGGTATGTCCCCTTTCGGCAAGGATGATCGTAAACCAGGTCAGCATGCGTATGGAGAACGAACGGATCACAAAGCTCATCAGTGATCTCCGTGATGTTGTACCGTCCAGGGAGGATAAAAAGTAATGCGGATAAAGGAATTGACGGCCGATACGACGAGGGAGATCCTCGGAGACCTTATCAGAAGAAGTCCCGGAAGTTATCCTGAGCAGCAGGCCGCTGTTGATGAGATTGTGAGCGGTGTGCGCACGGAAGGGGATGCGGCGTTATTTGAATATGAAAAAAAATTTGACCGCGTGGACCTTACCGGAGAAACCATCGAGGTGACGGAAAAGGAGATCGAGGAAGCCTACCGGAACGTAGATCAAAAGCTCCTGGGAGTGATGCGGAAAGCACTTGTGAACATCCGGGACTACCATGAAAGACAACTACAGGAAAGCTGGTTTCACCCGGAGGATAACGGTGTTATTTTAGGACAGAAAGTGACTCCGCTCGGCCGTGTCGGTGTTTATGTGCCTGGAGGCAAGGCTGCGTATCCGTCTTCCGTGTTGATGAATATCGTTCCGGCAAAAGTGGCGGGCGTTTCGGAGATCATTATGTGCACGCCACCGTCTTCCGACGGAATCGTCACACCCGCGACACTTGTTGCGGCCAAGGAAGCGGGAGCGGACCGTATCTTTAAATGCGGCGGAGCACAGGCGATCGCAGCAATGGCATTCGGGACAGAGACGATCCCGAAGACCGACAAGATCGTCGGCCCCGGCAATATCTTTGTCGCGCTTGCAAAGAAAGCTGTTTTCGGACATGTTGGGATCGACTCCATCGCAGGGCCAAGCGAGATTCTGGTGATCGCGGATCAAAGCGCGAATCCGAGATATGTGGCAGCAGATCTTCTTTCGCAGGCGGAGCATGACGAGCTGGCCTGTGCGCTTCTCATCACAACAAGCCGGGAACTGGCGGACAAGGTTTCCGCTGAGGTAGACCGGTTCTTAACAGAACTCTCGCGAAAAGAGATCATTGAAAAATCCCTGGATCAGTTCGGATATATCCTTATTGCTCCCGATGAAAAGACTATGATCGGAGCGGCGAATGAGATCGCACCGGAGCATCTCGAGATCCTGACAAAGAACCCGTTTGAGACGATGACGCATATTCAGAATGCCGGCGCCATCTTCCTCGGGGAATACAGTTCCGAGCCGCTTGGCGATTATTTTGCAGGACCCAATCACATTCTTCCGACCAACGGAACCGCCAAATTTTTCTCGGCGCTGGGTGTGGACGCGTTTCAAAAACGAAGCAGCATCATTTCCTATTCGGAAGAGGCGCTCCGCGCGATACATGAAGATATTGAAACATTTGCAGAGTGCGAATCGCTTACGGCGCATGCAAATTCAATACGGGTAAGATTTGAATGATCTTAAAGCTCGAAAGGAGATGATAGAGATGTCAGAAAAAAGGACAGCGGATCTGAAACGGACCACAAAAGAAACCGATGTACGTCTCCGGATTGATCTGGACGGGACAGGCAATGCGGAGATCGATACGGGGATCGGCTTTTTTGACCATATGCTGAACGGATTTGCTAAGCACGGGCTTTTTGATCTTTCCGTTCATGTAAAGGGCGATCTTGCGGTAGACTGCCATCATACGGTGGAGGATACCGGTCTTGTCCTCGGAAATGCCATTAAGAAGGCACTTGGCGAAAAAGAAGGGATACGTCGTTTCGGAGAATGTATTCTTCCCATGGATGACGCTCTGGTGCTTTGCGCCATTGATCTCTCCGGGAGACCGTATCTCGGATTTGAAGCGGAGTTTACAACGGAGCGTGTCGGATATCTTGAAACCGAGACGATCCGTGAGTTTTTCTACGCGGTATGCACCTCTTCAGGGATGAACATCCATCTCCGCGTGCTTTCCGGAGAGAACAGTCACCATATCATCGAGGCAATGTTTAAGAGTTTTGCGAAAGCCCTGGATCAGGCGACCATGATCGATCCGAGGATTACTGAGCTAATGACCACAAAAGGAAGTCTAGAATAGATAAATCAAATATCAGAAGATTTCAGATTAAGAAAGGCATCATACAATGGCATACAAGATCCTTGTTTCAACGATCTATATCAAAAATGCACAGGCAGTAAGGGGACTTGAGGATCCGACGTTCGCTGGAGATTATCGCGAGATCGCCAGCCTCTACAACGACAGCGGTATCGACAAACTGATCATCCTGGATCTTTCCGAAGACGATGAAGAGCATGAAAAAAACGTTGCTGTGATCGGGGAGATCACAAAGCTTGTGGACATTCCGGTCTGCGCGGGTGGAAACATAGAGCGGATGGCAGACGTTAAAAAGCTGTTTTTTGTCGGCTGCAAGCAGGTGCTGTTAAACGGTGACAAGGCAAACGCCTTTGATCTGGCGGAAGACGCGTCCGCAAGATTTGGAAAGGAAAAGATCAATGTTTCGATCAAGAACGTTGACTTCCTCTTCAAGCATCAGGAAGAGCTGAAAGGACACTTTCATGAGATACTGGTGCTGAACCCGGATATCCTGGATGCGATCGACCTGCTTACGGATCTCCAGTATGTGGTGACGCTTCCGGAAGACGCTCCTTTCGAAGAGATCGTCGATGTCCTTTCAAGACAGAACATCCGCGGTGTCTCAGGATCTGTCATCACGGATATGTCTGTGGATATCATGGATTTAAAGACACGACTGGCGAAAGAAGGCATCAGCATGGACAATTTTGCGCCCAAGCTGAAATGGACCGATCTCAAGAAGAATTCGGACGGCCTCGTTCCGGTTGTCGTACAGGATTATCAGACGGATCATGTACTGATGCTTGCCTATATGGATGAAGAGGCATTTACCAAGACGATCACTCTCGGCAAGATGACCTATTACAGCAGGAGCCGGAAAGAACTCTGGACGAAAGGCATGACAAGCGGTCATATCCAGTATGTAAAGAGCCTGATTGCAGACTGTGATTATGACACAATCCTTGCAAAGGTTTCCCAGGTGGGCCCGGCATGCCATACCGGCGAGAAATCCTGCTTTTTCAACGAGATTGTGAAAAAGGAATATGTCGAACGGAACCCCTTAAAGGTACTGGAAAACATGTACAGGATGCTCGAGAACCGGAGAAACGGTATGGGTGACCGTACCTACGAAAACTATCTTCTGGATCAGGGCCTCGATCAGATCTTAAAGAAATGCGGTGAGGAGAGCATTGAGGTCATTATTGCGGCGAAGAACCCGGACGGAGAAGCGCTCCGGCATGAGATGTCCGACTTTATCTATCATCTGATGCTTCTTATGATCGAAAAGGAGATCTCGTGGGAAGAGATTACCCGCGAGCTTGCACAACGGTAATCATACATGGAGCGACAGCTGGCACTTAGCGATGAGATACTGCTTTCCGTGGATAAGCCCGCGAGGTATCTTGGAAATGAACTGAATACCAAAAAAAAGGATCTTTCCGCTGTGGACATCCGTTTTGTGATGTGTTTCCCCGATATTTACGAGATCGGTATGAGCCACCTCGGTATTCAGATCCTTTATGAAATGTTTAACCGCAGAAGCGACGTATATTGCGAAAGGGTCTATTCTCCATGGCCGGATCTGCACCGGATCATGAAGGAGAAAGGGATTCCCCTGTTTTCTCTGGAAACCCAGAGAAGCGTTAAATCCGCCGATTTTCTCGGGATCACATTGCAGTATGAGATGTGTTACACGAATATCCTGCAGATCCTCGATCTTTCCGGAATCCCTTTTGATTCTTCGGAGAGGACAGAAGAAGATCCCATCGTGATCGGCGGAGGCCCCTGTACCTATAATCCGGAGCCGATCGCGGATTTTTTTGATTGTTTTTATATCGGAGAAGGGGAGATCAGCTACGATGCGCTGTTTGACCTGTATATCCGCATGAAAAAAGAGGGGAAAGATCGAAAGGCTTTCCTTCGTAAAGCGGCAAAGATCCCGGGGATCTATGTGCCGTCCCTTTATGAAGTCACCTATGAACCGAATGGAACGATCCGGTCTTTTTCGCCTAAATTCCCGGATGTTCCGGAGGTGGTTGAAAAACAGATCGTTCTCGATTTTGATCAGGCGCCTTACCCGGAAAAGCCCTTGGTTCCCTTTATCCAGCCGACGCAGGACCGGGTTGTTCTTGAGGTACAGCGCGGCTGCATCCGCGGGTGCCGTTTCTGTCAGGCAGGGATGATCTATCGTCCCACGAGGCAGAAGAGTCTTAAAACGCTGGAAGAACTCGCGGAAAAAATGCTTGGGAGCACCGGATACGATGAAATTTCGCTGAGTTCACTTTCGACAAGCGACTATACCTGCCTTCCGGAGCTGCTTACGTTTCTGATCGACCATAAAGGGAAAGGCGTCAATATCTCGCTGCCGTCCCTCCGGATCGATGCGTTTTCGCTTGATGTGATGAGTAAGGTCCAGGATGTGAAAAAAAGCAGCCTGACTTTTGCGCCGGAGGCGGGTTCGCAGCGGATGCGCAATGTGATCAATAAGGGCCTTACAGAAGAGGATATCTTAAACGGCGCATGCCTCGCTTTTGCCGGAGGATGGAATAAGGTGAAGCTTTACTTTATGCTGGGGCTTCCCGGAGAAACGATCGAGGACCAGAAGGCGATACCGGAGCTTGCGGAGCGGATCGCAGAAGCCTATTACGAGATTCCGAAGGAACAAAGGAACGGAAAATGCCAGATCACGATCAGCACAAGCTTTTTTGTTCCGAAGCCATTTACGCCCTTTCAATGGGCGTCCATGCTGGATGCGGAGGATTATCTTAAGTGCGCAGGTCTCGTTAAGGATACGCTCAGGCAGCAGCTGAACCAGAAGAGCATCCGTTATATCTACCATGAAGCGGATGAAACCGTTTTAGAGGGCGTTCTGGCAAGGGGAGACAGGAAACTTTCAAAGCTCCTTCTTAAGGTATATGAAAAGGGAGCGTTTTTCGATGCATGGACAGAGTGGTTTGATCCGAAAAAATGGGAGGAGGCTTTTTCGGAAACCGGCATAGATCCTGCGTTTTATACAAAGAGGTCCCGTTCACTCGAAGAGAAACTGCCCTGGGATTTTATCGACTGCGGTGTGAACAAGGAATTCCTGATTCGTGAATGGAAGGCAGCAAAAGAAGAGATGGTAACGCCGAATTGCCGGAAACAGTGCAGTGGATGCGGGGCAAAAAAATACGGGGGAGGTGTCTGTCTTGAAAATACGCATTAAATTTGCGAAGACCGGCGCCATGAAATTCATTGGGCACCTCGATACCATGCGCTTTTTTCAGAAGCTGATACGGTTGTCAGAGATTGACATTCGTTACTCGGAGGGCTTTTCCCCTCACCAGATCATGTCATTTGCGCTTCCTCTCGGGGTCGGTGTCGAAAGCGTAGGAGAGTACATGGATATCGAAGTGCTGTCCACGTTTTCCTCCGAAGAAGCAATAGAGAGACTGAACCGGAATATGCCGGACGGCCTTGGGGTTATTTCCTACCGGCAGCTTCCCGATGACGCAAAAGGTGCGATGTCGCTGGTTTCACTCGCGGATTACCGTATCACACCATCAACTGGTGATTACAACGGGATGGAAGAGAAAATCGACAGGCTGTTTCATCAGCAGGAAACCTTTGTGATCCGCAAAAAAACGAAGAAGAGCGAACGGGAGATCGATCTGAAGCAATACGTAAGGGATTTCCGATGGGAAGAGGATGCTTTTTTTCTGAAGCTTTCCGCCGGAAGCGAAACAAATATCAAGCCGGAGCTTCTGCTGACACCGTTTCTGGAAAGCTGCGGCAAGACCTTTGTTGCCGCGGCCTTTAAGACCTGCCGGCTGGAACTATATGCCGGAGATTCTGAGAAAGGGTTTGTTACCCTGGAATCTTTCGGCAGGACAGTTTTATAGGAAAGGATCTTTACTTATGATACGAACACTTTCCCGATACATCCGGGAATATAAAGGCGTTTCCATACTGACGCCCCTGATGATGATCGGTGAAGTCGCCATGGAGATGATCATTCCGCTTCTGATGGCAAAGATCATCGACGTCGGCGTTGCAAACCGCGATATGCCTTATATTATTAAGATCGGCCTTTTTATGCTTCTTATCGCGCTTCTTGGTCTTCTTTTCGGGCTTCTGGGCGGGAAATTTGCGGCTAAGGCGTCAGCAGGTTTTGCAAAAAACCTCCGTTACGGAATGTTTGATAACATTCAGACTTTTTCCTTTGCAAATATTGATAAGTTTTCGACTGCGGGACTCGTAACGCGTCTTACCACGGATGTTACCAATGTCCAGAATGCCTATCAGATGTTTCTTCGCATGTGCTTTCGGGCGCCCGTATCCATGATTGCCGCTATGATCATGGCATTTTCCATCAATGTACGTCTGGCATCGATCTTTCTTATTGCAATGCTGATCCTTGCAGGGATCCTTGCGCTCCTTATCTTTTTCGCCATGAAGTATTTTAAACAGGCATTTCCGAGATATGACAAGCTCAATGAGAGCGTACAGGAAAACGTCAACGGGATCCGTGTGGTCAAATCCTTTGTACGGGAGGATTTCGCAAATACAAAGTTTCAAAAGGCCAGCGACGCGATCTATAAGATCTTTGTAAAAGCTGAGGGAGTGGTCGCGCTGAATGCTCCCGTGATGATGGCGACGATCTTTACCAGTATGCTGATCCTTTCCTGGATCGGTGCAAAGCTCGTGGTGGATCCAAACGGTGGGCTCTTAACCGGGGAGCTGTTCAGCCTTTTCACGTACAGTCTTACCATCCTGATGAATCTGATGATGCTTTCCATTATTTTTGTCATGCTGACGATCAGCGAGCCGTCCATGCGGCGTATTGCCGAAGTACTGAACGAGAAGGCGACAATCACAAATCCGCCGGATCCCATCATGTCCGTGCCGGACGGCAGTATAGTATTTGATCATGTGACATTCCGTTACGATGAGCATTCCGAGGAACCGGTGCTTTCGGATATCAACCTCTCCATTGCATCGGGGGAGACGATCGGGATCATAGGCGGAACTGGATCCAGCAAGACTTCGCTTGTAAACCTTATCAGCCGTCTCTATGACGTCAGCAGCGGAAGTGTCAGCGTCGGCGGCACGGATGTTCGAAAATATGATCTGAAATCGCTCCGGGACAATGTATCCGTTGTGTTACAGAAAAATGTCCTGTTTTCCGGTACTGTTTATGAGAATCTTCGCTGGGGAAATGAGAACGCGACGGACGAAGAATGTGAAAAAGCTTGCGTCCTTGCGTGTGCAGACGAATTTGTCGAGAAAATGCCGGATAAATATAACAGCAGGATTGAACGGGGAGGAGCGAATGTCTCCGGCGGGCAGAAACAACGTCTTTGTATCGCAAGGGCGCTTTTAAAGAAGCCAAAAGTGCTGATCCTTGATGACAGCACGAGTGCCGTAGACACGGCGACCGATGCAAAGATCAGGAAAGCCTTTGCCGAGGAGATTCCGGAAACGACGAAACTCATTATTGCACAGCGCATCAGCTCCGTGCAGCATGCAGACCGGATCCTGGTCCTCGATCACGGAAAGATCACGGGGATCGGTACGCATGAAGAACTCCTGAAGACAAATGACATCTACCGCGAGGTCTTTGAATCCCAGACCGGAGGCAGCGGCGATTTCGATGAAGTTTGAGGTATATCGATGGCGGAAGAAAAAGCAAAAGAAATAAAAATGGGACGTAGAGGACCGGCAGGTCCCCGGCCGAAAGTAAAAAACCCGATGAAGACCCTGGGACGCCTTTTGGGGTATCTGTTCAAGCACTACGGCGCTGCATTCTTCGTCGTCATCGCCTGTATTGTGGTGACGGTCATCGCGATGCTGAAGGCGCAGCTTTTTATGCGGAGTCTAATCGATGATTATATTACGCCTATGATCGGACAGAGCAATCCGGATTTCTATCCGCTATCCATCGCAATGCGGGAACTGGCTATGGTTATGGTTGCCGGGATCTGTGCGAGTTTTATCCAGAACCGGATCATGATTTATATCACGCAGGGTACGATGCGGGCACTCAGGAATGACCTGTTTTCACACATGGAAAAGCTTCCGATCCGCTACTTTGATACACATTCCCATGGGGACATCATGTCCATCTACACGAACGATATCGATACGATCCGTCAGATGATCAGCCAGAGTATTCCCCAGATGATCAACAGCGCCATTACGATCGTCGGTGTGTTTGTCAGTATGCTGACACTGAGTCCTTTGATGACGGCGGTCTCGGTCGCTATGATCTTTGTTGTCCTTATTGTAACGAAACAGGTTGCAGGAAAAAGCGCCAAATACTTTGTTGCGCAGCAGAATGATATCGGTAAGGTCAACGGATATATCGAGGAGATGATGGACGGGCAGAAAGTGATCAAGGTGTTCAGTCATGAGGATCAGGTGCGAGGCGACTTCGAAAAACTGAACGATAAGCTCTATGACAGTGCATACAACGCGAACCAGTTTGCCAATATCATCGCGCCGATCAATGCACAGCTCGGAAATGTCAGCTTTGTGGTATGTTCCTGCATCGGAGGCGTGGTCGCGATCGCCGGGATTGGCGGTTTTACCGTTGGTGGACTTGCGAGCTTCCTGACTTTAAACCGGAGCTTTGCGATGCCGATCAACCAGATCAGTATGCAGCTGAATTCCATTATTATGGCGCTTGCCGGAAGCGAAAGGATTTTCGGCCTTCTGGATGAAGAATGTGAGCAGGACGAAGGTTATGTCACACTTGTCAATGCAGAGAGAGAAGGCGACAAGCTCATCGAGACGGAAAAACATACCGGTCTCTGGGCATGGAAGCATTATCATAAAGACTTCGGCACAACTGATTATGTGGAGCTGAAAGGTGATGTGGTTTTTGATGATGTGGATTTCGGTTACGTCCCGGAAAAGATGGTGCTGCATAACGTGGATCTTTATGCGACGCCGGGGCAGAAGATTGCTTTTGTCGGTTCCACCGGCGCCGGAAAGACCACGATCACAAATCTCATCAACCGGTTCTATGATATTCAGGACGGCAAGATACGTTATGACGGTATCAACGTGAATAAGATCAAAAAGGCGGATTTAAGGCGCTCTCTCGGGATCGTTCTGCAGGAGACGAATCTGTTTACGGATACCGTTATGGAGAACATCCGCTTCGGAAACCTTGATGCCACCGACGAAGAGGTGATTGCGGCCGCGAAGCTTGCCAATGCCGATTCTTTTATCAGGCAGCTCCCTGACGGGTATGATACCATTCTCACCGGAAACGGCGCGAATCTTTCGCAGGGGCAGAGACAGCTTCTTTCCATTGCGAGGGCTGCGGTTGCGGATCCGCCGGTACTCATCCTTGATGAGGCGACAAGCTCCATAGATACGCGTACAGAAAAGATTGTGCAGGACGGCATGGACAAGCTCATGAAAGGCCGTACGACGTTTGTCATCGCCCACCGCCTGTCAACGGTCAAGAACAGCAACTGTATCATTGTGCTTGAGCAGGGACACATTATCGAACGAGGGACGCATGAGGAACTTCTCGCCGAGAAAGGGAAGTACTATCAGCTGTATACCGGAAACAGTATTTCTGCGTGATGAATCAACGTTTCTAATAGGAAAAACGGATGAAGCTTTTTGAACGGCTGAAAAAAGCATACAAAAAAGCCTACAGTGCCCTCATCGGCGAACGGGACCTCTGGCAGCAGCTGTTGAATATTGCCGTTTTGATCGCGGTGGTAGGTTCGATTGCATCTGTCTTCATTTCCATTGCGCTCGGGAACTCGCTGATCGCGATTGCGGTTTTTGTGATTGCAACCGTGTTCGCGATTTTCTGTCTGATCCTTTCCCTGAAGTCAAAGGATGTCATTTATGCGGCGGTGTTGTTTTCCATCGTGGCAAACTTTATTCTGTTTCCCACCATGTTCTTTACCTCCGGCGGCTATCACGGAGGTATGCCTCTCTGGCTCCTTCTCAGTCTCGTGATCAGCTGGGTTGTGATCCGGAAAAAGATTCTGTATGTAATCTACGGCCTCGGCCTGGTTTTTCAGTGTGGCTGCATCCTGTACAGTGAAAAGCATCCTGAGACGGTCGTTTTTTATGAATCCGAGCATGCCGTTGCGATAGATGTCATTCAGTCTCTGGCGCTTGTTTCCCTGATCTTCGGAATTATCATCAAATACCATAGCCGGGCGTATGAAAAGAAGCAGGAGGAACTCGACAGGGCAAACGCAAAGCTGGAGCAGGCGAATGAACGCATTACGCTTCAGTCCATGTATACCCTCGCGAAGACGATCGATGCAAAAGACAAATACACGAACGGCCATTCCATGCGCGTCGCGAAATATTCGGGAATGCTTGCGGAGAGAATGGGGCTTTCGGAGGAGGAGATCGATAAGATCACGAACATGGGGATGCTTCATGATATCGGAAAGATCGGTGTTCCGGATACGATCATCAATAAGACCACGAAGCTCACGGACGAGGAATACGCGATCATGAAGAATCACCCGGTCATCGGCTATGAGATCCTCTCGGAGATGCCTGAGATCAAGGATATCTGGATCGGCGCGAGGTGGCATCATGAAAGGTTCGACGGAACCGGTTACCCCGACGGCAAAAAAGGTGAGGAGATACCGCTTCCCGCCAGGATCATCTGCGTCGCGGATGCGTATGATACTATGACAAGCAACCGGAGCTACCGGAAGTATATGCCGCAGGAGGATGTCAGAAGGGAGATTGAGAAGGGCAGGGGAACTCAGTTTGAACCATGTATCGCGGATCTGATGCTTCAGATCATGGAGGAGGATAAGGACTATGAGCTCCATGAATAGCGACGAACGCATTCTCGAATTTTATGAATATGTAAGGCAACAAGGCTTTTCGAAGGAGCTTCTTTTCACGGCGGAAAATCAGAATCGTTTTATAGAGACATCGGTTGATGGGTACCGAGAATATCCGCTGTTCCTGCATATCTTCGGAGGGAAGTATGATGAAACGGTTTTCCGCCGGATGATGTCTGTTGACTTCCTAAGCCGGCTTGCCGGGAATACCATGGCAGGGATTGCGAGCAGCGGGTATGAATCCGTGCTGCTTCTTGAGCCGCCCGCGTCAAACCGTGTCGGGATGAAGGAATATGTAAAGGTGGCGAAACCAGCGGATTTCCTGCTTCTCTTCAAAAAGCCGATGTACCGGCTGGAGGATTTTGAAAAATATGCGCTTCGGAAAAGAGAAGCATATCTTGATGAGAACACTTGGTATGTCTACATCTTTGCAACGAAGATGGCTTGCCAGCATCAGGGATACGGGAAAAAACTGCTGAACCTTATGCTTTCCTACGCGGATGATAAGAAGTGCCGGATCTGTCTTGAAACAAATTCTGCAGCAAATGTTCAAATGTATGAACATTTTTCTTTCCGGGTCATGGAAGATGACGTATATCAGGGCACATTAGAGCATCATGTGATGCTTTATCCCGGACAGGATATTTTCTGAACGTGATAGAAATATTAAAAAAAAATGTGAAAAATACGTGAAAAAAGTGCCCGCGGCATTTTTCTGTCGTATAATAAGATAACAAAAGCAATAAATCCGAACGATGATAAGGAGGAAAGCATTATGAGTGAAGAGAAAATCGTACGTCAGGAACTGGATGATGATATGATGCAGGAGGTATCCGGCGGGACAAGAATGGGAAAAATGATGACAACGGAATACCGCGGAAATACTGCCGGCAAGATGATGACGGCAGAATATCGCGGAAACGCCACGGATCGGGCTAAGAAGACCATTGCTGCGATCGAGACGGCCCAGTCTGCAAATAATGTGAAAAAAAGCCGAAAAATTATTTCCTGCTAGAGGTTAAGTTCATCGCGAAATTACCGATATACTGATTATAAGTAGTATTCATACTCGATTGTTACTTTTTGTTATGGCAGCCGGGCGCTGCAAAGCACTAAGGAGGGCAAAGAGATGTTATTACGAAAGATCAGTATTGAGTATCGCGGGATCATTATCAGCAAGACAAAACGCTACGGAAGGGACTGGTACGAATTTGAGCTGAATCATGCACCGTACGGGGTTCCCACATTAGAGGACTGTGAAGAACTTATCGACATCATGCTTTCCTGAAACATAGATAACCGAAAGGATACCGCAAATGCGGTATCCTTTTTTGCGTGAAATCAACAGATTTTCCGGAAAACCGCTTGACATTTTGAAAAAAAAGCCCTAAAATATCGGAGTATGCCGCACAGCGAGGTAGAAGTCTGCCCATTCGGCAGCACCGCAGCTGGCGAGTAATGATAATAGGAGGTGCCAAAATGTACGCAATCATAGCAACAGGCGGAAAGCAGTACAAAGTGTCTGAAGGCGATATCATTACCATTGAGAAGCTTGGCGCAGCAGAAGGCGAGAACGTGACATTTGATAAAGTTCTTGCGGTCAATAATGATTCCAAGCTCGTTGTCGGAGCTCCGACCGTAGACGGCGCGACCGTTTCCGCGTCCGTGGTAAAAGAAGGCCGTGCTAAGAAGGTGATCGTCTACAAGTACAAGAGCAAAACCGGCTATCACAAGAAAAACGGTCACAGACAGCCGTATACGCGTGTAAAGATCGACAAGATCAACGCATAATGACACGCATAACGTTTGAGAAAGAACAGGATAAAGACGGATACCGGTGTTTTCAATTTGAAGGACATGCGGGATTCGCCAAAAAAGGGGATGACATTGTATGCGCAGCCTTATCCGTTCTGGTCATCAACACGATCAATGCACTATGCGAGCTTTGCAACTCCTCCGCTGTAATCACATCGGATGAAGAAAAAGGGCTGATCAACTGTCAGATGCCTGATGAGCAAAGCGAAAAAGAAAGACTTCTCGTGGATGTGCTCCTTATGGGGGCATGCAGTATCGAGAAGGAGTATGGGAAAAAATATTGCACAGTCACCGTAAGGGAGGTGTGAACAATGATGAAAATGAACCTTCAGTTTTTCGCACATAAGAAGGGAGTCGGTTCGACCAAGAACGGCCGTGATTCCGAAGCAAAACGTCTTGGTGCGAAAAGAGCGGACGGTCAGTTCGTAAAGGCAGGAAATATTCTTTACAGACAGCGTGGGACGAAGATTCATCCCGGTGTCAATGTAGGACGCGGCGGCGATGATACACTCTTTGCTCTGGTCGACGGAGTGGTGCGGTTCGAGCGTCTCGGAAAAGACCGGAAGCAGGCTTCCGTTTATCCGAAAGAGAATTAAGAAACGCCAAAAAGGGACTGCCTTTCCGGAGGCAGTCTTTTGTTATTTTATTGTATCGGAAGGATACCATTTTGTTTACGGACAGTGTTAAGATCACAATTAAATCCGGAAAAGGCGGAAACGGTCATGTCAGCTTTCGGAGGGAAAAGTACGTACCGAACGGCGGACCGGACGGAGGTGACGGCGGCAAGGGCGGCGATGTCATTTTTGAGATCGACGAAGGCATAAATACGCTGAATGACTTTCGTCATAAACGGAAATGGTGTGCCGAAAACGGCCAGGAAGGCGGAAAACGTAACTGCCACGGCAAGAAGGGCGAGGATCTGGTGATCAAGGTTCCGGAAGGCACGATCATCCGCGATGCAGCTTCTGACAAGGTGATTATGGATATGTCCGGAGAGCACCGGCGGGAGGTGATCCTGCCCGGAGGGCGCGGAGGCAACGGGAACCAGCATTATGCTACTTCCACGATGCAGGCACCGAAATATGCACAGCCAGGACAGGATGCAATCGAGCTGGAAGTCCGGCTGGAACTGAAGGTGATCGCTGACGTAGGACTTGTCGGCTTCCCGAGCGTCGGAAAGTCCACACTTCTTTCGGTCGTCAGCAATGCGCAGCCGAAGATCGCGGACTATCATTTTACGACGCTGCATCCGATCCTGGGCGTGGTAGATCTTGGAGAGAGCGAGAGCTTTGTCATGGCAGACATTCCGGGACTTATCGAAGGCGCTTCCGAAGGCATCGGCCTTGGGCATGAGTTCTTACGCCATATTGAAAGGACACGCGTCATCATCCATGTCGTGGATGCTGCAGGGCTTGAAGGGCGGGATCCCGTAGCAGACGTTTACGCGATCAATGAAGAGCTTTTGGCATTTCACCCGGAACTTCTCAAAAAACCGACCGTGATCGCTGCTAATAAGATTGATTCGATCGCAGAAGAGAGCGATGCATTAAAGCGTCTTCGTGAAGAATTCGAGCCGAAGGGGATCCGTGTTTTTCCGATTTCTGCTGTCAGCAGGGAGGGCGTGAAGGAACTGCTTTATTATGTGAAAGATCTTCTGTCGGATGCAGAGAATCAAAAGGCCGTGGTTTATGAGAGTGAATTTGACCCACGGCTTAAGATGTTCATTGAAGAGCCGTTTACGGTACAAAGAGCAGATGACGGTGCGTTTGTCGTAGAAGGCCCGAAGATTGAGAAGATGCTCGGCTATACGAATATGGAATCAGAAAAAGGGTTCCTTTTCTTCCAGAGATTCCTTAAAGAACAGGGTATCTTAAAAGAACTGGAAGGACGCGGCATCAAGGATGGGGACACCGTAAGACTTTATGAGTTGGAGTTTGAATACTATGCTTAGTTCCAAACAAAGAGCTTATTTAAAAGGGCTTGCCATGAATATTGAGCCGATCTATCAGGTCGGAAAGAGCAGCATTACGCCGGAAATGATCAACGGGATCATGGAAGCGATCGAAAAACGGGAGCTGATCAAGATCTCCGTGCTGAAAAACTGCAGTGACGATCCGAAGGAAATAGCGGTCATTCTCTCCGAGCGTACGAAGTCCGAGACGGTTCAGGTTATCGGGAAAAAGATTGTTCTTTACCGTCCGGCAAAAAAGCCGAAAATCGAACTTCCGGGGTAGCCTATGGGAAAGATTGGAATTCTCGGCGGTACATTTGACCCGATTCATACGGCGCATCTGATGATCGCAGAGGGGGCGGCGGATGAGTTCTCGCTCGACTCAGTGTTTCTGATGCCTACCGGACACTCACCCCATAAAGACGAAGCGAATCTTTCAGCGATCGAAGACCGGATCGCCATGATTGATCTTGCCATAGCAGACAATCCGCGTCTCTTTCTTTCCAGATTTGAGATCGATTCCAACGAGACGAGCTATACCTACCTGACTGCGGAGCGCATTACAGCTGAGTTCCCTGACGATTCTTTTTATTATATCATGGGCGCGGATTCGCTTCGGTATTTCGAGAACTGGAGAAATCCAGATATTATCGCCCGGCATTTTCATCTGGTAGTTGCTGTGAGAGATGGTGAGGATACGGACAGTCTTAAGTGTCTTTCAGGAGAATACATGTCCCGATTTGATGCAAAGGTTTCGATCATGGACCTGCCGAACTTTTCGCTTTCATCCACGGATATCCGTTCCCGCGTCCGGAGCGGGAGATCGATCCGTTACCTTACACCAGATCCTGTCATACATTATATAAAGGAGCATCATCTTTATGAACAATGAAATCAAAAAAATACGTAAAAAAGTGAAAAAATCTCTGGGCAAAAATCGGTTTCAGCATACGATGGGAGTTGCCTATACGGCAGAGTGCCTTGCGATGGCATACGGGATGGATATGGAACAGGCTTTTCTTGCTGGACTTCTTCATGACTGCGCAAAATGTGTTTCAAATGAGGAAAAGCTTACGCTCTGTAAGAAGCACGGAATTGTTCTTTCCGATGTGGAAATTCGGAATCCTTATCTCATTCATGCAAAGCTTGGTGCTTTTCTTGCGAAAACGGAATACGGCGTTACGGATCCGGAGATCCTTCATGCGATCGAAGTCCATACGACCGGAACACCGCATATGTCAGAACTTGATAAAGTCATTTTTATAGCTGACTATATCGAGCCGAATCGTGATGAGGCGGATAACTTAAAAGAGATACGTCAGAAAGCGTTTACAGACCTTGACGATGCGTTGCTTCAGATACTTTCCGATACGCTGAAGTATCTCGGGAAAACAGATAGAGAGATCGATCCCTCTACAGAGGAAACCTATACTTACTATCGGGATTATAAGATAGAAAGGAATCGTTAATATGGAAAACCACGCAAGAGATATGGCAAAGATCGCCTGTCATGCGTTATCGGAGAAGAAAGCGGTTGACGTCGAGATCATCGATATCAGCGAGATCAGCACGATCGCAGATTATTTCATCATCGCCAGCAGCAGCAACCAGCATCAGCTCACTGCAATGCGTGATCAGGTGGAAGAAGAGCTTTATAAAGCCGGATATAAGGAATGCCGGATCGAGGGGAACAACCGTTCCACATGGATCCTGATGGATTATACCGATATCATCGTCCATCTGTTTTCGGGAGATGATCGTCTGTTCTATGATCTGGAGCGTGTCTGGCGTGACGGGAAAAGCATCTCGCCTGATCAGCTTTGATCGGAAAGGATCGCCTGCCGGAGAGGAAGGATATCGACCGGGGCAACGGAAAAGGCATCCAGTTCAAGGGATAAAAGTCGTTTCGTGAAGGAAAGATCGCCCGCCATTTCCCCACAGATCCGGACAGGAATGCCTGCGGAATGGGCATTTTGAACCGTTCGATCAATCTGCCTGAAGATCGCTTCGTAGTGGGTGTCGAGAAACGGCGTAAGCAACGGATCCGAGCGGTCAATGGCAAAGGTGTACTGGATAAGATCGTTCGTACCGATACTGAAGAAATCGCATTCCTTCGCCAGAAGATCACTCAGTTCCACGGCCGAAGGTGTTTCGATCATGATCCCTTCAGAGTAATTCCCGAGGCTCACGCCTTCTTTTTTCAGTTCGTCTGCAACTTCGCGGACGAGCTTTTTTGTTTCGGAAAGCTCCTTTAAGGATGAGATCATCGGATAGAGAATGGAGAGCTTCCCGAAAGCAGATGCTCTGAGAAGCGCACGGAGCTGGATCCGGAAAACATCTCGGTGCATCAGCGCAAAACGGATGCCGCGAATGGAGGGAGAGGAAGTATTTCCCTGGAGGCGCGGAAAAGTCGGTATGATTTTATCTCCGCCGAGATCCATTGTACGGACCGTGACTTCCTTATCAGAGGAGGAAGTCAGTGCGTCTTTATAGATCGAAAACTGTGTTTCTTCATCGGGAAGAGTCTGCCTCCCAAGATATAGAAATTCGCTTCTGAAAAGTCCGATCCCTTCGGCGCCGTTTTTCAATGCAGAAGAAAGATCGGCGAGAGAAGAGATGTTCGCATAGACAGGAATGCTCCTTCCATCAGGAAGAACCGCTTTTTTTTCTATATAGATAGAAAGAGAACGACGTTCTTCTTCTTTTTGTTCTTTGATCTCCTGATGGAGACGGATACACTCATCGGTAGGATCAAGGAAGAGTTGTCCCTCATAACCGTCAAGCACAGCGAGTTGCCCGTCTGCGTAATCACCGGGATCTATCCCGATGACAGCGGGAATCTCAAGCATCCGTGAAAGAACAGCGATGTGAGAGTATGCAGAACCTCTGCTGGTAACGATCCCGAGCAGTTTTTTGGTGTTAGCCATCAGAAGGTCGCTTGGCATAAGATCCTCGGAAACGAGGATGTAGGGATGTTTTGACGCAGGGAGAGAGTCTGCTTCCGAAAGAAAAGCAAGGAGACGGCTCACGATCTCACGGAGATCTGCGCTCCTTGACAGGCGGATGGATTCGTCTGCATCATCATAGACGGAAAGGAACTGTCGCTGCGTTTCGATAACAGCGGCTTCTGCAGAACGTTTGCCTTCACGGATATGTGAAATGACTGATTTATCAAACCGGTCATCGGAAAGCATCCAAAAGAATCCGCGAAAGATCATCGCGGATTCTTTGTCTTTTTTTTCGAGATCATCGGCAAGAAGACGGTATTGTGTTTGTGCCGAATCCCTGGCACGGAAGAATCTGGCGATCTCAACAGCGGTATCTTCGCATTCGTAGCGGAGTGGCACCGCATGGCGCTTTTTAATGCAAAGAACGCTGCCGGTCGCGATCCCTCCTGATATCGGTAAGCCTTGAAATGTCTGCATCGAGTTCTACCGGATCAGAAGAGACGGAATACACCGAATACTTTTCCGAGAATACTGCAATCCTGTACAATGATGGGATCCATCGTATCGTTTTCGGGCTGCAGACGGATATGATCGTTCTCACGGTAAAATGTTTTTACGGTGGCGGAATCATCTACCAGTGCTACGACAATGTCACCGTTTCGAGCGGTTTCCTGTTTTGCGACAAGGATGTTGTCGCCGTCAAAGATCCCTGCATTGATCATGCTTTCACCTTTGACGCGGAGCATGAACGTGTCGGTGTTCGGAACGTATTCGGCCGGAACCGGGAAATAACCCTGGATATTCTCGACCGCCAGCAACGGTTCGCCGGCTGCAACACGACCGACCATGGGGATACTGACGAGCTCGCGCCTGGTGATATTGAAGTTTTCATCCAGAATCTCGATCGCTCTCGGTTTGGTCGGGTCGCGGCGGATATACCCGTTCTTTTCCAGTGTTTCGAGATGGGAATGAACGGAGGACGTGGACTTTAAATGCACCGCGTCGCAGATATCCCGGACTGACGGCGGATAACCCTTGTTGATGATCTGATTTTTCAGATAATCAAGGATCTCCTGTTGTTTCTTTGTGATTTTCCCGTATGACATATGCGCCTCCTGTGGAAATGATCGTCTTTAAATTGCTTTCTATAACCACATTATCATATCTTTAGCAAAAAAGCAAACATACATTCCGAAAATTTGTTCGATTTTGTGTTGACAAACATTTGTTCTGGTGCTATAGTACCAGATAGAAGCAAACAGACGTTCGGTTTTCGGAGGTATGTGATGAGGAAAAGAAGAGCGATCAGAAAAAAGATGGTTACCGCGATTGTTCTTGCAGTGATGATGCTTTGCGTGGTCTTTACAGGTGCACAGAGGATCAAGGCATCGGAGCTGAACAGTCAGACCGAGATCTATCTGAGTATAAGGATCGAGAGTGGAGATTCTCTCTGGAGCATTGCCAGGGAGTATCACGATGAAGCACATCTGTCCACGAGTGATTATATGGAAAAGCTCGCTGGGATCAATAATCTCAAAATGGACGCAGCCATCCATGCGGGGCAGTATCTGCTGGTTCCTGTGATGAAATGATTTTAGAAAGAGGGATTAAATCGGCGTTTCCTTAGTCATCCCGGAGCTTTACAGCACCGGCGGCAGCGCGTCGCCTATCGTCCTCCTGTGCGGCATAGTGCTTCCGTGTTGTGTTGACATCTTTATGACCGAGCACATCTGCGACGAGATAGATATCTCCGGTTTCCCGGTATAGTGAGGTACCGTATGTGCTTCGCAGCTTGTGGGGCGTGATGTTTTTCAGTGAAGTTACCAGTTTTGCATATTTTTTGACCATGTTTTCGACAGAACGCACATTGATCCTTTTTTTCTGAAGGGACAGGAAAAATGCGTTCGTATGGCCGTCAGCGGCCTCAATCTCTTGCCGCTGTTCATAATAGGGGAGGAGCGCATCCCGTACTTCATCGCTGAAGTAAACCACGGTCTCGGTTCCGCCTTTTCTATGGACTTTGATACCGTTATTCCGGAAGTCCACATCATCCATATCCAGTCCGACACACTCTGAAACGCGGATGCCGGTTCCGAGCATCAGTGTCATCATCGCTAGGTCTCGCACCTTTGTCTGTTCATGGAACCGTTTCTGCCGTTCCGTGAGATCGGATCCGTTTTCCACCTGATCCAAAAACTTTGCAACCTCATCCACATCCAGACGGATAATGTTTTTTTCATGGAGCTTCGGCATCTTCACAAGCTCTGCGGGATTCTTTTCAATCAGCTGTTTACGGTAGTAATAATTATAAAAGCTCCGGAGGGATGCGAGTTTTCTTGAGACACCGCGTTCATCATTCTTATGCTCCGTTCCGTCTTTTGTATAGTAACGGATGGAATAGAGATATTCCTCGATATCCATCGGCGTGATGTCGTCCAGCATGGACATGGGGAATTCCCGGATCTCTTTCTTTGCGAATACCGGATTATTCTCATGCATATAATGAAAGAAGACGCCGAGATCGTAAGCATAGGCAAGACGTGTTCTGGACTGCGTGGAGCTTTCAATCCCGATGAAAAACTCTTTGCAGAACGGCGGGAGTTCTCTAAGCATTTCCCTTAATTTTTGTTCATTCTCCAGATTTACCTGTTCGAAGTATGCTTTTTCCTGTTGCATCCTGTACCTCGTCTTGATTTCCTTCATTTTGTACCATATCCATTATTATATTCGAAGACATTCCGCCTTTCAAGGAGACAGGGGACGGTTCTGTGTCTCTTCACCGTATTGACACAATTTGAACAAGATTCATACACATTTTTTGTTTATTCTATTCCAATCAGAGGAACTAATACTATAAAAACGGTTTCCACGGGTACAGTTGAGAAAAACCGGAACCGATACATCATTATCTTTAGGAGGATGCCTATGAAAACAAGAATGAAAACAATCGCAGCATTATTGTTATCAACAGTGGTTTTCGCCGCAGGATGCGGAACAAGTACTCCAGTTTCGACTACTGCCGAATCTGCTGTCGCTACTGAGGTGGATGCCATCGCGCAAAATGAAGAAGAAACAGCAGTAGGGGTAAGCACTGACGATTACGAACTGATCGAAAATTCGGCGGACGGTGGACATGCGATCACAGCTGACGGTGAAACGGCGACATACGAGCATGTAAAGGTTGTAAAAACCGGCGAGGCTGATGGAGATGAGGCTGATTTTTATGGTGAAAATGCGGCCATCTTTGCGACAAACGGAGCAACACTTACCTTATCCGATATGGAAATAGAAACGGACGGAACTCATGCCAATGCGGTATTCAGCTACGGAGAAGGCACGACGGTCAATGTTTCGGATTCCGTGATCGAAACAAGCGGGAACTGTTCCGGCGGTATCATGACAACCGGCGGCGGAACAATGAACGCAAGTAATCTCCAGATTCATACGACGGGCAACTCTTCCGCAGCGATCCGTTCTGACAGAGGCGGCGGTACGGTCAATGTAAACGGCGGTACTTTCGTGACAGACGGAAAAGGATCTCCGGCGATTTATTCCACAGCGGATATCACCGTAAATGATGCTATTCTTGAATCCACAGCTTCTCAGGGCGTCGTCGTGGAAGGGAAAAACAGCGTAACGTTGAATAATACATCTCTGACAGCCTGCAACAATACAAAAAACAGTGACAAATCCGAATATTACCAGGCGGTTATGATCTATCAGTCCATGTCAGGCGATGCGGATGAGGGATTGTCTTCCTTTTCGATGAACGGTGGATCTCTCGTCAATAAGAACGGAGACATTTTCTTTATAAATAATACAAATTCTGTGATAACCTTAAGCGGAGCGGAAATCATTAACGAAGACGAGAGTGGAGTGTTCCTGCGTGCCGCAGCAGCAGGCTGGGGGAATGAAGGCTCGAATGGCGGTCATGTAGATCTAAAGGCATCCGCACAGACGATAAACGGTGATATGTATGTCGATGAAATCTCAACGCTGAATCTCTATCTTTCTGACGGCTCAATTTTTAATGGTGCTATCAATCCGAACGGAGAAGCAGGCGAGATATACGTGGAATTATCGGGGGGATCGAAATGGACGCTCACGGAAGATTCTTTTATTACTGCACTGACATGTGATGCGGATTCGATCGATTTGAACGGTCATACACTTTATGTGAACGGAACAGCTTATTCGGAAGGAACCGCTTCGGAGGGGAAAGCCATCGAAGTGCAGATTCAAAGCGGTAACGAAGCCCTGCCTGATATGGGGAATCCGCCCGAAGGCATGGAAGGTGGATCCGGAGGGAATCCTCCGAGTGGAAACCCGCCGGAAAAACCGGACGGGGATATGGGGAATCCGCCCGAAGGAATGGAGGGAGGACCCGGAGGAAATCCTCCGGATGGTAACCCGCCGGAAAAACCCGGAGCATAAATAAAGCGAAAGAGAAAATAGAGACAAAGGACGGTTTTGTGTCGCATTTTAAAGCGACACAAAATTGTCCCTTGTCTCTTTTTCTCTTTCGCTCATCAAATTCTTGAAACAACAGACGATTTAAGATATCATATGCCTGATGAGAAAAAGCTTGATACAGTTTATAGATCAAAAAAAGAGAGGTATCTGAATATGAATTCTATCAGGAAAAAACGTATGATAAGGCACCCGTTTCGTGCGATAGCGCTTACCATTGCTATGGTGCTCATGTTTTCCGTGCCCGTGTTTGCGGCCGGAAATTATCAGCACGATCCGATGGAAAACCCGAAAGCTGCGGCAGATATCGTTGAGAATCCGGATGCAGTGTACGGTTATTCACCTAGCCCGGAGTCAACGAGGCTTAAGGAATATGTGGAGTACGACTGGTCCGACGAAAAGGTCGTGAATGAGATGAAAGAGCAGCGCGAGGCCTATCATGAAAGCATTCAGGAGCTCTACGACATGATTGAATCCATGAAAGCGGAAGGCAAGGAGATTGAAGAGATTGCCCGTGCCGTATCGACACGTCGGAATGAGCTTCGTCTGGAGGCATATAAGGATGATCCGGAGGGGCTTGAAAAGGTAAAGAAGAGCAATCTGGAAACATATGGCGACGAGAATGGCGGAAGTCCGGACTATTTTTATGAGAAATACGGTTCCTGGGAGACAGTGCTCGAAAAAGCACTGTCAATGAATGCAGGTGCGGATGCCTGCCTCGGACTGTATGACAAATATTATGACACTTATATGATCCCTGAAGAAGACGCGAAAGATTCTGACAGGTCTTCCGGTGGAAAATCCTATACGGTAAAAAGCGGAGATTCACTTTGGAAGATCGCAAAGAGCGAACTTGGAGACGGAACCTTATGGGAATCCATCTATGAACTCAATCAGGATACCGTGAAAAATCCCAGACTGATCTTTCCGGATCAGGTTCTGATGCTGCCGTAATGGGAAGAGACAGCCTATCTCCAAAAGATAGACTGTCTCATTTTTTATTAAGGAAATGAATAAATGCTGATTGGAATACTTTCCGACACACATGGTCTGTTAAGACAGGAAGTGATCGATCATCTTAAAGGAGTGGATCATATCATTCATGCCGGAGACATAGACAATAAGGCGGTTATTGACCGTCTTGAAGAGATCGCTGATGTAACGGCTGTCAGGGGGAATGCCGACAAAGAATGGTCGGACCATCTCGCTGAGAGTGCAAGACTGGAGTTTCCCGGCAATAAGATCTATGTGATCCACAACAAAGGTAAGATCCAGGAGGATCTGAGAGATATCTCGATCATCATTTACGGACACACGCATAAATACAGCATGATCGAGAAGAATGGACAGATTTGGTTTAATCCGGGCTGCTGCGGTAAAAGAAACCCGGATCAGGAGGTCTCCTTTGCGCTTCTTGAGATATCAGATGCCGGTGAAATCGCGTTTAGGAAGATGGTTATAGAAAATGCCGTTCCGGATTCAAAATTTCCAAAAGATATTGACAGGATCATATCAAAAGCGATGGACATGACGGACAAAGGCAGGACGCACAGGGAAATTGCAAAGAAACTGAAAATATCCGAAGGTCTTGCAGAGAGTATTTGCAGAATGTATCTCACGCATCCCGGTGTGGATGTTGCCGGCATACTGCAAAGGATAAGCTGAAGAGAAAGGAAAGGGAAGCAGACAGAGAACAAATCCCCTGTCTCCCAAATAATCATGAGAAATAAACCGGATAAAGAATTTGATCTTCAGGAATACCTGACAAAAGGTGTGGAGCACGTTGTCGCTGACGCCATCAAAACAACGCTGAAAAACCCTAAAGAGAGCTCCTTTATGCTCGCCTTTGCGAGTGCGAGTGCATCAGCCTCCAGAAAGCGCAAAAAAGCTGAAAAGAACGGAGAACATATCCCGGCGTTTCTGATCGCGAGCATTACCAGTAAATGCAATCTGCACTGTACAGGCTGTTATTCCAGATGCGTTCATTCGACCGTGGATACGGAGCCGGTAAACCAGCTTACAGATGCTGAGTGGCTTCGGATCTTTGAAGAGGCGGATGACCTCGGGATCAGCTTTATCGTGCTGATCGGCGGAGAACCGATGCTCCGGAGGGACGTGATAGAAGCGGCCGGGAAGAAAAAGAACATTCTGTTTCCGATCTTTACAAATGGGACTATGATCGATGAAGCATATATGGATCTGTTTGACAAAAGCCGGAATCTGATCCCGTTTATGAGCATCGAAGGAAAAGAAAAGAGTACGGACGCCATCAGGGGAGACGGCATCTATGATCATCTGATCCGCAATATGGAGGAACTGCATGCGCGGGGACTGGTTTACGGTGTCTCCGTTACCGTGACGACAGAAAACATCAAGGAGGTCACATCGGTCGCTTTTCTGGACGATTTAGGTAAAAGAGGCTGTAAAGCGGTTGTTTTTGTGGAATATGTACCGGCCGCATCAGGAAGTGAAGACCTCGCGCCGGGAGAAGACGAGAGAGAGCTATTAAAGAATGAGATCGCGCGAATACGAAGGCAGAGACAGGAGATGATGTTCCTTTCCTTTCCGGGAGATGAGAAAAGCTCGGGCGGATGCATAGCTGCCGGCAGAGGGTTTTTCCATATCAACTCTCATGGTGGTGCGGAGCCTTGTCCGTTCTCTCCGTATTCGGATATAAATATCCGCAATTCTTCTCTCAAAGAGGCTCTGCATTCGCCCCTGTTCACGGCATTGCAAACCGGAGGCATCCTGATGGATGATCATGATGGCGGGTGCGTCCTGTATGAAAAGCGGGAGATCGTGGAACAGCTGATGAGTGAGGGATCATAAAAGAGACAGAGAACCGTCCCCTGTCTCCGAAAAACGGTGCCACAAACGGAAGTTTTTCGTATATAATAAAGTATCGTTTTTTTTATAGGCATTGATCAGAGAGGAGATTGACGAGGAAAAATGTCATTTCATTGAGAAGTTTTTTATGTTTCCGATAAGGAAAGAGCATTCTTCGCCCCGATGATGCCGGAAGAAGTGCTGGATGCGATCCTTAATGAGGATCTTCAAAAAATGGATCTGTCAAGCGATGCGGCCATTGCTGAGAAATCCGTGACCTTTGAGCTTATGAAAAAGAAGGTGGACGCATACCAGACGCTCCTTAAGGCGGAGCTCTTGAACGCATAAAAGACAACGTTAAAGGAGAGAGAACATGAGTAAAATACTGATCGTCGCATCTGCGGAAGGGTTTATCATAAAAGGGCTGCTGACAAAGCTGGAAGGGATCTCCATGATCCCGGTCTATTCTTCCCCGAAAATGTCGGATCTGCAGGCACATATCGAGGGGTCGGAGCTGGTCATTATCTATACGGATGACAAAACATCAACCATGGCAGACAGCCTTGTATTTCTCAAGGATTATTGCTTTGAACAGGATGCGCAGATCATCGTGATTGGCACAAAGGAGGAATACGAAGGGGTAAATCACTATATTTCGGACAGCCTGATCCTGAAATTTTATGAACGGCCGCTTGACATGCAGCTCCTTCTGACAGAAGTCGAACAATACATGGAAGCAAAGGCGAAGTATCTAAGGAAAAAGAATATCCTGATCGTGGATGACGATGTTTCCTATATGACGATGATCACGGACTGGTTGAAAGACGCCTATCGCGTTTCCATGGTAAATTCCGGCGTGGAGGCGATCACCTGGCTCGCAAAGAACCGTCCTGATCTGATCCTTCTCGATTATGAAATGCCGGTCACTCCGGGCCCCGTCGTCTTTGAGATGATCAAATCCAATGCCGCCACAGCCGATATTCCGGTCATGTTCCTGACAGGAAAAGGCGACAAAGAAAGCGTTATGAAAGTGCTTTCCTTAAAGCCCGTCGGATATGTGCTGAAAAATGTGAAACGGGATGAGCTGCGGGAAAACATAGCGAAATACTTTGCGTCGCAGATGAAGATCTGAAAATCTTATGCAAAGTTATCGGCGGACTTGAATTTTGGGGGAGAAAACGTGGACGATATCAGAAAAGAACGATTGATCATTTCCATCACAACAATGGCGGGCGTCGCCTGTATCCTGCAAAACTACTTTGGAGGATGGGATTTCTGGGTTCCGTATGTTGTACTGGTGGGGATGATCATTTTATGGTGTATTCATCTCGCAAAAAAGATCGATTCACGTCTCAGGGTCAATCTGTATTTCGCGTTTGCAGCATTTCTGCTTTTTTATCACGGAATTCATGAAACAAGTCTCTTTGATATCTCAGTATCCGTAACACTTTTCATGGTCACGTTTACAATCGCCGACAGGATCAGACTGCTCAACCTGATTCTTGCGGAATATGTGGTGGTGATGGGAATCCAGATCTGGTTCCTTTATAAAGAGAGTGCATTTGATATGAGTGGCTTTGAGATCATGAGGGTCGTCTATCATGTCGCAACCGTACTCACCATGTATCTGTTAAGCCGTATTACGGTAAACCACAGAGTCGCGGAGAATGAGAGAACAAGGGAATGGCAGGAGTCTGTGGATGAAAACAAACACGACATGGAAGACTTCCTGTCCAATATTTCCCATGAACTGCGCACCCCGGTGAATGTGATAAGCGGTATGACAACGCTCATGCAGAAGCGGGATGACAGTGAGGAACTGGTTGCGATTCAGGAAGCCGGTATCAGGCTGGCACATCAGATCGAGGATATTCAGGATTATACGGAGATCAAGAGGGGAGAGCTCCTGATCGAAGAAGACAACTATATGTGCATCTCCCTGATTAATGATGTTGTGGCGAATTACAACGCACACCATATGAAGAATAATCTTGAACTGGTCGTGGATCTTGACCCCAATACGCCGAACATGTTAAGGGGTGATATCGAGAAGATCCATAAGCTTTTCCGGCATCTTCTGGATAATGCAATCAAATTTACAAGACGTGGCGGCATCTATATCAGGGTCTTTTCCGTGCCTGAGGAATACGGTGTGAACCTGGTGATAGAGATGACGGATACCGGTGTCGGCATGTCACGTGCTGCGCTGTCACAGGTCTCAAAGGGAATGTATCAGGCCAACAAGAAGCGCAACCGCAGCACCGGCGGCATCGGGATCGGGCTGCCCGTTGTTTACGGCCTTGTCCATAAAATGGGTGGGTTTGTTAAAATCACGAGTGCCAAGAGAAAAGGAACGACGGTCAGGATTTCCATTCCGCAGACAGTGGTGGATCCGGCACCCTGTCTTTCGGTAAAGGATAGTGTCCGGGGGGAAATCGTATTTTATATCAAGTCTGAGAAATACAAAGTGCCGGAAATCAGGGAATTCTACCGAAATATGTCCATCAACCTTGCGACAGGTCTTGGCGCGAAACTGTATACAACAGGTGAGACAAGGGAGCTTCTGCGACTCATCAATGATCTTTCCGTATCGTATATCTTTACAGGCGAGCAAGAATACCTCTCTGATCGGGAAACGCTTGATAAGCTCTCAGCAGAAGGCTGTAAAGTCATCGTATCTGCAAATCCGGGCTTTCAGGCTTCGCCTGGCAAGGGAATTCTTGTTATGCAAAAGCCTTTGTATGGCTTCCCGGTTGTAAGGATCCTGAACGGTGAAACCGACGGCTTCACGGAGGAAGTGTCCGGTGCGATCCGTTTTGACGGTGTCCGGTCACTTGTCGTCGATGATGAACCCATGAATCTTGTGGTTGCAACAGGGCTTTTAAGAGAATATCAGATTGAAGCGGACACGGCAGAAAGCGGCAAAGAGGCGATCGAAAAATACAGAGACGGGGAATATGATGTCGTCTTTATGGATCATATGATGCCCGGAATGGACGGTGTGGAGGCGATGAAACGGATCCGGCAGGAGGCCGCAGGGAGCGGCAGAAATCCTGTAATCATTGCCCTTACCGCAAATGCGCTGAGCGGCGCAAAAGAAATGTTTATGAAAGAAGGGTTTGACGGTTTTATTGCCAAACCCATCGATATCGGGGAATTTGAACGTGTCATGAGGCGTCTCCTGCCCGAAGAAATGATCAAAGAAGAGGGGAGGGATGCATGATGAAAAAGAGTTCTAAAAATCTCGTGTCCACTGTTTCAGACTTCCTCTTTGATCCGGCAAGGAGCCTTAAGGACCGCTGCTTTGTGATGTTTGTCTTTTGTATGATCCTGTCGTTTATTACCACCGTGATCAGCGGAATCATCATGGGGGATTCGCTGCCGGTGATCATCGGTATGATCCTATTCGGTCTGGCGTTCCTTGGATATGCGTATTTTGCAATCAAGCGTGATCATGTGCTCCGTGCAAGGATTATTTCCACGATTGCCGTGGCGTTTGTGATCATGCCGATCCTGTTTTTTACAAGGGGCGGCGTCTACGCAGGGATTCCCATCGCAATGCTTGCGAACGGGTTTTTTATCATCACAATCCTGGATGGGAGATTGCAAAAGATACTGTGTTCCCTGAATGGAGTGCTTGTACTCGCATGTATCATAGTATCCTATTTCCATCCGGAGTTCGTGACTACCTACTCCACGAAGATGAACTATGTAAACCTCGTCATACAGTTTCTGCTCGCGGCACTCCAGCTGACCCTGATGATCGCCTTTCAGACCAGCCTCATCCGGAGAGAATCGGAATCTGCCCGGAAAAGAGCCGAGGAATTGGAGGAACTGAACAAATCCCAGAGCCGTTTCTTCTCCAGCATGAGTCATGAGATCAGAACCCCGATCAATACAGTGCTGGGACTGAATGAGATCATCTTAAGGCAGGAGGATGCATCCGAGGAGATCCGGAAGGATGCAGGGAATATTCAGGGCGCTGGCAGGATGCTTCTTGCTTTGATCAACGATATTCTGGATGTCAGCAAGATCGAGGCCGGAAAGATGGATATCGTGCCGGTGAACTATAACGTTTCCTCATTGCTTTCTGAGATCGTGAACATGATCTGGCTCAAGGCAGAGGAAAAGGGGCTGCAATTTCGTGTCGATATTGATCCGGATGTGCCGGACGGACTGTTCGGTGATGAGGTTCGGATCAAACAGGTTCTGATCAATCTTCTGAATAATGCCGTAAAATACACGAAGGAAGGTTCTGTCACGCTCCACATGGAATGTGAGTTCCCGACGGAAACGGAAGTATTGCTCAAGATCAATGTCTCGGATACCGGAATGGGCATTCAAAAAGAATCTTTGCCGCATCTTTTCGATTCCTTCCAGCGTGTGGACGAAGAAAAGAACCGTTATATCGAAGGAACGGGACTGGGCCTTTCCATTGTAAAGCAGTTGGTCGAGCTGATGAACGGTGAGATCAAGGTAAGCAGTGTTTACGGCGAAGGATCTGTGTTCTCGGTGGAATTAAAACAGGGGATCTCATCCGAAAAACGCATCGGGGATCTCAATATCACAGGCGCGGGCGGAATGGGTAGTCATGAGAAATTTGAGCACAGCTTCCATGCACCGAATGCGAGAATTCTGATCGTCGATGATAATGAAATGAACCTGCAGGTAGAGGAGAAACTTCTTGCAGGCACTGAGATGACGGTGGATCTTGCTCTTTCGGGAGCGGATGCACTTACTCAGACATTGCGGTATCGTTATGATGCAATCTTTATGGATCATCTGATGCCGGAAATGGACGGTATCCAGTGTTTCAAGAAGATCCGTACACAAAATGGCGGTCTGAATCCCAATGTTCCAGTCATTGTACTCACCGCAAACGCCGGCGGCGAAAATATCGAGCTTTATAACAATACAGGCTTTGATGGCTATCTAGTGAAACCTGTGTCCGGGCGCCAACTGGAGGATACGCTGCTGACACATCTTCCTTCGGAAAAAGTAATTCGTAAAGAAAGCGGTGAGATGACCGGTGCTTCCATGAGCACGGCAAGCCGGTATGCAAGGAAGAAACCGGTGGTCATTGCCACCAGTACCATGATCGATGTACCGAACCATGTGCTCAGCGAATTGAATATCAGTGTGATCCCGTATACGGTGATCACTGCCGAAGGCGTATTCTATGATACCATCGATATCGACTCCGAGGAGCTGGTTCGTTACATGAGGGATGAGAAGAAGATCGTCTCCTCAGAGCCCCCGACAGAAGAGAACCTGACCGCCTTCTTTATTGAGGAATTGAAGAAGGCTCATCAACTCATCTATATTACGCTGCTTACGGGCAGCAGCCGGGAATACGGACGTGCCGAAAAATCCGCAAAGTCATTTGAGAATGTGACGGTATTCAATTCGGAGTGCCTCTCAAGCTGCACGGGAATTCTTGTTATGATCGCCGGAAGACTCGCCCAGCAGAATGTCCCCGTAGATCGGATCGTTGCGGAACTCGAAGAGGCAAAGAAGCGGGTAAGATGCAGCTTTGTCATTAAGTCGACAGATGTCATGGCCCGGCGTGAGCTGATCAGTCCGTTTATGAACAACGTCCTCAATACACTCTGGCTGAGACCGATGCTGCGAACAAAGGACGATAAGCTCGGCGTCGGACGATTCCTCTTCGGAAGCGAAAGAAAGTGTTATGAAAAATACATCCAGAAAGCGCTTCCTTCAAATGTAAATCCGGACACCTCCTTCATCTTTGTGACTTATGCGGGTCTGGAAGAGGAAGCCCTGCTTTGGATCGAAGAGAAACTGTGCGAACGAATGAAATTCGATCATATCGTATTTCAAAAGGCATCTGCCGCGATCACGTCTAACTGCGGCGAAGGAACCTTTGGACTTCTGTATATCGTAAAGGGCGATCGTAATTATAATCTGGGTGGTCTTTTCGCGGAAGAAGAGGACGAGGACGTCTCGGACGAGGAGCTTTTTGAGGAGGCTATTGAAGAAGCAGATGAGCCGGAGGCGGCGCCTTTGGAAGAAGACGTAAAGGAAGAGAAAGAGAAGGAGTGGTATGAAAAGATCCCAGGGCTTAATGCTTCTGCGGCGGTCAAAAACAGCGGCTCCAAGGATGCTTTTTTATCGGTGCTGAAAATCTATTATGATTCTTATGAGGCGAAAGCAGGCGAGATCCGCGGATTTTTCGAGGCACAGGACTGGCCCAATTACACAATTAAGGTTCATGCCTTAAAATCAAGCTCCCGTCTGGTCGGAGTTCTGGACGTCGGAGATAAAGCGGAAGCACTTGAGATGGCAGGGAAGCAGGAGAATACGGAATTCATTCTGGCAAATCATGAGAGCATGATGAAGGAATACGCTGCCATTCATGAAGCCCTGCGATCGGAATACGAGACAGAAGAGGAATTTCCGGAAATTCCGGAGACGATGCTGGCGGATGCGTATGCGAGTCTTTATGAATTTGCCCAGATGAAAGATTATGAGATGGCGAAGATGGTAATAGAATCCCTGAAGGAATACAGACTACCGCCGGACGATGAAGATCGTTTTAAAAAGATACAGAATTTCCTTTCCAATATGGAGTGGGACAAGATCATTGATTTGATAAAGTGAGGAGACAGGGGACGGTTCTCTGTCTCCTCGGGAGGATTCCTTTTTGGACGAACTGGAAAACGAATACGAAAAATCCTTTTATAAGGAATTATATCAGCTTGGCGACAAGAATCAGTGGATCGTTGTAGATGTGACGACCGAAAAGCTCTATCTCCGAAAGCGCCTTGAGGTCTGGAACGAAGATGCATTGGTCTATCTTCGTGATCATAAAAATGAACACCTGCCTCAGGTGAAAACCTTTTGGAAGGAAGAGGACGGGACACTCACGCTGATTGAAAAGTATGTACAGGGCGAGACCCTCTCGGAGCATCTGGCCAGACGGGATCTTTCGGAGAAAAAAAAGAAAGAGGCAGTGCTCGGGGTTCTTGATGCACTGTCCTTTTTGCATCATGCCATTCCTCCGATCATCCATCGTGATGTGAAGCCGGACAACATTATGATTGCGGAGAGCGGAGCCGTATTTCTTGTTGACTACGATGCCGCGAAGGTTCATCGGGACGGGGAAAAGAGGGATACGGTGCTTCTCGGAACCGAAGGAAGCGCAGCGCCGGAGCAATATGGATTTGCGCAGTCGGATGTCCGGACGGATCTCTATGCAGTCGGGACACTGATCCAGGCGCTCTTCCCGGAGAAGGCCGAGCTATCAACTGTTGTGGGAAAAGCGACGCGAATGGATCCGAAAGACCGATATCAAAGCGCTGAGGAGCTTCGGGAAGCGTTTCTTTCGGCGTTTGTGTTGGATGACCTAATAGAGACGACAGCGGGGGCAGCGGAACCAGAGGTTCGTTCGCGGACGCAGAGCGACGGGACAGATCCGGATCATAAGCGATGGAAGACAAGGAACCGTCTCGGAATACTGATCGCGTTGCTGCTTGCCGTCATTGGTGTGCAGATCATTCTTGCCGTTGTGTTTTACCCGAAAATCATGGGAAACGGGAAGGCAGAAACGACTGAAGAAGTGCAGAGCGCGGAGGCAGAGCCGGTGGCTGCGGAAAGTGCAGAGAATGCAGCGAATTCCATCACAGATGTGGTGGCAAATGAGACGGCTGTAAAAGAACAGTCTGCTGAGAGTCCGGATGTGATTCTGGCACCGGAGGTTGTGGAGCAGGGGTATACGATCTACGACGGATATGCAACCTATGGACTGGTAATTCATAACCCGAACAAAGAATATGCATTGAAAAATGTTCATGTCTACACGACCGTAAAGGGAACGGATGGCTCCGTTCTCGATACGAATGATGCGAGGATTCGTTTTATTGCAGCCGGGGACACCATCTGCTTCGGCGATGGTGATATGCTGTCCTGGAAAGAGACAAAAGGAAAAACACTTGAGATTGAGGTGTTTCATAATAAAGAGGATGTTTTGCTTCAGAGCGGATCTGAAGTCCTGTATATGACGGATCTTCCGGTGATGAATGTTTCCTGTCGGGATAATTACGGGACTACGGAATGGACCGGAGAGATAAAAAATCAGAGCCAGGTGGACCTGGATGAAGTCTGTATTACCGGTCTCTTACGATTGAACGGGAAGATTGTCGGCGGATGGTTTCTGTTTGAAGAGAACCTGATGGCAGGCAGTACAAAGGCATTTCAGAGAAGCCTTTACCATAGGGATATAGAATATGACACCTGTGACTTATATGCATTGCAGTGGACGAAGAATACGTTTTTTGAGTGAGTTTCTATGAAAACGCCGATCATGAAGATAACATCTCTTTGCTGATCTTTCCGTCAGCAATGGTCTTTTCCACCCAGAGCTGAAGGGAATCGATAGCCATCGACATCATCCAGAGACGTTTTTGGATGGAGGAAAAATCCCGGTATTCATCCTCTGAGATCTCTCCATCAATATTAGCATGTACTGAGTCTTATATTAGTGCATTTAATGCCATTTAAACAAGTTTATCAATGAGGTAACTTAATATGGAGGCAGTTATACAAAAACAAACTACAGAATCCGATGATCTCCAACTTGATATCAATAAACTGATTCAATTGATCATAGATGTTTCCAGTAATGAAAAAACTGCAAAAGAGGCTGTTCAGGAATTCGCAAAACCATATGTGGATTTTGCGGAGGTCTATACTCTGAACAAGGCAAAAGAATTTATCAATGAAAAACTTAATGAGGCGGGTTTGGAAGACCTTTCCGATACGGATTTCTCTGAGAAATTGATTGACAGTGCAAAGGGTGTTGCAAGTGCTGTGCATAGGTACATAAGAGAAGGCATGACTGAGGAACAGTTTGTCAATGAAATCGGGAATACTGGTTTACAGGATGTAATGACAAACGTGATGTCCGCTTTGGGGATTCATGAGAAGCTCGGTGTGAATAGTGTTGAAGATATATTAAAGCTTGCTCCGCCGGTTCTGGCTGTGACGGCATCCCTTGCAGCGTACAGGGAGCTTCGAAAAGCGTTGGACGATCTCGAGATCGCAAAAAAAAGAAGAAAAGAAATAGAGGCAGAATGCGAGATGTCAATTACGATGATCCGTAGGTATAAAGCAGAAATGGATCGCGTGGTGTCTGACTATTTAACAGATCGTCTTGAGACGTTTGACATGGCTATGGAAGTGATGGAAAATGCTTTGATGGAAATGGACAGTGATGGGTATCTGAAAGGAAATGCGATAATACAGGAAATATTAGGATACAAATCACAGTTCACAAATCAAAAGGAATTTGACGATCTTATGGATTCGAATGAGAGCTTTAGGCTCTGAAAGGAGCTAAGTTATGCCTATGGATTTCAGCAAATTCAAAGAAAATGTTCAGAGAACGACAGACAACATGAAAAAATCCATGTCGGATGCATCAGAAAAATTTCAGAAGTCTGTTAAGAATTCAAACGCAGGGAATACCGCAAAGGATGTTCTCAAAAAGGGACAAACAGCTTTTGAGAATATCAAAACAAAAGCGGAGAAAACTATCGAAGAGCAAAGGACAAAGAATGCCATGAAAAAGGAGCGGATGTCTGATGCGTTGAGTTCTACTGAAGATGAGAAAATCGTTGTTTCCTGCTTGAAGTCTCTCTGGCTGATTTACCTACTAATGGCTGTTGACAGAAAAATCACTGATGAGGAATTGGAAGAATTTCATAGTATCGGTCAAGCGATTGATCCGCGGTCTTTTTCTGAATGCAAAGAGACAATCACAGATGAAATCGGAAAACTCATGGAGAAAAAAACAGAGGACGATGATGAATATTATGATCTGATTCATGATCGTGTTGGACTGGTTCTTCATACAGAAGATAATAGTACGGAATGCATTAGTGGCAAAACGCTGATATGGGATTTGCTTACGGTAGCATATAGTGACGGGGATTATTCGAAAGATGAGAAAAGACTGATACGCTACATTGCCAAGGGAATTGATATTCCTAATGAAAATGTCCTTGAGATGGAACATACACTGAGATCATTGCTTGCAATTAAGAAAGAAGAGGAGTGGCTCAAGAATACCGACAGAAAGTACAATATTGTGGATGAGAGAGTAAAAGAATTGAATCATAGACAGGATGTCATTATGCAGGGCGTGGAGGCTCTGATCGTGGATTAAACAGGGAGGAGCGCCATATGCCAATACCTTTATTCTTTATTGGAGCAGCAATCGTAACCGGTGCTATTGGCGGAGGTAAGACCGTCAAGGCGGCTGTTGACAATAATACGGCGACAAAAATAAATGACATTGCCAACGAAAATGTTGCGCATGCTAGGGACAGACTTAATGACCAGAGGGAGCAGGCAAGCGCTGCACTTACGGAGTTGGGAAGGCAGAAACTGGACGTCTTGAATCATGATGTCATGGATTTTGTCAATACTTTTGAACAGATTAAAAATGTAGATTTTCAATCGTCGGTCGGATTGGAAGAACTGAAAAATTTACATATTGATCAAAATACGTTTAAAGAATTGAAAGAATTGGGCAGCTTTGCAATAGAAGTTGCCGGAGGGATCACGGCCGGGGCTGTCGGCGGAGCATTAACCGCTTTGGGAGCATATGGAGCGGCGGCAACATTTGCTACAGCCTCAACCGGAACAGCAATTGCAACGTTGAGCGGAGCGGCGGCAACAAACGCGACACTTGCCTTCTTTGGAGGGGGAGCCATTGCTGCGGGAGGTCTCGGAATGGCCGGAGGGATGGTGGTGCTCGGCGGACTCGTTGCAGGTCCTGCTCTTTTGGTAATGGGATTGATAACCGGAGCGAAATCCCAGGAAAAGCTGGAAAATGCGCTCGCGAATAAGGCACAGTCAGACGAGATTGTGGAATCACTTAAAGCCGCATCCATGCAGTGCTCTGCTATCCGGAGAAGAACCTATATGTTTTATAATTTGTTGGCGCATATGGACTCCATTTTCCTTCCACAGATATGGGATATGCAGGACATCATTGATTCCGAAGGATATGACTATCGTGATTATAAACCGGAATCAAAGAAAGCAATTGCTATGGCTGCATCTACGGCATGTACCATAAAAGGAATTCTTGACACACCCATTCTGACAGAAGAAGGCGATCTTACAGAGGCATCGGAAAAGCTGACCCTGGAGATTGGTGAACTGATATACCAGTAATAGTTCGAAAAAACGTACAGAAAATGCGCTTCGGCTTAAACCAAAAGAGGATAATCATCGTGTTACAAAAACCCACCACCGAACTGAATAACATCCTTCAGAACACAAAGCCGGATCAGCTGGGCGCTTACCTGAAGGAAAACAAAAAGTACATGGCGGATGATAAGAAAGCCTTTTACTATTACATGAAGGATGTACTGGATGAAAAGAAGATACTGCTTAAGGATGTGTATTCATTTGCCGGAGTGAACGATTCCTATGGGGAAAAGATCCTTCGCATGGAAAAGCACACCAAAAACCGGGATCTGATTGTAAAGTTCTGTATCGCCGGACATTTTTCTCTTCTTGAAACAAACCGGGCGTTGAAGCTGTATGGTTTTAGCGAGCTGTATGCAAAAGAGCCGCGAGACGCATGCATCATCATTGCTCTCAACAATCGAATATACGATCTCGGAGAGATCGATGAGATGCTTGAAAAATATGGACTCGAAAAGATCACTACAGCTGAATAAAAAGTTACAACGAGTAATTTTCCTCACCAAAACGGTGAGGATATTTTTTTGGTAAATAGTACTAAACATATATAGATACAAGTCTCCATTTCACGACTATACTTAATAAAAACAGAAGGGGGACTTTTATATTATGATTACTGATGACATGACGAGGGAGGAGCGCATAGAGTATTGGCAGCTGGTAATGGA
>JAZOTN010000027.1:0-27435 GCA_045657665.1 Lachnospiraceae bacterium | reverse complement strand
TACATTGGTTTCTCCGAAGTGCAAGGTTTTTTATGGAAAACAGGTATTTTTCCTGCACTTCAATTATACCAGATATGCGTTAAAGCATCAGTATTTCCGGGCATTTCAGCACATTTTTATTTGTTATAAGCAGACACTATAATAACTCATCGAGATAATCAACTTACAAAGATACCCACGATATCCGTGACAAATCCCTCTTCATCCAGGATCAGACACCCCAAAAGTCCTTTGTCTCCATAATGAAAAGCGTAAATGTTTTCCGGAATTTCCTGTGAACCTGATAGAATAGGCTCCGCCGGAATAGATTTCCCTTCCTCCGCTAAATCATAGTAGGTAAGAACAGCGTCCTTCCGCACCTTCAGTTCATAATCCGGAATCAATTCATGGGTCACAACGAAATCTCCATAAACATCATCCACATAGCCCATACACATGATCTGATCATAGCCTTCGACATACATGAAGGATAGGTATGGTATGTAGTATTCCTGGGGAGTTTTCCCCTGCTTTTCCATGGTTTCTTCTACAGAAAAGAACATCTGGTCCTCATCTTTAAGAAGGCATTCCACCGGGTTTAAGCCCGGCTCTGTGTAGGTGATCTTTTTGAAGGTATCACCGAGGATCGTCACAGTGTCTCCATCCGTCATCTGATTAAACTCTCCGCTCTTCAGATAATACGGTTCACTGATAGCAGTATGGATCGTAAAGTAATCTCCATGATCTTCGTAACCGGAAAATCCCTGCATTGCCACGGGAACGGGCTCAGTCAGAAGTTCTTCATTCACCTTCTCCAGCTCATCCTCTTCAGCTTCTGTTTCGGTTTCCGTTTCTTCCTCCGTCTCTTCTTTGGTGGCTTCCTCGGTTTCCTCCTCAGATTCCGTCAATTCTTCCTCTTCCTCATCATCCTCGTCATCTTTCTCCGTCAGAAGTTCTTCTCTTCCGTTGTCTCCGGAAGATTTGAATACCGTCTCATAAAGCACCACCGCAACTATGATACCTACAACTGCCAGAATCAGCACAATGATGACGGGAAGCTTCGCAACCTTGCGCTTTGCACCTGCAGGAGCCGTTTTGGCATCAGCGACACTCCCGGATGCATTCCCGTAATCGGAAGGATTCTGGGGAGACGGAGATCCGGCTGCAAATCTGCTCTGTCCAACCGTATTCTGATCCACCGTATGATTCTGGCCGACAGCATTTTGTTCTGCCAGTTTTTCCGACAGCTTTTGATACAAGGATTCGGAAATCAGTTCCGGCACCGTCGCAGCATACGCTTCCTCTGCAAACAAAAATCCCGGAAAGCCAATTTCTGGCTTTCCGGGATCTCGTTCCGATAACACTAAATTCCGTTTCAAATGAAGTCTTTTGTTTTCCCTTAATCCAAACGGAAGAAGGAGATCGCTTCGTTCATATCTCCATTGATATTTCGCATTTCCGCAGTGGACTCCTGCGTGTCCTCGCAAGCCTGGGTGACCGTCTGGCTGGAGGCCGCTACCTCTTCGGCGGACGCTCCGAGTTCTTCTGAAATGGCACCGAGGTCGGAGGTGGCGTTGGTGAGCTCTGTCTTGATCCTGTCAAGCGTCTCCGTCATATGGCGGATAGTTTCAATCTCATTCATCGATGCCTCAACGGAATCAGACAGGGAATTGAATTCCTGCTGTGCGCTCTCAATATCGCTCTGTTCCTTTGTAATCACATCAAACACACGGTTCGAGATTTCCACGGTTCCGTTGGAAAGCATGGTAATCCCTTCCATGATCTGTTTGATTTCCTTCGCCGATTCTGCGGAGGAATCCGCAAGAGTCCGGATCTCATCCGCTACAACCGCAAATCCGCGACCCGCTTCTCCCGCACGCGCCGCCTCGATAGAAGCGTTTAGAGACAGCAGGTTCGTCTGTGCCGCGATAGATTCGATGGCCTGAACCGCCGAACCGATATTCTCAATCGCATTATTGGTCTCGCCGATCTTGCTGTTGATCTCCTCCATGGCCTTGACGGACTCATTCGCGCCCTCGTAGACCAGCTTCATGCGGTTTGTCGTTTCGCTGTTAATGCTCTTGATCGTCTGGGATTCCTCGAACAGATTCTCCACATTGATATTCAGCTGTTCGATGCTCTCTCCGAGATCTACGGCCTTCTCTGCCATAGTCTGGGCATTCATCGCAACGCTCTGAGATGTTTCTGCCACTTCATTTACGGCCGTATTGATCTGAGAGATCGATTCCACATTGTTCCCGGTCATATCGTCCACACTGACGATGGAGCGATCAAGCTTGTCCGCCGCGTCTCTGACGACCTGCATGGAGCCGCGCAGCCCATCCCTGAGCTTATAGAAGGAATTCAGGATAGAGACAGTCTCTTTAATATGGGAACTCGCATTGCATTCCACGGTCACATCGCCGGTGCTGAGTTCATCCAGCGATTTGGAGATTTTGACCAGCGGAACCGAAATCACCCGTTCCACAAGGAGAGCGATCACCGTGAACACCGCAATAGAAATCAGACAGATCAGGATTGTCAGCGTCGTTATATGGGAGACTGCGGAAAGAACATCCTTTTCATCCGCCGTCAGCACGGCAATGTAGTAGCCATTGTTTCCGATATAATAGCCGGCGTATTTATTCGCACCCTTATACTTGTATTCCAAAACCTCGGGCTCCGGCATATTCCCTGCCGCCAGCTGCGCGACAAGTGATTTCACCGCCTCGTTCTCCACGGGATTTCCGATCTTGCTCTCATCCGGGTGGTACAGCATGGTTCCCTCCGGATCGACGAAATAGGTATAAGCCGTGCTGAGGTTCATTCCGGATACGTCTGCGATGGACTCGGCGATATCCTGAACATAGAAACCGCCGCCGACAAAACCCATGGGCTCTCCGTCGACCATCACAGGGGCATAGACCGACATGATGATATTACCGGAAGCAGGGCTGGTCATGACTCCGGTATTAAAAACACCATCCGGTGCGGAAAGAATAGAGTTCTGCAGGCCGGTAAGACTGTCTCCCTCCCGCAGAACCATACCGATCGCGGCCTCGGCCGGATGCGTCAGCACCTGTGAATTCCAGTCGGCAAGATAAAGTCCCTCCCAGCCGCTTAAGCTGCCGAAATAATCCAGCGTATACTGTTGCGCCGCCGCGGCTATATCCGGATCGTCCGGATTCAGCAGCGCTTCTTTCAGAACCGGCGCGTTGGAGAAGCCCTTGAGCTGTTCCTGGTTCTTTTCCACAATGCTGTCGAAAGAATTTCCTATGCCGGTGATCACCTGGACAAAGGAATCATGCGTCGTGGACTTCATCTCGGAGCTGCTCTTTGAGATCGTCACAATCCCGATCGCGATCGACGACGAGATCAGGGGGATCAGCGCAAACATAATAAGCGTTGCGCGCATGTTGAGCTTTGCCATTGAAGCCCCCGGTCTGTTGTTTGGCGCATTATTTGAAGTGTTCCCCATATTCTGCCTCCTTTATAAAAATACAATATTAATTATATTTTACCACGTCAGACAGTAAAGTAAAAGTTTTATTACATCATCAGGATACAACCTTATGGATTTCCGAAGATACCCATCATACGCAAAAAGCTGCCGTCGTCTTTCAACTTGGCAGCTTTTCAGTATTTTGCAAAGCGGAGAGGGTGGGATTCGAAGCATCAGATAACTCACAAATACCGAAAGAAAGGAGATTCTGATACACTGCGTATGGATCTAACCCTGTTATTAACCCATTTCCTCTCAAAACAACAATCGGAGTAGCGTACGATTTATGTGCGCTACTCTTTTTTCTGATGTACTATACCAATTGTCAGGCTTCTCTTCTTCGGTTTCTTTGAATGACCGCACTCTTAAAAGCCTTCATCATTGCCGGAGACAATTCCTCGCAATCTTCATCGAATGTGATCGGATGTTTCTTCGCCTCTTCTATTTCATCTAATTGTTCCTTTGTAGGCTTCTGCCCTTTTTCAAGCGTTAATGTTTTGATCATAATTCAAGTATTCCTGTATCTAAGAAACAATCTCTTTTGCAAAGGCAACCTGCTCTTCAGCCTGTTTCTGAGATGCTACGAAAAAATCATCATAGTCGCTCTTTTCCCGGATCTGTTTCAATCGTCCTAAATCACGTCCTATATCCCGTGGAAACAAATCTTCCTTGACATAATGCAGATTGAAATGACCGATTACTTCTTTATGACGCTTAAAATCAACCTTTTCCAAAGCAAGAACAGCTTTCACGGCATAAAACGCGGCATAATAGGAACGATTGATAGCATCTTTATAATAGCCATCCCTCAAACAGTTTTGCGCCACTTTCAGAGTCTCTTCTGCCTGATCAAGGCGATAATGGCTTAAATCCTGTGTCCTGTCATCCACCAATCATCACCCCTTCTCTTTGAATATTGTCGTAGAAGGGAAGTACTCCAAGCCAGTAATTGAAGTGTTCACTGTTCTTTACAATAACGCTTATATCAATCCCGTAGTCCATCAGAAAATCAAAGGACAAATCGTACAATTCTCTTTCAACGGTTTCTATTTCCGAATCCGAGAGAGTGGACAGAATAATAATATCAACATCCGATCCGGGATTCGCATTTCCGCGTGCATAAGAGCCGTACAGCATTGCCTTTACAAAATCGGATCCCATTATTTCCTTTGCTTTCGATATGTATTCGTACAAATAGGTTTTTATTTCTTCATATCTCATAGCTATTTCCTTTCAAGAACGATCTCCTGCATCTTCATTATAGCATGCGTGTGAAATAAAACAATTTAAATAAACAACATGAGAAGCACAGCCTTAATGGATTTATTCGCATTATTTCTTAAGATATCAAATTTTAAACAATCTGGGATTTATCGTTTATAGAATTATAAAACATAAAATATTTTAGGTCTCATAGAAGGAGGACAGTTATGTATAGAATATCATCATTTTGCTATCGAGTAACGAGAATACGAAAAAACAAATATCTCCATATCGCAGAACAACTCATGTGGATTAATCACATCCCATGTGACAAGAAAGATTACTGGTACTACGAAGGTTTGTACACTCCCTGTCGTAATGACAATGGAGGATGTCACGCCCCATGGAAGGAGTTTATTCAAAAAACCAAACATCTGATGAAATCTACAGAAAAAGAGAGGTGAGAAATCTGTGAAGTGGAAAAAAGTATGGTCCATGCTGTGTTTTCTGGGAGCACCTTGGATACCAGTAATATCTGTTGGACTGTATTTGCTTGATTGGAAATTCGGTGCCGGAGGCACAGAAACACTGCTCTCACTTGATCCGGAGAAGGTGAAAACAGCATTAGGTTTCGGGTATTTCGCAAGCATTCTTATCTTCGGAAAGAACTGCATGTGGATTGGAACGGGAAGAAAATACACCTTCTGGAACTGGATGGATAAATATAAGCCTGCTCCACGGATCAACAGTAAACGTAAACATGATGCTCAATATCCGCCGATGGATGAACGTTATTTAAGCGATGTGCCTGACGGACTTGTTGTTGGAAAGGATAAATCCGGAAAATACATCAGATATCCGATCTGTAAAGGACATGCACGGTCGGCAATCATTCTCGGAACTCCAGGTGCGGGCAAGAGCACCCTGCTCCTCACGTCCATCATTCACAATATGTTCTTCGAGAAGGACCTGGACAAGCGACAGACATATTTTCTGTTTGATCCGAAGCCCGAGGTCAGGAGGAAGGCTACTCCAAAGGACGATTCGATCATAAGGGAGTTATCAATACAGGACAGGCAGCAATGGGGCTGGGATATATATTTTCGAATTCGTACTTTGACAAAAGATGATGACATCCTTTCGGAACTTGATGTCATTGCCAGGGCATTGATTGATGCAGGAAAGAACGAAAAGAACGAGTTCTTCTACGAGTCGGCGAGGACGATTTTCAAATATACGGCATTGGCGGATATCAAAGCGGGAAAATCATTTATGGATACGATTGATTACATTACCGGATGTGACACAGAAAAGCTGGTGAAAGAAGTTCTGGAAAATGCAGAGGATTCCTTTGATTTGAAAAAAGTCAAGCATGGTCTCGGCGCTTATGCTGACAAGGGTGAATCAGAAGCCTTTCAGGGTATAGAGATGGCTTTCCATCAATCTCTTCCGGTACTGATGAACGACGACTCCCGGTTTTTCTTCGATTTGAATCCGCGTAAAGTATCCTCACAAACACTGGAGGAAAAAGTGTCCATTGCGTTCACGATCAAAACCACCCGCATCAAGGAGTATAAATCGGTACTCAGACTCGTCGTAATGCAGTTAATTCACCATCTGGAAGATCGAGACGAAGACAACTCCCATATGATTACGATGGTTATCGAAGAAGCTTTTCGACTTGGTTTGATCAACTGGATCTCTTTCTTATCTGTATGCCGTAGTAAGCAGATATGCTGCATTTTGGCATTCCAGGGGCTTTCCCAGATGAAATCGGTCTGGAATGCTGACGATGCGGACTCTCTTTTAGAGATGGTCAGCGTGATCGAAGTATTGTCATGTGCGAGTAGCACCACAGCAAGCGTAACATTGTACAGATCAATCTTCCGGCTCAGATTCGCTCGTATCCGGATCGTATGTTTCGAAAAACAGAAAGAGCGCCTGTCCAGAGAGTGGTTTACCAGAAAGATACCATTGCAGATGTAATTCGTACCGCCGAAGAAAAATACCGGAAAACGAAAAACATTTCCTATATCGCGGTATGCCTGAATTTCACGCTTGGCCTTCGCGTTGGTGAACTTGTCGCTCTGAAAGCATGTGATGTCAACTATGCCGATAATACAATCTACATCGAGAGGGAAGAAATAGAAAACCTCTTTTTGGATGATACGGGAAATATTTGTAGAAAAGGCTATCAAGTTGTTCCCCATGTAAAAACTGAGAGTGGCATCAGAACACTTAGTCTGACTGGAAAAGGGAAACACTATGTTGAAATGGCATTAGCTCACAATCGCGGATTAGGAATACCTGATTCCGATTTCCTGTTTCTCAACAGAAAAGGCGAACGAATCCATACGAATTCGATTGAAAATGCCTTAAAAGAAATCAACGGTGGTCGAAAACATACTGATATTAGTATCCGTGAAAGCCGACCCAGCGGAAATCACGCGATCCGGAAGACTTGCATTTCAGAGTTGCATAATTCTGGACTTCTCTCTAATGATACGATCAAAAGTTTTGCCGGTCACAGCGACATCAGTACCACCAGGCGCTGTTACATCCATCAGACTGCACCAATCACTGATTATGCAAAAGCATTTCAAATCTTGGACAAAAATATGGAAGTTAACCCAAGTTAACCCAAAATCGTCCAAAAAGGAAAAGACCGGAAAGCCAGATATTTTAGGCCTTCCAGTCTAATCCGGAAACGGAGAGGGTGGGATTCGAACCCACGCGCCCTTGCGGACAAACGGTTTTCAAGACCGCCTCGTTATGACCACTTCGATACCTCTCCTCGTCGTGATCCGCTTCACTCTGCTCTGTCCTCGTATAATAAACTCGGACAGTCGCCACGTTCCGCGATCACTCCTCTTGGCGAAATCACAGATTTCGCCATTATTCACACTACATACCGAACCCTTGGTGAATCAAGGACGCAGTCCGCAGATGAACCTAGTAGTTCGGTACAGTTATGAGCACTAAAATATGCTATCATCCCCCTATCATTATGTCAACCGCTTTTTCAGGATCGCTTCGGCGATGATCAGGTCCTCCGGAGTAGTAAGCTTCAGGTTCTCATAGCTTCCTTTCGAAAGATAAGCTTTTTTCCCATTCATCCGCTCCAGAACCTCCGCGTCATCCGTCACCTTCGGGCAGGGACTTTCCTTCATCAGCTTCGCATATGCATCATAGATCTCAGAAAACAGAAACGTCTGCGGCGTCTGCATCTGCCTTAGCGTGCTGCGGTCGATCGTCTCCGCAGAAAAGCCGTTCTCATCCGTCCTCTTGATCGTGTCCTTTACCGGCATGGATGCGATGCCGGAACCAAGCCGCTTCGCATCGGAAATCGTCCTCTCTATGATCTCCGGTGTCACAAGACACCGGGCACCATCGTGGATCAGAACATAGTCCGCGCCGCCGACCGTTTCATCCGTAACGACACAAAGGCCTTTCCACACCGAATCATAACGCTCCGCGCCGCCGGGAACAATCGACTTTACTTTATTAAATCCATTTTTAACAACTATCTCATTCCGGACATACTCCCCGGTTTCTGCGGAAGATACCACAACGATCACCGCGTCGACAGAGCTCCTCTCAAACGAAAGCAGAGTCCAGTATAGGGCCGGCTGACCGCAGAGATCCAGAAACTGCTTCGGTTTCTCTGTCCCCATTCTTTTCCCGCTTCCGGCTGCCAGCACTACAGCCGCCTCTCGCTCCGTCCTGTTCATTCAGCGCTCCCCAAGTTTTAATCCCGGCACGGCGTTCAGATCCATTCCGAACCGTACACCTGCCATATACTCATAGTATGCTGCCGCGCCGATCATCGCCGCATTATCCGTACAGAGAACCGGCGAAGGATGATAAAACGCAATGCCCTTTTCCCGGCATGCGTTTTCCATCGCGTTCCTTAGTGTTCCGTTGCTTGCCACCCCTCCCGCGATCGCAAATTTCTCCGTATGATATTCTTCGATCGCTGACATAGCATGTGAAACGAGAACATCGATCACGGCCTGTTGAAATGAAGCCGCCACATCTGCCTCCGAAATCCCGATGTTTTTCATTTTGCACTCGTTCAGATAATTCAGCACAGCAGACTTCAGACCGCTGAAGCTGAAATCATAGACCCCTTCGCCAAAGCCAGGTCTCGGAAACGCGATGGCTTCCGGATTTCCTTCCTTTGCCGCTTTCTCGATCTTTGGTCCTCCGGGATATCCGAGACCGATCGCGCGCGCCACCTTGTCAAATGCCTCTCCCGCGGCATCATCACGTGTGCGCCCGAGTATTTCGTACTTTCCGTAATCCAGCACACGGACCAGATGTGTGTGTCCGCCACTGACAACAAGACACAGAAACGGTGGCTCAAGCTCCTTATTCTCTATATAATTGGCACTGATGTGTCCCTCAATGTGATGCACGCCGATCAGGGGACGTCCTGAAGCAAACGCCAGGGCTTTTGCAAAGGCAACTCCGACAAGCAGTGATCCGACAAGACCCGGACCGTACGTCACAGCCACAGCGTCAACTTCGGCAAGCGAAAGGTTCGCATCAGAAAGCGCCTTGTCCACAACGGGATTAATCTTTTCGATATGCTTTCGGGAAGCGATCTCCGGAACGACACCGCCATAGAGTGTATGAAGATCGATCTGGGAATATATGATATTTGAGCGCACATCCCTTCCGTTTACGACCACGGCAGCAGCCGTTTCGTCGCAGGATGTTTCGATCGCAAGGATTTTAGTTTCCTGTTCCATTTTCTTCCAGGGGAGTCAGGTAAAATGCGAGGATCTTCCAGTCTCCCGATGCATCCTTTCTGAGCATATAGGTCTGTCTGACCGTATCAAAGGAGCTTCCTTCCCGGATATAGTAAACACAGTCCACAAATGCACAGTCATCTGCACCGATCGTTTCGTAGCGGACATCCTTGCTCCCTTCGATTGTAATATTCGAAATGGTCTTGCCGTCCTGACGGTAGGAGGCAACATCCGTTTTCAGATCCGCCACATACTGGTCACGGGGATTCTTCCCAATCAAGGCCGGATCAAACAGCTTCATTGCCTGATCCACCATTCCTTCCAGCTCATCCTCCGTATACTCTTCATTGTAATAACAGAGCAGCAGACGATTGTAAAATTTCACTACCTCGCGCGGTGTCTTCGGGTAGCCTCCCTCCAGGTCCTCCGTGATCACCATCTGTACATCCGTGAGATCCGCTTTGTTTTCCGCCGAGGGAGTGTTGCGGTTGCTGAGATACCAGTAATAACCGACAACAAGGGCCACAAAGACCATCGCTATGATCAATGATTTCGGAGTCAGTTTTCTTTCCCGTTTCAACCCTCATCCTCCGTAAAAGCAAGTTCTCTGGACTTTCCGTCCTTTCCGAGATGCGCATTTGAAAACGTCTTTCTCACTTCTTCCATATAACTCTCCGCCCTGGTCAGTGACGGACTGAAATGAGTAAGCCAGAGTTCCGCAGCACCGGCATCTCTTGCAAGTAATGCAGCCTCGTAAAACGTCATGTGTTTTTTCTGCTTTGCTTTTTCAATCTGATCCGGCTCCGCGTACATTCCTTCGCAGATAAAAAGGTCGGCATTCTTTGCATTCTGAACGATGGATTCTGTCGGCCTTGAGTCTGTGCAGTACGTCACACGGATGCCTTTTCTCGCCGGGCCCATCACCATATCCGGTGTATATACCTTTCCGTCAAGCTCACATTCATTCCCTTTTTGAAGGGGATTCCAGAGCTTCAGCGGAATACCAAGCGTCCTCGCTTTTTCCGCGTCGAACTTTCCGGCCCGTTCAATGTCGATCGTATATCCGTAGCAGGTCACGTTGTGATTGACACGAAATGCCGTAACGAGATAACCGCCAAGGTACAACTCCTGCCGCGATTCCGTAAGCTCGATAAAATTGATCTCAAAAGGAAGTTCAGGAGCAATGACCCTGAGCGAGTTTACGACACGGGAAAGCCCCTTCGGGCCGACCATCGTAAGCGGCGCCGTCCTCTCAGCATTTCCCATGGAAAGAAGGAGCCCCGGAAGCCCACTGATATGATCCGCGTGATAATGCGTGAAAAGAATGGTATCCAGCGGATTCACGGACCATCCCTTTTCCCGGATCGCCACCTGCGTTCCCTCCCCGCAGTCGATCAGCAGACTGCTTCCATTAAATCTTGTCATCAATGCCGTCAGGTGCCGGTACGGCAGCGGCATCATGCCCGCTGTACCAAGCAGACAAACATCCAGCATACTATAACCTCATTATCATGATATAAGCGTCTTCCGGCGGAAACTGATAGAAGCCCTTTCTGGTACCTGCGATCTGAAATCCGGTTTTCTCATAAAGTCCGATCGCTGCCTCGTTTGACAGGCGTACCTCAAGAACCAGCTGGGTAAGTCGATTCTCCCTTGCAATCCGTATTAGTTCCGTAAGAAGCAGATATGCGGCACCTCTTTTCCGAAAGGAGGGAGAAGCTGCCACATTCGTAATCTCTCCTTCGTCCGCCGCTATGTACATCCCGGCATAAGCAATAACACTCTCCGCTTCCGGATGATCCGCCACAAGAAACACGGCATTCGGATCAGAAAGTGTACTCTGAAGCGCATTTTCCGACCACGGAAGCGGAAAGATCTCCTTCTCCAGCTCCGCGACAACCGGCACATCAGCCTCCGTCATGCTGCGGATCCGGATCTTCTCATGAAACCCGGTGTCCTCCATGATCTATACTTCCAAACCTTTCCGCCTGCGTTCACGCTCCGCCTGAGAAAGGCGAAGGTATTCCGGCTTATGTTCCGATGCGCTCTCCGTTTTCCCTTCCCGGAAAAGCACCATGCCGAGCGCCGCAACGCTGGCTGCGCGCTGTCTCGAGAGATGGGCCGGTGCAAAGGTGTAGGGTATCCTGAGGTGTTCCTCAAACAACTCCCGAAACACAGGAACCCCGTCTCCGAGAAAAACAACCGCCCTTCCGAAGCCATTCACTTTTTCCGTAAGTTCTGTAACGGGAACCGCACATTGCGGCAAAAGCGTCTCCATCTTCATTCCGTCAAATGCATATACCCCCGTATAGGTCTGATCTCTCCTCGCATCCATGACCGGGCATACCGCGTCTCTGCAGCCGCAAAGATTGTAGGCCAGCGCATCCACGGTGGGAACGGAGACAACCGGTTTTCCGAGCGCATCTGCAAGACCCTTTGCCGTCGCAGACCCGATCCGAAGGCCGGTAAAGCTGCCGGGACCTCCGGCAACCGCCACTGCATCGATCGTATCGACCGGAGTCTCGATCCTGTCCAACAACTCGGACAACATCGGCATCAGCATCTGGGAATGTGTTTTTTTATTGTTGACGGTATATTCTCCGAGAAGAACATCCTCTTCCATGACCGCGGCGCTGCATACAAGTGCCGAGGTCTCGATCGCGAGTATTCTCATGCGTGTTCCTTCACCGTGATCTTTCGATAATCGAAGCCTTTTTCCGGATCTTTTTCGATCAGGATCTCTGTCCTCTTTTCCGGCAGGATCCCGCTGACCAGCTCCGCCCATTCGATCAGCGAAACACCGTCCCCATAGACATAATCCTCAAAACCGATCTCATCCATCTCACTTTCATCGCCAATGCGGTATACATCAAAATGATAAAGCGGGAGTCTTCCGTCATGATATTCCTGAAGGATCGTAAAAGTCGGACTGCTAACGGGTTCTGAAATTCCAAGTCCCGCCGCGATGCCCTGTGAAAGCACGGTTTTGCCTGTTCCGAGGTCACCGCTCAATGTATAAACATCTCCGGCAGAAGCGTTTTGCCCAATGGCTTCTCCTAATGCAAACGTCTCCTTTGCATCATTCGTCTCCGTCACTTTCAAAATTTCACCCTCTTCGGCTCCAGATGTTCCTTAAGAAGGGTTTTCAGATCGCTCTCTTTTCCGTCAAGTGCATGGAACGGGATCACATAAGCAAAAATCCGGCTGCTGTAGATATAGACCGCTGTTTTCGTTCCGATCACGCGGTAAACCTTTTCCCAGGAAAGATCACCGGATTCACCTTCCCTCGATACGGTGATCCCGTTCTCATCCACGCGGTAATGAAGCGGTTCCAGGATCTCCGGCGCGATCTTTATACGATGTTTCGCAGATAGAAACGTATTCAGCGGCACATAAAGAAGAATGAACGCACCGGCAACGATATAGATCGCCGTCAGTGTTCCGGATACCTTTTTCCAGGACCAGACCGCAACAAAAAAAGCGAACACGCCGAGGATCATCGTGAACCATGTAATAAACTTGGAAAACGTGTGATAAAGATTAAAACGGATCATATCCTGTTCCGTCAGACGTACATCAAATTCCATTCCGATCCCTCCTAAGCATTACTGTTTCAAGTATAGCACTAATTCCGGCAGGACGCAAAAACAAGCCCCGCGCATCTACACATCCTATCCCACAGTCTGAACGATATGGCTGCCGCGCTCATCCTGCTCAATGCGGAGCTTCGTCGGGATCTGGTCCTGCAGGAGCTGAACGTGTGATATGATCCCCACGAGCCCGTTCGCCTCCTGTAAGCTGCCAAGGATGTTCATCGCATCGCTGATCGATTCTTCATCAAGCGACCCGAAGCCTTCGTCAATAAAAAGCGCTTCGATACGGATACCGCTCTTTTGCGCCACTGTCGACATTCCGATGGAAAGAGCAAGTGACGCGAGAAACTTTTCTCCTCCGGAAAGGGTACTGACAAAACGTCCTTCCCGTTCTCCGCTGTTCTTGTCAAACACCTTCAGCTCCAGTCCACGCTTATTTGTTCCCGGTGCTTTCTCATCCGAGCGGTACAGCCGGTATCTCCCGCCATGCACCATTGAGAGCATCCGGTTTGCCGCAGCGATCACGGAAGAAAACATGATCCCGAGGACATACCTCTGAAGGCCGGTTCCTGAGTCGCCGCGAAGTCTCTTTGCGAACGCAAAGTCTTCCTCTGCTTCGCGAAGCTTCTCCTCCATGCCTTCTCCCTCTGCTCTTATCTCCGCTGCCTTTTTCCCAAGCCGATCGATCTCGCCGGAAAGGACAGCGTTTTTCTCACGGAATTCGCCAACCGCATTATTTGCCGCATCAAGAGCCATAAGGCAGGCTTTCTCGTCCGGTTCCTGTTTTCCTGCCAGCTCTTCTTTGAGCGATGCCAGATTGCCCCTTGCCGCCGCAAGATTCGCATCAAAAGAAGCGATCCTTGAGGAAAGAGCCTCTGTCTCTTCCTGAGTCAGCATCCGTTTTTCTGCTTCCTCCAAAGACGCAAATCCGTTGCCTGCGAGCCCCTGCTTTAAGGCCTTCGCCGCTTCCTCCTGCGCCGTTTTCGCATCTTCCGTTTCTTTCTTTGCCGTACCGATCCTCGTCTTTGCTTCCGTAAAGGCATCCGCCGCCTTCTTTTCCAGATCCGTCAGCCGTTTTTTCTCATCCTCATATTCTGTGACCGCGTTTTGAAGCTTTTCGATCTCAATTTCCAGATCCCTGCCGGATGCGATCCCGGGAACGAGATTTTTTCTCCGGCCCTCAAGCCCTGCGGAAAGCGCCGCAACTTCCGTATTTGCCTTTTCGACGGCAGCATGCTTTTCTCCGGCAAGCTTCCTTACGGTCTCCTGTTCTTCCAGCTTTTCCTGAAGCTGCTGATATTTCTGTTCCGCAGCTTTCTTTTTTGCATCAACCGCCGCTTTCGTAATGCTGCTCTTTGCAGCATGCGCTTTGTGGGGATGCTCCGTGCTTCCGCAGACAGGGCACGGCGAGCCGTCTGTCAGGTGTGATGCGAGTTCTCCGGTAATACCGGCAAGATATCCGTTCAAAGACTCTTCATGCTCCGCCTGCAAAGCGGAATACTCCTTCTGAAGAGCCACGATCTTTTCTGCAAATGCGTCACTTTTTTCTTTCGCTTTTGTTTCTTCCTCCAGGGCTTTTTCCGCTTCTTTTTTCTTTCCGCTTAGCTCCTTCTCCGCTTCAAGCAGTCCTTCGTAATCTCCGCGTTTTCCCTCATACTGCAGCTTTTTTCCCTTCAGGATCTCGATATCCTTTTCTTTTTGAGCGTGTTCTCTCAATGCTTCCGATGCTTTTTCAAAAGCATTCTTTTTTTCCTCCGCTGTTTTTACGGCAGCTTCTTCTTCCTTCTTTCTGCCGGAAAGTGCTTCTTCGGACCGGCGCATCTCTTCCATAAGGATCCTCACTTTATCCGCGCGCCTGGCGTCCAAAAGGATCTTTTCCTGCTCCGCCCGTTCCTCTTGCCGGGCTGCAAGTTCTTTTTCCTTATCTTCCGCTTTATGCAGATCTCCGAAACGTCTTGCTATGGCAAGGATGTTCTGCTGCTCCTTGATGATCCTGTCGTAGTCCGCTTCCTTGTTGGTCTTCTCCAGCAGCGCCTTCTCTTCCTGCTTCTTTTGGAGAGCAGCCTCAAGCTGCAAAACGGACTCACACCCCTCTTCGGAAAGACGGTTTTTCATTCTTTCCTGCACTTCTTTCAGCTCGTTCTTTCGGCACTCGGCTTTCTCATAAAAGCGCTCCGCGATCACCTGCCATTTTTCCTCTCCGAAAATGGTGGTCAGGATCTTTTCTTTTTCATCCGAATTTGAAGTCAGCAGCCGTTCAAACTGACCCTGCGGAAGAACAATGACCTGACGGAACTGCTCATACTGAAGCCCTATGATCTCAACCGCTTTTTCGTTTACCGCTTTCTCTTTCGGATTCTCCATCAGCGGATAAAAAACACCGTCATCGTCTTTTTGCGATACATTATAAGAAGCCGAGAGATTCTTCCGCTTCCTCTCCAAGCGGCGCTCAAAACAGTAATACTCGCCCCGGTTCTCAAACTCGAACCTCACAAACGTCTCCTGTGAAAACTCCGCATTGGTGCAGCGCATGGATTCAAAATCATCCCTTCCGTGTCCGCTGCTTTTTCCGTACAAGGCAAATGTCATGGCATCCAGGATCATCGTTTTGCCGATGCCGGTTTTTCCGCAGATCAAAAACACCCCTTTAGCGGAGATCGCTTCAAAATCAACCGTCTCATGACCTGCGTATGGCCCGAAAGCTTGAAATTCCACTTTAAGCGGCTTCATCCGATCACAACCCCCTTTTCATATTCTTTCACGGCTTCCTGAAAAAGGGTAAGCAAATGCGTTCCCGGTTCTTCCTCGAGCATGTCCTTGCAGTACCGGGTAAACACGGATTCCGGATCGGTGTCCGCCTGTTCGAACTCCTCGATCGTCATCGTGATGTTCGCATCATCCCGGTCAAAGCCTCTCCCGGAGACCTCCAGAAGGTTTGGATATTTCTCGCGGAATGCTGCCAGAGTATCCATCCCTACATAGCTGTCCGTCACCTCAAGCCGAACATATCCGTCCAGGATCTCATCATCATAATCCGCTTCCATCAGCTCCTCATACGTTCCCGTCAGCGTTGTTCTTTTATGGAGCTGCGGCAGCGGGATCACCTTTTGTTCAAAGGTATCCGTATCTATGATCGTGACACTCTTTTCCTGTTTCTCTTCTTTTCCGAAAGAATAGACAACCGGAGAACCGCTGTAACGGATCTTCGGATTGATCTGCTGCGGTCCGTGAAGATGCCCTAAGGCCACATAATCAAATCCGTCAAACACATGCGAACCGACCATCGTTGCTTTTCCGACCTCCGCAGCCCGGTCGCTGACGGACGTTTCCGCGTCAACGATGAAAGCGTGCGCGATCAGGATGTTTTTCTGTCCCTTTTTAAAAACACTCCGGTATGCATCAAGAACGATGCGGTATGCATCCTCCATGGAACTTATCTCATCCGCTATTTCCGGGTAGACGGCTTTCACCTTATCCGTCGAGATCCAGGGAAGCAGGTAAATATCCACATTTCCTCTGCTGACAACGTGCGGTTTCCCGGACAAAGCTCCGGCAATATAAAGCCCGCTCTTTTTCAGCAGCTCGCTGCAGCTTGAGATCCGCTCCGCACCGTCATGGTTGCCCGCGATCAGATATACCGGGATGGAGAGTTCTGCGCAGATATGCGTCATGACTTCGTCATAGAGACGTATCGCTTCAGAGGAGGCGATGCTTTTATCAAACACGTCCCCCGCCAAAAGGATCCCGTCCGCTTTTTCCTGCATTGCGATCTCACAGATCCGCCCGATCGCAAACCGCTGATCTTTTTCATATGTTATGCCGCCCCGGAATGTCATCCCAAGGTGCCAGTCTGATGTATGTAAAAGCTTCAATACGCTCCTCCTACGGTTTCTTTCATGCCGTGTGTTTCAAAGAGCCTTTCCGTCATTTGTCCCATAAATGATCTCCGCGATATGTGCATTTCCAAAATCCACGATCATCCATCCGGTATTGCCTTGAATTTCCCACTCATCAAAACAGCGGTTGATCCGCTTCGCCATACTGTATGGATGCGAAATCCCGACGGCACCGATGGTATTTGTGAAATTCAGTGACAGTTCACTGTTGTCCTTCTGATCAGCCGACAGAAGCCCCATATTCACGGCTTCCAGCTTTTCCTTCACCGGATATCTGAACCGGTCCTGCACATAGATCGTCAGGCCACCGCAATTTTCCTCTGCCACCGCTTTCTTCGGATCGATATAGCTGCCCTGTTCTTCCCATGCTATGTATATCCCGGCAGCCGTCCCAAGTGCCGCCTCGTCCTCATATCTGCGCAGCAGGACGATCTTTCCTCTCGCTTCTCCGAGTGTAGGGATCCGATCCGTAAGCAGCCATCGATCCGGCTGGAGATCCGTGCTCTTTTTCAGCAGCGTCTGTAATAACGGAATATCCTCACCTGATTTTTCCGCTTTCACGGAAAACACAACGGTTTCTTCCGGATGCTCATCCAGAAACAAGTAGATCGGAGCAAGCGCTGTCTCCAGGTCAAGCTTTTCCGCATTGGATCCATCTCCTGTCCTGCAGTCGGCAAAGTTATGGCAAAGCACCAGCCTGTCACCGTCGGTGCGGATACGGATATCCAGATAGCGAAATCCGGCCAGGAGCTGTTCGTCCAGCTTCAGTGCCTGACACCGCAAAAAATATGGCATCTCCACATGGACAGTCGCGCTGTCATGGGTACCAGGCAAAGAAAGACTGCTGAGCAATGCATCATCCGGCAGCGCCGACATCCAGTCAGCAGAGGTATCCGTCTGTTTTGGAGAAACCTCCTCCGTCAGCGGCAAGCGAAAAAGAACCCATAACATCAGCAGTACTGCTGCTGCAACGGCACACGCCGCGATCAAAATGATCTTTTTTTTCGAAGGCCTCTTTCCGGTCTCTGTTTTTTCGTTCGGTGAAGAATGCATTTTTTGAGATGTCCCGCTCAGCCGCTCACGCATCACCCGCACGAAAAGAGGGGCCAGTACCGGGTCGAAATGCGTGCCTGCTCCCTGCCCGATGATTTCAAGCGCCTGCTCCGGCGGCATGGCCTTTTTATAGACCCGTTCCATCGTCAGCGCATCATAGACATCTGCGATCGCCATAATACGGGCACTCACGGGAATCTGATTTCCGGAGAGGCCGTTCGGATAACCGCTCCCATCCCATTTTTCATGATGGTAATTTGCCACCTCCGAAGCGATCCTTGTATAATCCTCATCCGTGATATCCGAAAGCACCTTCTGGATCAGCTTTCCGCCTTCCGCGGCATGCGTGTTCATCGTCTGGATCTCTTCTTCCGTCAGACGGTCCGGTTTTTGCAAAATAGCATCCGGAACGGCGATCTTCCCGATATCATGCATCGGCGCCGCCTGTTCCATCAGTTCCACAAAGCGGTCGTTGATGATCTCCGGATAAAGCCCCTCACGATACGCTGCCCTGGCAAGGATGCGCGCATATTCCGCCGTATTCTTGACATGCTCTCCGGTACTTTGATCCCGGCTTTCAATCAGCATTGCCATTCCAAGGATCGTCCCGGCCTGCATTGTCTGGATACGCTCATTTTTCCTGGTAAGTTCCTCCGAAAGATCCTGCGCCGTAAGGCCCTCATAGTACTCATACAGGATGATGGTCATCATGGTCATACCGAGAAATGCCGTTTTGATCTGCCCATCCACAAGTGACGGGATCAGTCCGGCCAGCCCGGAAAAAAGCGCAAATCCCAGTGTCATAATATCCCGGTTGCGAAACCGCCGTGACAAAAACAGGAACATAAACATCAGATAGGCAAAAGACACTACATACGAAGCGATATAGAACTCATAAAGCGTGCCGCGGTGATAAATACCGTCCGCATCAATATAAAAGATACGGCCGCCCGGCAGACAGACAAATTCTACGATGATATGAATCAGGAGAAAGATGCCGACCGGAATCGCCGGCCTTTTGATCCCGCACGCAAAAGAGATCAATACGGGGATCGTCGGCGTAACGCAGAATTCCGTCAAGGTGACAACGGTATGAACAGCCGGCGGCATTGTATGAACATTCAAAAACGTGCCGAAATACTCGGCAGCTGCGCCCAGTGCGATCCCGAGAAACGCGCATACAAACCATATCTTTGTGTATCTTGAAAAAAACGCATTGGTGCATACATGAAAAGACATACCGATCATGGCAAGCACACATATCAGCACCAAAACATTATAAATCGCGTTCAAACCTGTTCCCTCCGGGCACAAATATACACAATCCCTACCTTAGATGCAAGAGGGAGACAGGGGACGGTTCTGTGTCTACTTCTGCCGCAATGACCGGGGAAATCCCCATGAAAACCTTACAGCATGCTGTCATCAAGAAGTATGGTAAAAGGTCCCTCATTTGTCAGAGACACTTTCATGTCTGCTCCGAAGATCCCGGTTTCCACAACCGGAATTTTCTCCCGGCATTGTGCGATGATATATTCATAGAGCCTCTCCGCTTCCTTCGGATCGCCTGCATCTGTAAAACTTATCTTCCGGACAAAAAGCGTCTCTTCCGAAGAAGAGACGCCTCTTATACCCGGTTCTTTTTCAAAAGCTCTTGATCCAGTTGATCAGGGAATCGTGATATACATTTCCTTCTACATCCCGCCGCATCTGATCCGTGACGGAACCGTTCTTTTCCATTCTTGCAAGCACCGCCTCCTGAAGACCCTTTATGATACCGTCCTCATATGTCTTTGATGCATCGGATGAATCAGACTTAGGAGCAGATGCTGCCGCGGTTTCTTTTTCAGGCTCCACAGTTGTTTTTACCGGCTCCGGAGCAGCTTCTTTGACGGGTTCCGTTACAGGCTCCGCCTCTTTGACTGTTTCCTTGGGTGCCTCCTCCTTCGCCTGCGGGGATTCGATCTTTTCATCATTTGCTGCGGGCTTTTTCAGCTCTCCGAATTCCGTCTTGTTACAGGAATCGGACGGGACCAAAATGTCGCCCGAATTTCCATCCAGAGTAATTGAAACCTGCCCATTTTGCGCAGGTATCTCTTTTCCTGAGATCAGCCCGACAAAAGCATCTGCCCCCTCTGCCGGCAGGGACATGGAGTAGGGATTGTCATCATTATTAACAGCTACCAGGCACAGTCCGTCCCCGGATTTTCTTAAGAACGCATACTGACGGTTGGTAAGCAGTAGCTCCCTGTATTCCCCGTAAGAAAGAGCCGGCGTACTCTGCCTGATCTTTCCGAGGCGCGCGACCGATGCAGTTGTTGGATTATTTGTAAGAGCGTCTTTAAAATCATTCAGATCCAACGCCGGACGGAGAGAAGCATCCGAACCGCTCTCCTTTTTCCCTTCGATCGCAAATTCCGATCCGTAATAGATCGAGGGAATCCCTGGAAGCGTGTACAGCAAGATGTTGACCGGCAAAAGATGCGCTTTGTTGTTTAGCTTCGTATGGATCCTCTCAACATCATGATTGTCCTCAAAGTTGTAAAGCTTAAGACCATCCGGACGGTTTCCTCCCATTTCATATAGGCGCCTCACCGTATGGGCGATCTCAAAATAATTGTGATCATTGTGTCCGGAATAAAGCGCCTTGTGAAGATTGTAATTGGTAACCGAATGGAGCGTTCCTTCATTCACCCATCTCGTATAGTCGCCGTGAATGACTTCGCCCATGAGCCAGAATTCCGGTTTGACGTCATTGGCAGTAGCTCTTAATGCTTTCATGAAGTCAAAGTCAAGCACATCGGCTGCATCAAGCCGGATGCCGTCTATATCAAATTCCTTTACCCAAAAACGGATGACGTCACAGATATAATCACGAACCTGCGGATTCCGCTGATTCAGCTTGACGAGAAGGTTATATCCGCCCCAGTTATCATAGGAAAAGCCGTCATTGTATTCGTTGTTCCCACCGAAATTTACATTGCAATACCAGTCGCGGTATCCGGAGTTTTCCCTGTTTTCCTTAAGATCCTTGAAGGCAAAGAAATTCCGGCCGGTGTGGTTGAATACACCGTCAAAAATGACGTGCATCCCGGCATTGTGGCATTTCCTAACAAATGCTGTAAGATCCTGATTGTCGCCGAGACGGCTGTCCAACTTCTTATAATCCGTAGTTTCATAGCCGTGTCCCTCGGATTCAAAGAGCGGACCGATGTAGATCGCATTACAACCGATCTCCTTTATGTGGTCTATCCAGGGATCCAGATTGAGAAGACGGTGCGTAATGCCGTCGTATTTGTTTTCCCTCGGTGCGCCAAGCAGTCCAAGAGGATAAATGTGGTAGAATACCGCTTCATCATACCATGCCATAATACATTCTCCTTTCTATTCGTAATAAACACAGCGATAGGTAAAGTTTTTGGGATCGTTAAGCACTACGGAGAGCAGTTTTTCTCCGGCAGCGAAGTCATAAACGCACATGCATTCCGCATCGTTTTCCGCGCACCCCCATCCGATCACGTAGAGTTCATCCTCAAGATGCTGGGCGGATCCGCAGGCAGAGGTAAATTTTCCCGCTACATCGTATGCTTTTACCATCAGCGCTTTTTTGTTTTCCGGGTCAATACGGAAGGACCGGATATGAGTGGTCTCGTCACGGTTGCCATTATCAAAACACGTGATGTGATCGCCATCTACCGTAACATAATGCTGACAGGAGGTTTTCTGGACATCAGTCAGACCGAATTCATCTCCGAGACCGGAGAGTTTCCATTTGATCTGGTCGGTATCCCTGGTGCGGTCAAGACAGAGTATTGTGCTGAGATGCCGGTATGAGCATATGAGATTTCCATCATCATCAAGTCGCATGGCGTTGAAATGGACGATATCCGGCACATCCGTCTGTTCATTGGCGAAATCATTTGCCGTATCTGAGCCGTCTGTTACTATGAGCGGATAAAGCTCCGGATAATCGACGACCTTGAAATCCCAGACCACCTCTCCGTCCTTTACCTCCTGCAGATAGGAATAGACCACGCTGGAGCCATCGGGATAGTCCGGATGGTTATATATGGTATCTTTCAGATAGCCGGAAACGATGTAATGGTCCAGATCGATCATAAGGAAATCATGGCCATCCAATGGATGCCCCTTTTCCACGGTATCCGATTCCTCAAAGGTGATCCTCTTTACTTCGTTGAAATTCTCATCCAGAATGACACGTTCACCGGGGGCGTACCCCACAAAACCAAAGTTGTCATAGCCCGGGATCTGATCGTGATAACTGTAATAGGTTTTGCCGTCAATATCATGCTTTTTGAAATCCCACCAGCCGGTATGCTGGTCTTCCGGCTGATCTTCGTGTTTTGACCACACGATATTTCCCTGGCCGTCCAGCATCATGATATTCCGGCTGTAGACGAAGGAAAGAAAGAAATTGCCCGGAAGATCTGTAGAACCGTTAACAGTATAACCAGGAAGACCTGCCGCTACAACGCGGTCAGCCTTTTCTTCAGGAGCTGGATCGCCGCAACCGGCAATCAGAGTAATAGAAAGAATAAGTGCAAGAAACTTCATGAACTTTTTCATAGTACCACTCCTTTAATTTATATATGCCGCTTCATGTACAAAACCATTTTCATTATACGTGGAACAGATAATGGGGTCAATATTTTCTCCGGTGCATCGGGTCTCTCTCCACATCCATACACATAAGATCGATTCCGCTGATATCCATGGCTGTTTCTGCATAATGGGGTGAAAAAACTCCTGTTTTGTCATTATTGCATGAATATGCTGCTGTTTATGATATAATTACCCTCAAGGAAAGGAGAATGATATGAAAATTCTTTTAAAAACGGATGGATCGTAGACGGGACCGGTGAAAAGCCTTATCAGGGAGATGTTCTAATGGAGGACGACAGGATCGTTACCGTCGGCGGCAATATTTCGGCAGATGTCGACAAGGTATTGGATATTACAGACTGTCAGATCTGCCCGGGATTCATCGATGCCCATTCTCATAACGACTTTTTTTGCGACCGGGAGGATTCCGAGAAATTCTTCCGTCCGTTCATAGAGCAGGGAATTACCACACAGATCACCGGAAACTGCAGCTTTTCCGTTTTCGGTATGGATCCGGACAGTCCGCATGTGAAAAATCCGGGCGGTTCCTACGGCTTCATGTATGAGCCGAACCGATATGCCCAGCCGGATGAACTGCTGGCCTTTGCAGAGACGATCGCAAAATATGACGGGATCGTAACGGTTCACCCGCGGGCCTGTGCTATCATCAGTGCAGACTTCCCGCTGACTTCAAAAAAATCTCATCTTGAACTGGGTCTGGACGAAGTTGTGGACATCATGAAGAAGGCAAAATGCCGGCTGGAGTACAGCCATCTGATCTTCACAGGCTCCAGGAGCTGGAAACTGCTGGACAAGATGCTCACCGCATTTCACAAAACAAGAGAAGAAGGCTGGGATATTGCATATGACAATTATGCTTTTCATTACGGAGCATCCGTCATCACGGTAGTGTTCCCCGCCTGGTATGCAGCATTGTCCAAAGAAGAGGCTGCAAAGCCGTCAAACAAACGGAAGCTCGCTTTCACGATCTACCTATATCGTAAGCTGTTCGGAATCGACTGGGACGATCTTGTTGTGGCATACATTTCCGATGAACATCGGAATTACGAAGGGAAAACGGTGCGTTTATCGGCGGAAAAGCCGGTGAAATGGTTCTCCGGGCAGATGTCCAGCCAGCATAAGACCTTCTTTCTGTCTCAGCTTAGAAGCCTTTGAACATACTTACATGTTTTGAAATCTCTTTAAAGCCATTTTTCTGATAAAACTTGTATGCCGGCTTGTCGCTGTCCGTCTGTAAAAAAATGCCTTTTACATCGCGCGTCTTAAGATCGGATTCGATCAAGTCCATAAACCGTGTTCCTATACCGGTTCCCTGACATTTCGGAGAGACACACAGTTCATCCAGAACGTAATTTGTGCCTTCCCACCAGTGAGTGATCTGTCCGAGTGATATGGCAACGAGCTTGCCGTCAAGGAGCAGCCCGTAATTGATGGCATGAAAACCACCTGATTTTTCCTTTATGTACTCTGTGAGCTGATCTTCATCACTCCAGTCATCATTCCACGGTTCCCCGATAAATGCCGACTTATATAAGCTCACCATTTCCTTTAAATATGATCGATCCAATATTACAAATTCTTCCACGCTCATATTCTCCCCTCATGATCTGTTTCGCAGATCTTATGGTTTCTTTCCCGGAAAACAGAACGTCCGGTATACGTTACCCCTAACCTGCTTTTACCCCGGATCGATCCCGATGGTATGAAGCAGTTTTATGCCCATATTATAGACCATTTTACAGGCTTCCTCCTTAGGCAGTCTGTAATTATCATACATCATCATAACCGCAAGACCGTGTGTGTAGATTACGATATCCTTAACGGTCTCTCCAACGATCTCAGGTGAGATGTTATATTCTGCAGCAAGCAGTTTCACTGCATTCACATCAAATTGAAGCGAAAAGATGCTTCCTTCGCCATATGCAGCTTCCCCTATGGTATCCATCGGATCATCCACATTGGTGAAACGGAATACATTCGGGTGATCACAGGCTGCGGAAATATAATATACCCCCGAAGCAAAGAAGGCTTCGATCGCTTTTTTTCCGCTCATCTGCCCCGGAAGTGCTTCATAAAGTTTTGCGCCCGCATATCGGAACAGCTCCTTTTTCAGATCTGTCATGCTCCCGAAATGCCATGATATTGGCTGCGTTGAGCAGCCAAGCTTTGATGAGATCGCCTTGATCCCGACTGCTCCGATCCCGGATTCATCAAGTATTTCATATGCTGCCTCTAAGATCATCTCTTTCGTGATCCGAGTTTTTCTTCCCATATCGTGCTCCCGTCTTATGAATATGGCTTATAATCGAGCGGCTTGTCACAGCCAAGGCCCGCTGCCATTTGTGCAAATCCTTTTTTGGCCACGGTCTTAAATATCAAGCCGACTAAAACGCGCACATAGGCAGGAAAGATCTCCGGCCCGGTAAACTTTCTGCATTTCTCGGATTTGAAATCTCCGTTTACAGCATATTCACGGCCCATATCCGCATACGGAACGGTAACTTTTTCCCTCTGTTTTCCTTCAAAGAAACGGATACTGAAGTTGTCGCCCTTTACCAGCGTTCCCATGTACTTGCATCCGAGTTTCCCTGCCAGGATCTCTAGGTAAGCTTCTCCGCAGCGAAGCTGCACGCCTTCCGCAAAACCGCTCTGCAATATGAATGCCATCTTCGATCCATCACTTTTCGGAGTGAGTGTCTCCAAAAACTCCATCAGGAGCCCCGGAACGCATTCCACATAAAGCGGCAGCGCGATCAGAATGTTGGAGTTCTCATTATAAGCCTGACGGATCCGGTCCCAGGATCCCTTATCGGATACTTCATATTGCTCGAAGGTGGTGCCGTTTTCACACATCCCTTCGGTGAATTTCTCAAGGATCTTATCCGTGTTGCTGTATTTTTTTACCCTTGGGCTCCCGTTTATGATCAGCACATGCATGATACCGCCTCCTTTATGTTCTCTCTTTCAAACACACCAAGTGACTTTCGCTCAAAATTCAGGGCTGCTCTTTTGTTCCAGCGTTTCAGGAACTCTTTTTCCCCATCCCCGAAATAGATAAGCCCTAGGTCCGGAAGCTTCTCATATCTCGGCACATGCCGCATCTGATCCCCGACAAACTGCAGATTCATCGTTGCGATCGGAAGGATCCTGTCATAGATGTTCTTTCCCTTATGGTCGATGAATCCGAGTGCTGTGTCCGAAATGACCCACATCTGGTCAGCATGTATGATCTTTTTGAGAATGATCTCATAATCATCCTTAACCGTGCATTCCCCGGGCGTTTTCAGCCAGCAATAATTGCAGCCGATACAATGGCTGATATTCAGGCTTCCGGCCTCAATGATCTCGACATCGGTTACGCTGCCATTCAGACTTTTTCTCAGTTCATCCGTTACAGAGGTATCGTTGGTGGTATTTACGATCAGTATCATATCTATTTGATTCCCCTTTCTGTTATAATACAAGCGTTTTTATGTAAACGTGTTTATATAAACACATTTATATTATAACAGGGGCGCATATCTGTCAAGTGATAATATTTTTTTATCTATCCGGCCGGATCGTGATCCGCTCCATGATCTTCGGGATCAGACACGTAACCTTTCCCACGTACTTTGCTTCAAGGTAGTCCGCAAATTCCTTCGGATCGGCACCGTTGTCGGCGAACATATCCCAGTGTCCCGGGATCGCAACCGTAGGAGTAACCTCTCCGGCCAGATCCGCAGCCTCCTGAAAGGTCATATTTCCGATGCAGCCGCGCGTATAGCGTCTCGCGTCACGACCGTTTATGGGCAGGAGCTCAGCGTCAATATGTCCGAATGCCTTCAACTTCGCGAGCATGCCTTCGTATCTTAAGGTGTCCCCGGCGTGATGAATTTTGACTCCATCGGCCTCGACGATATATTGAAGATGCGGGTATAATCCTGTCGTCTCATCCATCTCGAGAAATTCATGTGCTGCCGCGATTGCATGTATCGTCATATCCCCGACTCTGACCGATTCACCGTCGTTAAGTCCTATTGCATTTTCCGGCGCGATTCCGTCGTCGAGCACCTCTTTTCGATGTGTCTCGGCAAAGATAAACTTTGCTTTCGGATACGCTCGGGTCCAGATTTTCCACGCCTCGTGGTCGATATGGTCGAGGTGGTTATGTGTACCGAGAAACGCATCGACATCCGCAAGATCCTCTGTCGCAAGCGGCGGCGCGACCCTGCGCTCCGTAGTCTGGGTAGCAAAATAATCGATACAGATCTTTGTTTCTTTACTCTTTATGATGAGGCCCATCTGGCCCAGCCAATACAGCTCCGCCATAACAACTCCTTTCTTCTTTTTCATGATCTGCTTTTTATTCATATTCTCATTTTAGCCCTTTCAGCAATTCCGGTAAGGCCGCGATGCTATGGATCACTGCATCCGGAGCCTGCGCTTTTCCGAACCCATAGGCTGCCCATATAAATGGTATCCCCGCAAACCTCGCTGCCTTTTCGTCGCCATCCGTATCTCCGACATAACAGGCGTCTTCGATGCCATTCCTTTCCATAAGCAGCTTTATGTTTTGCCCTTTGTTCTTTCCGGTGCGCCCCGACATTTCAATGTCCTTGAAGTAGGATCCCATATCATGCGCCTTCAGGAAAGCAGGCACATATCCGTCTTGACAGTTGCTCACTATATTAGTGACTGCTCAACAAGGAGCCATTTGAATCCGGTCTCCCGTCGAGTCGTTTTCGGGCAGTTTTTCCTGCCATTTGCACATTGAAAAGATTGAAATCATAATAAGCCGTAAAAAGATCCTCGCCAGCTGATCCACGTTC
>JAZOTN010000026.1:0-45202 GCA_045657665.1 Lachnospiraceae bacterium | reverse complement strand
AGAAAAGCAAATGACATGAGGATGGAGCGAAGCGAAATCCGAATGTGCTGCTTTTCGGAGTAGATCTCGGATTCCGAGTGATCACATTTTTCGTAGTAACTTGATAAGAATACTAATCTGTGTGAAATTTTGAGGGTACATTACGCTACCTTGAGTCGCGAGTGTTAATGCCGTATGACGGCTCAGCGACTGTTGCTAAGCTCAATCAGCGCACAAGTGCTTGATTTCGCTAAGCAACGCTGCAGAGCCTGCTGACTAGTTTCGAACATCGTGCAGGCACTCGTTCTCAACAAGTCATCAGGCCCAGTGGCGAAGCTGGTTATCGCGCCGCCCTGTCACGGCGGAGATCAGGGGTTCGAGCCCCCTCTGGGTCGTTTATCCTGGGATCATAGCTCAGCTGGGAGAGCACCTGCCTTACAAGCAGGGGGTCATAGGTTCGAGCCCTATTGGTCCCAGTTTTTAATAGGTAAGCGCTCATAACTAGCCGATGTGGCTCAATTGGCAGAGCAGCTGATTTGTAATCAGCAGGTTATCGGTTCGAGTCCGATCATCGGCTTTGGCAGAGAACTTGGCGAAAACGAGTCACAGACGAAGTTTGAGCCTGGTTGTAGCCATGCCGTCGATGTAAAACTAATATATGGGTGGATTCCCGAGTGGCCAAAGGGGACAGACTGTAAATCTGCTGCAAATTGCTTCGGTGGTTCGAATCCACCTCCACCCATTGCACGTAAGTGCTCATAACAACGCGGGATAGAGCAGTCTGGAAGCTCGTCGGGCTCATAACCCGGAGGTCGCAGGTTCAAATCCTGCTCCCGCAATTTTGAAAACTTAATCTCGTCGAAGCGCGTCTTCGTCAAGTCATTAGGCCCAGTTAGCTCAGTTGGTAGAGCAGCGGACTGAAAATCCGCGTGTCTCTGGTTCGATTCCGGAACTGGGCATTTTCATGTCCTGGAAAAGATCCACCGGATCTTTTCCGACGGACAACTGAAACCCCGCCTACTTCGATTCCGGAACTGGGCATTTTCATGTCCTGGAAAAGATCCGCCGGATCTTTTCCGACGGACAAATTAGCAGAACACGCGAAAATACGCGAAATATAGCGCAAAATACTTGACTTTTTAAAAAAAAGTTGTAAACTATATTAGAGTTTTTAGTGTTTTATACGGATGTACAAAGGGGTGCAGACAGCCAGGCTGTGCTGCGCTTTTTTTCTGAAATCGGAAGATAGAGAGGGGTAGAAGGTTTTGGCAAAGTACCTTATAAAGCGCGTATTACTTGCGATTGTATCGATCATCATAGTCAGCGCCATTACATTTTTTGTTATGGAGCTGGTGCCCGGAGGCCCGTTCAATAAAGAAAAGGCAACCAGCGCGGAAGCGATCCGCGTATTGGAGGAGCGTTATAACCTCGATAAGCCGATAGGAGAGCAGTATCTTATTTATATGGGAAATCTCCTGAAGGGTGACTGGGGTGTATCTCTTCACAGTGGTCGTGATATCTGGAACGACATTTCTTCCAAATTCGCTGTATCCGCAAAACTGGGAGGTACGGCAGCGATCCTGGCCATTATATGCGGGATCGTACTAGGTTCGGTCGCCGCGCTGACCAGAAACCGATGGCCCGATCGAGTGATAATCTTCTTTACGACATTGGGCACAGCCATGCCATCCTTTGTGTTGGCGACGCTGCTGTTGCTCATATTCTGTCTGAAACTCGGGTGGTTTCCCGTGTGGAGTCCCACAAATCCAAATTACGTTTTACCGGTGATTGCTCTTTCCGTATATCCGATGGCGTATATTACCCGTTTGACGAAAACATCCATGCTGGACGCGCTGAATCAGGATTATATCCGTACCGCGCGTGCAAAAGGTGTTTCCCGTGGAAAGGTGATCTTTGCGCATGCGCTTCGGAATGCACTGATCCCGGTAGTTACTTACGTAGGACCTATGATCGCGTATATTCTGACCGGATCGATGGTTGTGGAGAGTATCTTTACGATCGGCGGTCTCGGATCAGCGTTTGTAACAAGTATAACAAACCGTGATTATACGATGATCATGGCCACAACGATGTTCCTTGCGATCCTGATGGTGATCGCAAACCTCCTTACGGATATCGCATACAAGCTGATCGATCCGAGGATCACTTTCAAATAAACCGTCTCAAAGATACAGATAGAAAGGATTTTTACCAGAGATGTCAACAAATCCAAGTGAGAATACCTATAAAAAAAGGCAGTTTCTTTCCGCGCAGGTTGATCTTTCCAAGTTTAACGGAACCCAGTTCGACCCTGCAACAGAAGAGGAAAAACGTCAGCAGGACGTCATGGGTGAGTCCACGACATTTTTCAAGGATGCTATGCGAAGACTCCGTAAAAATCCTCTTGCGATGGCAAGTATCATCGTTCTGCTTGCAATTGTGGCGATCATTATCATCGCTCCCATGATCTGCCCTTATAATTATGCACAGATCATCACTGTAGACGGGCATCGTGATAAATCCGCCGCGAATATGGCTCCTATGGAGTATTCCAAGATGGAGCAGCAATACATGGAAGAAACCGGAGAGAAACTTTTCCCGCATCTTTTCGGAACAGATTCTCTGGGACGTGATTATTTTATCCGCGTTATCTATGGAACGAGAGTCAGTCTTTCGGTAGGTATCGTTGCGGCGATCATGGTACTCATCATCGGCCTGATATACGGTTCCATTGCCGGTTACTTCGGAGGAACGGTCGACCTCATCATGATGAGGATCGTCGATATTATCTACTCACTGCCTGACATGCTGATCATCATTCTGCTGTCGGTGGTTCTGAATGAACGACTGACGCCTCTGATCCAGGGAACGGATCTTGCCAAGCTCGGAACAAATATGATATCGATCTTTATCGTATTTGCTCTTCTTTACTGGGTCGGTATGGCGAGACTGATCCGCGGACAGATCCTTACGATCAAGAATAATGAGTATGTGCTTGCCGCACGTGCGATCGGTACAAAGAACGGACGGATCTTGAGAAAGCACATCCTTCCGAACTGCCTTTCCGTTATCATCATTACGACGGCGCTGCAGGTGCCGAGCGCGATCTTTACCGAGAGTTACCTTTCTTTCCTGGGTCTCGGTGTTTCCGCGCCGCTGACATCACTCGGATCACTTGCGAATGCCGCGCGTGAAGGAATGCAGACCTATCCGTACCGTCTCGTAATCCCGGCAGTGATCATCTGCCTGATCGTGTTGGCACTCAATCTTCTCGGAGACGGTCTTCGGGATGCGTTTGACTCGAAACTGAAATAAAGAATAATTTGCGGAGATAGATCCATGAGCGACGATTTCTTATTAGAAGTAGATAATCTGCATACAAGCTTTTTTACCGACAATGGTGAGGTTCGGGCGGTAAACGGTCTTTCCTTCAAGCTGGAAGCCGGGAAAACGCTTGGAATCGTTGGAGAGTCCGGTTCCGGAAAATCCGTTACGGCATATTCTATTATGCAGATCCTGGCGGAAACCGGAAAGATTACGGAGGGCAGTGTAAAATTCCGTGGTGAGGATATCACAAAGTGGTCCGAAAAGCAGATGCAGAAATTCCGCGGAGCGAAGGTATCCATCATTTTCCAGGATCCGATGACTTCTCTGAACCCGGTGTTCACTGTTGGTTATCAGCTGACCGAGGCGGTCCGGCTTCACACGGATAAAAGCAGGGAAGAGGCAAAGGCACGTGCTATCGAGATGCTGACGCTTGTTGGTGTGAACGAGCCGCAGAGCCGTGTGAAACAGTATCCGCATGAGCTGTCCGGTGGTATGAGGCAGCGTGTGATGATCGCAATGGCACTTTGCTGTGAACCGGATATTCTGATCGCGGACGAGCCGACAACGGCACTTGATGTGACCATTCAGGCGCAGATTCTGGAGCTGATGCAGTCTCTTCAGGAAAAAATGGGGATGTCCATCATCATGGTAACCCATGACCTTGGTGTCATTGCCAGCATGTGTGATGAGATCCTTGTCATGTACGGTGGCCGTGTCTGTGAGCGCGGTACGGCGGATGCGATCTTCTATGACCCGAAGCATGAATATACCAAAGGTCTTCTCCGTTCCATACCGAAAGCAGACAATATGAATGAAAAACTGGTTCCGATCGGCGGAACACCGATCAACCTTCTGAATATGCCGGAAGGATGCCCGTTCTGCCCACGTTGTGACGCAGCAATGAAAATATGCTTAAAAGAACAGCCCGAAGAGATCTGGGTTGGTGAAGACCATCTGGCAAGCTGCTGGATGAATATCAGTAAGATGTACAAGGAACAGGAGGGAGCTGCCTCATGAGTGAAGAAAAGAATCTTCTGGAAGTATCCCACCTGAAGCAATACTTTCCGGTGCAGCAGGGACTTCGAAAGGTTCCGCTGAAAGCGGTGGATGATGTTTCCTTTTCAATCCGTCCCGGTGAGACATTGGGACTCGTTGGAGAATCCGGGTGCGGAAAAACAACCGTCGGACGGACGCTTCTGCGGCTTTATCAGCCGACAGCGGGAAGGATCGTATTCGACGGAGAAGTCCTTTTCGACAGCGAAAAAAAGATCGATGTCAACATGCTTCCGTACCGGAAGCAGATGCAGATGGTGTTTCAGGATCCATATTCATCCCTGAATCCCAGGATGACGGTAGAGGATATCATCGGAGAGCCGCTGGATGTGCATAAGCTTTATTCCACCAAAGCGGAAAGGCGTGAAAAGATCCTTTCCCTGATGGAAATGGTCGGACTGAATGCTGAGCATGCCATGCGTTACGCTCACGAGTTTTCCGGCGGTCAGCGGCAGAGAATCGGGATTGCAAGAGCCCTTGCCGTAAATCCGAAGTTTATTGTCTGTGATGAGCCGGTTTCGGCGCTGGATGTTTCCATTCAGGCACAGGTGGTCAATATGTTCGAAGAGCTTCAGGAGAAGCTCGGAGTAGCGTATCTTTTCATCGCGCATGATCTGCTGGTGGTTCACCATATTTCGGATCGTATCGCGGTGATGTATCTCGGAAAGGTGATGGAGATCGCAGATGCGGATGAACTGAATAACCATCCGATGCATCCTTACACCCTGAGCCTTCTTTCGGCAGTTCCGATCCCGGATCCGGAGACAGCAAGGCACAGCAAGCGGATCGTTCTCGAGGGAGATGTACCGAGCCCCTTAAAGATGCCGACCGGATGCCCGTTCCGGACGCGCTGCCGCTATGCAACCGATAAGTGTGCGGTGGAAATGCCGGAGCTTACCGATCGCGGAAACGGCCATCTTGTGGCCTGCTGGATGAAATAGGTTTTATCCCTCATAGTGAGGGTGGAACATAAACAAAATTTCTAAGGAGGAATTATTATGAAAAAGAAGTTACTGTCAATTCTGCTTGCTTCAAGTATGGCAGTATCTCTTGCAGCCTGCGGCAATACAGCAGCAGCACCTGCCGGAGATGCAGCGGCTGTAGAAGAAGCACCGGCAGCTACGGAAGAAGCAGCTGCTGAAGAAGCACCGGCAGCAGATGATGCTGGCGCAGATGATGCTGGCGCAGAAACTGCTGAAGCAACCGGATCCTCTGCACCGCAGTGGGATGCATATGATGCTCTGATCGAAGAGATCAAGACCACCACTGATTTTGCAGGTCGTGTGGATCTGATGCATCAGGCTGAGGATATGCTCATGGATACCTGGGCTGTTATTCCGATCTACTACTACAATGATGTATTCATGCAGAAATCGGATGTTACCGGTACTTATGCAAATGTTTATGGTTTCAAGTATTTCCAGAAGGCAAAGAAGGAAGGCTCTGATACACTGAAGATCAACCTTGCTTCCGAACCGGATTATCTGGATCCGGCACTGAACAGTTCTGTAGACGGCGCTTGCCTTGCGATCGCTGCATTCTCCGGAATCCTTGAGTATGACGAGAACGGCAAGCTTCAGCCGGCAGTTGCAGAGTCCATGCCGGAGGTTTCTGAAGACGGAACAGTTTACACTGTAAAGCTGAAAGAGACCAAGTGGAGCAACGGCGATACTCTCAATGCAAACGACTTCATTTACAGCTGGAACCGCGTCATCGACGAGAAGACCGCTGCGGATTATGCTTACATGTTTGATCCGGTTGCGAGAAAAGATGACGGAACTCTGAACGTAGAAGCAACGGATGATAACACGCTTGTGATCACTCTGAATGGTCCCTGCCCGTACTTCAACCAGCTTCTTGCATTCCCGGCTTACTTCCCGGTTCATGAGGCTTCTGTAGAGGCTGCTGATACCGAGACTCCGGGTACCTGGGCTCAGGAAGCAGGATTCGTCTGCAACGGACCGTACACTCTTAAAGAGTGGTCTCATGATGAGAGCATGACTTATGAGAAGAACGAGAACTATTATGATGCAGCAAATGTTCCGACCAAGACTCTTCAGTTCATGCTTTCTGCTGATGATACTGCTATCTATGCAGCATACAACAGCGGAGACCTTGATTTCATCGATTCTGTACCGAATGATGAGATTCCGTCCTTAAAGGATAACCCGGAATTCCACATCATCGACAACATGGGTACCTACTATACCGCATTCAACGTAAACGCTGATCTGTTTAACGGCATGACCGAGCAGCAGGCAAAGGATTTCCGTCACGCAATCGCTCTTCTTATCGATCGTGACTACATCGTTGAGACGGTTGGTCAGACCGGACAGAAGGCAGCGGATTCTTACATCCCGGCTGGTATGAGCGATGGTAACGGCGGTATCTTCAAGACAGACGATATTTCCTACTATGATGCAGATACCACGGATGTTGAGACAGCAAAGAGCCTTCTTGAGGGCTGCGGCTACTCCTTCACCGACAATGGTGACGGCACTTATCAGATCAGCCCGAGCGTAACGCTTCCGTACATTCTGAACGAGAACAGCGGCCACCAGAAGGTTGCTGAGTCCATTCAGAGTGACCTTTCCGTACTTGGTATTGAGATGACCATCGAGACGCAGGATTGGAACGTATTCCTTGAGAATCGTAAGCAGGGTAACTACACCTATGCTCGTGAAGGCTGGCTTGCAGACTTCGACGACCCGATCAACATGCTCGAGATGTTCATGACCGACTCCGGAAACAACGATCCTCAGTTTGGTAGATAATACAGAGCCAAGGCAATTCATAAAAAAGCGGTCGGTATGCTTGCATACCAGCCGCTTTTTTTGAATTTCTTTGGCGAGTAGCCACCAGCGAAAAATGCTCTGCATTTTGAGCTGGTAGCTCTGTATTATCTACCAACATTTCCCTGTCTCGTCGCTTATTCCGTTTCTTCTTCAAACGCCTCCCACGGATAATGCTCTGCCGGATCCCAGACCAGCCATTCTTCATATCCGGCATCATATACTGCCTGTATCTGCGTCCGGATCTCTTCCGGTCCGTATTCGATATAGTGTTCCAGATAATCTGCCGTAAATCCCTGAAGCCAGGGTCGTACGATCGCCTGGGCATCATCCGGTCTTTTTTTCTTTGCCTCATCGAGCAATTCTTTGGATTCCGTCATGGATGCGTAAAGGATCTCATAAGGCTGGAGATCCGGATACTCGATCTCATAGGTCCCATCGGCGTAATGCGAAGGGTATACCATCGGAGAGAGGGCATCTGTTTCAAACGAAAGATCGGCATAGTTCTGTCCGACAATGTCCCGGTCATACTCCGCATGAATCACAATTCCGAACACATCCATGGAATAGGGCATCTGAAGCTCCTCGAAGTGTTCTTTTGCCAGAGAAGCGAATTTGGTGATGTTCCGCTGTCTTCCCGCACCGTTTACGCCAACCATCTCTTCGGTCGCCTTGGTGGGATATCGTACATAATCAAACTGAATCTCATCAAAACCGACATCTTTGCACGCATCGGCCACTTCAAAAAGATAGTTCTGCGCTTCTTCGTTTGTGGGATCGATCCAGGCGAAATCTTTTTCATCCTTGTAGATTGTCCCGTCAGGGTTATGGAAAACCCAGTCGGGGCGCACGTCGCCGATGTAGCCGTCCCGGAAGCAGACAAGACGTCCGATGACATAAATTCCGTGATCATGAAGCTTTTTAATGAGACCCGGCATATCACCGATGGCAACGCGTACCGATTCGGTTTCATCGATCAGCGGCGAGGAGGTATTCCAGACAACATAGCCCTCGTCGTCCTTGACATCGATCACGATCGTGTTGAGCTCAGTCTCATCAAAGGCGGAGATGATCTCGTCAATTCTGGTCTTTTCACCGGCGACCCAGGCAGATACGTAAATGCCGCGTATGGGTTCATCGAACGGATGAGGATCCTTTTCCGGCTTTACTTCTTCTGTTTCGGTTTCTTCTTCGGAGGAAACAGCCGTCTCCGTTTCCGTAGATATCGGTGCGGCGTCTTCCGTAGCTGTTTCTGCAGCAGGAGCAGCCGTGCATCCGGCCAGAAACAATACTGTAATGATAGGAAACAAATTTTTTTTCATATTCTTTATATTATACTTCTTTTAAATGTAGTACAATGAGTAAAGTGAACGATTATAATACGTCAACTATGCGCCGATGGCGCGGCACCAAAGGAGCACATCATGATTATTGTACCATTTCATAATATAATTATCATCCCCGGAGTGACGTTTTATTTTTCAAGCGATTACTTTTCGGAGCATGTAAAAACGAATCCCGCAGAAGGCGAGGATGTTGTTTTCCTGATGCTGAAGGAGGATATCCGCCGTTCGCAGATCACTTCCGGTGATTTTTACCGGATCGGCATTGCAGGGAAGATTGAGGGGATCGATAAGGAAGGCAACATTGGCATCTATGCGACGGAGCGCGTGGATGTGAAAAGGATCCGTGTAAAGGATGGCGAGATCAAGGCAACGGTGGAGCCGCGTCCCGAAATTGATGACCTTTCCGAGGAAGAGGCAGCGGAACGTTATGAAAAAGTCAAAAACGCCTATCTGCACTTTATCTCAGGCTCCAGATGGGGACTTATGGCGCGTAATTACATCATGCAGTGGAAAACCATGAGTGAAATGATCGCGACCATCAGCTATCAGCTCCTTCTTTCCAATGAGGAAAAATACGAGATCATCGCGATGGATTCGATCTCCGAGAGGACGGACGCGATTGAGAGGGTTCTCTATGAATCCCTGGAAATGATGAAGGTGACGACGGAGGCCGCGACCGCGCAGGAGGCGTCCAATGAAAAGCTTTACCGCGAGGATGCCATCAAAAAGCAGATGGACTTTCTCCAGAAAGAGCTGGATGAGATGCATCCGGAAAATGTTTCCGATATCCGGAAATTTGAGAAGCTCATCGCGGAATCCGGCATGAACGAGACTGCCAGGAATGAGGCGGAAAAGGTACTAAACCGCATGAAACAGGAGGGGGAGAACAGCCACGAGTACGGGATGCTTTATGATTATCTGGACTTTGTGACAGGGCTTTCCTGGAAAGCGGAGGAGCAGCCCCCCGCCGATCTCGTAAAGGCAGAAGAGATACTGGATGAGGATCATTACGGCCTTAAGAAAGTCAAAAACCGTGTGCTCCAGCAGATCGCGGTTATGAATTTAAAGAAGCAGCAGTCCGGCTCCATTTTGCTGTTTGTGGGTGCGCCCGGTACCGGAAAGACGAGTATCGGACAGAGCATTGCAAAAGCCCTAGGCCGTAAATATGTCCGCGTCAGTCTCGGAGGAGTCCGGGATGAGGCGGAGATCCGCGGACACAGGAGGACCTATATCGGAGCGATGCCCGGCCGTATCATGGACGGGATCAAAAAGAGCGGTGCCGGGAACCCCGTGATGGTGCTGGATGAAGTGGACAAGCTCAGTAAAGATTACAGCGGAGATCCCTCTTCAGCTCTGCTTGAGGTTCTCGACCCGGAGCAGAATTTTTCCTTTACGGATCATTATATGAACGTTCCTTATGATCTTTCGAACGTCTTTTTCGTCTGTACGGCAAATACCACGGATTCCATTCCGGAGCCGCTCCTGAATCGTATGGAGGTGATCCGGTTTCCGGGATATACCGCGATCGAGAAATACAACATCGCAAGAAAGCACCTTCTCCCCCGCGCGATGAAGGAGATGGGAATCAAAGCAAGGAGTCTTCGCGTTACGGACGAAGCGATCACAAAGATCATTTCCGATTATACGGCCGAATCCGGTGTCAGAGGACTGAAAAAACGGCTGGATACACTTTGCCGCGTGGCAGCGGTCAACCTCGTAAAAGGAGATAAAAAGACAGTTACGGTTGGACCGAAACGCCTCCGTGAGTTTCTGGATGACCATCCGATCCGTCATGACAGGATTCTTGAGGAAAAACGGCCGGGTATTGTGACAGGTCTTGCCTGGACACAGGCGGGAGGAGAGATCCTTTTTGTGGAAACCATGTTTACCAAAGGATCCGGAAAGATCACGGTGACCGGGCAGCTCGGGGATGTGATGAAAGAATCCGCTCAGATTGCGGTAACACTGGTGAAATCCATGTATCCCGAAAAAGCAAAGCTGTTTGAAAAGAATGATATTCATATCCATGTGCCGGAGGGAGCGGTGCCAAAGGACGGTCCATCCGCCGGGATTACAATGACAACAGCGCTTTCATCCCTTGTAACGGATCAGGAAGTGAATCCCGAATTCGGTATGACCGGTGAGATTTCTCTCCGGGGAGCGGTGCTTCCCATCGGAGGACTTCCGGAAAAGCTGATGGCTGCGGAGAGAGCCGGACTGAAAAAGATTCTGATCCCGGATGAGAATGTACGTGACCTCGATGAGGTGCCGGAGGAAGTCCGGAAAAAGCTGACGATCCTTCCGGTCAAAACGATCGATCAGGTGCTGAAAACCGTGGAGATCAAGGGAACGCCATGAGACTGAGAAAGATCGCGGGTGCGGAAGAGGCAGTGGAGAACAGCCCTTTCGTGGTGCAGGAGCCGGAAAAACAGAAAGGCACCTGGAAGACATTTTTTGAAAACGATCATCCGCTCCGTATAGAAGTCGGTACGGGAAAAGGCCGGTTTTTGATGACGATGGCGGAGGAAAATCCGGACATCAATTACCTGGGGATAGAGCTCTATTCCAGCGTTCTTTACCGGGCCGTCCAGAAAATGGAGGAGAATCCTCTGCCGAATCTCCGGTTTCTCTGTGTACATGCGGAAAGACTGTGTGAGATCTTTGCGGAGGACGAGGTAGACCGCATCTATCTCAATTTTTCCGATCCGTGGCCGAAAGAACGCCATGCCAAGCGCCGTCTCACTTCGAAAGCTTTTTTGGACCGTTATGACAGGATCTTAAAAAACGGTGGTCTGATTGAGTTTAAGACGGATAATAAGGATCTTTTCGATTTTTCCCTGCAGGAGATCAATGACACCGGGTGGATCCTTAAGAGCTCCACTTATGACCTTCATCATGATCCTGTGCTTTCTGAGGGAAATATCATGACGGAATACGAAGAACGGTTTTCAGCGCTTCATAACAGGATATGCAAACTGATTCTGGAAAAACCATGAGCAATATTACCTTCTCCGGAGAAGCTGAGGAAAAAGAGACGCTTCTTTCCGTGATCCGGGAAAAAGGAGCACAACTGGACACCCCTTGCGGAGGAAACGGTACCTGCGGGAAATGCGTTGTACGGTTTCTCAAAGAAGCGCCGGATCCGACGGATACGGAGCAGAAACGGTTTTCGCAGGGGGAACTCCTGGAAGGATACCGGCTGGCCTGCAGATGCCGTGTTTCCGGTTCTTTTGAGGTTACATGGGAGCAAAAGGAGGATGAGATCCGGCCGCCCTCTATATCGGAGGCAGTTTCTTCCGGTGAAAAAATGATCGCGCTGGATCTCGGCACGACGACCCTTGCCGCAGCGCTTCTTATCCATGGCGAGGTGAAGGATATCAGAACCTCCGTGAATCACCAGAGACAGTTTGGCGCTGATGTGATCAGCAGGATCCGGGAAGCAAACCTGGGAAACGGAGAAAAGCTGAAGAGCCTGATCCGTAGTGACATCCGAAATCTGGTATCATCCCTTGGCGTCGATCCCGATGAGATTCCGATTTTCCTTTCCGGAAATACAACCATGGGCCATCTCTATTCAGGGCTTTCCTGTGAAACGCTTGGAGCAGCACCCTTTCGGAGTCATCATCTGGCGCTTCGGAAGGAAGGAAATGTCACGATCCTTCCGGGCATCAGTGTATTTGTCGGTGCGGATATTGTGAGCGGCATGGTATCGCTGGGCATGGACAGGAGCGATAAGCTTTCTCTTTTTATCGATCTCGGAACCAATGGAGAAATGGCGCTCGGAAACAGAGAGAAACTTCTGGTTGCAAGTACCGCAGCCGGTCCGGCACTGGAGGGAGGAAATCTTTCCTGCGGATGTGCGGGAGTTCCCGGTGCGATCACGGGTGTCACGATCAGAAAGAAAAAACCTTCAGTCAGGACAATGGGAGACCTTTCTCCGGTCGGCCTTTGCGGCAGCGGTGTGATCGAGGCGGCGTACGAGCTCTTTACGGAAGATCTTATGGATGAAACAGGGCTTCTTGTTTCGCCGTATTTTGAAACAGGGTTCCCCGTGGCGGAAGGCATTGTCATTACAGCTGCGGATATACGGGAGATCCAGCTGGCAAAGGCAGCAGTGAGAGCGGGACTGGAAACACTGATCCGTTCCTATGGAGCATCTTATGGAGATATTGATACGCTTTATCTCTCCGGCAGCTTCGGACAGGCATTAAGCCCTCTGAAAGCATCCGGGATCGGCCTGATCCCGCCTGAACTGGTGAAGAAGACAAAGTCCTGCCCGAATACGTCTCTTGCCGGGGCGGTTCTTTTCGCAACGGATGAGACAACAAGGGATCGTTTTACCATGCTGAAGGATCTTGCAGAGGAGATCACACTTGCTGAAAGTCCTGATTTTCAGGAATTGTTTTTGAAATATATGAATTTTTGAGGGATCATTACGTGAGATATCTGAAGAAATGCTTATTATTCATATGCTGCGCGTTTCTGCTCCTTGCTGGAACAGAGCCGATCCAGGCGGATCAGATAGCCGCTACGGATCAGATAGCCGCTATGGATCAGATGGTTGCTACAGATCAGATGCCCGCTTCGGATTACTGGCCGGAGGGGATTGAAACGGGGTCCCAGTCCGCGATCGTTATGGAAGCATCCACCGGTACGATCCTTTACCAGAAGAATGCTGATGAGGTGCATTATCCTGCAAGTATCACGAAGATCATGACGGCGCTCATCGCTCTGGAAAATGGCAACATCAGCGATACGGTTGTCTTTTCCAAGGACGCGGTCTACAAAACGGAAGGGTCTTCCATTGCCCGTGATGTCGGGGAAGAGATGACGCTGGAGCAATGCCTCTACGGTATGCTCCTGGAATCTTCAAATGAGTGTGCTTACGCTATCGCAGAGCATGTGGGAGGCGATTACGACACCTTTGTCGCGATGATGAATGAGAAGGCCGCGGAGCTCGGCTGCACAAACACGCATTTTTCCAATCCACACGGGCTTCCGGACGAAACGCATTACACCTCGGCCCATGATATGGCGCTGATCGCGCAGGAGGCATGGAAAAACGAGACTTTCCGCATCATGACGGGAACACCGCGATATGAGATCCCTCCGACGAATAAGCATAGTGACATCACTTATCTTCAGAACCATAATGAAATGATCAATGCTTACCATACGGCAAAATATCTGTATGAGTATTGTACAGGCGGAAAGCCGGGATATACGATCGCTGCGAAGAGCACGCTGGTGACTTACGCGCAGAAGGACGGTATGACGCTGATCTGTGCCGTGATGTATGCGGATAAACCTTATCACTGGACAGATTCCAAGGATCTGTTTGAATACTGTTTTTCCAACTTCGGGCTCTTTAATGTGGCGGAGAATGAAACCACATATAAAGAGAATCTTTCGGATCGTGATATTCTGAACGGTCAGGAGAAGCTGGCCGAGCTGGATCCGTCAGCCTGTATCGTGCTTCCGCTTGCTGCTTCGTTTTCGGAAGCGACAGCGGAGATCGAGGAGATTTTTGATGAGCCGGGTGTTCTCGGGAGGATCCGATATACATACGCCGGCCATGATGTCGGAACGGCAGATATTTTGTTGAACAGTGCTTTGACGGAGTTTTATCCGTTTAAGACGATCCTTTCTTCGGATGCGGATGGCAAGGAGGGTGGAGGAGAAAAACTGCTTGTCGAGGTGACGCCGAAAAAGATCCTTCTGCTGGTACTCCTGATCGCTGCCGGCGTTCTTGCGATAGTGATCCTGATCAAAGTATTTTCGAGAGCACATATCTGGCGGCAGAAGTTTTACCGATGGAAGAATTCCAAAAGCCCATACAGGCGCGTGAAGAGGGGTGGATTCGGCCGAAGACGGCGGAGGAGAAGGAGATAAAGATAAGGGAAACGCTGATGAAAGCGTTTCCCTTATATTATTCAACGGGCTTCGGCAGGATCGTATTTTTCAGATTGTTCATCAGCCGCTGCTTCTGGTCGGTATACAGGATGAGACCGTTTCCAGTTTCTGCGATGGTCACGATCTTATCGGAGAAAGTTTTGGAAGACAGAAGCTGGTCGGCGAGATAGGTGCGCGCCGAATGGGTAAGTACCTTCAGGAAAACCGTCCCGCACTCATCAAGATCCTCCATGGACACCTCATAGCGCTCGCAGAGTGTGCGCATTTCCTTATCTTCCGCGACCTGTGATCCGGTTTTGTTGATCATGTAAAAGCCGTTCTCATCCTTCGGAAGATCCATCGAGCGCACGGCACGCTGTACCTGCTTGGTCAGTCCCGGCGAAGCGGGATAGAGAGATTCAAAATATGCCATAAAGCTCGCAGCGCTGCGGAATTGCGTATTGCGGCCCTTTTCCAGGACCTCTGTTACGAGGATCCGTTTGATGATCTTTTCACAGGCCTCTCTGGAAGGGTTTCTGTGAATCTGGGTTTGTTCGTCAGCCATCATAACTCCTTTCCGGATCGAACGATCTTTCCAAAACAAAACGGAAACGATAAAAACGACATTTCTTCATGTCTGATTCAAATTATAGTGCACTTCAAAGGACAAAGCAAGACATAGTTTACAAGAATACCGGAAATCGCTATACTGAAAAAAGCGTGGAATAAAGTAAATTATCAGAGGATCAAGCGGAATATTTCGCATCAAAATTTATTTTGAAAGGGATCTGAAATGGCAAAACGAGGAATCCGGGAAGAACGGAGAGAACTGATCATGGAAGCGGTGGAAGCGATGATGAGCCGCAACGGAGGCGTGACAAAAGCCGCGGAGCTTGGCACCCTGGGTCTTGACTACCGCAGGATCCAGGCATTGGTACGCGACGGTTATCTCGTAAAGGTCCGGAACGGCTATTATGCGCTGAAAATGAGGAATATTCCGGAAGAGGAGCGGATACTGGCTCTCTTTCCGGACGGTGTGCTGACGATGGAGAGCGCGCTCTACACATACGGATATCTGGATGCGAAACCTTTTGAATGGACGATCGCCATAGACAAGAATACCTCGAAATCCAGGTTCTGCGTTGATTTTCCGGCGGTTCGACCCTATTATACGGAGCCGGAAGTCCTTTCGCTCGGAGTGACGATGATCCCGTTCGGCGAAGGACAGATGCACATTTATGAGAAAGAGCGCCTGATCTGCGATGTCTTCAAATATGAGGAACGTATTTCAAAGGATACCTTAAAGGATGCCATGCGGGGATTCCTCGGGGAAAAGAACATTGATGTCATGAAGCTGATGGAATACGCGCGGCTTCGGAAGGTTTTGAATAAAGTACACAGTCGTTTAGGGGTCTGGATGTAATGGAAAATGCGGCAGAACTCGCGCTCTCCTCGGTACGGTCAAGGAGTGCGGAATTATCCATCCCGTTTTCAAACCTTGCTTCGGCATTCATGCTGGAGGAAGCTCTTTCGGTGATCGCGGGATCCTGTTACAGTGATCATTTCATATTGAGGAACCGGAGCGAGCTCTCCCTTTCCGCCTACCGGGCCAGAGTCGTGCATGAGCTTTCGTTTTATTATAACGGGAGTTTTGCACTCCGTGATCTGGCGACGGTCGTGACAAGGACGCTGGTTCGTGAAAAAAACAGCGGCATCAACTGGGATATGGGACTTCGGATGACAGAGGAGGGTACGGCACGTCTGCTGATGAAGGGAGAACTCCCCGGGATGAAAGTTCCTTTTGAGATCATTCTGACGCCGTCACCCGAGCGATGTGTCGAAAAAACGGAGGAGTTCCGGTTTTTCTTCTATCCGGACCGGAGATTCCCCTGTCGCGTTTATCCGAAAGAGCAGATCCTGGTTGAGGCTTTGACTGACATCATCCGAAAGATGGAGCTGATCACGGACTTAAAGCCCTATGATACCGTATATTCCATTCTTTCCACCGAAACCCTTGACGGCAGACATGTAAGGGAGACTCTATCCGCGGCGCTGTTCGATACGCAGCTGACGATCGATCAGAAACGTCTCAATATGCTCCTCAATTACAGGGATTACCCCTATATGAAAAAAAAGTGGAAGACATATTTACGGGGCGTGAAAAAAGAAGGGCCGGATTTCGCCACCGTGATCGATCTTCTAGGAGCGTTTCTGACGCCTTTATGGGATTCCATTTCAAAAGACACGGTCTTTTTCGGTGACTGGATGCCGGATTTAAAACGTTTTCTTCTATGAGTGAAAAGAGCCTGTATGAAAAATTGAAGAAATACGCATTTTCCGACGATTATCCGTTCCATATGCCGGGTCATAAGAGAACGGATCTTATGATCGGGGAACCCTCCCGCATCGATATCACAGAGATTCCGGGATTTGATGATCTTCATCGCCCCAGGGGGATCATCCTTGAAGCAGAAAAAAGGGCGGCTGCTCTCTGGGGGGTAAAGCGTTCCTTTTTCCTTGTCAACGGCAGTACCGTGGGCATCCTTTCCGCGATCTCAGCTGCGGCGGAGAAAGGCTCCCGTATCCTGGTTGCGGAAAACTGCCATAAATCCGTTCGTCATGCCTGTTATCTGAGGGATCTTGAGGTTTTTAGCCTGAAACCGGTCAAAACGCGGTTCGGCGTGCCGGGTCAGATCTCTCCGGAGGAGCTTCTCCGGGGTTTTCACGCGTTTCCGGATGCGAAAACAGTGGTAATCACATCTCCGACCTATGAAGGGATCCTCAGCGATATCCGGGAGCTTTCCGAAATCGCGCATCGTCACGGGGCTACGCTGATCGTAGACGAAGCGCATGGAGCGCATCTTGCCTTTTCAAAGGAGCTTCCGGAGTCTGCAACGGCGCTTGGTGCGGATCTGGTGGTAGAGAGTGTTCATAAAACGCTTCCGTCACTGACGCAGACAGCACTTTTGCATGTTGTTACGGATCGCATTCCGGAGGATGGGATCGCGCGGTATCTTGATATATACGAGACGAGCTCACCATCGTATGTGCTTCTTTCCTCGATCGACCGGTGCGTAAGCCTCCTTGCATCGGAGGGAGATGCATTGTTTTCTACTTATATCGAGCGGCTGAACGGATTCTACCGCAGCTGCCGGGATTTAAAATCCTTTTCAGTTCTGACGGAGGATGCTCTGAGCAAAGAAGAAGCGTTTGCAAAAGATCCCGGCAAGATCATCATTCGTCCGGATCTCATCGGCGTGACTGGGAAAAGGCTGTCCTCGTGTTTGCAAAAGGTATATCGCCTTGTGGTTGAGAGGGCAGAAGAGGACTACGTGATCGCGATGACAAGTATCTCCGATACAACGGAAGGGTTTCTCCGACTCAAAGTAGCACTCCATGAACTGGACAGGGGACAGGGGGAACTGATGGAGACGGAAAGCAGCAGTGTTTCCTCTTCTTCCGGATACGAGATCTATCGGGGTTTCTCTTGTGAGACCTGATTTTTTAGGATATAATGAGCCAATGGGAAACATATTTTATCTCCTTGGAAAAAGCTCTTCCGGAAAGGATACGATCTATAAAAGGATCATGGAGCAGGAGGACCTTAAGCTTCAGAGGATCGTGACCTATACGACCCGTCCGATCCGGACCGGAGAGACGGAGGGCAGGGAATATCACTTTACGGATAAGGAAACGCTGGATGCCCTGACGGCGGAGCAGAAAGTGATCGAGATGCGGACCTATCATACGGTTCTCGGTGACTGGTATTATTTCACGGCGGATGACGGACAGGTCGATCTCGAAAAAAACAGCTATGCCGTGATCGGAACGCTGGAATCCTACCTGATGGTGCGTAATTACTACGGAAAACAGTGTGTTCTGCCGATCTATATAGAGGTGGACGACGGCGTACGGCTGCTGAGAGCGGTGAAACGCGAAATGAAGCAGTCACCTCCGCATTATACCGAGGTTTGCAGGCGGTTTCTGGCGGACGATCAGGATTTTTCCGAGGAAAATTTAAAGAACGCCGGGATCACCAGACGTTTTCGCAATGACGACCTTGAGACGACACTTTCGGATGTCGTCGCTTTTATCAGGCAGAGTAAGGATGGAAATTCGGGTTAACGACATTCAGCAGATCAATCAGACGGTTCAGGCAAAAGCGGTGGAGGAAACGGATGATTCCTTCAAGTTTACGCTGACCAGCGCTATTGAGGACACGGAACTTCAGGAAAAGCTGACATCCATGCTCAAGGACATCTCCGTGCAGGGAAATCTCATCGCCCGGCACATGGATATCTCGGAGATGAAGAAATACCGCATGCAGATCAAGGATTTCCTGAATGAGATCGTCAACCGGTCCCACAAGTTTTCGCGTGAAAATTTTCTGGACCGGAAGGGAAGGCACCGGGTCTACGGAATCATCCGGCTGATCGATGCCAATCTGGATGAACTTGCAAAGCTATTGATGGAGGACGAAAAAAAGCACATCGATATCCTGGACAAGATCGGAGAGATCGAGGGGCTTTTGATCGATATTGTAACGTAAAATGGCAGATTTTCGCGAGATTATCGGACATCAGAATATCATAGACCATTTCCGGAAGGCGATAGAGCTGCATAAGGTCGGACACGCCTATATCTTAAACGGACCGGACCGTTCCGGAAAGCGCATGCTCGCAGAGGCTTTTGCCGAGACGCTGCAGTGTGAAAAGGGAGGGGCGGATCCTTGTCATGAGTGCCGCTTCTGTAAGCAGACAGAGTCTCGAAACAATCCGGATATCATTTACGTGCAGCATGAAAAGCCGAATACCGTCTCAGTGGATGATATCAGGACGCAGGTTGTGAATGACGTGGACATCCGTCCGTATGCCTGTGCCTATAAGATTTACATCATAGACGAAGCGGAAAAAATGAACGAACAGGCGCAGAATGCGCTACTGAAAACCATAGAGGAGCCGCCGTCCTATGCAGTGATCCTGCTGCTGACGAATAATGCGGACCGGTTCCTTCCGACAATCCTCTCACGTTGCGTCCGGCTGAACCTGACGCCGGTAAAAGATGAGGAGATCCGGTCCTATCTCGTTTCGCACTGCGGGATCGATGAGGATGAAGCCCGCTTTGCCGCTGCTTTTGCACAGGGAAATGTGGGAAAAGCGGTCAGCCTCGCATCCTCGGAGAATTTCAAGGAGATCCGCTATGCGGTGATCACGCTCCTTAAGAGGATCGACCGGATGGATCTTCAGGAAGTTGTCTCCGCGGTGAAGAAGATCAACGAGTACAAACTGGACATAGATGATTATTTTGACATCGCACTCGTCTGGTTCCGGGATCTGCTTCTGTTCAAGGCGACGATGGAGATCGACAACCTGACCTTCAAGGACGAGATCGTGGAGATCAAACGGCAGTCTGATCAGCATTCCTATCAGGGGATTGACGCGATCATTGAAGGGATCGAAAAGGCGAAGGTGCGTCTTGCTGCCAATGTGAATTTTGATCTGACGATGGAGCTTTTGCTCATGACGATAAAAGAAGGATGAGTATCATCACTTCAGGTAAGGGGAAATAAAAATGACAAAAATAATCGGTGTAAGGTTTCGGAATATGGGAAAGATCTATTATTTCGGGCCGAAGGATTTTGATATCGGGATCGGCGATCATGTGATCGTGGAAACCGCACGGGGCACGGAATACGGGAATGTGGTCATGCCCCCGAAGGAAGTGCCGGATGAGCAGGTGATCCAGCCGCTCAAGAACGTCGTCCGTCTTGCGACGCCGGATGATGACGAAAGAGCCCAGAGAAACCGAGAAATGGAGAGGGACGCGTACAAGACGTGCCTTGAAAAGATCCAGAAACGGGGACTTGATATGAAGCTCGTTGAGGCGGAGTACACCTTTGACAACAGTAAGCTTCTGTTCTATTTCATAGCGGACGGGAGAGTGGATTTCCGTGAGCTGGTAAAGGATCTGGCGGCAGTGTTCCGCACCAGGATCGAACTCCGGCAGATCGGCGTCAGAGATGAGACCAAAATGCTGGGAGGCCTCGGGATCTGTGGCAGGGAGCTCTGCTGCAAGAGCTATCTTTCCGATTTTGCGCCGGTTTCGATCAAAATGGCAAAGGAACAGAATCTTTCCCTGAATCCGACCAAGATCTCCGGCACCTGCGGAAGGCTTATGTGCTGCCTCAAGAATGAGCAGGAAACCTACGAATACCTGAACAGCCGTCTTCCCGGTATCGGAGACAGCGTTACCACAAAGGAAGGCCAGACCGGAGTCGTACAGGATGTGAACGTACTCCGGCAGATTGTAAAGGTTCTCATTGACACCGGCGATACGAAAGAAGTACGGGATTTTAAGACCGAAGATCTGAAGTTCAAGCCCAGAAAACGCAAGGGAAATAAGCTTTCCGCCCAGGAAAAGAAGGAGCTTGAGGGGATTGAAGACAATTGATCTTTATCCCGGAGAACGAGTAGATGATCTGGAGCTTTCGCACCTTTCGATCATTCAGGATCCGGCGAGGTTTTGCTTCGGGATGGATGCGGTACTGCTGTCCGGCTTTGCCAGGATCGAAAACGGCGCGGATGTGATCGACCTCGGCACCGGCAACGGGATCCTTCCGATCCTGCTTTCCGCAAAGACAGAGGCAAAGCAGATCATAGGGCTTGAGATCCAGGAAGGCTCTTTAAGTCTTGCCCGGCGTTCCGTGGAGATGAATGAACTGACGGACCGGATCCGGATCGTGGAAGGGGATCTTCGGGAGGCATCGAAGATCTTCGGGAAGGCATCCTTTGATAGCGTGATAACGAACCCGCCTTATATGGCTGCCGGAAAAGGGCTGAAAAATCCTCGTGACGAAAAGGCCATCGCAAAGCATGAGATACTCTGTGATCTTTCGGATGTGATCCGCGAAGCAGCCGCTCTCCTTAAAGAAGGAGGGAGCTTTTTTATGGTCCACAGGCCCTTCCGCCTTGCCGAGATCATCACGGTCATGCATGAAAAAGGGATCGAACCGAAGCGCCTTCGCATGGTCTATCCCTTTGCGGATAAAGAACCGAATCTTTTACTCATCGAGGGGCGCCGCGGCGGAAAACCTTTCCTAACCGTGGAAAAACCGCTCATTATATACAGTGAGCCGGATGTTTATTCGGATGAACTTAAGGAAAAATACGGGTATTAATTATGTTTAATGATATACACATCGGTCCTATAACACTTCATATGTACGGCCTTATGATTGCCGTCGGCTTCATCGTCGCCCTTTTGCTCAGTATTTCCCGCGGCAAAAAGAAAGGGCTTAAGGAAGATATCTTCTACGGGATTTTCTTCTGTGCCATCATCGGCGGCTTTGCCGGCAGCAAAGTCCTATACTGGATCGTCTCTATCCCGCAGATCATTCAGGATCCTTCCATTTTCTGGGATTTTCGAAACGGCTTTGTAGTATATGGCGGTATCATCGGCGGGATCCTTGCAAGCTATATTTATATCCGTATCAAAAAACAGGATTTCTTTTCGTATTTTGACATCGTTATGCCGGGCGTTGCCGCTGCACAGGGGTTTGGCCGCCTCGGGTGTTTTTTTGCGGGGTGCTGTTACGGAAAAGAGACGGACAGCGCCTTTCATATCATTTTTACCCATTCGGATTTTGCACCAAACGGTGTACCTCTGATTCCGACACAGCTTCTCAGTAGTGCCGGAGATTTCCTGATCATGGCTTCTTTGCTGCTTATTTCGCGGAAAAACCCGTCAAAAGGACGGATCGGTGCTCTTTATCTGATCTTTTACGGAGTCGGCCGCTTTGTGATCGAGTTCTTCCGGGGAGATCTCCGCGGTTCTGTCGGAAGTCTTTCCACTTCCCAGTTTATCTCTCTTGGTATTGTTGCGGTTGGAGTGATCATGTTCTTCCTTTTGCCGAAAATAACGAAGAAGAGTATTGCTGCGTCTCCGGAAACGAACGATGAAGGCACGGATCAATCCGATGCAGTAAAATAAGAACCGTAAGAAAGAAGAGCTATCATGCCGGGAACACTGTATCTTTGTGCTACGCCCATCGGAAATCTGGAAGACATCACGCTCCGCGTTCTTCGTATCTTAAAGGAGGCGGATCTTATCGCTGCGGAGGACACCCGTAACTCTATCAAGCTCTTAAATCATTTTGACATTCATACCCCCCTTACTTCCTATCACGAATTTAATAAGGTCGAAAAGGCGCACGAACTGACGGAGCAGCTTCTGTCCGGAAAAAACATTGCATTGATCACCGATGCCGGAACACCCGGGATTTCGGACCCCGGTGAAGTTCTGGTCCGTTTTGCACATGAAAAAGGGATCCCGGTTACAAGTCTTCCGGGGGCGGCAGCAGTCGTGACGGCGCTTTCCGGTTCCGGACAGAGCACGCGGCGGTTTGCGTTCGAGGGTTTTCTTCCCCGTGAAAAAAAGGAACGGAGGGAGATCCTGTCTTCTCTTACTTCTGAGACACGTACCATAGTGCTTTACGAGGCACCGCATCACCTGAAGGATACGCTGGATGACCTTTATGCTTCGCTTGGTGACCGGAAGATGACGATCTGCCGTGAGCTGACAAAAAAACATGAGGAATACAGGTGTCTGACACTTAAGGATGCTATCAGTTATTACAGGGAGAATGATCCCAGGGGGGAGTATGTTCTTGTGATCGAAGGGCTTGACCCTGAGGAGCTGATCCGCCTGAAGCAGGAGGAGTATGAAAAGATCTCCATAGAGGAGCATGTGGCGTCCTATGAAAGCCGTGGAATGGACCGGAAAGAGGCGATGAAGGCGGTTGCAAGAGACCGCGGGATCGGAAAACGGGAAGTATACGATATTCTGATAAAATAATAATCAGAAAAACAGGCTTTTCGGTTCACAAATGCCGGAAATTTTGATATAGTAAGGAAAGCGATTGAATTTAATACATACTTTAACAAAAAGGAGTGATAGCGCAATGAAGAAAAAAGCTAAAGGAATGCCTTTGCAGGCGACATTGATGATGCTTGTGCTGCCTCTTATAGCAGCATTGGTGGTCGCAATCCTCGTACTTTCCCTGCAGATGAAGAGCGCGTATGACAGTGCGGAGCATGTTTATTATGATCATCTTTATGATATCAGCAATAATCTGCTTAATGCGGATCGTGACTTTTATCAGTCCTTCCTCGGGGCTACGGAGTATCATGACAATATCAATGGCGAAGCGGTAGCGTCTAATCCGGAGCTTAAGGAAGTCATCGAAGGGAAGCTTGATGATTACACGGAAAATATCGATCAGGTCATCGAACGTGTAAATGGCGCGGCAGATATTGCAAGGCAGGAGAATTCACTCTGGACAATGAAGGATGCTTCTTCCGGTCAAAGCTTTGAAACGCTGTACGGCGAATTTCAGACAGCACTTGATGCATGGCAGTCAAGCTTTGATGTACCGAATATGGAAGGCGACTGGAATGCTTTCGCGGAGGCCTTCAATGAGGCAAGGGAATATCTTTCCGAAATGACGGATATCACGGAAGCATGGGCAGGAGCGGAGAAAGCGACTATGGATGCCAGCATGAACAGGATGATCCTGATCCTTTCCATCATCTTTGCGGCAGTCTGCGTTGTGCTTTTCATCCTGGGTCTCGTGATTTCACGGAAGCTCAGCAACAGCGTCATCCAGGTGGCGAAGTCCATCGATATCATGGCAACCGGCGATTTTGTCACTCCGATCGCCTCCAACAGTATGGTTTCAGAGTTTAATCAGATGTCGGATGCTTCCGAAAGCATGAGAACGAAGCTTCAGGAGGCTCTGCTCCATGTTATCGAATCCGCGAACAGCGTCAATGAAGGAGCGGACGGCACGAAGTCGATGATCAGCGACAGCCAGAGGACCACGGCCGACATCAACCAGGCGGTATCGGATCTTGCGAACGGCGCTACCGCAATGGCAAACGATGTACAGTCCACCTCCGACATCACGGTCAATATCGGCGATTCCGTAGAATCCGTACTCAGTTCCGCAAACTCCAACATGGAGCGCGGCCGTACGGTTTATGAGAATTCCGAGAAAGTCCAGGCACAGATCGAGGAACTCCGGTCTGCCGGAAAGAATACGGAAGAGAAAGCGATTCAGGTGGCGGATTCCGTCAATGAAACCGCGACCGTGGTAGCTGAGATCAGCAATGCCGCAGAGGCGATCATCGCGATCGCAAGCCAGACCAATCTCCTTGCACTCAACGCTTCCATCGAGGCGGCAAGAGCCGGAGAAGCCGGCAAGGGCTTTGCGGTTGTTGCGGATAACATCAAGAACCTTGCGGAAGAGTCCAACAATGCGGCAAATGAGATCACGGGCATGCTGCAGCAGATTACGACTCTTTCCGATAAGAATAAGCAGCTGACCGAGGACATCAAGTCAGCGACCATGGACGAGGCGACCCAGCTCCAGCAGATGAGCGATGCGTTCGACATGATGCTGGGACTCCTTCGCGAGACCGAGGAAGGCAACCAGTTTATCGTGAACTTGGTGGAAAGTCTCGATACCGACAAGAATTCCATCATGGATTCGGTGGAATCCCTCTCGTCCGTGTCCGAGGAGAATGCAGCTTCCACGGAGCAGACCTCTGCATCTCTGGCACAGCTGGAGAGCAACATGGAGAACGTGGTTTCCCAGGCGGAAAATCTGCAGGGAATTGCGGAGGATCTCCAGCAGCGGGTCAAGATGTTTACCGTCGAATAAGGACAGAAAGAATGAAAGCCCCGGGAGATTCAATGCCCGGGGCTTTTCACTTTAGGAGTTATTAATGGAAAAGAGCTTTCATGTTTCACTGAAGAAGGTAGTGGACGATTCTTATGACATCGCGATCGGACGGGATCTTTCCGCGCAGCTCATAAAGGACTTGAAAAACGGCCTCATCGGATCGATCCGGCGGTTTGCCGTCGTGACGGATGACGAGGTGAAACCCCTTTATGCGGACCGGATCATGGAACTCCTCAGGGAAGCCGGGTTTACGGCGGAGTGCTTTGTGATCCCTCATGGCGAAAAGAGCAAGACCCGTGCCATGAAGGAATTTGTTGAAGACTCGATGCTGCGGAGCGGATTCCGCCGGGACTGCTGTGTGATCGCGGTGGGAGGCGGCGTGGTGACGGACCTTGCCGGCTTTACCGCAGGAACCTTCGGGCGGGGTGTGCCTTATCTGAGCTATGCGACGACTCTTCTTGCTGCAGCGGATGCGTCTGTCGGCGGGAAAACTGCCGTGGATACGGATCTTGCGACCAATCTGATCGGGCTTTTCTATCAGCCGAAAAAGGTATACATCGATGTAAAAGCGTGGGAGACCCTCCCGGATAGGGAACTCAGGTCCGGTCTCGCCGAAACAATCAAGCATGCATGCATGGCAGATCAGGCATTTTTCCTATTCTTGGAAGAGAATATGGAGAAAATCCTGGCTCTGGATCCGGAAGCATGCCTTCATGTCGCGGAAACAAACTGCCGCATCAAATACAGCGTAGTGGAACAGGATGAGACGGAAACGTCGGGACTGAGGGAGATCCTGAACCTTGGGCACACGGCAGGCCGTGCGGTGGAGACGGTTTCGGATTATAAGCTCCTGCACGGAGAGGCGGTTGCCATCGGCCTTATGTTTGAGGCAAGGCTCGGGGAGACCTTCGGATATGTTTCCGGCGAAGACGTTTCCCGTATGGAATCGCTGCTTAAGAGAGCCGGGCTTCCCACGGAGATTCCGGAGTATATTGATCGCGAAGAGCTTTTTAAGAAGCTGTTTACGGATAAAAAGGTGCGCAACGGGCAGATCCGGTTCGTTTTTCAAAAGGGGATCGGGGAGATCTTTCGTTTTCCGGACGGGAAATACGCCCGCGCTGTATCTGAAGAAGAGATTAGAAAGGTACTGTTTTTATGAAAAAGAAGATCACGGTAAAAAACATTGCAATCCTGGGGCTTTTGATCGCGCTTTATGTGGTGCTGAATGAAGTATCCAAGCTGATATCACTGCCGTTTGGCTCCAATATCAGGCTTGCGCTGAACTTCCTGCCCGTAGTCCTTGCAGCAGTCCTGTTCGGACCGGTCGGAGCGGCCATTGCAGGAGGCGTCGGTGACGTTCTCGGTGCGTTCCTCTTTCCGACGGGACCGTTTTTTCCGGGATTTACACTGACTGCGGTACTGACGGGTATCACACACGGCCTGTTCCTTCATAAAAAAGTGACCATTCCCCGGGCTCTTATTTCATTCGGGATCGTGCAGTTCGTTTTCGGAATGCTGCTGAACACGTTGTGGCTGACGATCCTCTATGAAAAAGGATTCCTGATCTTCCTGCCCGGCCGTGCCATTCAGGCAGTGGTGTCCTTTATCGTGGAAGTACTGCTGACATTGCTTTTGAATAAGATATTGTTCCAGAGATTAAGGAAATTTGTTGATCAATAAAAAGGGGGGAAAGAATATGTCAAACATCGAAACCTTGCAGCAGTGGATCGACGAGAGCCATCGCATCGTATTTTTCGGCGGTGCCGGTGTTTCCACCGAAAGCGGCATCCCGGACTTTCGCAGCCAGGACGGTCTTTATCATCAGGAGTATAAATATCCGCCCGAGACCATCGTCAGCCATACGTTCTACGTCAGGAACCCGCAGGAATTCTTCCGCTTTTACCGTGACAAGATGATCTCTATGGAAGCCCAGCCGAATGCGGCGCATAAAAAGCTGGCGGAACTGGAGGAAGCAGGAAAGCTTACCGCAGTTGTGACACAGAATATCGACGGCCTTCACCAGAAGGCAGGCAGTAGGAATGTATTTGAGCTTCACGGAAGCGTATTGAGGAACTACTGCGAGCACTGCCACAAGTTCTTTGATGTGGATTATATTGTGAACTACCGGAATCCGGAAAACGGCGATGTGCCGCTCTGCGATGCCTGCGGCGCACCTGTCAAGCCGGATGTGGTGCTTTATGAAGAGGGACTTGACAACCGCGTGATCTCTGGTGCGGTTTCCGCGATCAGTGAAGCGGATATGCTGATCATCGGCGGGACATCCCTGATTGTATATCCGGCTGCGGGTCTCATCGATTATTACAGAGGAGATAAACTGGTGCTGATCAACAAATCCAATACTTCTGCCGATGCCCGCGCAAATCTCGTGATCCATGATGCGATCGGAGAGGTGCTGGGCCAGATCGAGGTTCGATAAAGTTTAGAAATTTTTTAGAAATAATCACTTGAAACGCCGAAAGAATCGTGTTATTATTGACTTCCGTGGTGTATAACCATTATTCCTTGCTTATACGGGAGTATAAGCCAAAAGTCCAAAAGGAGGTACGATGAGCATGAGCAAGTATGAATTAGCGCTTGTTGTAAATGCAAAAATCGAAGACGAAGCCAGAGCAGCGACTGTCGAGAAGGCAAAAGAGTACATCACTCGTTTCGGCGGCACTGTGACGGACGTGGATGACTGGGGAAAGAAGAAGCTCGCTTATGAGATCCAGAAGATGGATGAGGGCTTCTACTATTTCATCCATTTCGATGCAGAGCCGACAGCACCGGCCGAGATCGAGCATCGCGTTCGCATCATGGATAACGTTCTTCGTTTCTTATGCGTGAAACAGGAAGCAGAATAGGAGAACGTAAATGAACAAAGTTATTTTGATGGGTCGTCTGACCCGTGATCCCGAAGTCCGGTATTCCACAGGAGAGCAGGCAACCGCTGTAGCGCGTTACACGCTGGCTGTTGACCGCCGGAGAGGCAGAAACAACGGTGACGGAGAGCAGACCGCAGATTTTATCAACTGTGTTGCATTTGGCCGTGCCGGAGAGTTTGCGGAAAAGTATTTCCATAAAGGGATCAAGATCGCTGTCACAGGACGCATCCAGACCGGTTCCTACACCAATAAAGAAGGACAGAAGGTTTACACGACGGAAGTTGTGGTTGAGGAACAGGAATTTGCGGAAAGCAAGAATGCGTCTGCAGAGGCAGGAGCGGTTCCGACACGCGCGCCGGAGAGCGCAAGTGCGGCAGGCGACGGATTTATGAATATCCCGGAAGGGATCGACGAAGAGTTACCGTTTAACTGATTTCTGAAAAAGGAGAATGGAAATGCCTTACAATAAGAAGGATTCGGGCGATGCTCCCCAGAGGAGACGTCCGATGCACAGAAGAAAAAAGGTTTGCGTATTCTGCGGCAAGGATAACACGATCGATTACAAGGATACGAATAAGCTGAAGAGATTCGTGTCTGAGCGTGGTAAGATCCTTCCGAGAAGAATTACCGGCAACTGCGCAAAGCACCAGAGAGCGCTGACGGTTGCGATCAAAAGAGCCCGTCACGTGGCACTGATGCCTTACGTGGCAGACTAAAACAGCACAAAACAGCCCGGATTGCAGAAATGCAGTTCGGGCTGTTTTTGAAAACGAAGATGAGCGTTGATTATTTCAAAAAAGCACTTCAAAATTTCACGTATGATGCGGCGAGTCTCGGGGCAGTGCGGCATCTTACGGATCTCGGGCTTTCCGTAAAAGAGATCGAACAGCAGCTGGATTTTCCGACTCCGCATGACCTTGTTAAAAAGACGGTCTGGGAGCGCCTCATCGAAACCGGCGTGATTCTCCTTTCGGCTCCGGAAAAACTCAGGGAGCGTACGGAGGTTCATTTTGTTCGTGAATACAATGCCTATGGCAAGGCATCTTTCCGGAAAGTGACGGAAACCTCTCATGAGGACGGAAATCCGGATGACTATCTAGCCTGCAGCTTTGGCAAACTGAGCGAAGAGGAACTGAAAAAAAGACTGGAAAAAGCAGCTCTTACCGATAGTGAAATTGATTATGTCCTCGGTCTTCCATGGGAAAAGAAGACCGTTTACCATAAGCGGACAGACCGCATGAGAGAAATTGAGAGGAAACTCCGGTCTTCAGAAAACCCAGAGGATCTGATCCAGCCGGTTTGAAATGTCGGCAAGCGGAGTCCCGTGATTTTCAAGAACCTGCTCTCCGAGTGCGGGATCGTTGGTCAGGATCGCGTCGACATTGAAGCTGATGAGCTTTTCCATCGTATCCTCTTCATTGACAGTCCAGACAAAGATCTTTTTTCCGGCGGCACGCAGCCGCTCCACCTCCCGGAAGGTGGCGAAGGAATTGTTGATGCTGACGATATCCGCCGCCTCCAGATTTTCCACATCTCCCATGCTGATGACCGTCGTATAGGCTGTGAGGACATCCGGATTTGCCTCCCGGACAGCCAGCATGGTTTCATAGTCCTGGCTGGTGATATCGCAGTTGTCGATAAAGTCGTTTTCCCGGATGATCTCCACGACTTTCTTTTCAATCCCGTCATCATGACCGGTTCTTTTGATCTCGATGTTGCAGTAGATCCTTCCTTTGACGGCCTTCAGCGTTTCATCGAGCGTCGGGATATGCGTCACGTCATAAGGCTTGCCGGTCTCCTTGCGGAAACCGACGGAAGCGTCCAGATCCTTGATCTCTTCATAGGTCACATCCCAGATCTTTGCGTTATACCCTGTGGTGCGGTTTAAGGAATTGTCATGAAGCAGTACGATCTCGCCGTCTTTTGTCATCTGTACATCAAATTCAACGGCCTGGATACCGAGATCGATGGCTGCTTCCATCGCTTCAATGGTGTTCTCGGGAGCCATTGCGGAGTATCCGCGGTGCGCCATGATCATGGGAAGTCCCGCGCCGGTATTCATCATCCATTTGATCTGCTTGAAACGGAAGGGAACGGAAACAAAGATGCTGATGCCGCAAAGGATGATGACGAGCGGTTTGATGAATTTTTTTGATCGAAGAAAGCTTTCCCTTTCCTGATAGGGCGGGATCTCTTCCCCGAGTGCTTTCATCCTGCGGTAGTAGGCTCCCTGATAACTGGTGATCAGAACAGGCGTAGAGATCCAGCCGACGAAAAAGCTGGAGACAACCGTTGCGATGCTCATGCCTTCATTTGAGAAGAACGCTTCATAGACAGAATCACTTCCGCCGGTTAACCAGAAAGCAACCAGAAAAACAAGCATGCCAAGGAGAAAAGTCAGTAAGGAAGTGACGAGCGTTACGAGAATAGCCCAGATCACGTTCATGAGGATGAGTTTCAGTTTATAAACACCCTTCGTAAGAGCCTTGCTTCGTTTTTGTGCGGCAGGGAAGGACTCCGAGTTTTCCACGGACATGATGATGAAGGAAAAAAACCATCTCAGCGCAAAAAAGACGGCGGCGGCAATGCAGATATACCAGAGGAGTTTGTAATACCAGTATTTATTGATGGATTCGCGAATAAAGCCTGGGAGGGAAAAAAACTTGGTGATGCTGGAGCTGTCAAGGATCGTGGTCACCGGAATGATGAGGAGCACGAAAAGAAGCAGCATCATGTTTTTCGGGCGAAAATATTTCGCCGCCAGTGTGATCCCTTCGGAAAAGATCCTGCTGCCTTTCATTTTTACGCCGGAATACGCAGCGTGGATCGCGTTGGTGAGCGCGAACTGTTCGATCATGACGTAGATTCCGGTCGCGCAGACCATCAGGATCAGCACAAGGTATGTCAGCGGATTATAAAAGATGCTCCTCGCGTTATGGGCTGTGATATTGGTGTGCTGGTTCACGAGCAGAAGAAGACGCTCTATCCCGACCAGGCTTGGGAAAAAGACAAGCATGGAGAGCAGGCGGTACATCAGCTCAAAGGAGATCATGCCCCGGAGGTTGATCCGGATCATTTTATAGGGATAAAAGAAGTCTTTAAGAACGTTTTTCATGTGGACGCTTTCCGATCCGGCGCGCGATCTCGCTCACTGCGATCGCGACTGCCGCCGCGATGACCCAGCCGATGATCTGGGTGCCGATGGTCTGGCTTAATGTATAGCTTTCGATCTTGAAGGGTATATAACCGCCAAGGAGCGGATAGAAAAAGAGCGAATTCATCCCGACATAGGAGAATACCGTCCCGACGGGCGTTTTTTTCAGCAGCACGGAGAGGCTTAGGACGAAAAATGTACCGCAAAGCGCCGTTGCATAGTTCAGCGCCACATCGAATGCTGTTGCGCTGTTGAGATCGAGCGTCGTTCCGGTCAGTCTCCAGAGGATCATCGTGCCGAGGATATCCGCGGCCAGAAAGAGTGGGAACAGAAACCATCTCTTTTCGGAGAGGATCCCGAGGAACCCTTTGTTTTTCTTCAGCATGAAGCCGAGGAAATAAAAACCGGATGCATAAAGGATCGAGGCGATCTTAAAGGAATTGAAGCCGCAGTAATGGAGAATGAGCCCCGAAAAGGTCATGGCGGCATAGATCACGGAAAGCACGACTTTATGCTTGATCAGTCTTTTCAGAATATCGAGGATCAGCCGTTCAAAAAACAGCACCCAGAAGAACCATAGCGCGCCGTAACTTCCCTGTCCGGTCAGAATGAACTTCAGTTCTCCCTTCGGATCGGTATAGATGTCCGGGAACAGCATGTCCACAAGGAGAAACAGGAAGGAAAATACAAAATAAGGAAGCAGCAGTCCCTTGATGTTTTTCTTAAGGGATGTGGAAAATGACGCCGTGTCCTGATCCTTTACAAACAGCCCGGAAATAAAGAAATAAAGAGGAACATGAAAGGAATGGATCCAGAGGAGTCCTGCGAAGGGGAGTCCCGGGGAATGTCCGATGGCGACGAGTATGACGCCGATCCCTTTTGCGATATCATATTCGGGAAAACGTTTTTTCCCCTGAGTTGCGGGTATTGTAGCATCCATGCGTTTATTCTATCATAATCGGGAAAAATGTGTTATACTGTTTATTGATTTCGCGATGAAGAGTACGACAAAAGTCGTTTGAAGCATAAAATCAGGATACAGAGGTTTTTGTAATATGAAGTCAAAGACGAAATATCGCGGGAGACTGGGCTTTTACATGCTGACTCCCATTCTGGCGCTGATCCCGTTTGCAGCGCTGGCCGCAGCGATGTTTTATATCAATATGCGCGCAGGACAGGCGGTTCTGATCGCGCTTGCTGTTTATGCCGCATTTGTGATCATTGTCTATTTCGGGACGAGAAATGCGATCTTTCAGGAGATGATCACGTTCGCGACACATTACGGCAATCTTCAAAAGGAGATCCTTGACCGTTTTGAGCTTCCCTATGCGCTCCTTGATGAAAGCGGAAAGGTGCTGTGGGTGAATGAGGCCTTTACGGAACTGACGGGTAAGGACAAGAGCTTCCACAAGTCCATCACATCTGTTTTGCAGAATGTCACAAGGGAGTTTCTCGCAAAAGAGGAGCTCTCCTCTCTTTCCACGAGTTTTGAAGACCGGAGTTTCCGGATTTCCTTTACCCGTATCCCTGTGAACTCGTTTCTGGATGACACAAAGCTCCTTGCCATCAGTGAAAACAGCGAAAGCTTTCTGATCGGGCTTTATCTTTTCGATGAGACCGAACTGAATGCGTATATCCGGGAAAATGAGGAACAGAAGCTCGTTTCGGGTCTCGTTTATATCGACAATTACGATGAAGTCTTAGAGAGCATGGAGGATGTGAAGCAGTCCATGCTGATCGCGCTTGTGGACCGGCGGGTCAACAAGTACTTCGGGGAATTCGATGCCCTGATCCGTAAGATTGAAAAGGATAAATACTTCCTGGTGTTCAAGAACATGTATCTTCCGCAGATGGAGAGTGACAAATTCAGTGTTCTTGAAGAGGTCAAGACGATCCATGTCGGAAATGAGATGGCGATCACTCTCAGCATCGGGCTTGGTGCAAGTGCGCCGACTTACGGTGAAAATTATGAGAATGCGCATGCCGCGATCGATCTGGCTCTCGGGCGTGGCGGCGACCAGGCCGTGATCAAGAAGGGTGAGGACATCGCTTACTACGGCGCGGCAGTGAAACAGGTCGAAAAGAACACCCGTGTCAAAGCGAGGGTGAAAGCCCATGCTCTCAGGGAAATGATCGAATCGCACTCTCATGTGATCGTGATGGGTCATCGTATCAGCGACGCAGACGCGTTCGGTGCAGCCGTCGGTGTATGCGCGGCAGCCAGGGTACTCGGGAAACGCTCGCAGATCGTTCTGAATGAGATCACGGGTACGCTCCGCACGGAAATGAACGCTTTCACCCCCGAAAAAGGCTATGATCCGGATCTTTTCATCAACAGTGAAGCCGCGAGGGAGATCGCGGACCGGAATACGCTTGTTATGGTGGTCGATACGAACCGCCCGAGCTATACGGAGTGCCCGGAGCTTCTGCATAGAGGTCTTAACGTCGTAGTATTCGATCATCACCGGCAGAGCAGCGAAGCCATAGAAAACCCGTTGCTGTCCTATATTGAGCCGTTTGCGAGCTCGACCTGTGAGATGATCGCGGAGGTGCTGCAGTATTTCTCCGACAGCCTGAAGCTGACCCCGGAGGAAGCGGATGCGATCTATGCCGGGATCCTCATCGATACAAACAACTTCATGACAAAAACCGGTGTTCGTACCTTCGAAGCGGCGGCGTACCTGAAACGCTGCGGTGCGGATGTTACCAGGGTCCGCAAGATGATGCGGAATGATATGGCGGCTTATAAAGAGCGCGCGGAGATCATGCGGAAAGCCGAGGTTTATAAAACGGCCTTTGCGATCTCGGTATGCGATTCCAACACCGTGGAAAGTCCGACGATCGTCGGGGCGCAGGCCGCGAACGAACTGCTCAATATCATCGGGATCAAGGCAACCTTTGTCCTGACGGAATACCAGAACCGTATCTTTGTGAGCTCCAGATCCATTGACGAGATCAACGTGCAGCTCATCATGGAAAAACTCGGCGGAGGCGGCCATGTCAGCGTTGCCGGTGCACAGCTTACGGATTGCACGCTCGAGGAGGCGAAGCAGAGGGTCAAGGATGTTCTGGATCAGATGATCGAGGAAGGGGAGATCAGGCTATGAAAGTGATTTTACTTGCAGATGTGAAAAATCAGGGGAAAAAGGGAGACATCGTGAATGTCAGCGATGCATATGCGAGAAATGTCCTGTTTCCGAAAAAACAGGCAGTTGAGGCCAACGGAAAGACCCTGAACGACTTAAAGCTTCAGAATGCTCACGCGGAAAAAGTGGCGGAGGAAAATCTGGAGAACGCAAAGCAGCTGGAGGAAGCGCTGAAGGATAAGGTGGTCCATATCCGGATCCGCGCCGGAAAAGACGGAAAAACCTTCGGATCTGTTTCAACCAAGGAGATCTCCGAAGCCTGCCGCGACCAGCTTGGACTGGAGCTGGATAAGAAAAAAATGACCCTTGCGGATCCGATCAAAGCGCTCGGAACCTATGAAGTCAGTATAAAACTCCATCAAAAGGTAACCGGAACCCTTCGTGTCAGCGTAGAGGAAGAATAAGATGGACAGCGAAGGAGTCATTAAACGGGTCATGCCCCATAATCTCGAAGCGGAGCAGTCGGTGATCGCGTCCATGCTGATGGACCGGGATGCCATTGTAGTCGCATCCGAGACACTGGTAAAGGATGATTTTTACCATCAGGTCAACGGAACCCTGTTTGAAGCAATGGTGCAGCTTTTTAATGCCGGGGAAGCGGTGGATGCAGTTACTCTCCAGAACAAGCTCCGTGAGAACAATGTGCCTCCGGAGGTCAGCTCTCTGGAATACATCGGTGCCATTGTCAGTGCGGTTCCGACATCCGCAAATGTCCGGTATTACGCCAACATCGTAAAGGATAAGGCAGTGCTCCGGCGTATGATCCACGCCATGAGCGAGCTTGAGAGCAGGTGCTATGCGGATTCCGAAGATCTCCCGGTGCTTCTTGATGACACCGAAAAAAACATCTTCAAGATCATTCAGGAATCACGCGGAAGCCGTGATTTTGTTGATATCCGGGATATCGTCTTAAATACCCTGAAAAAAATTGAAAAGGTTGCAAAGGCAGGCGGAAATGTGACCGGGATCCCGACGGGATTTACCGATCTTGACCGTATGACGGCGGGGATGCAGCCGTCCGATCTGGTGCTGGTCGCAGCGCGTCCTTCCATGGGAAAAACGGCGTTCGTTCTTAATATCGCACAACATACGGCTTTTCGAAAGAATATCTGTACGGCGATCTTCAGCCTGGAGATGAGCAAGGAGCAGCTGGTCAACCGTATGCTCTCCATGGAGTCTCATATTGATGCCCAGGCGCTTCGGACAGGCGATCTTCAGCCGGAAGACTGGGAGACCCTGGTGGAAGGCGCCAGTGTCATCGGCAATTCGCAGCTCATCATAGACGACACACCGGCGATCACGGTGCAGGAACTGCGTTCTAAATGCCGCAAGTTCAAGCTGGATAAGGATCTGCAGCTTGTCATCATCGACTACCTGCAGCTGATGAGCGGGAGCGGAAAAGGCTCCGATTCCCGTCAGCAGGAGATCTCGGATATTTCAAGAGCCCTGAAATCTCTTGCGAGAGAGCTGGAGGTTCCGGTAGTGGCGTTGTCACAGCTGTCCCGTGCTCCCGAGCAGCGTCCGGATCACAGGCCCATGCTTTCCGACCTCCGAGAATCCGGTGCGATCGAGCAGGATGCGGATGTGGTCATGTTTATATACCGCGACGAGTATTACCATAAAGATACCGAAAAGCCGAATACGGCAGAGATCATCATCGCAAAACAAAGAAACGGCCCGATCGGAACCGTCGACCTGACGTGGCTTGCGAAATACACGAGATTCGCGAATATCCAGAGGTAGAGTTCAGATCCTTTAAACCAACAGAAAAGAACCGGTATATCATCCGCTGCTTTTTAGCAGCATTGATATATCGGTTCTTTTTCTGTTGCTTGATTATTTTCGGCTGTGATTAGCCCTGCTCAATAGCGCCGGTCGGGCAAACACCTGCACAGGTGCCGCAGTCAACGCATGCGCTGCCATCGATCTGGTACTTGTCAGAACCCTGGGAGATAGCTCCTACCGGGCACTCCGGCTCACAGGTACCGCAAGATACACAAGAATCACCAATTACATATGCCATAGTTTTTTCCTCCTTATTCTGCTTCGTTTGAAGTTAGTGTTATTCTACCCTATAAAATGGTCGAATACAAGTTTTTATTTTGATACAAAACGCCCGTCAGACGGGCGTTAGAGTGTGCTAACAAGTTTTTTATGATGCCTTTTCCGCTTCCTTGTCACGCGCGAGAAATGCGTTGATCTCGTTGACAAGATCATCCGGCTGAATCCCGTGTACGATCGCTGCTTCCTCGATGGTCTCCATCTGTGAGGACGGGCAGCCGAGGCAGTGCATCCCGATGTTCATAAGAAGCGGTGCAACGTCCGTATCGATGGACAGGAGCTGGCCGATCATCGTATCCTTTGTAATGCTTGGTGTTGTTGTCTGTTCCATGTTTCTTTATCCTCCTTAAATCATGAGATCATGTGCAATGTCTGGATGGCGTGATCAGGAAGGATCGTTTCGTATCTTTCCAGAAAATGCGCCTCTTCCGCAACGCTGTACTTTTCCTGAATGGCATATTCCGCAAGGATGTTGCAGACCTTGTTGAACTCCTCCGGGGAATGCGATCCGCTGGATGCGACCAGGTAATACCGATGGTTCAGAGGGCTCTTATACAGGGAATTGCGTGCCGTATAATAGGTCTGAAGCACATTGGAAAGCCGCAGAACATCGTCGATCGTCCGGAATACGAAAAGCTTCGTGACCTGGAAATCCTCCGGCTCGTTCTTTAAGGGAACTGCCTTGATCTCCGAGGGGTCGATCTCCTCGATCACGGGAGCCGTCTCGGAAAGCGGAACGAAATCCGAATCCGTGAGATTCTCCGGCGAACGGTTCTTTTCATGATTCTCACGCACCTTGCGGAAGAGATTGAGGATGTTGTCCGCACCCTCTGCCGCGATCGTGTTGCTGTAAGAACCGTAATCGTCGTAGTTTTTCTCCGGATTCTCCGAGAATCGTGAAAACCGGGTATCCAGCTCTTCCGGATATTCCACCTTGCTGATGATGAGGATCAGGGACTCCGCTGTCATGGGAACCGCCTCGATCATCAGAGGGATGTCCTCCGCGTCAAATCCGAACCGGTAGGAAGCCTCCTGCATCATGTCCTGAAAAAGGTCTTTTGCCTTGTCAGAGCCGTAAGCCAGCTCGCTGAGCCGCAGATGCCTCGAAGCGAGATCCTCTTTGGTAAGGATACAGCGTATTTGATTGTCGTTGATCTTTTCTATTTTCATGAAGCAAGTATACGAAATCAAAGGGGATAAAGTCAAGGCAATCGGGCACGATTTTTGCCCGTTTCTTCAGATTTTAGAAAATCTTTAGAATTTATCCGTTGATTTCGGAGAGGGACTATGCTATAACAAAATAGCGCAAACGATTTGCGCTTCTTATTTCTCTGTTGGAGGCATTTCCGCTTCTATTTTCAGCAAAGATCCATACATATAAATCGGGGGTGATAAGAGCCTGCCTGTTACTGTTGTTGGGGGCAATACTCGCACAAAAAAGGGGGATTTTTTCGGCAGGCAAAGAGAGAAGGTATTATTATTTCTACAGGTGCGATGGGTATACATCACGGGAAACAGCGCATCGTACCAACAAAAAACATGCTTAAGACAAAAAATGTCAGAAATTGTCCGAAAGGGAGACCAATGCCCGAAAGGACAGGGGCAGCTGCGTTGTTGTGCGGCTGCCCTCTTTATGTTATCATAAAAACGCTTGTAAAGAGGAATTCCTTGAAACAGAGGAGAGAGACTATTGAGTACGCGCAGAGCGAGGCGGAGAAAAAAAAGAAGAAACATCCTACCGGTCATATTGATCATCATAGCGGTGGTCCTTGTGATCATCGGATTGCTTCTATATGAGAAATACCGTCCGACGAAAGAACGGGCGGATCTGTACGAATACTTCGGCGTTACGGAGGCGGATGACGTAGTGGTGATCAGGGACCGTGAGAAAACAAGCTACTTCGGAAAGCTTGTGGACGGGCATGTGTACCTGCCGTATCAGACTGTTCATGATTCCATCAACGACCGTTTCTATATCGATCAGGATGGTCTTTTACTGTACTGCTTCAACCAGGCGGAGCTTTCCTACAACCTGGAAGCCGGCGGGAATGACTGTCTGATCACGCATTATGAAGGAGGCACTGTCACGGAAGAGACGCTTCATCTGGAAGCGCAGCCGGTAAAGTATCTTAATGACCAGTTCTATCTGGAGCTTGATTTTGTAAAGCAGCATTCTCCGATTGAATACACTTATTATGAAGAGCCAAACCGTATCATGCTTACCACTTCATTCCGTGAAATCTCCGTGACTTCGGTCACGAAGGATACGGCGATCCGCGAAAAGGGAGGGATCAAAAGCCCGATCTTAAAGGATTTGTTTCCCGGCGATGTGGTTTATGCAAGGGAAGAGGAAGAGAACTGGGTGAAGGTGGAGAGCACCGACGGCATCACCGGTTATGTGCAGAAAAAGCATCTCGGAGAAGAGACGACAGAAACGCTGACCTGTTCTTTTCAGGAGGAAGAGTTCACGCACCTCTTCCATGAGGGAACGGTCAATATGGTCTGGCATCAGGTGACCAACACCGATGTCAACGACCAGATCGGGGATGTTCTCAGTGAATCAAAGGGGATCAACGTGATCTCGCCGACCTGGTTCTATCTGAATGACGATACCGGCGGCGTCGAGGATCTGTCTTCCCAGAGCTACGTGAATCAGTGCCACGAGAGGGGCGTTGAGGTCTGGGCGCTGGTCAGCAACCTGGAAAACGGAAATGTGGATGATGAAAACATCCTCATGCATTACGGGTTGCGATGGAACTTTATCAATGCCATGATAGAAAAGGCACTTGCACTGGGACTGGACGGGATCAATCTGGATTTTGAAGCCATCAGCCAGGAAGCCGGAGCCTCTTATGTCCAGCTGGTGAGAGAGTTGTCGCTTGCCTGCGGCAACCATGGACTGATCTTTTCCGTGGACAATTACGTTCCGTCGGAATACACCCTGCATTACGACCGCGGCGAGCAGGCACTGTTTGCGGATTATATCGTGATCATGGCATATGATGAGCATTATAACGGTTCCGACGAAGGATCCGTTTCCTCCATACCGTTTGTGGAGAACGGTGTAAAAGACACGCTGGATCAGGAAGTGCCGGAAAACCAGATCATCCTCGGCATGCCGTTCTACACCAGGATCTGGGAAGAAACGCCGAAGACCGGCGCCAGCGACCTGGAAATGGCTTCCGACGATTATATTCCCTATGAACTCAGCAGCCGTGCGGTCAGCATGGAGATCCAGAATGAGGAGATCAGTGCGCATGGCGCGGAGGTCACCTACCTTGCGGATCTCGGACAGAACTATTCGAGCTGGCAGGAAGACGGCCTCACCTATAAGGTCTGGATGGAGGACATGACCTCTCTCACCGGCCGCCTTGAGATCCTGAAGGCAAATAACCTCGCCGGAGGCGCCTTCTGGAAATCCGGACTGGAGTTATCCTCTGCCTGGGATGTGATCGCGGAGTATTTGCAATAGAAAACAAAAGGAATCCCTGTGTCACAAGGTGCATGGTTAGCACCGGTGATACAGGGATTTTTTTGTTTTCGTCTGTAACAGGAAAATGTTAATCCGTTACTGAGAAGTTGTATACCGTCGTGGATTTGAAGGTTTCGCCGCCTTTCAGGATTACCGACGGGAACTCCGGATGATTGATACTGTCCGGATAATGCTGCGTCTCCAGACACACCGCCGCATAAGGCGGATAATCAATATTTCCTTTTCCTTTGTTATGGATCACATAGTCGTTGACATACAGCTGTATTCCCGGCTGATCTGTAAAGCACGTCATCCTGATCCCACTCTCTTCGGATTTTAACACCGCGGCCTCCCGGAATCCGCTGCCGTTTAAGATCAGGTTGTGGTCATAGGTCTGTCCCATCATCTGCGGATGTTTCCCGTGGATATCCTGCCCGATGGTCTTCGGTTCCGTGAAATCAAAGATGGTTCCCCTGATATCGGAGATCGCTCCGGTCGGGATCTGCGTCTCATCGAGATCCGTCATTTTTTCCGCATCGATATAGAGTGTATGAGCAAGAACCTCACCGGAATCATGGCCGTTTAAGTTGAAATATGCGTGATTCGTGAAATTGATGATCGTATCGTCCTTGGCGGTTGCTTCATATACAATGGAGAGCTCGTTGTCCTCGGACCATCCGTAGGTAACCGTGAGATCGAGTGCGCCCGGGAATCCTTCCTCCATATCTGCGGAATGATACGTCATGATGAGCTTGTCGTCTGAGATCTTCGTATCAAATACCCTCTGTCCGAAGCCCGTCGGTCCGCCGTGAAGCGAATTCGGAGGATTATTGATAGCCAGGGTATATTCCTTTCCGTTCAGTGTAAAACGCCCCTTTGCGATCCGGTTTGCGAATCGCCCCACGATCGCGCCGAGGGAAGCGTCGTCATTTTCGTAGCAACCAAGGTCATTCAGTCCAAGCACGACATCCCGGGTGTATCCTTTTTTATCCTTCAGATAGAGGCTTCGGATCCGTGCGCCGAAATCCAGAATCTCAATCGCGTCACCCGCGGAATTCTCCATCCGGTAAAGAGATACTTCCTGCCCGTCTTTTGTAGTCCCGAAAAGTGTTTTTGTGATCGCCATAGTGTTCTCCTTCTCTTAACATTCGCGTGAAAGTCTGATAAGGACTTTAGCCTTGCGATTTAATGTATCATAGAATCCCAAAAACCGCAACAATCGGTTGTAGTATCTCCCGAAAATGTGTATGATAGAGAGGATGGATACGGAGATCATTGAGATACACATAGATGCCGGAAACAGCGTTGTCGAAACGGACGTGATAAAGAGAGCCGGTGAGATCATAAGGAGCGGCGGACTTGTCGCATTTCCGACGGAGACCGTCTACGGACTCGGCGGAGATGCACTTAATCCCGAGGCTGCGAAAAAGATCTACGAGGCAAAGGGACGTCCTTCGGATAACCCGCTGATCGTGCATATCGCGTCTCTCGAGGATCTGGGCATCGTCGCATCAGACGTGTCGGAAAGCGCCCGGAAGATTGCGGAGCGTTTCTGGCCGGGACCGCTCACCATGATCCTGCCGAAAAGCAGCCGGATTCCTGATGAAACAACAGGTGGTCTTACCACTGTGGCAGTCCGCGAGCCGGATCATCCCGTGGCGCTTACGCTGATACGTGAAGGCGGCTTCATCGCGGCGCCGAGTGCGAACGCATCCGGGAGGCCGAGTCCGACTACGGCAGAGCACGTAATAGAGGATCTCAGCGGCCGGATTGATATGATCCTGAATGGCGGACCTGTCGGGATCGGCGTGGAATCCACGATCGTGGATCTGACGGAAGAGATCCCGACGATCTTAAGACCCGGGTTTATTACTCCGGAGGAGCTTTCCGAAGTCGTCGGGGAAGTAAGGATCGACCCCGGCATCATCGCATCGGATTCAACGATCCGCCCGAAAGCTCCCGGCATGAAATACCGTCACTACGCTCCGAAAGCTCAGCTGATTCTGGTCAGCGGCGCAAGGGGAGAGGTAACGGCAAAGATCAATGCGATGACAAAGGCTGCTCTTTCGGAAGGGAAGAAGGTCGGTATCCTTGCGACGGAGGAGACGAAAGAGGATTATCCCAACGGACTTGTTCTTTCCATCGGCAGCCGCCTTCGGGAGGAGACGATTGCCCGGCATCTTTTTGGGATTCTCCGGACATTTGATGAAATCGGCGTGGATCTCATCTATTCCGAGTGTTTTGAGGAGGAAGGGATCTCTCTTGCCATTATGAACCGCCTTCGGAAAGCCGCCGGACAACAGATGATAAAGGTATAAATGTATTGAACCGGAAGATCGGATATAAAAGGATCATATTTGTAGATGAAAACGGAACCTGCCGTGCTCCCATGGCAGCGGAAATCTTAAAGGACTGCATGCCGGATCTCCCGATCGAGATCCTTCCGCGGGGACTCGTCGTCCTGTTCTCTGAGCCGCTGAATCAGAAAGCTGAGGCGGTGATGATCAGCAACGGACTGCATCTTAAGGACTATCAGACGGTAGCTCTTAAGGAATCGGACCTCGATGAGGACACGCTGGTGATCTGTTTTGAGGATATCCAGAAGGAACGGATCAAGGAGATTCTTCCGCTGACGTTTCCGGAAGGGCAGCTTCAGGTGCTCCACGAGATCATCGGCGACGAGCTGGAGATCATGAATCCCTACGGAGCGCCGCTCCCGTCCTATGGGCTCCTATATGAATCACTGAACAAATCGATCACAAAGCTCGCAAACCTCATGGAAGAAGAGCTGAAGAATGATGATACCGCATCAAATAATGAAACAGGAGGAATCGCAAATGTCTAGAATTTTTGTCATGGATCATCCGCTGATCAGACACAAGATCGGACTGCTCCGGAGAACTGAGACCGGAACCAGGGACTTTCGTTCCCTGATCAGTGAGATCGCGATGCTGGAATGCTACGAGGCAACCAGAGATCTAAAGCTTTCCGAGGTGGAGATCGAGACACCGATCTGCAAAACAACCGTGGAAGAGCTTTCCGGGAAAAAACTTGCGATCGTGCCGATCCTCCGCGCGGGACTTGGCATGGTGGACGGGATGCTGATGATGATCCCGGCGGCAAAGGTCGGACATATCGGGCTTTACCGTGATCCGGAGACCTTGAAGCCCGTTGAATACTACTGCAAGCTCCCGGACGACTGCACGGAGAGAGAGGTCTTTGTCGTGGATCCGATGCTGGCAACAGGAGGATCCTGCGTGGAAGCGATCCAGATCCTAAAGGACAAAGGCGTAAAACACATCCACCTGATGTGCATCATTGCAGCCCCCGAAGGCATCGAAGCGATGCAGAAAGCGCATCCGGATGTGGACATCATCATCGGGGCAAAGGATGAGAAGCTGAATGAGCACGGCTACATCGTACCGGGGCTCGGAGATGCCGGAGACCGGATCTTCGGAACAAAATAAAGGCGGAGGGACAAAAGCGTGTCGGATAAAAGAGAAGACTATATTTCCTGGGATGAATATTTCATGGGTGTTGCCATGATGTCAGGGATGCGGAGCAAGGATCCGCATACACAGGTCGGAGCGTGCATCGTGAGTGATGACAACAAGATCCTTTCCATGGGTTACAACGGCTTCCCGAGAGGGTGTTCTGACGATGATTTTCCGTGGAGGAGAGAGGGAGACCCGCTGGAAAACAAGTATCTTTACACCACCCACAGCGAGCTGAACGCGATCTTAAACTATCGCGGCGGTACTCTGGAGGGGGCAAAGCTCTATGTATCGCTGTTTCCTTGTAACGAGTGTGCAAAGGCCATTATCCAGAGCGGGATCAAAACCATCATCTATGATGACGACAAATATGAAAAGACCCCGAGCGTGATCGCCAGCAAGCGCATGCTGGATGCCGCCGGAGTCCGGTATTACCGGTATGAGCACACCGGCCGCAAGATCGAAATGGAATTATAGGTTTTCGGAAAAGACGGAGAGCATCCGTCTTTTCTCTATTTTTTCTTCTTATCCCACTCATCAAATTGTTTATAGAGTTCCATGACCTGTGACGGCGTTTTCACTTTTCTGAGCTCTGAGAGCACCGCGTGGATATAGGTGGATTCGGCGCCGATATCCGCTCCGCCAAGGTACTTGACGGAATGTCCTGCCATCAGGGCGGTGTTGACAAGATTCGCGCCCTCGACGCTGTTTGCCATGGTAATGGCGGTGTGGCGGAGGGCGTGCGTGTTGAGACCGTAGTTCCTGCCAAGGCAGTCCGTTTTTCCGACATCCCGGTTGATGCCGAGTGCATCGAGAATGATCCGGAAAGCACGTTCATAGCTGTCAATAGACCTGAGTTCCCCGTTGCTGTTCGGAAACAGAAACTCCTGCCCCTTAAAGAGGATCATCCGTCTTGCGGCATCTTCCGCGATGTTGGAGAGGGGAACGACACGGGTGTGCCCGTTCTTCGGGACTTTCAGGTATCGTTCGCTTTTTTCCCCACTGTAGCGGCGGCCCATGCTGTTCTGCACGATGATATAGTGTTCCGTGAAATCGATCTGCGATACCTTCAGCGAGAGTGCTTCTCCTGCCCGGAGAAATGTCTCCAGCTGAAAAATGATGAGGGGAAACCAGTCAGCGTTCAGCCTGGAGATCCACGGGAGACCGATATGATAGCAGCGGTAGAGCTTTAGGAGATCGTCCGGAGTGAAGTAATACTTGGTTCGCCCGCCGTTACTTTCTTTCAGCGTTACTCTCTGTTCCCGCGGAAAGACCATAAAGGAGGCAAGATCCTCATCAATCTCCCGCTTTTGGTAAAGATATCGGAGAAAGCGTTTTACGAGGCTGTAACAGTTTTCTGCCGTATTCCGGCTTTTCGTCTTTGCGAGGTTCACAAAGAAGCGGTTCATGATGGTGACCGTGAGCTCCCTGACTGGGATCTGCCCCAGTACCGGAAAGACCAGGGAGCGGACAGAGAGGAGATAACTCCGGTAGGAGCTCTCCTGTATGAACGGTTCCACTTCGGTGTCCAGGTATAAAAGCATGCGTTCTTCGAAAGTGATCATGATGAGTCCTCCTGTATGGCAAGATTAGCAAAGGCGGAGGAAAAGATAAAGGCTCTTTTTTCTGATTTTTTCGGTTCATACTGGAAGATTTGGGGCTTTTTCCAATGGACATTTTATATAAAAGAAACTATACTGTATAAACAAAGAAAAAGTTCTGCAAATGATAGGTATTTGCAGTAAAATTTCTTTTTTTGGTGAATGAACAGGAAAATGAGGAGGAAAAACAGAAAAATGATGCGATATTCCGCGAACAGCAAGTATTACAAGGTTTCTATTCATAAAAGCGGTAAATACC
>JAZOTN010000025.1:0-29108 GCA_045657665.1 Lachnospiraceae bacterium | reverse complement strand
AAACATATAAAAATCGTTCAAAAAGCCGTTCAAAGGTTGTTATTTATGCGAAAATAGCCGCCCAGATATCGCCAAAAATGACGTATCTGAGCGGCTTTGCTTTACTTTTCTACGATGTTGCGTTTACCTTGAAAATCTTGCCTTATGTTTATCCAGCCCCGCTACTGCGCCTGTTTCCGTTCGTATTCGTTGGTCGTCAGGATCTTTGCAATCTCGGAATACTCCGCGCCCTCCGGAACGGAGAACGTCCCCACCTCAAGCATGTCATTCAGGCCGTTATCCACGAGATACCGGTAAAAAGCATCCTCATCGTCGATAATCCCGGCGTCCAGAAGGCTTTTTGAAACAGCTCCCGGAGACTGCCCGGCATAGATGCGGAACTCCACGATGCGTACTTCTTCGGATGCGGGCATGGTTTCCTGCCCCTGATCCGCTTCTTCTTCAATTGTATCTGTTTCAGAAGAGAGATCTGCCGTTTCCGTTTCCGGAATAACCGTTTCCTCCGCCGTCTCTGTTTCTGTTTCCACAGGTGCAGCTTCGCTCTCCCCTGTTTCTTCTGTTTCTGCGGCTCCCGGCTCCTCGTTTGCTTCCTTTTCGGAAAGAGCTTCTGCAATCGTAAGGGACTGTTCCGTTTCCGGAACCGTGGCCTCCTCTTTCCCGCCGCCGTTTACATGAAACGCGATCATCAGAATGAGCGTCGTCACGATCACGCCGATCCCTGCGCCTCTGAGATAGTATTTGAGTTTCATATCAGCTTTTACCTCTTTGGCTCAGCCCGAGAACGAGCTGCACTTCGCCGACGCCGAGTGATAAGTCCTTTGCGATCTCAACGGCGCTTTTCCCTTCTGCCGCCAACTCGAGGATCCTGCGGTTATGATTGGATACCGGCTGTGCTTCCTCTCCTCGCATGATCTCCGGTAATACTTCCGGAGCAGCGAGTTCTGCCGGAGCACTTTCCTCCGCAGGGATCTCTTCCTTTTCAGGAACAGGTGCTTCCTCCGGCGGCATCTTCATATCCGCAGCCGTCTTTAACATGTCCTTGAGACTTGCCGTGGTCTCGACCATTTCTCCGTGCCGGTCATTCAGCATGCTGTAAAGGAATGTGATCTCATCCCTGGTCTTTGACATTTCATCCATCACGGTATCCGAATACTCGTGGATCGCCATGATCTTTTCATTCGTTTCCCGATCCAGCGAACGTTCCACCTTGTCGATCGAGCCGTCGATCGCATCATCGATCTCCTCGTTGATGCGGTTTTCCGCGACTTCAAGTCGTCTGTCCAGGATCTTTTTGATCTCTTCGTCCGAAAGCTCCGCCATCTTCTGCATATCCGAAGGCGTCAGTTTTTCGGTAAGAAAGAAGCTTCCGATCAGCAAAACAATACCGATCAGAAGCAGAATGATTTCAAGCGCCGTCATGTTTTTCCTTTCAAATGGTAATGTCGAACCGCTCCGGCTGTCCTTTCATGATCACACGATCCTGCGGCTTTTCCCCCGGACGCTTTTTTCGCTTGCCGTTGCGGCGGTTCTGATACTCGTTGCCGCTGCCGTCCTTGGCGTCCATTTTATCTTCTCCGCTTTCAGCGTTCTCATATTCATTCACGGAATTCAGCTGTTCCTCTACCGTCTGCTCCGCCTGAACCGCGATCGTCTGCTGTTCGACCATGGGCCGTGCTTCTTCATGCTGGCGGACCGTGCCGACTTCCTGGCTGTTCTGTATCATTCCGTTGAAATCAATCGGTCTAATAGACATCTTTTTACCCTTTAAAGAATCGCTGCTTTGACTTCGCCGCCTTCATACACATACTGGCAGTAATCACGCTTGCTCTTGAGCGTAGTTGATGCACTTCCAATCTTGATCGTAACCCCCGGATATGCCGTGCGGCGGACGATCACCTTGGATTTTGCGGATTCGCGCATCAGTCCGGCAAACCCAACCAGTTCATCATGTATTTCCTTCATCCTGGACGCAAGCGTCTTGTATTGCTGGGCCAGCATCTGTACATATTGCGCTTTCTTCGGATCGAGCTTTTGTCCGCGCTGAATTTTCGCTGTCAGGTTCGCCAGAATCGGCTTCACCTTGGTGATCTCCTCATCCAGACGCTCCCCTTCTTCGATCAGCTGCGTATAGCGCTTCATGGTCTCCGGAGAAACACCGACTTCAACTTCCGTAGGCGCTTCCATCTCCGTGCCAAGATAGTTTACGTCAATGGAGATACCCGCCTTTGCGCTGCCGCCTGTAATATTGCCCTTTTTCCCGGATACACGGATCTCGCTGTGTGCTTCCACCGTACTGTGAATAATGGAATCGGCTGCGATATATCCTTCTTCAGACCGTGCCACTGCATTCTCAATGAATTTGCAGACCACATTGGACTTTGCGATCAGAGAACCTTTTCCCATTCCGTGAATCCCTGCCCGTACAATGATCTGTCCTCCAGAAAGCACCTTCGCGCCTTCCACGACGCCGTCGATAATCACATCGCCCTTTGCTTTCACCGCGAAACTGCTCTTCACATTACCCTTCACGTGCACGCTGCCGGGAAAATCTATGTCACCGGTGGAATTGTCCACATCTGCAGCCACTTCATAAACATTTGAAACAAAAACACGCCCGCCGGTCAGAGAAGCATGCCCCGTTACCTCGGAATAAATCTCTGTCTGATCCGGGCTGAGCCGGATATTGCGCCCGAATTCAAGCTTCAGCGTTTTCACCTGCAGGGGTTTGATCACGGTACCGAACACATCTGATCCGACATCGCCCGGATCCGCCGGTGTCAGCCTCGCAAGCAGCTGTCCTTCCTTAACCTTGCTGATGATATCCAGATTATGGAAGTCCACCGAACCATCGTCATTGGTCTTCGGTTTCATATTCAGATTTGTGTTGAAAAAGTATTCGATACTGGCATCTTTGCCGGTTCTCGGAGCTTTTCCTTCCGCGATCAGAAAGCTCTTACAGTACTCCCGCTCTTCAAGGAACTTGTCGATCTCCTTTTCACGGATCCCAAAACGGATCTTCTTGAACTGAAGATCCCTCAGAATGGCTTCTTTCGTAAGGCGGCTCCCTTTTTCGGAATTCGGATAAAAGCGCGCATGAACCTCCATCTGATCCGCCGAAATGTCAAGTTTCATCCCTTCGTTGATAAAAAACGAGACCGGAGAAGATACCTTTACCTCTGCCGATCCGGTTTCATCCTGCATTGCATTATTCAGCGCCTTCAGATCATATTCGGTAAAATTATTCGCCTGAAGATATCCGGTCACTTCCTTTATGTTCAGGCTTTCTCCTCCGTCAACCGGCGGAAAAAACTGTATGAATGCGCCTTCTGGTCGCAAATTGATACGGAAATAGCCGTTCCTTGCCATCCAATTACCCCAACATATACATATAATTGCCCATTTTGGTCTTCATCTTCGCAAGAGCCTTTGTATGAAGCTGAGACACTCTGGACTCTGAAACATCGAGCACTTTGCTGATCTCTTTCAGCGTCAGGTCTTCATAGTAATACAGCGTGATCACCATGCGTTCGCGCTCTGTCAGCATGGTAAGTGTTTCGGCAAGAACCTCCTTCAGTTCCGCTTCTTCCACCACATCCTCAGGCTGCGCGAAATGCGAATTGGTCTTCGCATCCATCGCCGGCTCCGTTCCCTGCTCCACGAATTCATTCAGGGAAACCACATTGGTGACCTTCATCTGCGACTGCCAGTCTGTGTATTCGTCACCCGAAACACCGAGCCGTTCCGCGATCTGTTCATCCGTCGCAGTCTTCCCGGTCTCCATCTCGATCTCACGCATGGCTTCGTCAATCTTTTTCTGACGCTGCCTGACAGTACGGGGAATCCAGTCCATACGACGGATCTGATCCAGGATCGAGCCGCGGATACGGAGCGACGCATAGGTCTCAAACTTCACGTCCTTCGACATGTCAAATTTGTCGATGGCATCAATGAGACCGAATATCCCGTAGCTGACGAGATCATCATATTCCACATTGTATCCGAGATACATCGAAAGCCGGCCTGCAACAAGCTTTACCAGAGGCGCGTACTCAAGTATCAGCTGTTCCCGGATCTCCGGAGTCTTATTCTTTTGGTAGTCTTCCCACAGCTTGTCTTTACTGACTTCCGCCTTCATATGTCATATTCGTCAGCTTACTGCTGGCCTTCCTCCTCAGAGTTCTCCTCGTCCTCTGTGTCAACATTCTCTGTAATTTCGCCCGGCTCGCCTTCTTCTGCCTCGTTCTCGTTTCCTTCTTCTCCCTCCGGCGTCTCCTCATCCATTTCTTTGAAATTGCGATCAAGGATGACACGGATGATCACACCGAGAATATAGAAAACGATCAGAATAATCAAAAGATTTCTGGTAAAGTGAAAAAAATCCACCTTCCAGATCAGCATCAGAAGCGAAGAAACCGCCCCCGCAAGAAGCATCACGAGCGCCGGAACATGTTTCGTTTTCATACAATATCAGATCGTCTTTACCGGTCTGCCGACCGCCTTGATCACATATTCGCCGTTCGTACAGTTGAGCTCCACCGTACGACCATAATTCGCACCACAATCCTCTGCGATCAGACGAATCCCCAGCTGCTTCAGTTTATCTCTGCTGGCCTGCGCATTGCGTTCCCCGACGTTTCCGACATCCGTCGTCCCACTGACTTCGAACATCTTGGCTCCGCCCGCGATCTTCGCTACAATACGCGACTTGTTGGCACCGGCTTTGATCATTCGGTTTAAGAGATCCTGAATCCCCGTGTCGGCAAACTTCGCAGGGTTGGAATTCTGTTTGATCTTTGTACTGTCCGGAAGCATCACATGAACAAGCCCGCCGACTTTGGTGCCGGGATCAAACATCGCTATCCCGATACAGGATCCAAGGCCGAGCGTTGTGATGATGTCCGGATCTTTGCTGACTGCAATGTCCGCAATTCCGATCTTGATAACCTTCGCCATAGCTCTCTCCTTTTATACCGGGATACCTAATGAACGTAATATTTTGTCGTAAGAATCCGGTTCCGGCAGAAGAATGAAATGTCCGTCGATCTTCACATCATCACCAAATTCTGTGGAAATCATCAATGCATTATCCCCGTATTTTCCAAACATGATAGCCGGAACAGATAGAATGGATGCCGCCATGTCGATGGAAAGATAAGGGATCGATGGAGCGATCTTTAAATTTGTGAGCGTGGAAAGCGCGTTCAGGTAGGAGCCGGCAATAATGTTTCCGATCTCTTTCAGCGCCGACTGCTCCATCTCGTCAAATTCCAATGATTCCTCACCCTGCTTCATCATCAGGATGTTGACCAGATAACGCGCGGATTCGCGCTGCATGATAAACATCATACTGCCGTCGATATCCTCTGTAACCTCAAGAAAGATCGCAACAACGACTTCTTCCTCGGGGCAGATCGCCGTGGTCAGCTCCTGAAACGACAGCAGCGCCACATTCGGTACCTTCATGTCGATCTTCAAACCGAGCATATTGGCGATCGCAGTGGTGGCATTTCCGGCTCCGATGTTACCGATCTCCTTCAGTACATCGAAGTACATGTTGTTAACATCTTCCAGTGTAAAATTTGACATATCTCCCCCTCCTATGCGATCTCATCCTTCTCCACGATCGTGGAAATGTCAAAGAGTGAAATGAGTCTGCCCGCTTTCTTTCCGATACCGCAGATAAAGGAATCCTTGGTGGAACGGGAATCCCGGTTTGGCGGATCGATCTCAGCTTTTGACAGTGTAACCACCTCGCTGACCTCATCCACAACAATGCCGAGAAGCCCGTTTTCCTCGATCCGAAGGATCACGACACGGGACTTGTCCGTAATCTCGCACTCTTCCACTTCCATGCGCTGATGAATGCTCATAACCGGCACGATCACGCCGCGGAGATTCAGGACACCCTTGAAATAATACTGTGCCGTCGGCACGCGTGTGATCTTCTGCATACGAATGATATTGTCTACCGAAGCAATACCGATCCCGTACTGCTCACTTCCGATCCGTACGACGATATACTGTTGTAATACGTCATCGTTCATTTCCAATTCAGCCATGCCGCACCTCCTACATTAAGACATTCACGTCAAGAATCAGCGCGATGCTGCCGTCTCCGAGAACTGTTGCACCGCTGATCAGCTTGTTGTAGCTGATGTATTTTCCGAGTGACTTGATAACGATCTCCTGCTGTCCGCCAAGCGTATCGACTACAAGACCAACGAGTTTGTCGCCCTTGCGGACAATGACAACGGTGAGGTTGTCCTCGTCTTCCTTCTCCGGAGAGCATTCCAGGATCTGATCCAGACGGATGATCGGAATGACCGTTCCGCGGAGGTTGATCACTTCCTTTGCTTCCACGTATTTGATGTCCGTCACTGAGATATTCTCGATCGTCTCTATGGATGCAAGGGCGATCGCATATTTCTCATCGCGGACCTCGACCATGAGTGCCTGGATAATAGCAAGCGTGAGCGGAAGCCGTACCGTAAACTTGGAACCTTCTCCAAGCGTGCTTTTGACTTCGACATCACCGCCGAGTGCTTCGATGTTGGATTTTACAACGTCCAGTCCGACGCCGCGTCCCGAAATATCCGTGATCTCTTTTGCCATGGAGAAGCTCGGCATGAAGAGCATGTCGATGATCTCTTTCTGGCTCATGGATTCCGCCTGATCCGCCGTGATCACACCGCGTTCAATGGCTTTTGCTTTCACAGCGGCGGTATCGATACCATTACCATCATCGCTGACTTCGATGATGACGTTGTTGCCTTCCTGATATGCATCGAGACGGATCGTACCTGTTTCCGGCTTTCCTCTTTCCTTACGGATCTCGGCGCTCTCAAGACCGTGATCTGCTGAATTTCGAAGGAGATGCTGCAGCGGGTCTCCGATCTGATCCACCACGGTACGGTCAAGCTCGGTATCCTCACCGGTCATGATCAGTTCCATCTTCTTGTCAAGCTTTCTCGCCAGATCGCGGATCATACGCGGGAACTTGTTGACCGTGCTCTCAATCGGAACCATTCGAACCTTCATAACGGATTCGTGAAGTGTCGTTGTGATGCGCTCCAGATATTCGATCTGTTCCGTAGCCTCCTGCTGGGAAAGGCCCTTTCCGTCTGTGGAGTTGTTCAGGGAAACCAGACTGTTCTTTGCGATAATGAGCTCGGAAACCTGATTCATCAGGGAATCCAGCTTCTCAATATCCACGCGGACCGTACGTCCGGTAACCGGCTTATTCTTTGCCGCAGGTGCATTTGTTGCTCCGCCCGATGCTTTCGCTGCGGGGGCTGCCGGCGCTTCCTTCTTCTCCGGAGCTGCTTCCTGCTGTACAGCCGGGGCAGTCTCTGCTTCCGCTTCATCCTTTGCATCGGCAAGAATCTCTTCGCCTACGGCCTCGCCGACCACGTCAACGATCTCCGTTACGGCTTTTGCTGCATCACGGATCTTTTCAAAATCTTCTTCCGCAGTTCCGAGGAAGAAGCTGAAATCAAATTCGAATTTCTCATCTTCAATATCCTGAGATGACGGATTGTACACAAGAATCTGGCCGAACTCTTCCACCGCCTTGAATACGAGAAAAGCTCTGGCTGCTTTGAGAAGGCACTCCTTGTCGATGTACGCGGTAATCCCGTATACCTTCTGACCCGCATCAAGCGCTGCCTTGATCTGATCTTTCTCTTCATCCTTCAGTTCAAGGGTTAAGTATTTCGGCTCACTCTCATTGCCGGCAGCTGCGCTTTCCGCCGGTGCCTCTTCCTGTGCGGGAGCCGGCTCCGGAGCTGCTTCGCCGCTTTCTGCCGCATTCAGATAATCCTCAAGCGATTTCACGAGCGCCTCATTGTCGTCCGTTCCTTCGTTTGAAGTGTTTTTTACATTCTCAAGGTATCCCTCGATCGCATCCAGACATTTGAACAGGATATCAATCATGGAACTGTTGACCTGCACTTTGTCCGAGCGGACTTCCTGGAACACGTCTTCCATCGTATGCGTCAGATGCTGCATACGCTTGAAGCCCATGGTTCCGGCCATTCCTTTCAGAGAGTGCGCCGCGCGGAAAATCTCATTTACCGTGTCCTTGTCGTCCGGTTCTTTCTCAAGCGCCATAATGTTGTCGGAGAGCGCCTGGATATGTTCGCTTGTCTCATCGATGAAGATTTCCAGATATTGGCTTACATCCATACTAATGTACCCCCACATTCTTTTTGATGGTGTCTGCGATTGATGTCAGCGGGACAACTTCGTCTACCAGTCCGGACTCAGCGATTGCCTTCGGCATACCATAGACAACACAGGTCTGCGCATTCTGCGCGATCACACGAACAGGTTTCTTCGGTGCAAGTGCTTTGATACCTTCCGTTCCATCAGCACCCATCCCGGTCAGAACCACACAGGTGATCTCATCATACCCGCAGTTCACAAGGGACTTGTACATCACGTCCGCGCATGGCCTAAGGCCTCCGATCGGCGGCGCATCATGAAGATAGATCGTGTGCTGGCCGCCGGCTCCTTTCCTGACTTCCATATGGAGCCCGCCCGGTGCGATGTAGACCCAGCCCTTCTTCAGCACTTCTCCGTTCTCGGCTTCCTTTACATTGATCTTGCTGATCTCGTTGAGCCGGTCCGCCATCGATTTCGTGAATCCAACCGGCATATGCTGTACGAGAACCATCGGTGCATCAATGTTCGGATCCATAAACGGGATCACGCTCTGAAGCGCTTTCGGTCCGCCCGTGGAGCACGCGAGTGCGATCAGCCGGTTCGCCTTGCCATTGACCTTCGGGAGCCTTTTAACGGGTGCCGCGGGTGTCTTTGCTGCAGCTGATATCTTCCTCTCCGCGGAGGGCTTCCGAAGCTGCGACGCAAAACGGTTCGACTGTGTGACCGCATTCAGGACTCTTGTAACATCTTCCCGAAACGCTGCGCCCTTTGCCTCTATGATATTGGTAGGTTTCGCGACAAAATCGATGGCACCCTTTTCCAGTGCTTTCATCGTGGTCTCGGCACTCTCCGTTGTTTCGGTACTGACCATGATCACGGTTGCATCGATATTATTCTCGCGAAGCTTGTCCAGAAGTTCGAGTCCGTTCAGGCGAGGCATATTGACATCCAGAAGAACGCCGTCAAATTTCTTCGTTTTCAGTTTGTCAAAAGCTTCCTGCCCGTCCTTGCAAACATCTGCAACGACATAATTTTCGTCTGCATCAATTATATCACAGAGAACTCTTCTCATGAGTGCAGAGTCATCGACGACCAAAATATTTTTTTTCATGGGTGTCCCTTTCCCTGTTTTCTGTACTTTCGTTCTTCCGAAAAGATAAAACGTACAATTGCTTCGTTGATCTCTTTATCCGTATTAATAAACTCAACCCGGCTTCTGTATACCGTATGATGCGCTGTCCGGATCTCCTCCGTGGTAAGGACGCGTCCCGGTACGAGGATCTGTTCGTCCTTTTCCTCGGATTTCAGGTTGATGCACATCAGGAGACACTGCCCTTCGTCAAGCGCCTGATAGGTCTGAAACCGCGCGCCTCCCCCGGAAATATCGATGGTTCTTGCCTTCACCTGGTTCTTCAGATAATTTTCGTCCTGCAGCTGCTTCAGGATCTGCCGCGTATTCCCGAGCGCCATCTGCTCTTCCGTGATCCGCCAGAACGCGACATCCATCGAGCATTCCCAGCGGAAAAACGCTCTGCGCTGGATCTTTTCAAGTCCGGTCAAAAGGCGTGTGAGGATCAGGAACCGGTTCTCGGACTTATAGCGTTCCCGGATCTCGCCCTCCGCCTTGTACATCACGTTTTTTTCCCCTACAAAAAGGAATTCATACCGCAGTTCAAGAGGAAGCAGAACAATCCTGGAACCGTTAAAAGGCATTGCCATCTCAAGATCGCCGTTATCCTTTATATCCAGCAGTTGGCTTTTAAAGACCCGTGCCGCCACACCGGTCTTTTTTTCCTGCGCGATCTCCATCACAATGCGGATCTCTACTTTTTGTCCTACCTGAAGTATCTCAGATGACATAATCCTTTGTCACATACTCCTCTTTTTACATCTATCTTATCGCTTTCCGACGAGTCCCGCAAGCATCTGCACGAAGCTGCGCCGGAAATGAACCTCGTTCTGTTCATGGTTTAAAAGATTCCCCGCCAGCACCTCAAACGCTTTGGTGGCATTTGAGTCCGGATAGGCAAGAGAAACGGTTTTCTGCTGACGCACCGCCTTTTCCAGCATGGGATCCTGCGGGATCATGCCCAGATACCGGATGCTGCCTTTTAAAAACTGCGTCACAACCGCCTGAAGCTTTTCAAACACCGCATCCGCGTCTTCCTTGCCAAACACCTTATTGGCGATCACGTTGATCTCCGTATGCTGATCCTCAAAGTTGGGATTGCGGTACAGCGCCTTCAGCAACGAATAGGAATCCGTAAGGGAACTCGGTTCCGGCGTGGATACCATAATGACCTCGGGACTCGCCAGGACGAATTCCAGAACGCTGTCCGAGATCCCGGCCCCCGTATCGATCAGAACGATGTCCGTCATCTGATCAAGCTGCGCAAGGTTTCTGACCAGATAAGTAATCTGATCCCTGGAGAGGTTATTGAGGGACATGATCCCCGACCCTCCGGAAATAAACCCGATGTCCATGGGCCCCGGCGTGACGATCTCCTTCATGCTCTTGCCGCGGTAAATGAGATCGCTGAGGTTGTATTTCGGGATGGATCCGAACATGACTTCCACATTCGCGAGCCCGATATCCGCGTCAAAAATGATCACGCGTTTTCCCAGTTTCCGGAGCTGGATCGCAAGATTAACCGCCACATTGCTCTTGCCTACGCCGCCCTTTCCGCTGGTGATGGTGATCACGCGCGCTTTTGCGGCCTCGCCTTCACGGGAGCGCATTTTGATCACATTTCGCAGCTGCGTGGCCTGGTCCATGTCTTATTTCCCTCCCAGAAGCTGCTTGACAATGCGCTGCGTATTAAAGACCTCCATGTCGTCCGGAACATTCTGCCCGTTTGTGATATAGGAAATATCCGCACCGGAATACAGTTTCACATTCAAAAGGTTCCCGTATGTGGATGTTTCATCCAGCTTTGTAAAGATCAGTTTGTATTCCGACACGCCCCGGTAGATATCCACGATCTCCAGAAGATCGCGGTACTTCGTGGTGGCGGAAAGCACAAGGAATACTTCTCTCGGGATCTGCGGATCCAGCGACTCGATGAGGTGTCTCGTATCCTCCCGCTGTGCATCGCTCTTATGAGAAAACCCCGCAGTATCCACAAGGATTAGGTCGTAGCCCTTCATCCGCTCCACCGCGCCGTTCAGTTCTTCTGCCGTATAGAGAATCGTAAGCGGTGTATCCAGAATATTCGCATAGGTACGAAGCTGCTCGGCTGCCGCGATCCGGTATGTATCCGCCGTCAGAAACGCGATCTTTTTCCCTTGATCCACCTTGAATTTTGAAGCGATCTTCGCGATCGTTGTAGTCTTACCGACGCCGGTGGGGCCGATGAAAAAGACGACCTTCGGTTTTTTACCGGTCAGCTCTATGGTTTTCGGCGTACCGAACTTCAGGATCATCTTCTGATAGATGTTGGACAATATGAGATCCACGCCGTTTCCCCTGCGTGCGATCTTTTCCACGTCATCCATGATCTCGTTCACATAGCGCTCGTCAACTTCGTTGTCCAGGAGCGTTCCGTAAACCATCTTAAGGAACCGGAATTCATCCGTCTGCGATCCCGAAGACATCTCCGTATCGTCTTCCGGACGGGGTTCCTTCATCTCCTGCTTCTTTTCCTGCGGGAGTTTCTGCTCAAGAAGCGTCTGCAGATTTACCAGGCGTTCCTTTAAATCCTCATCACTTGCAGGTTTTGAAGGCGCAGGCTCCTTTCTTGCCGTTCTCTCATCCGGAAACGGCGTGATCACGGAACGCATCTTCTCTTCCGGCTCGCTCCTCTGCGGGATGACATCCGCCGCAGAAGGGCGCTCCGTGTTGGCCGGTTTTTGCAGCGGAAATGCGATGGGTTCGTCCGCAGAAAGCGAAATATTATCGTGCATCTTAAGCGGACGGCGGAGAGACGGGATCGGATCACGATACTGCTCCTTCTCCTCGATGGCAGCCGTCACCTCATATGTCGTGCCGCGTATCCCCGCAAGGAAGCCCCTCGATTTGACCTCGCGGACGTTCATGATCACAACATCCTCGCCCATTTCCTTTCTGGCCTTTTCTACTGCCTCGCTCTCTGTTTTTCCCTGAAACTTGTTAATCGTCAACTGTCTTGATTCCTTTGATCTCTCATCTATAATCGGCAATTTATATGTGGCTGAGTCCGTACTGACCCGATACCGTAACACTCATGCTTCGCATTCGTGAACGGTATCTGGCTATTTCCTCAACTGCCCGCCTATGCAGTTACCATACCGACAGACTGGAGTTCCACGTTCGATTCCACTTCGTTATAGGAAACCACGATCAGATCCCGGAAGTAATCCTCTGTCAGACGCTTAAAATACATCCGTACAATAGGCGATGTGATCACGATCGGCATCTTCCCGAGATTTTCGAGCTTCGTTGTTTCCTCCTCGACGGAATTCATGATCCCCTTTGTCCGCTCGGGATCCATACTGAGATATGCACCCTGCTCAGTCTGCTTGACCGAACCCATGATCTCCTGCTCGATCTTCGGGTCAAGCGTAATGACACTCGTGGTCTCGTTTGCCGGGAAATACTTGTTGCTGATGGCTCTCTTTAGTGCCTGTCTTACATATTCGGTCAGCACATCGGTATCTCTGGTGGTCGCGGCATGATCCGCAAGTGTCTCAAATATGGTAAGAAGATCCCGGATCGATATCCCTTCGGAAAGAAGGTTCTGGAGAACCTTCTGTACCTCGCCGAGTCCTAAAAGCTTCGGAACCAGCTCGTCCACAAGCGCCGGATTGCTCTCCTTCAGATTGTTCACAAGGTTCTGCACATCCTGCCGTGTCAGGAGCTCCGCAATATGCGCTCTGATAACCTCCGTCAGGTGTGTTGCGATGATAGACGGCGGATCCACCACGGTGTAACCGAAGCTCTCCGCACGTTCCCTCTGGCTTTCAGTGATCCAGGTCGCCGGAAGGTGGAAACTCGGCTCATAAGTCGGGATACCCGTGATCTCCTCTTCCACATAACCGGGATTCATTGCCATGTAATGGTCAAAGAGGATCTCTCCCTCCGTGACCTGTATGCCTTTGATCTTGATAATATACTGGTTCGGATTGAGCTGGATGTTGTCCCGGAGACGGATGATCGGAACAACCGTACCGAGTTCAAGCGCAATCTGCCGTCGTATCATAACGACACGATCCAAAAGGTCGCCGCCCTGGTTCACATCCGCAAGAGGTATGATACCGTACCCGAATTCGAGCTCGATGGGATCCACGGAAAGAAGCGACACCACGTTCTCCGGTTTCCGGATCTCCTCCGCCTGGACCTCTTCGGACTCCACTTCCTCCTGTATCTCCTTCACCTCCAGCGTCTTGCTCATCCGGAAGCCGACCACAAGGAACATTCCGCCAAGAAGCAGGAACAGTACGATATTAAGAGGTGTAAACACACCAAGCAGCATCAAAACGAGTCCCACCAGTATCAGGACCTTTGGTACGCCAAACAGCTGACCGACCAGAATGCCGGAGAAGTCCGCCTCCGCACTGCCCTTTGTCACAAGAATACCGGTTGCCAGAGAGATCGCCAGTGACGGGATCTGCGAGGAAAGGCCGTCGCCGATCGTAAGCAGGCCATAACGCTGCAGCGCTTCCATCGCGTCCATTCCCTGGTTCATCACGCCCATGATGATACCGCCAACCAGGTTGACGCCCGTGATAATGAGGCCGGCCGTCGCATCTCCCTTTACATACTTCGTAGCACCGTCCATGGAACCGAAGAAGCTGGATTCCTTCTGGATCTTTTCACGTCTGTGCTTTGCTTCCTCGTCCGTGATGGCACCGGTATTAAGATCCGCATCAATCGCCATCTGTTTACCGGGCATGGCATCCAGCGTAAAACGCGCGGTTACTTCGGAAACACGCTCGGAACCTTTATTGATGACCACGAACTGTATAATGATCAAGATGATGAAGATGATGGCACCGATGACCAGATCGCCGCCGCCGACGAACTGCCCGAACGTTTCAACCACGTTCCCGGGATCTCCGGTGGTCAGGATCAGTCTTGTCGAGCTGACGTTCAGCGAAATCCTGAAAATCGTTGTAAAGAGCAGAAGCGTCGGGAAAAACGACATATCCAGCACTTCTTTTACGAAAAGACAGTTAAAAAGAATGATAAGAGCGATCGAAAGGTTTAATGCCAGCATGATATCCAGCATCGTGCTTGGAATCGGTATGATAAAGAACAGGATTGCCGACATCAAATACGCGGCAACGCCGATATCCGCTTTACGAACCTTCATCGTTCTCCTCCTTCCCTGACTGTTTTATGCCCTTTATGAGGCCTTCCTGGTACTGTAGATTGTTGCGAGAATGGTCGCGACAGCCTGGTACAGTTCCTCAGGGATCTCTTCTCCGATCTCCACCGCCTGATAAAGCATCCTGGCAAGAGGCTTATCTTCTACGATTTCGACATTGTGTTCTTTTGCGATGTCCTTAATCTTCTGAGCCACAATGTCCGCACCCTTTGCGACCACCACCGGCGCCCGGTCTCCCGCATCCGCGTTGTACCGAAGCGCTATCGCCAGGTGTGTCGGGTTTGTAATGACGACATCCGCCTGCGGAACATCCTGCATCATACGTCGCTGGCTTGCCTCTCTCATCCGCTGCCTCTGCGCGCTCTTGACCGCCGGATCTCCTTCGGTGTTCTTGTACTCGTCCTTGACTTCCTGCTTGGTCATCATCAGGTTCTTATGGTGACGACGTTTCTGGTAGATGAGATCCACGATCCCGAGAGCCAGAAACACAAGGCTGATGCGGAGTCCCACATCAATGATGATCGTCCCCATCAGGATAACAGCCTGAGACACCTCGATATCATAGATCACAAACAGCTGGTCTGCGTCGCTCCTGATCGTCGCATAGGCGATCACCGCGATCAGGGTGACCTTCAGGATTGCCTTCAAAAGCTCAAAGAGCGAATCTTTTGAAAAAATCCGCTTGATCCCGGACGCCGGATTCATCTTGTCCAGCTTCGGTTTCATCGGTTCTGTCGTCACCTTAAAACCAAACTGCAGAACGTTGACGATGAAAACAGCCGCCACGCCCAAAATGAAAAACGGCAAAACGATCGTAATGATCCTGGTAAACACATAATTCAGCATGGACTGGATCGTCGCCGAGGAAAAACCACCCGCCATCGCGGAATTTGAGAGGATATCCGGCATACGGATATACGCCGCCTCAAACATGTTCTCAAAGTTGTTTGCCATGCTTCCGGCGAGGACGCGCAGCAGGAGAAACAGTATAATGAGTCCTACCGCATTATCAAGTTCCTTGCTCTTTGCGACCTGGCCTTTTTTTCTGGCCTCCTCCTGCTTTTTGGCAGTAGGTTCTTCGGTCGCGTCATCGTTCGCAAAGAACTGAAGGTTGTATCGCAAAAGCAAATCCGTCCCCATCAATACATCGACTCCACCAGAGATACGGTCATCCGCCTCATCTCCGTAAAAATAAAGTCCGAAACATACGGCAGAAGCTGCACGGTCAGGATCAGCACGGCAAGACCCGCAAAGATCTTGAGCTGCATACCGACCGAAAACATATTCATCTGCGGTGCCACCTTTGCCATTACACCGAGGATCGCATTCAGGATCATAATGCAGGCAAATACCGGAAGCGCGATGCGAAAAGCAAGAACGAAGGAATCCACCATATACATGACCATCGTCTGCAGCATCGAATCCGTATGAAACATTGCCCCGTCAACAGGAACCAGCGTATAGGTTTCCGCGAATGCCCGGATCAGATAATGATCGAGTCCCGTAACAAGGAGCATGATCATCACCAGATAGTAGTAAAGATTTCCGGTGACGGCCGACTGGGTCTGCGTCATGGGATTGTACTCCGCCGCCATGGAAAGGCCGATATGCTGATCAATAAAGGTACCTGCCAGGTTGATGATATATCCGCAGATATTTGTCAGAAAACCAAGCAGAAGCCCGACGATGGTTTCCTTCACGATGATGATCGCGAACCCGAAGACGTCCACATAATCGAGCCGCGCCCTCGGCAGAACCTGATACAACATCAATGAAAGAAAAAACGCCATTCCGAGCTTCACCCGGGCCGGAACCCCCTGCATCCCGAACAGCGGTGCGGTAAAGAAGAAGCTTGCCGTCCGCATCAGAATGGCGAGAAAATACTCAAATGCCTGCAGCGAAAAGCTGAATGTTACCATATCTCATCAATCCGTCAGCCCAGATACAGTGCGAAATTGTTCCAGAGCCGCGTCATAAAATCCGACATATTGTCGAGCATCCAGGAACCGATCAGCATCAGCGTGATAAAGATTGCCAGGATCTTGGGCACGAAAGTAAGTGTCTGTTCCTGAATACTGGTCACCGTCTGAAAAACGCTGATCACTAGTCCGACAATAAGCGATATCAGCAGCGGCGGCGCCGCGGTTGTAATGATCGTAAAAAAAGTATCCCTTGCAATATCCAGTATCTCGCCCTGTGTAATCAAAGCAATCTCTCCTTTCCGGTAACCCGGCTTCTCTCCCGCTCCCGGCGCCTTTCAACAATAAATGGCGCCGTCAGTAGAAGGTCTTCACGACATTTCCAATCACAAGATTCCAGCCATCCGCCAGAATGAACAAAAGAACCTTGAACGGCAGTGAGATCGTCGTCGGCGGCAGCATCATCATACCCATGGACATGAGCACCGATGATACGACCATATCGATCACGATAAACGGTATGTAAATGATGAATCCCATGATAAACGCCTGCCGGAGTTCACCGAGAATGAATGCCGGGATCAGCACCATATTGGGAATATCATCGCTGGTTTCATAAGTCACATTCCCGATCTGACAGAAAAGATCTATGTCCTTTTCCATCGTCTGGGAAAGCATAAAATCCCGGAGGGGCTGAATTGCTTCGGTAACGGCCTCCTCCTGTGTAATCTCTCCGCGGTCAAGCGGCTGTATCGCATTCTGGTTGATCGCGGAAAAAGTCGGATACATAATAAAAAATGTCAAAAACAGCGCCAATCCGACCAAAACCTGGTTCGGCGGGGCTGTGTTCGTTCCGATAGCGGTCCTTAGGAAATGCAGAACGATGATGATCCTCGTAAACGAGGTCAGCATGACGAGAATCGCCGGTGCGATCGCAAGGATCGTGATAACGATCAGAATCCGGATCGGCGCCGTAAGGCTCCCCTCATCATTATTGTAAATAATGGCAAAACCGTTATTTATGTCGTCCTGTGCGTGTGGAACCTCTTCCCCGTTGCTGTTTTCAACATTAAGCGATCCGATATCCTCGGCATTCGCTGCCAAAGTCCGAACCGGTGAGATAAAAAAACAAATAATCAGCGCTGCAACAAAAATTGCCGCCCTGCAAAACACTCTTCTTCTGCTCATCGCTACGCCTGCTTTTTCGGGAAGCTGTCCTTGAATTTCCCGAACGCTTCCTTGAGCGCATCCTGAAATTGCCCTTTTACCGCAGGCGTATATTCTTCACCGCTGACAAGTTCTTCTTCCGTCAATACCGTAAGCAGGCGCACCTCGTCCTTGCCGATGGCAACCACGAGGTACTTATCTCCGGCTTTAATGATGGATAAATACTTATTATTCATCAGCCGCTGCGTCTCAATGATCTTAAGATTTCTGCCCTGTGTCTGAACCTTCTGGTAACCGGCAATGAACTTTGTGGTCATCCAGGTAATGACAAGGACAAAAACGAAGATCAAAAGGACGCCGATGAGCTGCAAGGCACTCGACAGCGAACTCCTACCTGCGAGAAGGATCATATCAGCCTACGACTTTTTTCACTGCTTCCAGAACACGCTCTGCCTGGAAGGGCTTTACGATAAAATCCTTCGCTCCGGACTGGATCGCCTCAATAACCATTGCCTGCTGACCCATTGCAGAGCACATGATAACCGTTGCATTCGGGTCGCCTTCTTTGATCTTCTTCAGCGCCTGAATACCATCCATTTCCGGCATGGTGATGTCCATGAGAACCAGATCCGGCTTTGTCTCATTATATTTCTCGACGGCTTTTGCTCCGTTTTCCGCTTCGCCGGCGATGTTGTAGCCGTTCTTGGTCAGGATGTCCTTGATCATCATCCTCATGAATGCAGCGTCATCACAAATTAAGATGTTCTTTGCCATTTTGCTTTCTCTCCTTATCTTGATTTGTTTGTTCTTTTACATCTATGCATAAGACCTGCCGGTCATTATGTTGTTACTTGATGATCTCCGTCAGTCTCACACCGAAGCTTTCTTCGATCACGACGACCTCGCCTTTTGCCACGTACTTGCCGTTTACCAGGATGTCTACCGGTTCACCCGCAAGCTTGTTGAGCTCGATGATGGTACCAGGTGCAAAATCGAGGATGTCCTGAATGGACTTGCTCGTACGGCCCAGCTCCACCGTTACCTCGAGAGGAACATCCATGATAAGATTGATGTTCTCTTTCTGCAGCGCCGGATTCAGTTCTGTTACAAAAGGCTGGAACTGTGCCGGCTGTATGTTGACCGGCGCTCCGTACATGGACATGTCCACGGGCTGCGGAGGCGGCATCGCCGCTCCTGTCATCGGAGGTGGTGCGGCTGCAGGTGCCGGCGGTGGCGCGGCTGCAGGTGCCGGAGCCGGTGATGGTGCCGGAGCGGGCGGAGGCGTACTCTCTGCTTCCTGTCCGACGCTGTCGCTGTCCATCTGCATATTCTTCGTAATGCTATCGCACATCTCGTGCGCGAAGCTGTACGGATAAAGCTGCATGATCTCGCTGTCCACGAGATCGCCGATCTGCATCTTGAATGCAATCTTTACAAAATTCCCTGCGAGGAACGGCTCGATCTCACTTTCATCCACCGTTTCCTGAAGATCGATGAGGTCCGCCACGGGAGGGCTGATATCGATCATCTTGTTGAGCATCGAGGATAGCGATGTCGCCGCAGAACCCATCATCTGGTTCATGGCCTCGCTGATGGCGGAAAGATGAAGCTCTGAGAGCTCTCCGTCCGTATTGGTCCCGTCGCCTCCCATCATGAGGTCTGTGATGATCTTGACATCCCGTTCTTTAAGGACCAGAATGTTGCTTCCATCCAAGCCTAAAGTATATCCGATTCGTATAAAAACACAAGGCTTTTCGTAATTACTGGCGATATCCTTCCAGGATGCCTCCGAAACCACCGGAGTGGAAATATCAACCTTTCGGTTTACCAGGGAAAACAGCGTTGTTGCTGCGGTTCCCATACTGATATTGGCTACCTCACCGATGGTGTCCATCTCGGTTGCGGAAAGAGATCCCGGACCGTCCGCAGCATCTCCGCCGGACCCGCCGCTGTCGCCGCCGCTTAGGAGAGCGTCAATTTCTTCCTGCGATAATTGTCCGTCCAATATCACTCCTCCTCTCTGATGACCGAGGTGACGCGGATTGCATAAGAATCATCGGATGCTCCGGGGAGCGCCGTGAATTTCCTGATGTCACCTACAAATACATCCAATTCGTCTTCCACCTTCCGGTCAAGCCTGATAATATCCCCGACCTGAAGGTTGATAAAGTCATTCACATTGATGCTGCTGTATCCGAGGATCGCTTTCACCGGAACATAAACCTTGTTCACCAGCGCCTCCAGGTTGTCGCGATAGGACGCCTCGTCCATCTCCTGCATCGTAGAGAACCAGTATTTCGTATTCAGCTTGTCCATAACGTCTTCCAGTGTCAGATAAGGAAGACAGACATTCATCAGTCCTTCGATCTCGCCGATATGAATGTTGATCGTCACGATCGCGATCATCTCGCTCGGTGCGATGATCTGAGCAAACTGGGAATTCGTCTCGATCCGCTCCAGATGGGGATGCAGATCCACAACGTTTTTCCACGGCTCCCGAAGGAGGTTCACACAGACTGCCATAATACGATCTATTATGAGAAGCTCGATCTCGGAAAAATCGCGGTTTTTTTCAAGCGGTTTTCCGGGTCCACCGAGCATACGATCCACAATGGTATATCCGAGGTTCGCGGCAAGCTCCACGATGACATTGCCCTGGAGCGGTGCAAAGTTGACAATACCGAGCAGCACGGGATTACTAAGCGCGTTGGAAAACTCGGAATACGTAACGGCTTCGGAGTTCATCACTTCCACCGTGACGGACTTCGAAAGATATACCGGCAGGTTTGTCGATAAAAGTCTTCCGTAATGTTCAAAAATGATCTCCAGTGTACGAAGATGCTCTTTGGAGAACTTGGAGGGGCGGGCAAAGTCATAATTCTTGACCTGCTTCTCGTCCTTCTCTTTCATGTCCTCCACATCTACTTCGCCGCTCGAAAGTGCCTGAAGCAGATTGTCAATCTCGCTCTGGGAAAGGACCTCGCCCATGGGCTATTACCTCTCTGCTATTCCACGGTAAATGTGGGGAAGCTCACGCCTACGATAAAGTCGTCGCCAAATGTTTTCTGAAGCTCTTTTAAAATCTCCTGCTGCGCGCCCTGCGGATCCGCTTTCAGAGCCTCCGGTGTATATCCTCCGATCACACGGTTGATCACATCCATAACCAGTGCTTCTTTTGAAGTAAGGGACTCCGCTCCGTCTTTGTATCCGTCGTCCTTTGTATTGAGGGAAAGGCTGACCGCAAGCTGTGCGTGATGTGCCTTGTCATCGGTACTCTGAAGATTGATAAGCCATGCGGTTCCTCCGTTCATCGGAACCACTTCCAGATCTTCGATCGGGATGGTGCTTGAGCTTGTGATCTGTCCGCTCTCCATATCCAGTTCGATCGCGGAAGCGACCTTTGTGATCAGCTCATTTGCTTTTTGCGCCTGCGGATAGATCGTAAGCGTCATCAGCGCAGTCAGTGCCAGATTCACAACCACCAGCGCCAGGATCAGCACTGACATCAAATTTTTCTTCATTTCCGGTATGCGTCCTTTCCGTTTACTGTTTAGTCGTCATTTCCCGAATGATAGGAATTGTATAGCTTGATCTCTACGCGTCGGTTTCTCGCGCGTCCTTCCGGCGTGGAATTGTCCGCAATGGGAACATATTCGCCTCTGCCGGAACTCTTGATGTGTCCTGACGGAATCTGCGTGATCGACCGGATATAATCCGCAACCGAAAGCGCCCGATACATGGAAAGCACATCATTACTCTCATATTTGGCACTGTGGATCGGAACATTGTCCGTGTGCCCTTCAATCTCGATATCGTTGTCCTGATAACGGTTTAAGATCGCTCCGATCTTGTCAATGAGCGGAATCGCATCTTCTTTTATCTCAGCGCTTCCCGAATCAAAGAGAATCGCACCGTTCAGCGTCAGCTGTACATATTCGCCGTTGAAGCTGACCTCTACCTGATCCTGGATCCCGTATTCCGTCGCAAGGCTCTCAATCTCCTCCGCAAGTTCCTCGGATTCCTTGATCTCCGCCTCTTCGATCGTCTCCATGGCTTCCTGAAGTTCCTCTTCTTGCGTTGATCCGTCATCCGTATCCTCGCCGTCCGAGCTCGTTGCCTCCGGATTAATGTAGATATCCAGATTCTCCAGCTGGCTGATACCGGAACTGATCATGCCCGCGTCACCGATGGAGGATCCGCCGGCCGGCAAAATCGAAAAACTCGACTGAAGCGATGCAACCACTGCTTCGAACTTGGCAGCATCTACAGATGACATCGAGAACAGAAGCACGAAGAAGCAAAGGAGCAGGTTCATCAGGTCTGAGAAAGTGGCCATCCAACCGGGTGCGCCGCCTCCACCGCCTTCATCCTTTTTCTTCCTTGCCATCAGCCCTCACCTCCGGCTGCGTTATCGCCGATCACAAGGCTGTCACGAACTGCCGGGGCCAGGAAGGATTTCAGTTTCTCCTCGATAACCCGCGGGTTCTCGCCTGCCTGTATGGAAAGAAGTCCTTCTACAGTAACTTCCTTTACCATCATTTCCTTGTCGTTGTTCACTGCAAGCTTTGCGCCGGTCGGTGCACAGATCCAGTTCGCGATCAATGAACCGTAAAGCGTCGTCAGAAGAGCGACCGCCATGTTCGGTCCGATCGTGGACGCATCCTGCAGGTTCTTTAACATGTTAACGAGACCGATCAGGGTCCCGATCATTCCCCAGGCAGGTCCAAGCGCTTCCCAGCGTGCCCAGAAACCGATTACGTTTTTATGACGTCCCTCAATACAGGTCAGCTCCGTCTCCATGATACCCCGGACGAGCTCCGGATCGGTACCGTCAACGACCAGCATGATGCCCTTTTTCAGGAACGGATCCTCGATGGAATTGGCCGCCTCTTCGAGAGCCAGAAGTCCCTCTTTACGGGCTACATTGGAAAGCTGTATGATCTGCGCAATCACGGCGCCCACGTCGTACTTCGGATCCTTCAGAGACATCGTCAGTGACTTTATACCGGCAATGAAGTCCGGCATCTTGAAGCAGGCCATGGTACCGGTGATCGAACCACCAATCGTAATGATAACCGACGGTATATCAATGAAGTTTCCAATCGCGGAGACACCACCGGAACTGACGATACCGAAAATAACCATTACAATTCCGAGGGCAAATCCTCCGAGAGACGCTATATCCAAGATTCATCACCTTCTATCAGAGTTATTGTAAAAAACACGCATGAAATAAACGGACATACTTTCAGCCCTTATAATATCTTACTCGACTTTGCCTTTATTGTCTATTTTTTTTTATCATTTTGTATTTTTACGGAAAACACCGCAATTTCCGATAAAACAAAAAGAGACATTTTCCAGTCCGTTGGAATCGGAAAATGCCTCCCTGTTACTTACTTATAGCAGGTTTTGAGGAAAAAGTCAAGGAAAATGGTTATCTTTTGGATACATACATCGCAACATCCGGCGACTCTCCATACAGCGGCATCCAGATTCCCGTCTCTCCGGTACATTTCTTAAGAAGCTCACTTTTAGCAAGTCTTTGTACTCCGTTTCCCCCGCTATCACTCTCCAGATCCGGCGTGTCCGTGATATCAAAATAGGCCACCGTATCCTCATCGTACAAAAGGGAAGACCCTTCGCCTTGGAGCGTCCATTCGATCAGCTCGGACATGGGATTGACAAGGTTCGGCGGGTGAAAGCGCCTGTACTTCGCATTTTCAATAATGCCGTTTTCATCAAAGGAGATCAGTACCGCGTATTCAGTGTAGCGATAGCTGTCAAATTCTTCAAGCGGCGTATAGAGAAGAATATAATCGTCGGTCGTGGGGGCAAAATACTTCGAATCCGTCGTCATGACCGCAAAGTCTTCCGGCATTGAACTTCGGGTCGTATTGTTCCCGGCATCGGATTTTCCATAGCTTATCATGTGTCTGTGCACGTCCGGTTTCGAGTAAAAAACGGTCACGTTTCCATTTCCGTTACTCCAATAAACATATCCCTCGTCATCCGCATGATCCGCACCAATTTCCACCTCATCGGCGGAAATCGACACTCCGGTAAGCGTTTCCTGTCCAAGGTCGACATAGAAGGCCTCTTCAAAGAGTCCCGGCTCAGACGGAATAAAAATACTGTAATACGCGTTTTCATCCCGCATGATCCGGGTTGAAAACTGCTCTCCGCCGCGGGATGCAGCGAATTCTTCCGGCAGGATCTCATCGCAGATCTCTTTTAACCCACTCTCGTCCGTAAAGCCGGTCGGCACGGCATTCTCTCCGGTCGTCAGCAGGAAATTCAGCTCATAATCGCCATGCAGCCAGGTTGCTCTGATATGAAGCGCATCCGATTCGTTTTCAAATTCGGTTTTTTCCCGGAAAGAAGCCAGTCTCCCGCGTTCATCATATTCTGTTACCCGATACACCTTGCAGGGCTTTGTCTTAGTCAATCCCTCCGGCTCCGTGCCAAAAATATAGACACCTCTCTCATTCTCGGTGACCCTGCTCTCCTCATAGATCGTTGCCTCGGCATCATAAATCTCGACCCGGTAATCCTCCTCTTCCGGGCTTAAGAATTCCCGGTCGGTCTCGTTCCTGAAAAGAAGCTCCTCCAGCTTTTTGACCCCCTCCTCTTTCGCTTCCGCGAGTGCATAATCCACATCCAGCTTCAGGACTCTTTCCGCGGGGATCTCCTCATAGAGATCATCCTTTGTCAGGTACAAGCAACTCACAAGTTCTTCGAATACCGACAGTGGGATGGAGAGGTTATCACCTCCTGCAATGGTAACTCCGGGCTGATTCAGAAGGATCGTGTAGCGGATCCGGTTATCGCCAATCTCATCGTAATGATAATCTGACACGGCACTTGTTGAGGTGTCGCCGATTTCTCCGTAAGCAATCTGGCATTGCGAATCATTCTCTCCCCCGCTTGAAATATGCATGTGCACTGCTCTGTCACCGTCTTTATTCAAGAAATCAGCGGTGAAACTGTTGTCCGCAGTCGAGGGATCGTAAAAATCTTTTTGAACTTCCACATAGATCGCATCCTGATCCGTAACCGTCACAAGGAACGGACCATCTTCCAAGGCCGGATCCACGGTCTCTGTCACTGTCACCGTCTCCTTGGGAGCCTCTCCCGCCGCTTCCTGTGCCGACACCGCTCCACAGCCGCCAAGCAGCCACAGGCAAGCCGTCCAGAAAAAAATGAATCGCATTCTTTTTACAATCCTCATGGTGAACACTCCCCTTTTCATTTCCGGTGTAGTTGTTAGAATTGTATCAGCGAAACGCGACTTTTTCAATCACCTGCACCTATATTTCCCTTGACACGTTCCGATCCACAGTTCAAAATATCGACACAGAGATTGCCGCATGGTTGATTTTTCTCAGCAAGGATGATACTGGAAGTATTCTTTCTCTGATTGAACGGTATCCGCAGTTTTTATCTTGCTATCAGGATATTGCTGCATTTCGTCAAAAGCCGGAGGAGCTGATCAATATGTTTTCAGAAGCACTTTATATCCTGGACAAGAACACTGAACGACTGATGGTAGATGAACTGCGAGCGGAGGTAGAAGCCAAGGATTCCGAAAATCAATCTTTGAAATCACAAAATCAATCTCTGGAATCACAGAACCAATCTCTGGAATCCGAAAAGCAGTCTCTTCTCGAAGAACTTTCCGCTTATAAGAAAAAGTATGGTTCTCTTCCCTCTTCATGACCACTTATTACATCAGCTGTCATAGAAAAGCTTACTGCTTTGGATACAGCTAAGTATATCGAAACGCGTGATGAAAGAGGAAGTCGGGAAAAATATATGAATGTCCTCAAAAAAGCGCCACATCTTAAACCACGAGAGGATGATGAAATCGAATGATTCCCTCAAGACATTTCATACCACACCTAAGCAGGAGCTTCATCTTTTTCATGGTATGTCACGGATTACTCTCTTCACTCAGCACAAATTCTTTGAATCAGGGATAACTTTGTCACCTTTCTGTAATAAGCTGGGCTACGCAGCTCCGCTTCCTTGGCGCCTTTCGTTGCATTATTCCCGCTATTTGAGTATAATTTTCACATGGACTGGTACATGTTTGTCAAAATCTTTGGGGCGATTCTCATATCCGTGTATCTGTTTTTTGGCATAGACGACATGATATGGTTCCTCTATTCCACTTTTTCCAGATGGGCGCATCCAGGCGAAAAAGAGGAAGTCTTGAACTTCGATAAGCTGCGCAGATGCCCGCCAAAACTCCTTGCGGTTACGATCGCCGCCTGGCATGAATCCAATGTCATCGGAGATGTTCTTGTAAATTTCCTCAATACCACCGACTATCCCAAATCCATGTATCATATTTTTGTAGGGGTATATCCAAATGATCCTGAGACGATTGAGGCTGTACAAGAGGTCAGCAGGAACTTTCCGAATGTCCATGCCATCATCAATGATATCGACGGGCCTACCACAAAGGCACAGAATATCAACTGCGTCATACGCCGCATCCGGGAATATGAAAAGGAACACAACGTTCGTTTCGCATCACTCACGGTCCATGACTCCGAGGATGTGGTACACACCTATGAGCTGCTGTCCACGAATTATCTTATCAAAAAGCACGCAGCACTTCAGTTCCCTGTGTTTCCCATTGTGAAGATGCCGAAATTCTCGAATTTCTTCAGTCAGCTGACCACGGCCACTTACGCGGATGAATTTGCAGAAAACCATTATATTGCACTCGTGGAGCGCAGAAATGTCGGTGCTTTTGTGCCATGCGCCGGGACGGGATTTACCTTATCAAGAAGGCTGATCGAAAGCTACAATGGAGAGGATATCCTTCCTACGGATTCTCTCACCGAGGATTATCTTTTATCCCTTACTCTTTACAAGAAGGGTATCAAACTCCACTATGTTCTGAACAAGCTCCCCCGCGTTCTCAAAAGCGGAAAGATCAAAACGGATTTTATTACAACACGCTCCCTTTTTCCCGCCACTTTTAAGGCGGCTATCCGGCAGAAAACACGCTGGACCTATGGGATCGCCATGCAGTCCATCGGGATAAAAGATGTTTTTACCACGGAAAAGATTTCTTTCGCCGGAAGATACTCTTTTTATAAGGATGCAAAAACAAAGCTGGTAAATCTGGTTCCTCTTTTCGGGTACATTGCTTCCGTTTACTGTATTCTGGCCCTTATTTTCAACCTGACGCCGCTATATGACCCGGGAACGCCGGTTTTCTATATGGCTATGGTGGTATTTGGCATGATGATACTGCACCAAATCTTTCGTGCTTATGCTCTTTATAATGTTTACGGTTTTCGGAGCGTCTTTTTCGGCTGCCTCCTTCCACCGTTGTTTCCAATCCGACTGATCTACGGGAATATCATCAATTTTGTTGCTACTTTTAAGGCATTCAAGCTGAAACTGTTCGGAACCAAAAAAACCGTTAAGAAAAAGAACAAAGAAGCGATCGGGAAGAAACGGAACAGTGAAAAAAAAGTGAAGTGGGCGAAAACCGACCATGAATTCCTGTCCAAACAGCAGCTTCGCAATTATCGGAGGATGCTTGGAGATGTGCTCATTACACAGGGGTTTCTGACCCCGGCCCAGTTCCGAAAATCTCTTTCCGAAGTGGACAAAGAGCACGGTGAGAAGATCGGCACGCACCTGATCCGGGAAGGCTATATTACAAAAGAGGATTTCCTCAGGTCTCTTGGCTTTGTAAAACACGTTGTGTATATACCGACTTCTGTGCTCCGCCGGCTGGATTATCAGAAGATCCTTCCGGATTTCAGGCTTGAGGAGCTCCGGCAAAAGCGGATTCTTCCGCTTGCTTATGAAAACGGATGCTGCATGATCGGAATCTGTGAAGAAACCGGTGATGAAGATTTGAAATGGTTTTCCGAAACATATGGTTTGCCCTATAAGCGCATGTTCGTTCTGGAATCGGATATTCTCGGCGCTCTGGACGATGCGGATGTAATGTCTCATCCTGATGAGCCGCTGGAATGCCTGAAAGTGTTCCAAAAAGGGCTGATCAACTTTGAACAGGCCATTCTGATCGGAACCTATGCCGAAATGCTCGGAAGAAATGAGGAGATCATATCCGAAGAAATGGGGTTACGCTGGCAATAAAGCCTCCTTTGATGGGTTCATTGTTTCTCCAGAATATCAACGATCCGCTCCGAAGCATGACCGTCTCCATAGGGATTTACCGCTTTTGACATGGATTCGTATTCCTCCCTGTTCTCAAGAAGTTCCGTAAAATGATCATAGATCGATTTTTTGTCCGTGCCGACGAGCCGAAGTGTTCCGGCTTCGACCCCTTCCGGTCTTTCTGTGGTATCACGCATGACAAGAACAGGTTTTCCCATGGAGGGCGCCTCCTCCTGCACACCGCCGCTGTCTGTCAGGATCAGATAGCTTTCATTCATAAAATTATGGAAATCGATCACATCCAGCGGATCGATCAGGTGGATCCGGTCGCTCCCCCGGAATACTTCGTCTGCCGTTTCCCGTACTACCGGATTTCTGTGGATCGGATAGATCGCGCGGACATCCTCATGCTCATCCAGCACCTGCCGGATGGCAAGAAACATGTTCCGCAGCGGCTTACCCAGATTCTCCCGACGATGGGCAGTAATGAGGATCAGCTTTTTCCCTTTGGCAAAGGCAAGCTCCGGATGGGAATAATCCTCCCTCACGGTTGTTTTCAAAGCATCAATCACGGTATTTCCCGTGACAAAAATTCCCTCTTTCTTTTTGCCTTCCTGCAGCAGGTGCTCTGCCGCGAGCTGTGTCGGGGCAAAATTGTACTTTGCGATAATCCCAACGCTTTGCCGGTTAAACTCTTCGGGATACGGACTGTAAATATTGTAGGTTCGGAGCCCGGCTTCCACGTGCCCAACCGGGATTTGCAGATAAAAACATGCGAGGGCCGCTGCAAAGGTGGTAGTAGTATCACCATGGACAAGCACCACATCCGGTTTTTCCTTTTCCAGAACACTGCGTATACGGGCCAAGACCCTTTCTGTCACATCAAAAAGAGTCTGCCTTCCCTGCATGATATCAAGGTCATAATCCGGTATGACATCGAATACTTCCAGTACCTGGCGCAGCATTTCTCTGTGCTGTCCGGTAACACATACAATGGTTTTGATACCGGGTCTCCGTTTCAGTTCCTTTACCACCGGACACATTTTGATTGCCTCCGGCCTTGTCCCGAATACGATCATCACTTTAGTCATATCTTTGGGTCTCCCTTCCTGCGTATCCAGGCAAAATTATCTGGTGGAACGCGGCATAATTCTGTCGTAATGAGTAGCACAATCGACTCCCGAGAATTCTATGTCTTTTATTCTATTTTCATATTATGAAATGTCAAGGTGGTCGCTAGATAGAGATATGCCATTATGATTTCAATCGAGTAGGAGGAAATTTCTCTAAAAGAGAAATTTCCGACCTCTCACACCACCGTGCGTACCGTTCGGTACACGGCGGTTCAATCAACTTAGCAAGCAACACACCTCTCGGTGTAGTAGTCTAACATGGAGATTAG
>JAZOTN010000024.1:0-15061 GCA_045657665.1 Lachnospiraceae bacterium | reverse complement strand
TTCCGTGATATAGCGTATAATCTCTTCCATAAAGAACATCCTTTCTTGTAAAGTATTTGATTTCACAAACCAATACCTTATCACAAAAAGGATGTTCTTTTCTAATTGTTCTATTTTTCCGAGTAAACTTTTACTCTAGCTGAAAAAAGGGATATTGCATGTTTCCATGCAATATCCCCTTCATTGGGCTAAGCGATCTTATACTCCCGCGATCTGGAAGCCGTCATAGTTATATACGCCTTTGCTTCCGACACGGAACCATTTATGCTTCTTATAGCACCAGAAGGTCGGAAGATTCCTGAGATTCTTCAGCGTCCAGCGTCCCGCATATCCTACGATCTCACGGCTTGTTCCGCAGTACGGGCATGCGTGGTAGACTTTCTCTTTGATCGTCATCTTCGCTCCGCCTGCTATCTCCTGAAGATCTTCCTCGTCCAGCAGAACTCCGCTTCCCTCTTCTGCCTTCTCATATTCCGTTTCAGTCTCCAGAACGTCCTCAAAATCGCCCTCTTCTAATCTGTAATCCTCTGCCATGTCGTGTATCTCCTTTCTTTTTCATTCTTGTTCTCTGGACTTTTGTATTTCCAGTTACACTATATTATACGATTCATTTTCGGACGGGGCAACTTTCAGACAAATTTTTATAAATCAATTTATTACTTATTCCAATTCCTCCAGGATTCCTTCCGCGATACGCTTTCTGGAGACCCCGCGATCCATGGCATGCTTCCCGATATAACGGTGCGCTTCCTCCTCCGTCATCTTCTTTTTTTCCACCAGAAGCACCTTTGCCTTACTGACGATCCGGAGCTCCTCCATCTTCTCCTCCATGTTCAGTAGGTTTTTCTGCATTTTTTTCATATTTCCCTGAACGGCTGTGAGGAACCGGACGGATTTTATCAGAAGTCCGCTCTCAAGCGGTTTGGAAAGCACAAGGATTCCCCGGTCGATCATACGCTCCGAAAGATCCTCAAAGAGATCCCTGGGCACGGAGATCAGAACGGAACAGCTGCTTCTTTCCGCAATATCAAGAACAAGCTCCTCTCCGGTTTCATCAGGAAGAGGCGCATTGATCACCACGATATCGTAATCCTTCTCCAGGATACATCTTCTTGCCAGAGCCGCGCTTTTTCGCTGATCTATGGTAAGAAACCCCGTGGCCGCTTTCTTGACAAACGCATCAAATTGCGGATCAGCGGACACAATCAGTATGGAGCGCCGCGAAACATCATTTTTCGGCATTTATCGTCCTCACGAAATGTATTCCTTTAAAATTCCGGGCGGTACTATGCTCTTCACAAAATCACTGGTTTCCGCCAGCTTTCCGGCTTCTTTTCTGGAACCCGGGAGCAGCAGCGCATCGTTTGCCATCTCTTCCGGAAGTGCCAGCTTTTTCTCAATCCCGAGGAGCCCTGCATGAATGAGGAGTGCGTATACAAGATACGGATTGCTGGAAGCATCGGGCGAACGAAGCTCCACCCGGGTTTTTCCCTTATAGGTTTCCATATAGATCAGCTCGGATTCTCCGGCGCTGGACCAGTTGACGCGATCCGGCGCACTGCTGCTTCCAAGCCTGGAATAAGAGGCATCCGTTGGATTGAGGAAGATCGTGATGTCCCGGATCTTCTCTATGATCCCCGCCGCCGTATAGGTGACAACATCCTGTCCGTTTTTATCCACTGCATAAATATTGATATGATAACCGTTTCCGGGATTCTCCGGAAGCGGCATCGGGGAAAAGTCCGCAGAAAGGCCGTAACGGTCCGCTATCGTACTGACCACCATTTTGAAGGTCGTCATCTGGTCCGCTGCCTTCAGCGGTTTTCCGTAGTGAAAATCGATCTCGTTCTGTCCGGGGCCTCTCTCATGGTGGGAGCGCTCCGGGATGAGTCCCATCCGTTCGATCGTCAGCGAGATCTCTCTTCTGACATTCTCGCACTTGTCCGCGGGCGCGATATCCATGTAGCCCGCCCTGTCATAAGGGATCCGGGTCGGTCTTCCGTCGTCATCCTTTTCAAACAGGTAAAACTCGGATTCCGTTCCGAACCGGAATTCTATGCCGTGTTCCTTCGCTGATTTGATGGCCTTTTTCAGGATCGTCCTGGTGTCGGACGCATACGGCTCTCCTTCCGGAGTGTAGACATCGCAGAACATGCGGAGCACCTTGCCGCTGTCAGGCCTCCAGGGGAGGATTGCCATGGTGTCCGGATCCGGCTTCAGATAGAGCGATGCATAGGGGCAGTCCTCAAAACCCGCGATCGCCCGGGCATTGATCGGAGCACCGTCTTCAAACGCCTTCTCCATCTCTCCCGGCATTACGGAAATGTTCTTCTGCACGCCGTATGCATCCCGGAACGCAAGCCGGATAAACTTGACGTCCTCCTCCTCAATATATTTCATAACCTCATCCATTTTGTAATCCATCTCTTTTCCTCCGATGACCTCTATTTCTATTATATCGTACTGATCCTGGGAGAGATATCCTCCAGCACATCCAGAAGGATCCTTACCGTATCCAGGGAAGTAAACATTGTGACTCCGTTCATGATCGCACATCTGCGGATCGCTGCACCATCATTATAATGGATTCCGGAAAGAATTGCTCTGGTATTTATGATATAGCTGACATATCCCGCGCGAATGGAGTCCAGAACCTCATCATGTTCCTCATCCTCGCGGCTCCGCACCCTTGTACGGATCCCGTGCTCCTTCAAATAATACCCTGTTCCCTTTGTTGCTTCAATATTAAATCCGAGTTCATAGAATCTCCTGACCAAAGGAAGCGCCTCGTCTTTATCTTCATCCGCCAGCGTTACCATGACGGTACCATACTCCTTCATCTTGATGCCGGAAGCCTGGAGTGCCTTATAGAGAGCGCGCTTTAAACTGGCATCGTATCCGATCGCTTCTCCCGTGGATTTCATCTCCGGAGAAAGATAGGCGTCCATCCCGCTAAGTTTTTCAAATGAGAACGCGGGCGCTTTCACATACCAGAAATTCTTCTCCGGTTCCCTCATTCCGACATATCCCTGCTCCCTGAGAGAGATCCCCAGCATGACCTTGGTTGCGATCTCCACGAGAGAGATCCCTGTTGACTTGGATAAAAACGGAACACTTCTCGAAGCCCTCGGATTGACCTCGATCACGGAAACCTTCTCATCTTTATCCACGATAAACTGGATATTGTAAAGACCTTTGATCCCGATGCCGCATCCCAGTTTCCTTGTATATTCCCAGATGGCGTTTTTCACCTGATCCGATATGGAAAAGGGAGGGTACACGCTGATACTGTCTCCCGAGTGAACGCCGGTACGCTCTACCAGTTCCATGATCCCGGGAAGAAAGACATCCGTTCCGTCGCAGACGGCATCTACCTCTACTTCCTTGCCGACAATGTACTGATCGATCAGCACCGGACTTTCCTCATTGATCTCTACCGCATTTTTCAGATACCTTGTCAGAAGCTCCTCATTGGCAACGATCTCCATAGCCCTGCCCCCGAGAACAAAGGACGGGCGGAGCAGCACCGGATAACCGATCTCTTCCGCGGCTTCCCTTCCGCCGGCGATGGTTGTCACCGCCTCACCTCTCGGATGCGGTATCGTGAGGTTCTTGATCACGGTTTCAAACGCATCCCGGTCTTCCGCTGCAAATATAGCGTCCGGTGTAGTTCCGATGATCTTTACTCCCCTTTTCTCAAGCGGTCCCGCAAGGTTCACGGCGGTCTGCCCGCCGAAGGATGCGATCACTCCGAGCGGTCTTTCCAGGTCAACGATGTTCATGATGTCTTCCACCGTAAGAGGCTCGAAATAGAGCTTGTCTGCCGTTGTATAATCCGTCGAAACCGTTTCGGGGTTATTGTTGACCACGATGGCTTCATATCCCATGTCATGGATCGTTTTCACCGCGTGTACCGTTGCGTAATCAAACTCCACTCCCTGCCCAATCCTGATCGGTCCGGACCCCAGCACGATGATCTTCTTATTCGTGGAGACAACGGACTCGTTCTCCATTTCATACGTGGAAAAAAAGTACGGCACATAACTCCTGAACTCGCTGGCACATGTGTCGATCATCTTATACACCGGCCGGATATCATGCAGTCTTCTCATCTGCCAGACGTCCTCTTCCTTGCATCCGGTCAGCTCGGCGATGTAGGAATCCGAAAAGCCCATGCGTTTTGCTTCATATAAAAGCGTCTTATCAAGCGACGCTCCCTCGAGCTTCTTCTCGAAGTCCACGATCTTCCGGATCTTGTCCAGAAAAAACATGTCAATCTTAGTCCGGCTGTAGATCGCCTGCGGATCCGCTCCCAGCCATAAAAGCTCCGAAATGGCATAAATGCGGTCATCCGTGCCTTCTTCAATATAGGAAAGGAGTTTTTCCACGGCATCTTTCCGGTTCTCCGGATCAGGCAGATCCGAGAGATTCTTCACATCAAACTTTTCGAGATGGATATGGTTCTTTCCGTCTTCCAGGGAACGGATCGCCTTCAGAAGACTTTCTTCCATTGTCCTCCCGACACTCATGGCCTCACCGGTCGCTTTCATCTGCGTGGAAAGCGTGTTCGAAGAGGGGCTGCACTTATCAAACGGGAACCGCGGCATCTTCGTGACCACATAGTCCAGTGCCGGTTCAAAAGAAGCCGGCGTGTTCGCCAGAGGGATCTCATCCAGGTTCATCCCGACTGCGATCTTGGCGGAAACCCTTGCGATAGGATATCCGCTGGCTTTGGATGCAAGGGCGGAAGACCTTGACACTCTCGGGTTTACCTCGATCACATAATAATCAAAGGATTCCGGGTCGAGTGCGAACTGCACGTTGCAGCCTCCCCGTACCTTTAATGCACGGATGATCCGGAGAGCACTGTTTCTCAGCATCTGATACTCTTTGTTGGTAAGCGTCTGACTGGGTGCCACAACGATCGAATCTCCGGTATGGATCCCCACGGGGTCCAGGTTTTCCATATTACAGACGACAATGGCCGTATCATTCGCGTCACGGATCACCTCATACTCGATCTCTTTATACCCTTTGATGCTTTTCTCAACGAGAACCTGATGGATCGGGGACTGGCTCAGGGCATTTTTCATCATCCTCCGCATCTCGTCCGGATGGTCCGCAAATCCGCCTCCGGTTCCCCCAAGCGTAAATGCCGGGCGCAGAATGACCGGATAGCCGATCTCTTCCGCAACACGAAGTCCCTCTTCCACGCTTTCCGCAATGGCGGAAGGAACCACCGGTTCTCCGAGTTCTTCGCAGAGCTCCTTAAACTCCTCCCGATCCTCAGCTCTCCTGATACTGTCCGCATCGGTTCCGAGAAGCTCGATCTCGCATTCCCGGAGCACACCTTTTTCATAAAGCTGGAGCGAGAGATTCAGCCCCGTCTGCCCACCGAGTCCCGGGATCAGCGCATCCGGACGTTCATAGCGGCAGATCCTCGCCATGTATTCCAACGTCAGCGGTTCCATATAAACCTTATCCGCAATGGTGTTATCCGTCATGATCGTTGCCGGATTTGAATTCGCGAGGATCACCTCATACCCTTCCTCCTTTAACGCAAGGCATGCCTGCGTCCCGGCATAATCAAACTCCGCCGCCTGACCGATCACGATCGGGCCCGATCCTATCACAAGTACCTTTTTGAGATCCTTTCGTTTTGGCATCTTTTGTTACTCCTTCTTTTCCATCATCCGGATGAACTCGTGAAACAACGAAAAGCTGTCCTCCGGCCCCGGTGCACTTTCCGGGTGATACTGCACGGAAAACAGCTTATCCTCTTCACATTCAAGACCTTCCACGGTCTGATCGAGAAGGTTTCTTTTTAATACCTTGAGTCCCGTTCCGGGAAGTGATGCTTCATCCACCGCATAGCTGTGGTTCTGGCTGGTGATCTCGATCTTTCCGGTTTTTTCGTCTCTTACCGGATGATTTCCTCCGCGATGGCCGAATTTCAGTTTGTAGGTCTTTGCGCCGCAGGACAGCGCTATGAGCTGGTGCCCGAGGCAAATCCCGAAAACCGGGAGTTTCCCACGAAGCACTTTCAGCGTCTCAATGACCTCCGGGACATCCTCGGGGTCTCCCGGGCCGTTTGAAATGAGCACTCCGTCCGGGTGGAGAGAGAGGATCTCTTCACTTCCCGTGTCATAGGGAACGATCGTCACATTGCATTTTTCTTTGTTTGCCATCCGGACAATGTTCATCTTCATGCCGCAGTCCACGATCACGATATGATACTTCGGATTGGAGGTGCGGGAATACCATTTCTTCGGAGAACTGCACCGTTTCACCGCGTCATGGGGAACAGGCGTGTTCCGGATGATTTCGATCCCTTTTTCTGAGGGCATGGAAGCATCCGTGAGAATGCACCTTCTGGAACCGAGATCCCGGATGCTCCTTACAAGGCTTCTCGTATCAACGCCGCAGATCCCGGGCACTCCGGCATCAGATAACGTCTCCTCCACCGTCCTCGTGGCACGGAAATTGGAAGGGTTTTCTCCAAGATCTCTGATAATCACTGCTGACGGGGAGATGGATCTGCTCTCAAAGTCCTCGTCCGTGATCCCGTAATTTCCGATCAGCGGATAGGAGAACACCACACCCTGATCCGTGTAAGACGGATCGGAAAAGATCTCCTGATAACCAGCCATGGAAGTGTTGAAGACCGCTTCGCAAACCACGGTTTTCTCAGCGCCAAAGCCAAACCCGAAGTATTCGGTTCCGTCCTCCAAAATGAGCTTCCGATCAAATTCCATTCTCTTTTCTCCTTAAAGACTCTTCCACTAATCCTTGAAACACCGGATGCGGCCGGTTTGGTCTGGACTTGAATTCCGGATGATACTGTACGCCGAGGAAAAACGGATGTTCTTTCAGCTCCACTGTCTCCACCAGCGTTCCGTCCGGAGAAAGTCCTGAGATCACAAGGCCTGCCCCGGTGAGGACCTCCCGGTATTCATTGTTGAACTCATAGCGGTGCCGGTGTCTTTCTCTGATCTCCGGTACTCCGTAGCATTTCTCCATCAGCGTACCGCTCTGGATACAGCAGGGATAGCTTCCGAGCCGGAGCGTACCGCCCTTGTCGATCTCATCCGACTGCCCCGGCATGAAATCGATCACCTTATGTTCTGACGCATGCTCAAATTCACCGGAGCAGGCATCCTTTATTCCGGCCACCGAGCGCGCAAATTCGATCACCGCGATCTGCATACCGAGACAGATCCCGAGATAAGGAACCTTCTCTTCCCTCGCGTATCTTGCAGCGAGGATCATTCCCTCAAGTCCCCTGTCACCAAACCCTCCGGGAACCAGGATCCCGTCCGCATCAGAAAGTCTCTCGCGATAATTCTCTTCCGTCAGTTCCTCCGAATCGATCCAGAGGATCCTTATATGGGAACCGTGAACAAATCCTGCATGATACAGCGCCTCCATAACGGACAGATACGCGTCGTGAAGCTGCACATATTTTCCGACCAGAGCGATTGTGACCTCCCGGTTTCTTCCCGCGATACGGTCCACCAGCTCCTGCCACTCGGAAAGATCGGGCTTTGGTGCATCGATCCCAAGCTCCCTAAGTACCACGCCGGAAAACTGAGACTTTTCCAGCATGATCGGCGCTTCATAAAGGCTCTCCATCGTTCGGTTTTCGATGACACAGTCTTCTTTGACATTGCAAAAATGGGATATTTTCTGAAAGATGCTTTTCTCAAGAGGTTCATTGCAGCGGAGCACAATGATGTCCGGCGCAATCCCCATTCCCTGCAGCTCCTTGACGGAATGCTGGGTCGGTTTTGATTTGTGTTCTCCGGATCCCTGCAGATACGGAACCAGAGTAACGTGAATAAAGAGGCTGTTTTCCCGTCCCGTTTCGAGCGAGATCTGCCGTGCAGCCTCCAGAAACGGCTGGGATTCGATATCACCGATGGTTCCACCGATCTCCGTGATCACGATGTCCGCATCGCTCTCCCGGCCGACACGGTAGACAAAATCCTTTATCTCGTTTGTGATATGAGGGATGACCTGAACCGTCGATCCGAGGTATTCTCCCCTTCTTTCCTTATTGAGAACGTTCCAGTATACCTTCCCGGAGGTGAGGTTGGAATAGCGGTTTAAGTCTTCATCGATAAACCGTTCGTAGTGTCCCAGGTCCAGATCGGTTTCAGCTCCGTCCTCCGTAACAAACACCTCACCATGCTGATACGGGCTCATGGTTCCGGGATCCACATTGATATACGGATCGAGCTTCTGTGCCGCCACCTTCAGCCCCCGGAGTTTTAAGAGTCTTCCGAGAGACGCCGCCGTAATGCCTTTTCCGAGACCCGAAACCACTCCTCCTGTTACAAAAATATACTTTGCCATCCGTCCCTCCTCACAGATTACTGTATCCCATCAGCGCCGTGTCCACTTCTCTTGCGGCATTTCGTCCTTCCGCGATCGCCCAGACCACAAGGGACTGTCCCCGGTGCATATCGCCTGCCGTATAGACCTTTTCTTTGGAAGAAGCGTATTTCCCGTTCTCCGTCTTCACATTGGTACGCCCGTCCGTTTCCACCTGAAACGCTTCCGTGACATAGGATTCGCTCCCGAGAAAACCAGCCGCGATCAGAACGAGCTGTGCCGGGACCTTCTTCTCCGATCCCTCCACGGGAACCATGTTCATACGACCTGTTTTTTCGTCACGCTCCGGTGAAAGGGAAATGAGGACTACTTCCTTCAGATTTCCTTTTTTATCCTTGATAAATTCCTTAACCGTGGTCTGATAGATCCTCGGATCGTTCCCGAACCTGTCGATCGCTTCTTCCTGACCGTAATCCGTTTTCAGAACCTTCGGCCACTCCGGCCAGGGGTTGGACGGAAGCCGCTCTCCCGGCGGCTCAGGCATCATTTCAAGCTGTGTCACACTTTTCGCGCCCAGACGGATACACGTACCTGTGCAGTCATTTCCGGTGTCTCCGCCGCCGATCACGATGACATCCTTTCCCTCCGCCAGATCGACCGGCGGGGCTTTGAATTCGGAGTCCAGAAGCCTCTTTGTCACCTCGGAAAGAAAATCCACGGCAAAGCGGATTCCCGCTGCATCCCTGCCGGGTGCCGTGATGTCACGCGGATGAGATGCGCCGCAGGCAAGGATCACGCTGTCATATTCCTTCATGATCTTCGCTGCCGGAACATCCTTTCCGACATCCGTGTTTACCTCGAAACGGATGCCCGCCTCCTCCATGAGACGGATGCGGCGGTCAATGAGCGTCTTATCCAGCTTCATATTCGGGATCCCGTAGCGAAGGAGTCCTCCGATACGGTCATTTCTTTCATACACCGTCACTTCATGGCCCCTGCGGTTTAAGAGCTGCGCCGCGGCAAGACCTGAGGGGCCGCTGCCGATCACGGCAACTTTTTTCCCCGTACGCTGCTGCGGTGCCTCTTCTTTCACAAGGCCTTTTTCATATGCGTACTCGATCACTGCCCTCTCATTCTCTTTTGTCGAAACCGGCGCATCGTGAAGGCCGCAGGTGCAGGCCGCCTCGCAAAGCGCAGGGCATACGCGGCTCGTAAACTCCGGAAAGCTGTGTGTCACAGAGAGTCTCCGGTACGCTTCCTCCATTCTGCCGCGGTAAACCAGATCATTCACCTCCGGCACGAGATTATGAAGCGGACACCCGGATGCCATCCCGGCGATCATGACGCCTGCCTGGCAAAATGGAATCCCGCAGTCCATGCACCTTGCCGCCTGCTCCTGCTGTTCCTTAAGAGGCAGTCCCTTATGAAACTCAAAGAAATCCTTTACCCTTTCCTTCTCGTTCCGCACAGGTCCTTCCCTGCGTTCATATAACAGAAATCCGGTTGCTTTTCCCATCACCGCACCTCCTTGTTTTCACTGGTAATAGCACGAAACGCTTCGATCTTTGCAGTCTCGGGATCCGCTCCCTGCTCCTCGAACACAGCGATCTCTCTCAGCATTTCCTTATAATCAAGCGGAATGATCTTCTTGAACATCGGAACATAGGTCTCAAAATGATCGAGGATCTCTTTTCCTTTTTCCGATCCGGTGGCCTCCACATGCTCACGGATCAGGGTTTGAAGCTCCTCTCTGTCGTTCTTGTGCTCCACCTGTTCCATGCAAACAAGCTGCTTGTTGAGATTCTTATAAAGGTGATTCTCCGCGTCCAGAACATAGGCAATTCCGCCGCTCATACCGGCGGCAAAGTTCTTGCCGGTCGGCCCTAAGATCACCACGATCCCGCCGGTCATGTATTCACATCCGTGTTCTCCGACCCCTTCCACCACGGCGATCGCACCGGAATTCCGGATCGCAAAACGTTCGCCGGCCATTCCGGCGATAAAGGCTTTTCCGGACGTTGCTCCGTACAGCGCCACATTTCCGATGGAAACATTCTCATGCGGATCATAGAGTGCATCCCCGGGGCATCTGACGGTAAGTGTTCCGCCCGAAAGACCCTTGCCGAAATAATCGTTGCTGTCACCCGTGAGATGGAGCGATAGTCCTTTCGGAATAAAAGCACCGAAGCTTTGTCCGCCGGAACCCGAGCAGCTTACGATGATCGTATCATCCGCAAGTCCTTCCGGATGCTTCCTCGTGATCTCGGCCCCGAGCAGCGTCCCGAATGTCCGGTCTATGCTCCGGAGATGTACTTCTGCCTCCGCCTTTTCCCCGGAAGTGATCGCTTTTTTGATCGCTTTGGATTTCAGGAGGATGCTCTCGTCTTTTGTTTCCTCCAGTTTAAAATCATAGGTATACTCCGGCCTGAAAACAGCTTTATCCCGGTCCGCCCCTGACATATCAAGCAGAATCCCGGAAAGATCGATCTTCTCAGCACTCTCGGAAAGATCCTCTCTTCTCTTCAAAAGATCCGTTCTGCCGACGAGTTCATCCACGCTCCGCACTCCGAGAGAACTCATGATCTCACGAAACTGCCGCGCGATAAAACGCATGAAGTTTTCCACATATTCCGGCTTTCCGGAAAAACGCTTCCGAAGCTCGGGATTCTGTGTTGCGATCCCCATCGGACAGGTATCCGACTGGCAGGCTCTCATCATCACACAGCCCATCGTGATCAGCGGAGCCGTCGCAAATCCGAATTCCTCTGCTCCGAGGATCGCAGCGATCGCCACATCTTTTCCGCTCATCAGCTTTCCGTCCGTCTCAATGACCACGCGGTTCCGAAGACCGTTTGCGATCAGGGTCTGATGCGTCTCCGCAAGGCCAAGCTCCCATGGAAGCCCCGCATTATGGATGGAAGAAAGCGGTGCAGCACCTGTTCCGCCGTCATAACCGGAGATCAGGATCACGCCGGCACCTGCCTTTGCAACACCTGCCGCCACGGTTCCGACTCCCGCTTCCGAGACAAGTTTGACGGAAATACGTGCTTCTTTATTCGCATTCTTCAGATCGTAGATCAGCTGTGCCAGATCCTCGATGGAATAGATGTCGTGGTGCGGCGGCGGCGAGATGAGGCTGACACCGGGCGTCGAATGACGTGTCTTCGCGATCCAGGGATACACTTTTTTCCCGGGGAGATGTCCTCCTTCTCCGGGCTTTGCTCCCTGTGCCATCTTGATCTGGATTTCCCGCGCACTCACAAGATAACGGCTCGTGACACCGAACCGTCCGCTTGCCACCTGCTTGATGGCGGAGCTCCGGTCATTCTTTGTTCCTGCGGAAAGGATCCTTTCCTCGCTTTCCCCGCCTTCACCGCTGTTGGATTTCCCGTGAAGATGATTCATCGCGATCGCGAGCGTCTCATGCGCTTCCTCGGAAATCGAACCGTAAGACATGGCACCGGTTTTGAACCTCTTTACGATCGATTCCTCCGGCTCCACTTCCTCCAGCGGAATTCCCTTTTTCGGATAACGGAAATCCAGAAGGCTCCTTAGATATCCCGTTTTTTCGGAATCCACAAGCTTTGTGTATTCCGTGAATTTTTCATAATTCCCTTCTCTGGTTGCGGACTGCAGCATATGAATGGTCTCGGGATTATACCGGTGATTCTCTCCCCTGCTTCTGCTCTTATGTCTTCCGGTCGCAGTCAGCTCCAGATCCACGTTGAGTCCGAGCGGATCAAATGCTCTGCTGTGCTGCATATCCGCAGCTCTGCCGATATCATCCAGCGTGATACCGCCGACCCGGCTTACCGTTCCCGGGAAATAATCCTCGATCACTTCTTCCGAAATACCGATTGCTTCAAAGATCTTGCTGCCCTGATAGGACTGGATCGTGGAAATACCCATTTTGGACGCGATCTTCACGATCCCCTGCAGTGCCGCCCGGTCATAATCATCCACCGCCGCATAATAATCCTTGTCGAGAAGCTCATTCTCCACCAGCTCTTCGATCGTCGCGTGCGCAAGGTAAGGATTCACGGCAGAAGCACCGTAACCGAGGAGTGTTGCAAAATGATGCACCTCCCGCGGCTCCCCGGACTCCAGGATCAGCGACATGGCCGTACATTTTCTGGTCTCGACAAGGTGCTTATGAACTGCTGCAACCGCCAGCAGAGACGGAATCGCAACATGGTTTTCATCCACACCCCTGTCGGAAAGGATCAGAATATTGGCGCCTTCCCGGTAGGCCTTGTCCACCTCCACAAAGAGATGTGAAAGCACTCTCTTCATTGGGGTATTTTTGTAAAACAGAATGGAAACCTTCGCGACCTGAAATCCTTCCTTTTTCATGTTTTCGATCTTCAGCAGATCGAGATCGGTAAGGATCGGGTTGTTGATCTTCAGGACCTGGCAGTTCTCCGGTTTCTCCTCGAGAAGATTTCCGTTTTTTCCGACATACACGGTCTTCGAGGTCACGATCTCTTCTCTCTGTGCGTCGATAGGCGGGTTCGTTACCTGTGCGAACAGCTGCTTGAAATAATAAAACAGGGGCTGATATTCTCCGGAAAGCGCCGCGATCGGCGTATCAACGCCCATGGATCCGATGGCTTCGGTCCCACTGAGCGCCATAGAAAGGATCCCGTCATGATAGTTTTCCCAGGTATAACCGAAGGCTTTCTGGAGACGTTTTCTCTGCTCCCCTGTAATCTTCGGAACCTTTTTGTTCGGGATCCGGATATCCGAAAGAAGCGTCAGGTTGCGGTCCAGCCACTCCCCGTACGGTCTTCCATGTGCATACTGTTCCTTGATCTCCTCATCGAGAAGGATCCGTTTCTGCTTCGTATCCACGAGCAGCAGCTTTCCAGGATGAAGCCGTTCTTTTTTTACAATATGCTTTTCCTCAAGCGGCAGAACACCGACCTCCGAAGAAAGAATCAGTCTTCCGTCATCCATGACGTAATACCGGGAAGGACGAAGACCGTTCCGGTCGAGGATGGCACCCATGACATCGCCGTCGGAGAAAAGGATCGACGCGGGACCGTCCCAGGGCTCCAGCATGGTTGCATAATACTGGTAGAAATCCCGCTCTTCCTCAGAAAGGGTCTCATTATGCGCCCAGGGTTCCGGAAGGAGGATCGTCATGGCAAGCGGCAGGTCCAGTCCGCTCATAACAAGGAACTCCAGCGTATTATCCAGCATTGCCGAATCTGACCCGCTCTGAGAGATCACGGGAAGTACCTTTGTCATATCTTCCGCGGAGAAAAGCTCCGTGTGCATGGTCTCCTCACGTGCGAGCATCTTGTCCGCGTTTCCTTTGATCGTATTAATCTCTCCGTTATGTACAATGAAACGGTTCGGGTGAGCCCTGTTCCAGCTCGGCATCGTGTTCGTCGAAAACCGGGAGTGCACCATGGCAATGGCAGACTCATAATCCGGATCCGTCAGGTCAGTAAAGAACGTACGGAGCTGTCCCACCAGGAACATTCCTTTATATACGATCGTTCTGCATGACAGGGACGGCACATAGGTGTTGACATTACTCTGCTCAAACTCCCTTCGGACAACATAAAGGATCCGGTCAAAATCCAGATCTTCTTTTATGTTGGAAGGACGCTCAATGAATGCCTGGTAAATGTTCGGCATGCATTCCCTTGCCTTGTTTCCGAGAACCTCCGGATCCGAATCCACTTTTCTCCATCCGAGAAGTGTAAGTCCGGCCTTTCGGACGATGATCTCAAAAAGGGACCTCGCCTGCCGAAGATCCAGATCTTTCTGCGGAAAAAAGAACATACCGACACCGTACCGGCGCGCTTCGGGAAGATCGATCCCCGCCTCCTTCATTTTCTTCACAAAGAACTTATGAGGGATCTGCGTCAGAATACCGACACCGTCGCCGGTCTTTCCTTCCGCATCCTTTCCCGCACGGTGCTCTAAGTTTTCCACGATGGAGAGCGCATCATCCACCAGCTTGTGGCTTGCTCTTCCCTCCACATCGATAATGGCTCCGATCCCGCAGTTGTCATGTTCGAATTCGGGACGGTACAGCCCTTTCTTTTGAATCCTTTCCATCTGGTCTGACATGGATGAACCTCCTTAATAATGAAAAATAAGAGTTTCGCTTGCGAAACTCTCGCGCCGAGGTTGCAAACGTCCTGTGGACGTTTTCTTGCAACCGACCGAAGTAGAACGTAGAACGGATGCTTTAGCATCATCTTCAACTCGCGCGAGTGCGCCTCCTTAGCGAAGCGTTTTTTCATAGGAATTTGCGAAGCAATTTCCTATGAAAAAAAGCGTCTCCGAGTTACCTCCGGGACGCCTTTGTCTCAAGTCATTCTTTCTATAATAAAAATAAAACCGGTCTCCATTGACCTCTACAAAATACTACTTCTTATGAACGGATGTGTCAAGGGTGTTTTGCTGCCGTTTTTTATATTGAATTTTTGGATTTTTTTTGGTAATATAAAGATACCTTGGGCTGGTCGAAAGACCCGGGTCCACATATTGACGGGCGGGACGCCCGTCTTTTTCTTTTAGGAGATATATGCAAGAGCTTAGTATTTTTGTAGATGAATTATGAGAAGATTCCCATAATTCATCTTATGGGAAGATAAATGTTATGGGAAGTAATAAGGCTGGATGCATAAAAATACAATACGCTAACTTATGATTACTTCCCATAACTCTTTGGTCAGATGTTGCTCTTCAGCCAGGAAAGCAGATCCGA
>JAZOTN010000023.1:0-85196 GCA_045657665.1 Lachnospiraceae bacterium | reverse complement strand
GAAAAAAGTGCTTACCAAAGCATGGAAAAAACTGCTTACCATAAACTGAAAAAAGTGCTTACCGTGGATAGAAAAAACTCCTTACCGCGGATGGAAAAAAGTGCTTACCATACCAGAGAAAAAAGTCCTTGACATTTGCAGTATCAGGATTTCATGCTGAACAGTGGCAAGCAGATCCAGATCAGCGTGGACGGGGTTGACCGCACGTTTGCGTTCGACCTTAAGAATTCCGTGGTGTGTGCAGAGAGTTCCGGACTCCTGTATCTCGATATCGCAAGGTTCGCACATGGTACTGTCGGTATCATCGACATCGGTGGTTTGAACGTGAACTGTACCGTGTATCGTGATCTCCGCCCCTTAGAGGAATCCTCCTTCACGGAGCGCCTTGGATGTAATCAGCTCATGAGCGATGCAAAGAAACGCCTCTCTTCCGTGCTCGATATGGATATCCCGGATTATCTCCTGGATGACCTTCGCATCAAAGGCTACTTTGACGGGAGCGAGGAAATGCAGAAAGCATCTGCAGAAATCTTCTCCAAGATCAAGCAGGACTGGATCGATGCGATCCTTGGAAAGTGCGTAGAGCATGGCTGGAATATCAAGCTGACGGCACTGATCTTTGCCGGAGGAACATCCTACTACCTGAAACCGGAGATCGAGCGGGTGAAAGCCGAGAAGAAACTGAATATCGATCTGGATCTCATCAACGAAGAATCCGATTTCCTGAATGCGAAAGGTTTCTTGAAACGGCTGATGATGCAGCAATCTCATATGAAGTAAGAACCGGATGATGGCAGGAAAGAGGCTGTGGAGGAATCTGCAGTCTCTTTTTTACACAGTTTTTTTCAATAAATGCTGCCATTCTTGCTGTTTCATCGTATAATAATATAGAGTAATGAGATCTGCTTATGAGGAGATGCGCTATGAAACTGACAGGAAAACTGAAAGAAAACGTTAAAAAAGCAGAAAACAAGGAACAGGCAAAGAAACCCATCGCAAAAGCCGGTATAATCCTCAGTGATGATGAACTGGATCAGGTGGCGGGAGGAGACTACGGTGATACATCCTTTTTTCGGGTATGCTCGAGATGCGGAAATGCTTATCTCGGAATATGCTCCTGCGATCCGCTGAACCCATTCCGTGATCAGGGGCCCATTCTGTGATCAAGGTCTCTAACAAAGTAGACGAGCATATGCTCCGTCAGGGGAGCAAACCATAAACGAGGAAACGATATGAAGCTCACAGGTGAACTGAAAGAAAAGAACGAGCAGACCGAAACCAAGGAAAACGCTGCGATGGAACTGACGGATGCTAAATTGGATCAAGTCTCCGGAGGGGCGGGTTTTTATCCGGATGAAGAAGTTGTGCACACATGAAACCAACGAGGAGGCTACTATGAAACTCACAGGAAAACTGAAAGAGAAAGTATCAAAAGCAGAAACGAAAGAACAGGCTAAGGAACTCATTGCAAATGCCGGTATGGAACTGACCGATGATGAGATGAATATGGTTTCTGGTGGAGATGGAAGCGCTTTGATGCAGGCTATGGCAATCCAAGATATGATACTGCTACCATACCACAATGGAAGATTGAAAATAACTGAGCAACAAATGATAGAAGAAATAAATGCTTTGAATAAAGAACAAGGTCTATCATAATGAAAACTTGTAAAGACATAAAGAAAAGAGCTCTTGGCCCTCCGCTATTCCAGCAGTGGGTCGAGCCCTATCTACGATTTGATTATCAAGAGTCTTCCTACGGGAGGGCTCTTTTTATTCGTCAAATACGTCTTTCGCGAATAGTAAGTTGATTTTGTCATGGCATCTCCTTAAGCGCTGTTTCTCTCCAGTACAGATATTCCTGTTCCAGTCTGCCTTCCGTTTCGAGGAGCATCTGGTGATAAAAAGAATAATCCCTTGCAAGCCCGGATACCGTTGCACCCATTCCTTGTAGAATCCCGCCGATGATGCTCCGGTGACATTCTTTTTCGTTGTCGCATAAGCAGATCAACGCAATATTCTTGCCGTCTTTATCTGCCTGCACAAGGTAATCTAGGGCTTTTGTTGATTCCTGATGTTCCGCGATCTCTTCAATAAATCTTGGAACGTATTCTTTCTGGAAGTCGATCCCGCCTCTTTTTGCACTGGCAAACAAAGGCTCCGACGGTGACAGCTCCTCATGCTGGACAATCCCGGAGTTATTGCTCTGCGGCTTCACATGACGCGTGATCGCCCATTTTTCATCAAATTCGATCTCTGGATCAATGCTCCGTATATCGCAAATGTAAATCATCGTTCATCCTCCCATATATAGTATAGCAGTTTTTATATTTTTCGAACCGTTTCCGATCTATCTGAAATCAGACCTTGCGCTCCTGCTCTCTTTCCGATAACAGCAAGCAGGATCAGCCAACGAGTAGCTCCATCAGGGATTTCTTTGAAAAAAGATCCCAATGTCCTCCAACGGCAATCTCAAAATCAATATCGTAAAGCGTGTTTTTCAAAGCATTCATCTTTATCGGATCAATTTCCCAGGAGGGGTAAACGCCGCAAATGCAGTCTCCCACGAATAAAACCTTGTCCTCTGGCACAAAGATAAGGGTACTGTCATCCGTATGCGGCGATTCTGTATGGAAGCACTCGATCACAAGGCTCCCTGCGTCAATCGTCAGCCTGTCATGAAAGACCATATCAGACTGCGAAACAATAAGAGGCTGGTTTTTATACTCCAGGGCGATCTCAGGATTCAGGTGCTTATAGTAGTTTTCGCTTTTATCATTCCATTTCCCGCAGATTCGCGCAAGTTCATCTTCGGTTCGCTGCTCGGATACAGTCAGTCCGTTTACGGCATGCATTCCGAAGGTATGATCCCAATGCCAGTGCGTCAATACCGTAAAGCCTGGAAGATCGAGACCTTCTTTTTCCAACTCCTGATAAAACTCTTCAACGTGCTCTTTTGAATGACCGGCATCCACTGCCACGTTAAACTTACTCCCGGCGATAAGACCAAGGGATGGACGGTCCCTTACCTCTTCGTACCCGCTGATATATACATGAGTAGATATTTTTTGCAACTTCATACCTTTTCTCCTCCCTTGTCCCATAGTACCCGGAACATCCTTATCGCGTAAAAATATAAACTGCGACCCCTATCCAAAGTATAAGAAAAACCGGTACCAGAATCCGGAATTTCCATTTCCTGGTCTTATGGTGCCACAAAAACATGCCAAGAAGCGCTCCTGCACCGCCTCCGATCGCAGCAAACAGGATCAGCGTATTTTCAGGGATCCGCCAGTGTCCTTTGACGGCCTTCCGTTTATCGATGCCATAAAGGAAAAAAGCGATAACATTGATGATGAGAAGATACCAGGCCAGCACTTTCATTCTCTACTATCGCTCCTATACGTACCCGTTAAATCTTTGATCACTTCTCCGGCTATGATCAGACCTGCAACAGAGGGTACAAAAGCGGTGCTGCCCGGAATGTCCCTGCGGTCAGTACAATGACGTTCTGTCCCGGGAGGACAGATACAGTTGGATTGGCAGCTGATGGCCATATCCTCGAGGGGACGGGTCGGTTTTTCTTCGGAATAGACGACTTTCAGCTTTTTGACGCCTCTTTTTTTCAATTCACGCCGCATGACTTTTGCCAGGGGGTCCATGTTCGTTTTATAAATATCCGCAACACGAAAGCTGGTGGGATCGAGCTTATTTCCAGCCCCCATGGAACTCATGATCGGAACACCCAGTTTCTGACACTGCATCACGAGCTCAATCTTTGCTGTGACGGTATCAATTGCATCGATCACATAATCATATTTTTCAAATGGAAAGTCCGATGAGTTCTCCGGAAGAAAGAAGCATTTATATGTGTTCACTTCCGCTTCCGGATTAATATCCAGAATGCGTTCTTTCATAACGTCTGTCTTATATTTTCCGACAGTTTTTCTGGTTGCAATGATCTGCCGGTTTATATTTGTCAGGCAGACTTTGTCATCATCTATCAGGTCAAAAGCACCGATGCCGCTTCGTGCCAGAGCTTCACATACATATCCGCCGACGCCGCCAATACCAAATACGGCTATGCGACATTCCGCCAGATGCTCCATTGCGGTTTTTCCCAATAATAATTCCGTTCTTGAGAATTGATTTAACATGTTTTCCCCCTGTTCGGCTGCTATCTCCTCATTCTCATTCTTCCTGTAACTCTGCATTTTTCCGGCCAAAGCATTTGCGCAGGAAAAGCATTGCAATTACAAAAGAAAAAGAATCCACGATCGGCTGTACCCACATACATCCGTAAAGCGGCAGCAGGAAATCCATCAGAAAAAGCAGCGGGATATCCAAAACTCCCTTCCTGAAGACACTGCAAATAAGAGCTTCTTTCGCGTGTCCTGTAGCCTGAAACAGTGTTATGGTCGGATAACACACTGCCATAAACGGCATCGCCACTACCATGCGCCTCAAAAAAGCAGCCGCATAACTGACGGTTTGCGGATCGGAAATGAAAACACTCGTTATACCGGGAGCAAAGAACTCATAGCAGATAAAACAAAGAATCGCAAAAGCAAGAGAGATCACGCATCCGAAACGGAACACCTCCTGCCGCCGTTTCGCATTTCCTGCGGAATGGTTATACGCCATCAGCGGCAGGATTCCCTGAGACAAACCGATGGTAAAATACAGCGGCAGGTAGTTCAGCCTTTTTACGATGCCAAGGGCAGCCAGGGCATGGTCTCCGTACTTTGATACGAAAGAGGCCTGGGCCCCTACGGCGACCACGGTCAGAAAATACTGGAAGGCAGAGGACGATCCCACTTTCAGGATCCCCGGAATGTAACGAAGGGAACCCGGAAGAAGCCGCGGAGATATGCGGATATTGCTGCTTTTTCGCTTCACGAAGATAAGCAGCAGGAAAAACCCGGTAGAGACCATATTGGAAACCGCGGTTGCGATACCGGCACCCGCAATTCCAAGATTCCCGAATTGAGGCAGGATCAAAAACGGATCCAGAACGACGTTGAGTAAACCGCCAAGCGCAATCCCGAAAGACGCCAGCTTCGCCATGCCCTCTGCCCGCACCAGATTGGACATCACAAGATTCAGGATTACAAAGGTGCCTCCTATAGTGATCACCCAGAATGCGTAGTCCGAAGCAAAAGCGATGGAGTTATCATTGGCACCGGTAAGCCGCAGCAGCGGTTCCTGAAACAGGGGAAAAAGCGTACAGAAAAAAAGAGAAAAGACAATGCCCATCCAGAAGGACGCCGCACTCACATACCCCGCACCTTTCCGATCCTTTTCTCCCAGAAGATTCGAAAATCTGCTGCCGCCGCCCACTCCCGGCAGGTTCCCGATCGCAGACAAAAGAAGATAAACGGGAAGAACCGCTGTGGATGCAGCAACAAGCACAGGGTTCTCCAATTCACCGATGAAATAGGTGTCCGCCCAATTGTACAGCAGCGTGATCATCTGGCTGATGATCGCAGGGATGCTCTGCGCCAGTACTGCCCGGCGCACGGGCATCTTATCAAACAGCTCCGAATTGCTTGCGTTCGTTTTCATAATACTTTCCGGTTATAGATATCCCTCAACCCCGCAGTTTTGACTCTCTCTTCTATGAGTTCCTTGTCGGTGGTATAGAGAGACCGCTCCTTCATCCGGTTGAAATAATTGCCGCCGGAAAAAGTAAAGCGTTCCTGGTCATCATGCTCTTCCTTGATCTTTCGATTGGCAGCGGCAATGATGTCCCCCACCGCAAGCGTATCCGGAAGAGTCAGAAGATCTTCTCCCGCAAGAAGCCTGGCAGCATTGGCTCCGGCGAGCGTACCGGTGTTGATCGCCTCGGTATGTCCGATGAAGAGCCCGCTCTTTTCTCCCCCGCAGAAAAGATTTTTCGCACCGTCCACCAGCATCTCGTTGCTCCGGAAAGCAACGGAGGTATAACGGATGGAGTTCCCTTTCGATCCCGCATACGGATCCACATATCTGGCATTTTCAAGCCCGGGAAGGCGGCGCAGCTTTTCCAGAGGATAATTGCTGCTCATCAGCTTTGCATCGCCGGTGTCGAGAATGATCATATTTTCCGAAAAAGCCTTGATCGCATATTGCTTGCATGCCTTAAGCTTCAATTTATCATAGTCAACCGCATCCTCAGGCATCGGAATGATGGCAACCCCTTTCTCTTCGAGATCAGAACGGATCTCTTTGGAAAGGCTTTCTTTTGAAAGCTTGCAGGACCCGGAAAAAACGCCGTAAACATCCGGCAGCCGCTCGCCCCGGTATTCCGAAAGACCCATGCGCCCGCTGATGCTGATTCTTGGACCATATGCAGGACAGCGCAGCACGCACATGCTGCACCCTTTCCCGTACTTCAGACAGTTACCCATAGGTCCGGCGCTTCCGGTGGCTTCCACAAACGCATCCGCATCAAACCGTTCGCCGGAATCCGAAAATACCGCACGAAGCGTCCCGTTCTCATGCTCTGCTTCACAAACATGCGTCTCAGTCCTTACATTGACCCCCAGAGACTCCACAAGCCGCCGTACGTGCGCCTCGATAGTGTTGACCGGATAAAGCGTCGCATGCTCATGTCCCGGAAATGAGATATTCCGATGAAGCGCGATCTCATCAATCAGAGAAAACAACTCCCCTCCGCCGAGTGCGATCATCTCTTCCGCTGCTGTGTAACGGCCGTTGTTCCTCATAATTCCTCCTGCATTTCCACAGCCCAGAAGCATATCTGTTTTCTCAAGCAGCGTAACATCTGCTCCGGCTTTTTTAGCGGAAATTGCAGCGGCAGTGCCGGCCCAGCCTCCTCCAATAACGGTAATCTTCATATCAAAATGACCTCCATATAGAAACCTGTTCTTTACAGGAATGTATGGTTCGTTTTTCAGATGAAACAAAGGTACAGGCGCCGCAGATCCCTTCTCCGCAGCACATTCTTGCGTTGTTGCAGCAGGAAAGACGGACATGTTCCGCACCCGCTTCTTTCAAAAATGCAGTGATCAGGTGGATCACATATTCGGAAGCGCCGATGTGAATAAAATCCCCGCCGGAAGTAAGAAAACTCTGTATTTGATCTTTTGCGGCTTCACTCAGCTTTCCGTCATCTGTAACCAGACAGAACGACTCTGCAGTAAGCTCAAACAGATCCAGGTAAAACATCAGATCCTTCTTCGGGAATCCGGTTTCATCCAGGAGGATCCGCACATCATTGTGTTGTTCTTTCAGATGGGAAATGACGGAAATGGATGGCAGCAGACCGATCCCGCGAATGAGGATCAGACATTTTCCGCCGTTCTGGGATTGTATTTCGCGTTTTCCGTATAATCCGTTAAAAAACGGGCCGCGCAGGAAAACCGTATCTCCCTGCTTCAGCTTCGCAAAGCCCGCGGTCTTTGGTCCCCGAAGTATAACGGACATGCCGATACTGCCGACGGTGGATTCATCATACTGCACGGAAACCGGAAGATCAAACCAGGGATTGTCCTGTATCCTGACAAATACAAAAGAACCGGGATGCATCAGAGACTGCTCCAATGCAGAAGGAACCTTCAAACGGAAAAAGACAAAGCTGTCATGATGAGAAACCGTCATAACCTCACAGGATATGGTGGGCCGAACCGGTTTCGCTTTCCCGTTATTCCGCTCCAACTCCTCCAATACACAAAATCCGCCCCCGTAAATCCTGCAATCGCAGGAATCCTGCCCATTTACGCGGCTGCATACAACGCAGCTTCCCGATTCGGCAAGATAACACGGGCAGAATTCCGACCCGTAATCTGTACAGGCTCCATGTACCAACATAGTCTTTTCTCCAGCTTTTTTTATTTCTCTTACAAATACAACCCGATGTTCGTTGTTATGTCTATATTATTATGCCATATATGGTAAAAATAGTATATAGTAGGTCACATAGACAAAAAATAATCGGAAATCTGTTCGACAACGGCAAGATGTGTTATACTTCCGATTACGGATCGATGGTATATCATCTGATATGGAAAAGAGATCATGAAAGAAAACCTGAAACGGATGGCCGGCTACTATCGGCCGTACCTTAAAACATTTATCCTGGATATGTTCTTTGCGTTCCTCGCATCCGTCATAAGCCTTATCATCCCCCTTGTTGTGCGGTATATCACATCAAAGCTTCCGGAGCTCAATGCAGAGGAGGCGGTAAAGCAGGTCATGGTGATCGGATTGGTGCTGATCATCCTTGTCCTGATCCAGTTTGGATCCAATTATTACATAACAAATGTCGGACATGTGATGGGTGCCAAAATGGAATACGATATGAGATCGGATATCTTCTCTCATTATCAAAAGCTTTCCTTTGCATTTTATGATGATCAAAAGGTCGGTCAGCTCCTCAGCCGTATCACATCAGATCTGTTTGATATCACGGAGCTTTTGCACCATGGCCCTGAAAACCTTGCGATCTCCTTCATAAAGATCGTCGGTGCATTTATAATCCTTATCAATATCAGCGGCTATCTGACGCTGGCTGCATTTATCCTTGTGCCGATCATGTTCTGCTTCGCCTATTTCCTGAACAAAAAGATGAAGAAAGCATTTTCGCAGAACCGGGTCAAGATCGCGCAGATCAACTCCCAGATCGAAGACAACCTTTCCGGTATCCGCGTGGTAAAGTCCTTTGCCAACGAGGATATCGAACGGGAAAAGTTTAAAGAAGGAAATAACGGATTCCTGGACGCAAAGAGAAACAGTTATTTTTACATGGGGCTTTATCATTCCGGTATGACTGCATTCACCATGCTGATCAATGTGATCGTGATCATGGTAGGCGGCGTGCTGATCGCAAAGGACATGATCCCTGTGTCGGATTTTGTCGCATTTCTTCTGTATATCAATATCTTTACAGATCCCATCCGGACACTGATCGACTTTACGGAACAGTTTCAAAACGGCTATTCCGGATTTGAGCGGTTTGTTGAGATCCTGAACATCGAGCCGGATATCAAGGATAAGCCGGGTGCGATGCCGCTTAGGAACGTGAAAGGGGATATCGTATTTGACGATGTATCGTTTCAATACAATGATGCATCACATCACGTGCTCCGCCACATCAATCTGGATGTCAAAGCAGGCACCTACATCGCACTTGTCGGATCCTCCGGCGGAGGCAAAACAACACTTTGCAGCCTGATCCCGAGATTCTATGACGTGACAGGCGGAAGCATCCGCATCGACGGCAAGGACATCCGGGATGTAACGTTAAGGAGCTTAAGAGAGAATATCGGCATCGTCCAGCAGGAAGTATATCTCTTTGCTGGAAATGTACTTGAGAATATTCGATACGGACGGCCGGACGCCACCTATGAAGAGGTTATGGAAGCCGCAAAGCTCGCCAACGCCCATGAGTTTATCATGGAGCTTCCAAACGGATATGAAACAGACATCGGACAGCGCGGCATAAAGCTTTCCGGCGGGCAAAAACAGCGTCTGTCGATCGCCAGGGTGTTCCTAAAGAATCCTCCGATCCTGATCTTTGATGAGGCGACCAGTGCACTGGATAACGAAAGTGAAAGCATAGTAAAGGAATCTCTAGAACGCCTGGCTACAGACAGGACAACGTTTGTGATCGCCCACAGACTTTCAACTATAAGAAACGCACAGGAGATCATCGTTCTGACGGAAAACGGTATCGAGGAAACCGGTACGCATGATGAACTGCTAAAAAAGAACGGTGTCTATGCGCAGCTGTATCAGTGGGCAAAATAGCTTACTTTTTTTCAAATATTCCTCTTTTTTCCTTTTCATTTCGTTCAACGCATTCTCCTCGGCCTCTGCCTCCTCCATCTTTTCCTGCTGCAGCAGCGGAATAAGCTTGTTGTATTCCTTTCTGTAAGCATCCGCTGCTTTCCTGGCGCTCTTTTTCCTTTTATCCGCCGAATGATTCGTATGCTGCAATGCATAGTCCTCTACACCGTTACCGCCCTTTTAAATGTTGCGGTATCGTTTGGCTTTATTTGCCATGAGACCGGCGTTTTCAAAGTAGTATTGTGTCCGCTCCTTGAAGGTGGTGTTTTCGATCCGTTCCTCAAAATAATTTATAAGATCATTGCTGTCCATATCCCTACTTCAAATTTTTGCTCGGGAAATCCCTTCTGCTCCTGGTCCCAGCGATATTCCATCGCCTTACCTTCCTTTCTTTCTCCAGATAATCTTCAAACTGACCCATATCGATCCTCCTATTTCATATCGATTTTTACCATGCTTAAACGGATAGCCAAAAGTATTCTGCTCATTTGGAACTCATATATTGTTTTTTACGAACAACTATCCGGCATGGCCGTTTTTTTGATTCTTTTTCATCATTGCCGGGGTCATACATCAAAAATTCAGTCCAGATCACTGTAAAAGCTGTCGATGTTCTCCTTCGGCAGGGAAACCGGATCCCATCCGTAGTCCTGATAAGCCGTGATCGAAAGGTCATTCGCCGCTGCATAATTGGCAATGATCTGCGCTCTCGTCTCCTCTAATAACTGGTCATTCGACTGGATTTTCGAAAAATCATCGTAATACTTGCCGAAAATCTTTTTCGCACTTTCGTCGAAATCCGAGCCGTCTTCGACTACCTCCATCCCCGTCACTTCATATCCGCTATCTGTATTCTTTATATGGATCACGCCTGGATAGGAGCCGCCGGATACATTATCCAGAATATCCCCGTTCTGGTCATAATTAAAGATCCAGAAATCTCCGTAGACAAGGATATCATCCTTATTACTGTCATCCTCGGCAATGATCAGGGGGCAGGGGATACTGACATCTGCCGGTTCATACTGCGGACTTAATTCATCGACCAGATACTGATACAACACCGAATAGAAGAGCTCCGGCCCGGGATACTCATAAGGGGGAAGCGTACTTTCCGCTGCTTCTTCCTGAGGCTCCTCTTCCGAATCCGGTATATTTGCCCCAACCTGCTTTGCCGGATCGTAGATCGCCTCCGCAACCGCCTGGATATCGAAACCGTCAAGATCCTTCGCAGCAACGCTCAGCGAATATGCGGCACCGGTCTCAATATCAAACCACAGGCAGATCTGCGCGTCCTCATCTTCACCGTCAAAAGTTTTAATCTCCGCCGGCATATTTCCGCCGCCCCAGTTCGCCAGGGTCACCTTCTCCGTATCCTGCCAGTCGTAATACATGCCGGAAATATCCACGATCTCTTCACCCGGGACCATCTGTTCCCTCGCACAGAAAGAAAGTCCATCCAGGTCAAACGTTAGTTGGATCATGGGACCCGGAATATTCGTCGGATCATCGTCCGTATCCATCATGCTCCAATGGATATTCGTCGCACCTTCCGGCGCACTGAACCCATTTGGAGCATACTGGTAAGCCTCCTCTTCCGTACAATCCCGCCAGGGATTCGCCATGCCTGTCATCGGTTCGGACTCGCTGGAATCAGCTGCCTTCTCCGTGGCCGCCGTTCCGCTATTGCCAGGGGCCGCATTGCCGCACGCCCCGAAAGATACAACCATGATACCTGTCATAAGTAATGCTATAATCTTCTTCACTTTTAAAACCTCCTTCATTGAATGCCGATAGAGCTTATTATGTCATATATCATCAAACGCCGGAAGCAGCGCGTGCCAGCTTCATCACTCTCATATAACATAAAACAGCCAGTACTACAGCGACAAGGATCAGGATGAGTGCCACCAGCCTATGATCCATCTGCATTCCGAGAAATACCACACCTACACCAAGTGCCATCGCTGCAAACAGATTCGGCAGCACATAAATGGTAACCGCCGATCCCTGCTTGATCACTTCCACCTCATTTTCCCAGTCAAGGCGCATATGACGAATCCCGCATACGCACCCCCACGTCGTTGAAAAAGCACACAGCGCAACGCCGAGTATCAGATAAAGGATCGTATCAAGGACAGGCACCCTCGCGGAGATGCACATACATAGCGTGGAAATCATCATGGCCGGAACCGTCAGATACATATTGAACAGCATCTTTCCCTGATACAGGGTTTTCTTTTCGATCGGCATACTTTGCACGATCCAGTAATTCCTGCCTTCCAGAGACGGTGTAAATGCCGTTGTAGCCACCATTCCGATGAAAAAATAGGCGATAAAAGGGATAGCCGGATGAATAATGGTATAATCAAACGGTGCATTGTGCGTCAGCACGCCTATGATGCGGTCAAACCCGATAAACAGCATAACAACACCGAGTATCAGGGACAGGATTACGCCGATCGCACCGTTTGTCAAATATACCGAAGAACCGGTCATTCTCCTGTATTCCTTAAACGCGATCGATTGCAGCACACTCCGTTTTTTCTGTGCACCCATCCTGTATTTCTTTGCCGCAGCATGCGATTGCAGCGCGGAATTGATCTTCCGGTAAGAGTTTCCGACAATACAGAACACGATTGCAAAAACAAGAATGCTGATCCCGATCAGCAGCAGCATATCTAAAGCGTTGTGCTGTGTGATCGCGTCCGAAAACCACCGGACCGGCAGATAAAATCCCGCTGCTTTGCCGGTGATATCGGAAGTCATCTCAAGAACCGACTCTATTTGGCCGTTCCTCATCAGATTTTCGATAATAAACCGCAGGGAAAAGCAGAAAATAATAAAAATAACGACAAGCACCGTCTGTACGATCTGTGTTTTTTTGAATCCCACACTGATCCTTGCGATCAGAAAACCGAAGAAAGCAGCGATCAGCATCGGGATCACCGGAAGGAAGATAGAAAGCAGCACCCATAACGGATAGACCAGAAAATGCGGACGCGCATAATATCCGTAGCCGATCATCATAGCAAGAGAAATGCTGAGATACCATGGCAGGCTGTTGACATACATATAAAGGAACTTACATGCCGCAACCGTCCTGCTGTGAAACGGGAGCGACATCAGCATATCGTACTCCCGGAAATGAAACAGGTACCCGTTTGTCTTGAATATGGTAAATATAAATGCCAACATGCTGATGAGCAGCGCGCACATCACCGGTATGGAATCGGTCATGCCGATCCACCCATAACCGGCGCACATCGCAATACAAAAGATTATGAGCAGTGCATACAGGATCACGTTTCCGATCCAGCCTCCCACTGCTCTTCCACGCTTCTTTTTATCCTTGCTGTACTTGAAGATATTCGCCTGACTTGTCGATAAAAGCAGCGCCTTCAGTAAAATACTATCCCTCTTCATGATCCGCCTCCAAAAATGCCTCTTCCAGGGAGTGTCCTTCCGTGAGTTCCTCCATGGTGCCGGAGGCTATGATCCTGCCGTGCTTGATGATGGCCACCTTGTTACACAGCTTCTCCGCCACATCCAGGACATGTGTAGAAAAAAAGATCGCTGAACCCCTTTCGCAGAGCTCGTGCATCATTTCCTTTAAAGTAAACGAGGCCTTGGGATCAAGCCCTACAAAAGGCTCATCCAGAACAAGAAGCTTTGGCTCGTGGATCAGCGCCGAAATGATCGCCACCTTCTGTTTCATACCATGTGAATATGACCCGATCAGATCCCCGAGAGAATCCGTGATCTCAAAGGCTTCGGCATATTTCCGGATACGCTCTTCCCGGACCGATGCACTGATGTCAAATACATCCGCTACAAAATTCAGATACTGCAGCCCGGTCAGATTGTCGTAGAGATCCGGATTGTCCGGAATATACGCCGTAACCTGCTTGCAGGCCATCGACTCTGTCTTCACGGAATGGCCGTCAATATAGATCTCTCCCTCACTGAAATCCAGCACTCCGACGACGGCGCGGATCGTTGTTGACTTACCGGCACCGTTATGACCGATAAAACCGTAGATATCTCCGGCAGCAACGCTTAAGCTCACGTTATCAGCCGCTTTTTTCCCTCCTCCGTATGATTTTGTATAGTTTTTGATCTCCAGCATGATCTTTTCATTCATAAATAACTAGTCCTCTCTTAAGTATCGCCTTATTTCGCTTCTTCCTTCTCATCCTCAGCAGGCTTCTCCTGTGGAATACGACTGTATAGCTCTGTTAGTCCGCGAATGCTCCTCGCAAGATCCTCCGAAAGAAAATCCGGAAGAAGACGCCATTGCCAGTTCCCGTCGGCCGTACCGGGTGAATTGATCCGGGCTTCCTTTCCCTTGCATAAATAATCCTGCAGAGGGATGATGCAAAGATCCGCTACCGAGCGGTATGCTTCCCGGATAAAATCCCAGACGAACTGCCCGTAATCCGTATTGACGGAATTAATATACCTCCGCACAAAATCACACTCGTGATCCTGAATCTCTTCGATCCACGCGCGTGTCGGAGTATTATCATGCGTCCCGGTATATACCACACAGTTCCGTATATGACGGTGGTTCACGTAACAGCTGTCCCAGCTGGTAAAACCGTATTGAAGCACTTTCATACCTGGAAAACCGCTTTCCTGCAGCAATTTCTCGTTTTCCGGAGTCACTGTTCCAAGATCCTCTGCGATCACACGTATTTTCCCGAGTTGTTTTTCAAGTGACCGGAAAAAATCCATCCCCGGCCCCTTCTCCAAGGTTCCGTTCTCAGCCGTTTCATCTTCATAGGGAATCGCATAGTATTCCGCAAACCCGTGAAAATGATCGATCCTTATGACGTCATAGAACTCGTAGTTCCGTTCCATACGTTTTACCCACCAGGAATAATCCGTTTTCTTCAGTGCCTTCCAGTCATAGATTGGATTACCCCAGAGCTGTCCCGTGCGGGAAAAAGCATCCGGCGGACATCCGGCAACCACCGTTGGGGTAAGGTTTTCATCCATCAGAAAAACCTCAGGATGAGACCAGGTATCCGCGGAGTCGAGTGCCACATAAAACGGAAGATCGCCGATGATCTTTACATTTTTCTCATTTGCATGTTTCCGAAGTTTTTCCCATTGAAGATAGAACGCATACTGCTGGAAATAAACAAAATCTATCTGCTTCGAAAGCTCTTTTTCTGCCTCAGTGAGTGCCTCCGCATCCCTGTTCCGGTATGGTTTTTCCCATTCAAGCCAGGATTTCCCGCCCTCTTTTTCCTTAATGGCAGTATAAAGAGCATAGTCCTTCAGCCAGAAGCTCTCTTTTTTGATAAAAGCCGCATATTCCTCAGGCTCTTCTTTTTCGGAAAAACGCTCCCAAGCCTTTAAAAGAAGCTTAAAACGATTTTCATACAATGTACCGTAATCGACCTTCTCAAGATCATTTCCGAAAGAAAAAGCATTGCATTCGTCCCACGTAAGCAGTTCCTCTTCAATCAGCGCTTCCGGTGAAATAAAATAGGGATTTCCCGCAAAAGCGGAGACTGACTGATACGGAGAATTGCCAAAGCCTGTCGGACCGATTGGAAGTATCTGCCAGTAACCCTGTCCGGAACGATACAAAAAATCGATAAAATCATATGCTTCCCGGGAAAAACAGCCGATACCGAATTTTGACGGTATCGAAAAAACAGGAAACAAGATCCCGCTCTCTCTCATGAAAACGCCTCCTTATAATGCATTATAAATCTGTTCCGCGATCCATTGCATCCCGATATCACCGGGATGGGTACGCTGACTGACGGAAATGGTAGTAACCTGCCCCTGCGGGTTCACGATCTGGGCTCCCTCTCCGACCCACATGGACTCATTATAACCTGACATATCGACATAAATAACACCTTTTTCCGCACAAACCTGCTGCTTAATGGAATCCACCGCCGCATTTCTCGGCGGATCCATAATGATCACTGTTCCCGTAGCAACAATCTGCGCTTTCGGGGCTTTTGACTTCAGATAATCGATCAGTGCCCCGAAGTCGGCATAAAGATTCTGATACTGGGTACAGTTTTCCCCCAGCTGAAGCACGATCAGATCCGCCTCCTCCACATTACTTCCGAACAATCCATCCAAAGAGGAAAGGTATGTGGATCTCGGGACCATAGAGGCTTCCGCCAGCTCCCAGGCGTTATAATTGATGACATCCAGATCCACCTTATCCTCAGTTTTTTCAAACATACTGGCAAGGACATGACTATAATCCTTTTCCTCCGCGGATGCAGCCATCCCCCAGGTCTGGAGCCAGTATCCGGCCGGGTTTTCATTGGGCGCCATATAAGGATGAGCGGTAACGGAATCCCCGATACAAACAATCCGGAAAACATTTTCATCCGTCTTCGGCGAAAACAGTTTCTCAAAGAAGCCCTGCTTCTCTGTTTCCGGGGTTTCTTCTTTCGTCTCCTTTTCTTCTTTTATCTCCTCTTCCACCGGTTCAGGCGTAACAGGCTCCTCAACGGCAACAGGTGTTTCTTCGATCTCTTCCTGGAATTCCGGAACGGACAGGTCGATCTCCTCTTCATAAACAGAAGCGACCGGACGTTTTGTAACCTCCGGCTCATAGACCTCCTCATACTCCGTAACCACCTCTTCCGTTATCTCCGCGGTCTTCTCGATATTCTTTTTATACCTGCCGTACTCGCAGAAAATAACGACTGCCAGAAAGACGGCTATGCTGATCAACAGCCCTTTTTTCATAGAAAGCCTGTCTCCTTTATTTCTTTTGTGACTGGATCAGTTCCTTCACATATTCATACACTCTGCGGGTTGAAGAAACGGAAAGGCGTTCTTCCGTTGTATGGATATCCCACATATCAGGTCCTATGGATATCGCGTCAAAATCCCGGATCTTGCTCGATAGAATCCCGCACTCAACCCCGGCATGAATGGCTTCTATCTTCGGTTCTTTATCATACATTTTTTTATAAATATCTACGGCATCCCTGCGGAAAGAAGAATCTCTCTTATACTCCCAGGCCGGATATTCCGCGGATACTTCAGCCCTTGCTCCAAGTCCCTCCGAAATCATGCAAAGTCTCTCCTCAAGGTACTTTCGCTCGCTCTGTATCGAGCTTCTGACGCAATGTTCAATTTGGATTTTATTTTCGAGCAGCTTTAGGATCCCTAAATTTAATGAGGTTTTAACAAGCCCTTTTACATCACTGCTCATGGACTGTACGCCATTCGGCAGTGCTGACAAAAGCAGGATGACCTGTTTGGTGGAATACTCATCCAATGCCCCGGGAAAAAACCTCTCTTCCAACGGCTTTGTTTGAATTTGGATGGCCGGATCGGAAATTGCAAATTCTTTTCTGACAGCTTCCTGTAATTTTTTCACAAAAGAATGAAAGACTTCATCTCCGTCATCCGCCACAAGAATCTGTGCAGTTGTCTGACGGGGGATTGCGTTCTGTTTACTGCCCCCTTCCATAGATATAACGCGAAAATCTACATTTCCCCACAGTTCCAGAAAAAGTCTTGCCATAAGAAAATTCGAATTTGCCCGCTCCTTGTCAATCTCAGATCCTGAATGCCCTCCCAGGAGTCCGCTGACCGTAATCCCGTACACATGGCCGGAGAAATCCGTACTTCTTTTAACCGGAAGATCGATCATAACCGTACTTCCTCCGGCGCAGGAGCTGAGCATAGTCCCTTCATGGTCGGAGTCCAGATTCAACAGCTTATGTCCCTTCAGCATGGAAAGATCGATCCCTTTTGCTCCTTCCATGCCAACCTCCTCGGATACGGTGATCACCGCTTCCAGTCTCGGATGGCGAAGCGTTTCGTCCGAAAAGAGCGCAAGGATATACGCAACCGCAACGCCGTCATCTCCGCCAAGGGTAGTTCCCTCTGCCGATATCAAGTCACCTTCCAGACGGATCATTAACGGGTCGTTTTCAAAATCAATTTCGATCCCTTCTTCCCTTTCGCAGACCATATCCATATGTCCCTGCAGGATCAGCGGTTCCGCGTTTTCATACCCTTCTGATGCTTCTTTGATCATGATGATATTGCAGAGATCATCCTGATAGTATTCCAGGTCTCGCTCTTTAGCAAAAGCGGCCAGATAATCGCTGATTTTCTTTTCCTTATAAGACGGACGGGGGATTTTACTGATCTCTTCCAGATAATGGAAGACGTTTTGAGGTTCCAGATTTTCAAGCACAGACATGAAATTTTCCCTCCTTGCTATTTCCTGACGGTTTCCCTGCGGTATTTCTTCGAATTATAAAGCGTCTTATCGACACGGGCGATCAGTCCCGAAAAATCAAGATCTTCATTTCCCGACCATTCGCTCGCACCAATTGAAGCTTCTATATAATATGGTTTTTCACACGTTTCATTAAACGTACGGAGTTTTTCTTTCAGCTGCATCGTAACACGAAGCCGCATTTTTACCGGTTCTTCATCCGAAACTCGCATGACCGCCAGAAACTCATCGCCACCGTATCTGCCGATCGCCGCACCTTCTGGCCGCAGGCAATCATTCATGATCCGTGCGATAGTCTTTAATGCATAATCACCCTCCGCGTGACCGAAAGTATCATTTATTTCTTTCAGATGATCCAGATCCACAAGCATCATGATAAAATTTGCATCTCTGTGTTCGTTCAGATAACTGAGCGTGTGCTCAAAAATCCCGCGGCGGTTCAGAAGGCCTGTAAGTTCGTCACTGGATGCGGTAAAGTTCAGGATAGAATTCTGCTCTTTCAGCTTCTCACGGTATTCTGCCTGCTTTGTGGTAAGCTCCAGGAAGTGAAGGGATATTCCCAGCTGTGTGGCGATCATATAAAAATCCGACACCTGATCCGGCGAGATCTCCACGCCCATAACGCCGTAATTTCTTTCCCCGTCAAATAAAAGAAAATGAAAAAACCGGGATCCGGTCGCAGACTCGACAGCAACTGCATCCAGAATATCCGTGAAATGGCTGACCCTGTGCAGCATCGTATTATGCGAAACACTGATCTTATCTCCATCCTGGATCACGGAAACATGAACATGACGCGGTCTTTTCCAGGAATCATAATTCTTCACCACACGGACCCTCGGAAGCATCAATACATATGAGTGCTGGGAGCCGTGCGCATACAAAACTCTCCCGAGATGGAAGAAGAAATCTCTCGGATTTTCAGCAAGATTGATAAGATCCTGGATCAGCCATGGACCAGTCAGAGAACGATGCCAGGAAACACGGAGGCGGTTGTACTGATGTACAAGATCTTCCTTTGGCGCACTGTCTGTTCTTTTATGTACACAGCCACAAGACTCCCTCTCAATAAACTCGACCGGAATATTGCGGTTCTCGGGATAATTCCCATTCAGGAACGATAGTGCCATTTCAAAAGCAGTAGCCCCCATTCTTGCTCCGTTCTGCCGCAATGTCGTAAGCGGCGGTGTATCATACGCCGCCGGTTCAATATCATCAAACCCGGTAACCGCTATGTCTTTTCCGACCGTCATGCCGTGCTTTTTTACCACCCGATAAATAGAACGACACATCTCATCGTTTGCGGAAGCAATCGCCTCCGCTCCGGGATTCGCGTCCAGAAGCTTTTCGATCAGTTCATCAACATATTCTGTATAGTCCCCGTAAACAATCATCTTTTCTTCGACGGGGAGATTGTGATCCTTCATCGCGGAACGGTATGCAGCAAGTCTCTCCTGCGAATCTTTATTTCTTTCGGCCGGCCCGCTGACATACAGGATTTTCTTCAATCCGTGTACCTCGATCAAATGATTGATGCAGTCCTTCATTCCCTGATAATTATCCGCCTGTACAAAAGCGCTCATAGGGACATCGAGCTCATCAGATATGATCACGCAGGGGATACCGGAGAATTTGCCGAAAAACCTCTCCGCATCAATATCCTGAAACGTGGTAAGCGAACCATAGGATACTATGATTGCATCCAGCGTCACAAGTGTTGCATAATCATAAAGCGTACAAAACTGATAATCAAAATTCTGCCGGCTGCCAAAAGAGCTGTCCGTAAACTGGCCGGCCTCCAAACCCATGAAAAAGAGAACATCCACATCGTAGGAAAGCGAATGCTGATAAACTCCGGAAATCACCTCACGCGGAAAATATGTATGTGCGTTTCCGGTAAACACACCGATTCGAAATCTTTTTTTCCCCATTTTTCACCCTTAATCCATATTTTAGCCTGTGCAAAAAAAGAGGTTCGAAGAAACCTCCGAACCTCTGCATACTTTTCAATATTAGGCGATCGCGTCAAATCTGCTTCCAATCATCGCATATGACGATGCAGAACTGTCCGCCTGATAGAAGGTCGGAGAACCCGCATACCTTGCAGCAATCGCATTGTATTCCTGATCTGCTTTCTGCGATGCCTCCGCTCGACCTGTCATTTCAGAAATCGATACCGTCCGTGCGTTCGGGTATCTGACGGGATTCACCAGATCTACTTCTCGATCCGCTTTTACCGATTCCCTGTATGCATCCGAAACGCGCGACTGATTTTGCACCGCATAGTTAAGCGGTTTCACCGCACTCAGTTTTCCAAATGGGCTGATTGCTCCGACTGATAAAGCCATTTCTATCCTCGACTTACCCTTAACAACACTGTCATTATATCTCTTTTATCGGTCGTCTGCAAGAAAAAATTAGTACTTTCGTACATTTCTTTATATATTCTTTATATTATTAATACTTTTTATGTTTTTTATACCTTTTATGCTTCCTGTACTTTTAATGCCTGTCATACCTCAAATTTGAGTCCTTCCCGGTATAGATTCTCAAAGTCCTTGATACACATCGGTTTCGCGAAATAATAGCCCTGGAAATTCTCAACCCCTTTATCTACCAATCCTCTCAGCTGATCCTTTGTTTCCACTCCTTCTGTGATCGTCTCCATTTCAAGATCTCTTGACATATCGATGATGCTGCGCAGAATCTTCTCTCCGCGCCTCTCATTTTCGGTCTCTGAAAGAAAACCCATATCGATCTTCAATACATCCGCCTCGATATCCTTCAGCATGCTGAGAGAAGAATATCCCTTTCCGAAATCATCGATCTCCACAAGAAATCCTTTCTTGCGAAGCTGCTGTATAAGCGGAAGCTGCTTTTCCGGTTCTGTGATAAGCGCCGTTTCGGTGATCTCAAGACGAAGCCTTTCCGTCGGAATCTCATACTTTTCAACGAGTCGAACCACGGTATCGTAGACATCGATATAGTAGAAATCGAGCGCGGAAATATTAACGGAAATGTAAAGATCCTCAAACTCCGTGCCCATCCATTTTCTAAGCTGCTTTGCCGCAAGTTCCCAGATGTAGCTGTCCAGCCTCCCGATGAGCCCAGCATCCTCCAATATCCCGATAAACCGTCCGGGCGCAACAATCTTGCCATCCTTGATCATCCTTGCAAGTGCCTCCGCCCCCTGAATACGACCGTCGGAGGTTACCTGGGGCTGCAGGAAAATATGATACTCTCCAGCTTCAAGGGAAACATCAAACTCTCCGATGATTTTTTGACGATATAATATCTCTTCCAGCATGGTGTCATCAAAGTATGCATACTTTTCCCTCTGGCTGTCTCGAACGGTCTCAAGAGCCATTTCCGCACGGTCGAACATTGTCGGGATTGAAAGTGCATCATCCCGTATCCGATAAATACCGGTCCGTACTTCTATACGAAATTCACTGTCCGAAAGAAGTTTTCGGATCTCTTCCGCCCCCTCCTCGATCTTTTCCGGATAAAAAAGATCTTCGGCCACGCATAACCCGAAACGATCTTCGGAAATGCGCCCGAAAATCACCTCATCCTCCTGATAACGGCGTACGATGCGCGATATCTCGAGCAGGATCTCATTACCCTTTTCTTTTCCGAAAAGATTCTGGATCAGGCGAAACTGTATAATATCCGAAGCCACTATAAGGCGCTTGATCTTTGGCCCGTTGATCAGCTTGTCGCGTACCGCTTTGATAAATCCTTCCCGGTTATATAGTCCCGTCAGTGGGTCCCTGAGACGGAGTGCCGGCGCGTATTCCTGTCTTTCCTTTTCCACATAAGTCCCTTTTGTCTTCTCATCTGCTTTTGTACTCGTAATAAGCTCCAAAACGCAGTTGTAAGGAGAGCCGTCCGGCTGGATCAGCTTAATGGGATTTGATTGTACGTGGAATAACGTACCGCGGAACAACTCGGTTTTTTCAAGACGATTTCCGGAAAGACATGCACGATAGCTGCTGCAGTCCTTGCAGCGATGATCCGCATTCCATACATCATAACAGGGATGGCTGTGGATCACATGATTTTCATCAAAAGTGAGTTCTTTACATTCTATCGGATCGATGAGGCGCACAATATCATACATCCCCTCCATCATACCCATGAAGTGTTTCATATCCGCTATAGAATACTCTGCTGTAGCCATAGGTAACTCCCCCCAGCCTCAACTCACTATAGTAAAGCAATACACTTAGTCAAACAGAAACAACAGAATTGTATTTTATAAAATACATAGTCAGTATATCACAAACCCAGAAAAGAAGGAACTTTTTTATTACAACTCCTCCGGTTCATCCAGATCCGCTTTCCGCACGCCGCTGATCTTCGTATACTGGATCACACGATCGCCCTCGGTCAGTATCAGATTCCCGTTCGGAATCAAAGATTCGCCCCTTCGCTTTACCAGAACAATATAGGACTGCCTGGAAATGTCCAGATCCTTGATCGCCACTCCGTTCCACAGAGAATCCGCATCCACACAGACTTCCTTCAAGTCGATCGGATGATCATCTTTCAGGGATTCTGCGCCCAGTATGATCGTATCCCCCGATTTCAGTTCCACATCCCCATACGGCACAATAATTCCATCTCCGCGCTGGATCGCAGCAAGGATCGTCTCCCGTGGAAGACCCAGCTCTTTCACTTTTTTTCCGACCCAGTGGTCCTTAGCGCTTAGCCTTATTTTGGTAAACCGGATATCCTCGGCAAAATCGCCTATCGTTTTCAGTCTCGAATACTGTTCTACGAAGCCGGCAGAAATAATACCTGTCGGAATGGCAACCATTCCGACGCCGAGAAACGTGATGATGATTCCGGCAAATTTGCCGGCCGCCGTGATCGGATAAATATCTCCGTACCCCACGGTCAGTAGTGTAGACGTTGCCCACCAGATACCGGAAAATGCATTTGAAAAAACGGTTGGCTGTGCATCATGCTCCAGGCTGTACATACAAAGACTTGCCGCAAACATCAGCACAAGAATAATAAACACCGATGAGAGAAGCTGCTTTCGCTTACGCTTCAAAACCACGGCGATAACATTCATGGAATCATAATAAGCATTTATGCGGAACAGCCTCATGATACGGGCTACACGTATGATTCTGAACACCGCCGCTCCGTATGGAAAGACTACCGGCAGATAATATGGGAGAAACGACAAAAGATCAATGATCCCTGAAAAAGAGGTGATATATTTTAAGAGCGCTCTTTTCGGAGGCACGGTCGGATACTGATAACGGGCAGTAATAAGACGAAGCACATAATCCACCGCAAAAAAAGCAACCGTTACCGCTTCCCAGAAAAGCAATGCTCCCCCGTACCTGGCATTGATACTATCAAAGGTCATAAGAACCGTCACAGTCAGATTTACGATCAACGCAACCGTACTGATGACATCGTATGCCTGATTCAGGGGCTGATCCACCACTCCGACAGAAATCATGTTAAACAGGCGTTTTTGGAAGCGCCTCCATTTTACATGTGATTTTTTTTCCATAAAAAACCTGACCTATTTTGCTTCATAGACCGGGTTGCACGTCAATGAAATCCCCAGCCTCCGAAAGATGTTTTCATCCACGGAAGACAGGATCACCGTGGAATGTGCTTCCCCTCCCCGCAGCTTCGGAAGCTGTTCAAGCGCCAGCCTTGCAGAGGGATTGTAGGATGCACTTGCCGAAAGAGCGATCAGGATTTCATCCGTATGGAGCCTCGGGTTCTTGGCCCCGAGATACCCTGTTTTCAGATGCTGGATCGGCTGGATGGAATTCTCAGAAACGAGCTTGACATCATGAGGGATCCCTGCACATACCTTGAGCGCATTCATGATCGCGGCAGCAGATGCGCCAAGAAGATCCGTTGTTTTACCGGTAACGATCTGACCGTCCGGAAGAGATATGGCAACTGCAGGATGTCCGGTTTTTTCTTCCCTTTCCAGGGCTGCCGGGACTACACTCCGTTCCTCCGGTCGTGTCTCTACCTGCTTCAGTAACAGTTCCTCCTTAAAGAGTTCCTCGCGCGGTGATCTTCCCAGTTTTACTGCACATGCCGTATTGAAATATCTTCGGATGATCTCCTGTTTTGCTGCTTCCTGAACCACCTCATCATCCGATATGGCAAATCCTACCATGTTCACGCCCATATCCGTGGGCGACTGATATGGACAATGTCCCAGGATCCCTTCGAAGATCGCCTGCAGTACGGGAAAGACCTCTACGTCACGATTATAATTGACCGTTGTTTCGCCATATGCTTCCAAATGAAACGGATCGATCATATTTACATCGGAAAGATCCGCAGTTGCCGCCTCATATGCCAGGTTTACCGGATGCTTCAGCGGAAGATTCCAAACCGGAAAAGTCTCGAACTTTGCATAGCCCGCTTTGATCCCTCTCTGGTTTTCATGATAGAGCTGGGAAAGACACGTAGCCATTTTTCCGCTCCCGGGACCCGGCGCCGTTACGACAACAAGCTGCCGCGTTGTTTCGATATACTGATTTTTCCCATAACCGTTTTCGCTGACGATCAGCGGAATGTTGGATGGATATCCCTCGATCACATAATGGAAATATGATTTGATCCCGAGTGACTCCAGACGTTGGTGGAATTTTACGGCTGCCGGCTGACCGGTATACTGTGTGATCACGATACTGCTGACATAAAAACCTCTGCTTTCAAATACTTCTTTCAGCCGCAGCACATCTTCATCATAGGAAATCCCGTAGTCGCTGCGGATCTTATTCTGCTCAATCGCCTCCGCACTGATCGCGATGATGATCTCCGCCTGATCCTGAAGCTCTTCCAGCATTTTCAGCTTATTATCCGGCGCAAATCCGGGCAGAACCCTTGATGCATGATAATCATCATACAGCTTTCCTCCGAATTCCAGATACAGTTTCCCAAACTTAGCAATCCTTTCCTTGATATGCTCCGATTGAAGCTTTAGATATTTGTCTGAGTCAAACCCGGTTTTTTTCATATGCAGCCTCCTACTTCCAATAGGATTACTATAACCCTCTTAATGCTTTTTTTCAAACACTATGATATACTATCGCTGACATCATCTGTCGGAAAAAATAAAAACTATGAACGAAGCAAGACGCAGACGAAGAAAACGGCGCGCCAGAATACGCGCTCTGCTGCTGATCCTGATCGGAACAGCAGCAGTATTGCTGATCGCACTGATCGGTTTTTCCATCTATTATGAAACGCATTTTTTCCCGAACACGCGGATCCTCGGCATTAACTGCGCCGGAAAGGATGCTGCTTATGTGGAAGAAAAGCTTTCTGACCAGGCAGCCAGCTATCTCCTTACCGTTCTTGATCGGAACGGAGACAAATATCTGGTCCGCGGAGACGATATCAATTGCAGATATACAAATACCGGAGAAGTTGATCAGATCCTGTCCGATCAGGTCGGAATAGCTTTTCTCGGGAATCTTACCGGCGAAAAGAACTACGAGCTCAATGATGAGATCGTATTTGACGAAACCGCTTTATATGATCTGGTTTCCGGCTTTTCATTTATGGATCCCTCTAATATGGAGCCGCCACAGGATGCAAGACTCACGGTTTCCGAAACCGGCTATGAACTCGTTCCTGAAGCTGCGGGAACCACTGTGGTCCCCGAAAACGTCCAGCGGGAAATACGTGACGCTGTGGAAAACCAGATGGAAACCCTGACCCTTTCGGATGATTGCTATCTGTCGCCTTCCATTACCACGGAAAGTCCGGAAATCTCATTGATCAAGGATTCCATGGATTCCTATATGCAAGCCGAGATCACATATCTCGTTGAAGGAAAAGATCTCCGTCTCGACAGCGGAAAAATCGCCACACTCCTTGACATCGACGGCACAAACGTATCCATCAACGAAGAAAAAGTCGCTGATTATGCACAGTCGCTGGCCTACGAGCTTAATACTTACGGAAAGACAAGAGAATTCAAAACGACAGACGGCAATACTATCCAGATCGGCGGAGGAGACTACGGATGGGTACTTGACAAAGCCGGGGAAGCGGAACAGATCCTGTCCGATCTTTCGAGCGGAAAACCCGTTACACGGGAACCCGTTTATGAACAAACCGCTCTTTATCGCGGAGATGACGATATCGGCGATACCTATATCGAGATCGACTATACCAACCAGCATCTTTATTATTATAAAGAAGGCTCTCTTGTCCTCGATACCGATATCGTATCCGGAAATATCAGTAAAAACAACGGTTCACCGGACGGTATCTTTAAGATTGTTTACAAAGAAAGCCCGGCTACACTTGTCGGAGAGAACTATCAGTCTGATGTCACCTATTTCATGCCTTTTGCCTATAACGTGGGAATACACGACGCAGACTGGCGCAGTGCGTTTGGCGGAGAGATCTATAAAACGAGTGGTTCTCACGGATGCATCAATGTTCCGAAAGAAGCCGCAGAAGAGCTTTTCGGGATTGTGGAAAAGGGCACGCCCGTGATCGCGTACTATCGTGACCCTGTAGTACTGACTGCAGAGAACGCACGTATCTCGAATGCATATTCCTACGATAAGGATGCCGCAGAAAATGCCGCAGAGCAAAAAGCTGCAAATGATGCCGCTGCAGCCGCTCAGGCCGCAGCAGAACAGGCTGCACTCGCAGCAGCACTCGGTCTCATCGATCCTTCTGCGGTTGCAATTCCCCAATAAACAGTTGATTGCCGGGGTTATTCTAGGGAAACGCTGATTAAAGCGTTTCCCGCGCGAAAATCGCGACGCGAAGCGTCTTCAACTGCGATTTTCTGCGCTTCCTGCCGGAGGTCTCTAAGGAAAGCCTGATTTAATCCGTCTTTCCTTAGAGATTCAATACCTGAATTAAAAGAAGCCATGCCAGCCCATAATAGGCAATTACGGCGATCAGATCATTCAACGTGGAAATAAGTGGGCCGCTTGCCACCGCAGGATCTACACCGATTCTTTTAAAAAACAGCGGTATTGCCGCGCCGGTACAACTGGATACCATCATGGCAAGCACCAGAGCAACGCCGACGCATCCGGCCATCATAAATGCAGCAACGCCGGCGATTCCCTTTGACAGGATGATAAAAAGAGCCGAAACACAAAAAGCAAGGCCTCCGATCAGCAGTCCGTTTACTAGACCGACTCTCATTTCCTTAAAAACCAGTCCCACTTTCTGCTTTCCGGTTAATTCCTCATCAGAGATCACACGGATCGTAACAGCCAGTGACTGCGTTCCGGCATTTCCGGACATGCCAAGAATAACCGACTGGAAACTGACAATCGCCGGCAGTGAAGCAATCACGCCTTCAAATGACCCGACAACCGATGACACCAAAAGACCAAGGAACAGCAATATCACCAGCCAGGGGATTCGCTTTCTTATACTTTCCTTAAGCGGTTCCTTCATCTCTTCTTCTGCAAGAAGACCTGCCAGCTTTGCGTAGTCCTCTCCCATTTCCTCATCGACAACTTCGACGATATCCTGTGAAGTAATAACCCCGAGAATTCTCATATCATGATCCAGAACCGGTATCGAATCCTCCGAATAATCTCTCAGATCCTCAAAACATTCATCAATCGTTTCCGTTGCATAGACATAAGGATACGAGGTCGTGATCAGCTCGGCCATGTTATCGTCTTTTCTGGCTCGTATCAGATCGGTCAGCTCGAGCGCCCCGTAAAAGGTTCCGTCATCGTTTACAGTATAGATTGTTGAGATATTATCATTATCGGCCGCCTGACGAACAAGCGATTTCATCGCATCGGCAATGGAAAGACCTCGATTCATGGAAACATAGTTGGTCGTCATCTTGCTGCCGATCTCATCATCCGTATAGGAACTGATCAGATCGATATCCTTCTTGGCATCTTCCTCCAGAAGATCAGTCAACTCCTGACGTTTGTTTTCATCCAGTTCGTCAAGGACATCAACTGCATCGTCCGCATCCATTCCCTCGACAATATCTGCCGCTTTTTCCGCGTCGATCTCATCCAGATAAGTGCTGACATCGTCAAGATAGGTAAAAATCTCGGAAGTCTTATCCATTCCGATGCTTCGATAAAGCTTTTTACGCTCTGTTGATGTCAAAAGCGGAAGCGCATCAGCTATATCGTTTTCATGGTAAGCCTCCAGAAGTTCCCGAAGCTCTTTCAGAGAGTCAGTATTTTTGATCAGAGCAGCAATGTCTTCCGCATAATCCGGTCTCTCCGGTGCCTTTCGGTCAACCGGTTCTTCTGTCTTCTCTTCTGTCAATTCCAATTCTGCCATACCGACTCTCCTTTCCCGGCCTGATCGACCGTTCTTTCACGCTAATAGCTATCTTATCGCATTTTTTTTCAAAAATCAATCAAACTTGGATCGACGCCATATATTACCGAAAATGCTCTAGTGGTTTTCAACAGGCAAACTGTATTTTTCTTATCCTAACTCTTTTATTATTTCATGTTGTTTTTCGTTTTTTCCGTTAATAACAGGTTTTGATACATCCTTAAAAAAATTTCCTTGTTTTTTTACATGTCACATATTATAATTATGGCTGCTCTATATATATGACGACGATATGGTGGTGTAATGGACGATTTTTTTTCACCTTTATTTGAAAATGAAATCTGGCCGATGTTCGCAAAAACGCTTAATACGCCAAAATCAAAATCTGATTATTTCGCGATTTTGAAGGACATCTGTCATTATTTAAAGAAGGATTTTTTAGTTCTGAGCGAAGCAGATGCCCAGTCTTACTTCAATCATCTGCTGATGCTCCGAAACAGCGGAAAGCAGTCTCTTAAAACCATCCGGGTGAAGCTGGCAAGGCTGAAATCCGTTTCCAATTTCATACTTCGCCATTCCTACCTTTTCGAACTCCAGCAAAGTTATCTCCATAATCCGTTCCAAAAGGTTTCCATCCCGCAGGATGAAGAATACCTGACACCAAAAAATGTCCCTGATATTGATGATCTCAATCATATCCTTCAAAAAGCGGAGGATGATCCGCAGCTCTATCTCATTTTATCTTTGATGATACGCTGTGCACTGTCAGCCGGAGAAATCTGTATTTTAAAATATGAGGATTTTGTTCAGGATAAGAACGGGAATGTTGGAATTGAGTATTGTTTCCGAAATACAAAACGGTATGTAAAGCTGCCGCCGGATATACTCAGTATGATCCAGGAATTTATCGGGGACAGTGAGGTTTCCCAATCCGCCTATCTCTTTCATAATAAGCGGGGCAATCCTCTTCGCATAAGAGATCTGGAGCGTCTGTATTTAAAATATCTGCCCTCGGAGGAAACTCCACATTTTACATTAAGTGATATCCGGAATGGATCCGCTGCTTATATGCTGGTCTGCGGAGCAGCACCTGCTGATGTGGCACGCTATATCGGAATTGCTCCGGAATGGATGCGGCGGTTCGATAAAGTCCTTCCGGAACTCTACGTCGCCGCCGTTGACTATACAAACATTATGATACGCCCTCTTTCAGATATTGCTGAAAAAAATGGAACTAATAAAAAAGACTGATGAATTCAGTCTTTTTTATTGCTGTTCTCTCCATTTTGCATAATCCTCCAGAAGCCACATAGCTCCTTTCACTCGAAGAAGCAGATCATACGGCAGAGAAAGCTGAGTTGTATAGCGCTTCCACTCCTCTGTTTCCTCCATGGTACCGATCAGATCAAGCGCAGCTGACTCTTTATCTCCTTCGGATGTCGAATCAGATCGAGTTCCAGGAGAAGCTTTCTCTTTATTTGGTATCACCTGTTCTTCCTCTTCATCAAGATCATCAAACCGGACTGCATCCACTGAAATCCGCTGTTTCTGCGGTTCCTTCGTGAATATTTCATCTGGTTTTTTATGCGGCTTTTCGGCATATCCTTTTGATATGGCGTCAATCATGTAGCTGACAAAGTCTTTTACATCCCTTTTATCAATCACATAATCATAGGCGCCTTTTACACGCTCAACATTGTATTGTGCTTTCTCCAAAAATACCCTGGCCACTTTTCTCGTGACCTCATCCTCATATTCCGGCATATAAGCAATGATCTCATCGATCCTTGCGCGGATATTTTCATTCTCACTGACAACGGTTCTTTCATCGTCAATCCGGATCTCACCGCTTTTACCCCTTTTATCTCTATAGCTCTCATTGCGGCTAATATAAATTAAAACTCGATTAACTTTTCCGCCTCGTCCAGATCGTATCAACTCATATCGGACATGCAAGTCACTTTTTTCGTTGATCTGCCGCTCCGCTACATCCAACACATTTTTCTTGAAATCATACCATTTTTCAAAGTGCTTTTCTTCCGCGAGATTATCAACAATCTTGTCATAATCAGGATTCTTACGGGTCATCTCCTCTCTTACCGCCTGCGTCGATGTGTCGACACAGCCCACCGCAACTTTAAGCTCCGCTACCGTATACGGGATACAATATTCACCATTTTCATCACCCTTTTTATCAATCAGATATTCCTGTGCCTTCAGGATCTCATACAAACGGTATGCATAGGTGGAAGTAAAATCTACAAGGATTCCCATATTCATAATGGTGAAATTCTGTTTCAGATCATCTATGTAATTGTTGATATCCACATTAAAAGAAACACGGAAGATCCCGTTAGAGAATTCTGCTGTGTCGATCACAGACATATAACGAAATCTCTTTTTTTCCACATCTTCGATCGCCAGCTGCCGACTTTGCATTTTCTGTGCTGTTTCTTTCAGCTGCTGGTAGAAGCTGCCATTGTGGTGACCCATGATCTGTTTCAACTCCTGCGCCGTAAAGACTGCTACGTGCCTTCCGTAGTCATCCTGCGTAGATTTCTTCAGAGCAAGAACAGTCATCTTGTTTTCTGTTAGCGTTGCTTTGTAACGTGCCGTGATCAGATTATTGGAACGAGCAATCTCCTCGTGTTCCAGGATCTTTCGGCCTTCTGCAGTGCTGTCTTTGTTCACGTCAAATACTCCTTTACAAAAAAATTATAAAAGAGTGTATTGGCACCGTCAAGATAATTTTTCCATTTTACTCCGTTAAATGCATTCCATATTATTGTCAAAGTATTTCCATTTCGCTCGTTTTGCCATTCCACTTTACTCGTTCTTTCCGTATATACAGTGTTTCAACGATTCTTCCAATAATTCGGAATACCTTATACTGCTTTATTCTCAAGTTCTTTTTGACGTAAAAAGGGAACGAACACTCCAAATCCCATGCTAGTTATTCCATTTTTCTCTCACTATACTATTTTCGTTCCATTTTTTCGTCTAAATACTCCTTTTTTTCTCTCATATTGACAGTTAACGCTCCATTTCTCTCGGCAAAAATCAAATCCTTTCTATTTCCATATTCCATTTTACTCGTTCTTTTCACCATAATTCATTCCATTTTTATCGTTAAAAAAAGAAGCCTTCTGTTTGCTCCTTTTTTACCGTTAATTTCTCGACTCCTTTTTTTTTGTTTCTTACTCTTTTTTCCCGTTCTCTTATCCTATTTTTGCCTTTACTATCTGGTTGCAGCGGTTCTTTTTTTCCCGTTTCTTACTCCTTTTTTTCTGGGATCCTTGCTATTTTTTCTCTTTCTTGTCCCTTAGTCTCTCAAAGTTACTCTTTTTTTTCTTTAAAAAAAGTTTAATTATTATTGATTTTATGCGATTCTTGCTGTTCTAATATAATATAAATAAATTAAATCGTTGTTTTATATAAATAAATAGAACAACGTCATAAACATACATTAATCATCAAATATGGCTTTTCGCATACCACTTTCTTTTTCACGCTCCATCTCTTTTTCAATAAGATAGTTCATATATCCGGTCATTGTCATATAATGCGCTGCTCTAAGCCTTTTAGAACGATCAATATTTTCATTTGAGAGCTTAATTGCAACCAGTACGGTTTGATTTGATGGAATACGCTCCGGAAGCGGGTCTTCATCATTCCCTACGTAAGGATTTTGTTTTTCTCTTTCCCATGCTTCTTCAATCAGGATATTCACATAATCCTGAATTGAAAGGCCACACCGCATAGCGGTACGATGCATCCAGTTTTTATTATCGATTTTGAGGGATACAGAAATACGTTTACCTGGAAGATTAGAAATGGAGTATGTTGCAATCTCCCGTTCTTTCCGGGAAACGATTTCATCAGAAGAATGGCTGATAGACTCTTTTTTTATGATAGGCTCCTGTTTTACCGGAGCTTGCACGGAAATCTCTTTTTCAGGCGCTATTTCTTCTTGAACAGAGGGTTCATTTTCCGTTTCCAGTGCTTCTGCGGCATTTTTGCTATAGTCTTCTGCCGGAGTATCATCTGAATGCGTATTTTTTTGTGCATTTCGAAGTTTTTTCAGTTCATCCCGTTTGCTCATAATCTATTGATCCTTTTTAATCCTTTCGATGATTTCTTTACAGAGTTTTACATAGTCTTTTGCAGCAGAATTCTGCGCTTTATAATCATTAATCGATAATCTGGCGGTTTTTGATTCGCTGACGACGATAGATTTTCGTATTTTTGTCTTAAATGGCGAGCCTCCGAGTTCGTGCCCCAGATCTTCCAATGTTTCGTATGCCATCTGATGCATGCCGGTATTTTCATATTTTGTCAGGAGAAGTCCAAGTACTTTTACAGAGGTCTGTTTTCTCTTTTTAAACCTGGCAATATCGGAAAGGATCTCATTTAGTCCTTCCAAAGCGCCGTCATCGCATTCCGCAACTGGTATGATATAATTACTTGCAATATAGCTCATATATAGCAACGGACTTCGTGCAGGCGCATTATCAATGATCACATAGTCATAATCCGTTGCATCCTCCAAAACATCCTTTAAAAGAAAAATATCATCCGGTTCGCCGAACAGTTTTGGAGCATCTGCAAGCTTTTTGCTGGATATTAGAATGTCAAAGTGTGACAGGTGTTGGACGGCATCTGAAAGAAGAACCTGAGCATTCAATACCTCATTGACGGTAGGAGTATTTTCCAATTCAGCCCCTGAATACATCGAAAAATTGCGTTGCGCATCCATATCAATTCCAAGGACTTTATATTGTTTTCCAAGAATACTGCAGATTTCCATCGTTGTGGTTGTTTTGCCAACGCCGCCCTTTTGATTGGATATCATGATTGTTTTCATTTATGATCATTCTCCCGATTTACATGATTTCTTATTTATATGATTAGGAGCAACCCTTCTACATATTTATAATACATGAATGGCATAAAAGTCAAATACTATATAGTAATCATATTGAATACATAAAGTAGAAACGAAATATATGTAATCTAACATATATACAGAATACTCGACATACGAAACATATAAAGAATATATAATATAAAAAAATATAAAATATAAATGACATAAATAATATAGCAAAAATAATATATATATAAAACTTACCAAGCATGGTATGTATAACGAATAATATAAGTTTAAAATGCATATTATACATAACAGATATTATGCACATCGAGAGTATAAGAATAGCCTAAATCGCTGAATAATCACGTTTGTATAGAATATATAAAATATAGAACACAGACATTATTATTTCGTTATAGAGTGACAGGAACGAGATACATATACAACATAAATAGCATATAATATAAATATAACATAATGCGTATTAACAGCATATATTATATAAATAAAGATATAAAATAAACCAGAATAGCCATATTATGTAATATATACGCCATATACAACATATGATATGACTATGTGAAAGTATGGATTATAGAACATATATTGCATATATATTAGAAAAAGTATATGCAGTATAATACAAATATGGAACAAATAAAATATAGACGGAATAAACTTTCATCTTCCAAGAAATCGCTTCTCTGAAATGGTTATTAAAGAAATCTTCTAACTTAATTGCATTTCCATGACCTGTCTGAGTAAAAGATAAGTATAGCAGAATAGAAATAGGAAACATATTATCCCATACATAATATGTTTGATATACATGATATGAAATGCATGTCAATTGTTGAGACGTTTGGATAGTTCAGGATCCGAAATAAAAGATTAGGGAATAATAAATAGAATGCATACATTATATACAATTCTTACTTCCAATACATGGAGGTTATGTCACGTGATTACGGAATACAGATTGTCAATATAGAAAAGAAACAGAGAGGAAATAATACTTATTAAGACATCATATATAAAATATGAATCCCCGTGGAATTCTTAAATATATGATTAAAATTATGAATACTATAAAATCGATTACGAAAAATCATTGAAATTTGGTCGAAATGAACAGAATTAAATGTATATGAAGACTAAATAGGAAATAAGCATGATATAAAATAAATAAGGACAATAAAATACTGAAAAAGAATAGAGCTGCATATTGTTGAAAAGATTTCATCTTTAATATGAATCTTTTATGACAAATTATATTTACAATCTTGATAATGTTCCTATAATAGAAAAAGTGCGTGAATAAATATAGAAGATGGAGATGAATCAAAATCATGAAACGAACAATTGAGATCAGATGGCACGGAAGAGGAGGCCAGGGAGCAAAGACAGCGGCACTTTTGTTGGCAGATGTTGCTTTCAAGACAGGACAGAATGTCCAGGGTTTTCCAGAGTATGGACCAGAGAGAATGGGAGCGCCTATTACGGCATATAACCGGATCAGTAATGAAACAATCCGTGTTCACTCCAATATATATCATCCGGATTACGTAGTGGTTGTAGATGAAACATTGCTGAGTTCCGTAGATGTGACAGCGGGACTGAAACGAAACGGAGCAGTTATCATTAATACCTCAAAAACGAAAGAAGAGCTACTTCCCTATTTACACGGGTATTCAGGAGAAGTGGTCTGTATTGATGCCAGAAAAATCTCCGAACATGCATTAGGAAAGAATTTTCCGAACACGCCGATGCTTGCTGCTACGGTTGCCGTATCTGCCGTAATGAAAAAAGAAGATTTCTTCCGCGAAATGGAGGCGTCCTTCCGGCACAAGTTTGCAAAAAAACCGGAAGTAATTGAGGGAAACAGAAAAGCGCTGAAGGAGGCATTTGAAACAGTTGAGTATATGCGGGAATTATCGCTTTCAGCATAAATATGATGACACAGTAGAAAAATGCTTGGAAAATCCCTTATTTTGGGGATTTTCTTTTATGTAGAAGATGAAAAAAAGACTATATATAAGATAATTACAATAAGAAACATGTACATCATAAATGGCATAAGGAACACAGAATGTATAAAAAGCATATATACTATAAACAGTAAGGTAGAATAGGATTTGTAAAGGGAAAAGAATGATGAGGACAGATATCAGTCAAATTAATGAAGCATCGCGTCACGAGGATCTGACGGAGGGTTTGATGATTTTTGCCGGAGGAACGGCAAAGGACTTCCGAACAGGCGAATGGCGGACAAATACTCCGGTTTTTTTGAAAGAGAAATGCAAGCAATGTCTGCTCTGTGCACCGGTATGTCCGGATGGAAGCATTCCGGTAAAAAACGAGATCAGACTGGATTTTGATTATGACCACTGCAAAGGATGCGGAATCTGCGCAAAAGTATGTCCGTTCGGCGCGATCGAAATGAAAGAAGGAATAACAATATGAGTGCGATGAATATTAAGGAAAGACTCTCTGGAAATGAAGCGGTAGCATATGCGATACGTCAGGTGAACCCTGATGTGATGCCGGCGTTTCCGATTACGCCGTCGACGGAGATCCCGCAAATGGTTTCCACTTTTATAGCAAATGGAGATGTTGATACAGAGTTTATTCCAGTAGAAAGCGAACACTCCGCTATGTCTGCAGCGATCGGCGCTGAGGCTGCGGGTGCCAGAACAATGACAGCAACGAGCTCGGCAGGGCTTGCATTGATGTGGGAGGAACTGCTTCTTGCTGCCAGCAATCGCCTGCCGATCGTACTTACACTGGTAAACAGAACGCTTTCCGGACCGATTAACATCAACTGCGATCACTCAGACGGAATGGGCGCACGGGACACAGGCTGGATCCAGATCTATGCGGAAAACAATCAGGAGGCATATGACAACTATATTCAGGCCTTTCCGATCGCAGAGGATCCGAGAGTTCATCTTCCGGTGATGATCTGCCAGGATGGATTTATCACGAGTCATGCGGTTGAGAATATAGAGCTTTTAGAAGACGAGCCGGTGCGCAATTTTGTCGGCACATATGAACCGGAGGAATTTCTCCTCAACCCGGGAAAGCCGATTTCGGTCGGGCCGTATTCGGTTTCCAATTACGCTATGGAGGCCAAAAAAAATCAGGAAGAAGCGATGGAGAGGTCAAAAGAGGTGATCCTTGAAGTGGCATCGCGCTTTCAGACAGTTTCCGGAAGAAAATACGGGCTTTTTGAGCAATACAGGATGAAAGATGCCGAATATGTGATGGTCATCATGGGGAGTGCCGCAGGAACAGCAAAGCAGGCGGTGGATGAGCTGAGAGAGAAAGGTAAGAAAGTAGGTATTTTAAAGCTTCGAGTATTTCGGCCGTTCCCTGAGCGTGAGATCGCGGAGGTTTTGAAGAGATGCAAGGGTGTTGCGGTGATGGATCGTTGCGAGAGTTACAATGGCTGCAGCGGCCCACTGGGAAGTGAAGTTACAGCCGGATTGTTTCGTAATAAATGTTTTACGCCGGAAGTGATTAATTATATATACGGACTGGCAGGACGCGATTTTACCGTTGACCATGTCAAAGAGGTGTTTGAGGAATTAAACGCTGTCTGCAGCGGTGAAAAAGAAGCTGTTCAGCATCAGTATATCAATTTGCGATAGGAAACGGAGTATGAATAAGGTGAGTGATTACAGTTTAAAGACTATGATGGAAAAACCAGAGAGACTGACGCCAGGACACAGGATGTGCGCCGGGTGCGGAGCGACGATCGCTGTTCGTGCGGTGCTGAGGGGCCTTAAAGAAGGAGATCGCGCTGTGATCGGAAATGCAACAGGGTGCCTTGAGGTTTCTTCTTTTATGTATCCGTATACTGCCTGGGAAGACAGTTACATCCATAATGCATTCGAAAATGCGGGAGCAACCTTAAGCGGTGTCGAAACCGCATACCGTGCACTGAAAAAAAGAGGACGTCTTCCTGAAAAGGAGACCTTCAAGTTCATCACGTTTGGCGGAGACGGAGGAACCTACGATATCGGTTTTCAATCTCTTTCCGGGGCTATGGAAAGAGGCCATGATCTGGTCTATGTGTGTTATGATAACGGTGCTTATATGAATACAGGCATTCAGCGGTCGTCTGCAACCCCGATGTTTGCAGATACCACTACGACGCCGGTGGGAAGCTGTTCCAATGGAAAAATGCAAAAAAGAAAGGATCTTGCGGCGATCATATCGGAGCATCATGTTCCGTATGTGGCGCAGACTACTTTTACGCGCGATTTTCAGGATATTCATCGGAAATCAGAGAGGGCGATCTATACGGAAGGTGCAGCTTTCCTGAATGTCATGGCTCCATGCCCGAGAGGCTGGAGATATGACATGTCGGATATCATGCAGGTTTGCAGGATGGCAGTAGAAACGTGTTATTGGCCGCTGTTTGAAGTTTCTGAAGACAAATGGACACTGAACTACGAACCGAAGAAAAAACTCCCGATCGAGGATTTTTTGAAGCTTCAGGGACGTTTCAAGCATCTGTTTAAGCCCGGAAATGAAGAACTGATCAAGGCATTTCAGGAGGAAGTGGACAGACGCTGGGAGGATATTCTCTATAAATGTGCAAGATAAAGGAACGATATGACACTATTAACCTATCAGGTATTTAAAACAGCTGCGGAGGCGGGAAGCTTCCATAAGGCAGCTGAGCTTTTAGGGCTAACACCTTCGGCGATCAGCCATTCGATCTCATCTCTGGAAAACGAACTCGGGTTTTCCGTTGTAACAAGAGGAAAGAACGGAGTTTTGCTGACAAATTACGGAGAACATCTTCTGCCGTACGTGAATGCCGTGCTGAATTCTGATGAAAGCCTGAAGCAAACGGTTGCAGAGCTGAATGGGCTCCAGAAGGGAAAAGTAAAGATCGGCTGTTTTTCCAGTGTCTGTACAAACTGGATTCCGGTCATTATCCAATCCTTTAACCGTGATTATCCGGCTATCCGCATTGAAGTGTTCCAGGGAACTTATGATGATGTGCGAAGCTGGGTAAAAAACGGAGTCGTCGATTTTGGGTTTCTGTCGGCATCCAGTGCGGGAGATCTTTCTATCGATCCAATCTATAAGGATCCCCTGCTCTGTATCGTTCCAAGTGATTTTGTCAAGGATGACGACAAAAATTATATGACGATTAAAGAAATGAGCAGACACCAGTTTGTGGCACAACGAGAGTCTACGGATGCCGATATACAAAACTACCTTAAGGAAAACGAACTGGTCGTACAGGCGGGATATCATGTTGTGGATGATCTTTCCACGATCGCCATGGTGGCGAGCGGATTTGGGATTTGCATCATGCCGGAGCTTGTAATGAATGATATTCCCTATGAAGTCAGGTGTTATCGGATGGAACCGGATGCGAGCCGGACAATCGGGATTGTTACGGTGAATCCGGAGTTTATGGCTCCGGCTGCCCGGATGCTCTATAAGCATATTAAAAAGCTTGCGAAGGAAAACGCGTTATGATAAAAAGGAAACAGGGGGTACGCGTATGGACGGACATCTTTCTGGCTGGATCGACGCAAGTGTTAAAAACGAGAAAAAAGATCAGATCCTGATCGTAACCTTTACAGAAAGCGGGGAAGAGTGGGCCGGAAAACTCTATGATGCCCTTTCTGATGAGTATCAGGTGCTTTGCTGCATACATAGTGATGGCTCGGTCAATAACATGGGACGGAAGAGTGCGCTGAAGGATACCATACCTCCCGCATCTCTGCGTGAGTTTCGTCATACGAATGAAGTGCTCCGGGAGGAGTACCGACAGACGAGCCTCATAATCTTCATCAGCTCTACAGGGGTTGCCGTTCGCGAACTGGCGGTTTATCTTCGGAAAGAGATGCTCGGACCCGCTGTTCTGGTTATGGATGATATGGCGATCCATGTGATATCGCTTGTCTCCGGACACATAGGAGGTGCGAACAGCTGGTGCAGAGAAATTGCGGCGCTGACCGGAGCGGAAGCCGTGATCACCACAGCGACCGATCTTCATGGAAAATTTGCCGTGGATATGTTTGCGAAGGAGAATGATCTCCGCGTGGAAGATCCGGCGATGATAAAAGAAATCAGCAAACGGATTCTCCGTTCCCAGCCGATCGGTGTTTTTTCGGATTTTGACATCCAGGGTCATCTGCCGAAAGGATTTTTCCTGATCGAGAAAGGGGAAAACCGTAAAAAAGCATATGCCATGCATCCGGAATGCGGATTGGTGATCACCTATGATCCGGATACTCCAAAGAAATTCGAAGTGGAGTGCAGGCTCTTTCCCAATCAGATCGAATTGGAAGAAGATGGGGTGACGGTCGCCTATACTGAAGAAAACAAGCCGATTATTAAATTTTAAATGTAGAATTAATATATTTCAAGCGGTCGAGTTTCAAGAGAATCATCGTTTCTGCTGAAAAAGGAGCTTCTTTTCGGAAGCTCTTTTTTTGTGAATCATTCACATATTATTCTTTTTTTTATCGAAAAATATGGTAAAATAGAAAAAGATTTTTGATTGATTCAGGGAGGTTATGACAAATGACAAAAGAACCGGAGAAAAAAGGCGTACCTGCAAAACAGGAAGGCGGTTTATCCTTGATGTCAGTGCTGCTGATCCTTACTGTTCCTTTTGCGATCGCCCTCATCGTTTCCATCGTTTTTTTCAGCGGCAGGATCACTTCCACCGCAGACGATGATGAAAAGTTGTATATGGAAACACTGTATACGGTCAGTACGGGGCTGATCAATTCTGATCGTGATTTCTATCAGGCTATGCTTGGCGCAACGCAGCATCATGATTATTTTGATTCGGCGGAACCGGAGGAAAAAGAGGTTTATCTCGATGATTACCTTTCCAACCGAGATCAGGCGATCAATGGCGTTGAAGCTGCTATTGCGATAGCAAAGCAGGATCCGGATCTTTGGACTGGAACGGTTCTTGAGGGTGGAGGCGATACATTCGAAACGCTTGCGGCCGAGTACGAAACAGAATTTGCGACATGGGAACAATCCTTTGATATAAAGAACAATATCGGAAACTGGAGAAATTTCATCGAAGAATTCCAAACGGCCCGCGGGTATCTTTCGGATATGTCCGATATCGTGGAAGCCTGGGCGGTAAATGAGGTGGTGAAGCAGGAGGCTGTTACACGCCGGATTATCCTGATCTCAGCGATCATCTTTATTGTCATAGCGGCCGCATTGATCGTGATCGCGCTTCTGATCGCGCGGAAGATGACAAGTAATGCGAAAGAGATCACGGATGGTGTCCGGAATATGGCAGGCGGCGACTTTATCAAAACAATCCCTTCGAATTCCTTTGTACGTGAATTCCGTGCTATTGCGTGGAATGCTGAGGACATGAGACAGAAGCTGCAGTCCGCGCTGCTGAAAGTCATCGGGCATGCCGGAGATGTAGACAGCGCTGCGAACTCCAGCAAGTCCAAGATCACAAACGGTCAGAAGATGAGTTCTGATATCAGTTCGGCAGTTGAGGATCTTGCGCAGGGCGCAACGAGCCTTGCACAGGATGTGCAGAGTACATCGGATCTTACTGCCAATATCGGGAATTCCGTTGACCTTGTTCTTGATGCGGCAAACGGAAACATGGAAAAAGGCCGTGCAGTATATGAAGGTTCTACAAAAGTTCAGCAGCAGATAGAGGATCTGAAGATCGCTGATCAGAAGACGGATGAAATGGCGGGTGAGGTAGCTGAATCTGTGAATGAAACTGCAGAAGCGGTTGATGAGATCAGTAATGCGGCAGAAGCGATTATGAGTATCGCCAGTCAGACAAATCTCCTTGCACTTAATGCTTCCATTGAGGCAGCAAGAGCAGGAGAGGCCGGGAAAGGATTTGCGGTTGTTGCGGATAATATCAAGGATCTTGCGGAGCAGTCCAACCAGTCCGCGGGTCAGATCACCGAGATCCTGGCTAGGATCACGGAACTTTCCGAGCGCAATAAGGAGCTGACCGGCAGGATCAAGGAAGCTACCACGAATGAATCCGCTTCACTTCAGGAGATGAGTGCTTCCTTTGATGAGATGCTTTCGCTTGTTCTTGAGACGGAAGAAGGGAATAAGAAGATCGTTTCCCTTGTAGAAACGATGACCAGCGATAAGAATGCGATTATGGGATCCGTGGAGTCCTTATCAAGCGTTTCCGAGCAAAGCGCGGCTTCCACAGAGGAGACCAGCGCATCTCTGGAGCAGCTGAATGCGAGCCTTGTGGATGTTGTTGAACAGGCGGAACACCTGCAGCAGATCGCGGAAGAACTGGAAGAAAATGTGAAATTCTTCCATGTGCAATAACCGGCAGAACCGGTTTCTATCGCATACAAAACGGGGTCAGTGTTTGACCCCGTTTTTAAAACAGGAATTAATTTATGGAGATCATTCTGATTCGTCACGGTCAGACAGAAGGAAGCAAAAAAAGCCAGTATATCGGATCAACAGATGAGCCCCTATGTCTGGAAGGAAAGGTTCAGCTGCTGAAAGCCAAGCGGTCCGGGTTTTACCCGGAGGCACGCAGGGTTTATTCTTCGCCGCTGCGGCGCTGCATAGAATCGGCACAGGTGATCTATCCGGAAGCATGGCCGCTTGTGATCCCCGGTTTTCGTGAGAAAAGCTATGGCCGTTATGAGGGAAAGGCATATCCGGATCTGAAGGATGATGAGCCCTATCAGGCCTGGGTCAGAAGCTGCGGGAAGCTTCCGTTTCCGGACGGTGAAGATGATGAGCTGGTTAAACAGAGAACGCTCATTGCATTTGATCAGATTGTGACAGAGCTCAAAATGTCCGGGGAAATCAAGCATCCGGGTGTAGGAGCGGCTTTCCTCATACATGCGAGCACGATTATGACGATCCTTTCCGAACGCTTAACAGAGGGAGGAGACCATCATTTCCGATTTGTAGCCGGAAACGGGGATTATTATCGTGCGGAACTGACAGATCAGGGATTTAAACTGATAGAGAAGAAGAGAATACCGAATCAATAAAAAGGGGGTAGTGTCATGCAAACGTTTCAGGAGTATGAAAAAAAGCATCTGAAAAGACTTCGAAGGCTCGCACCGGAGTGTATGGTGCTGTTAAAGAGCAATGGGGATTTCCCGCTCTCACAGCCCGGAGAGATCGCTCTGTTTGGGAGCGGCGCCAGAAGAACGATCAAAGGTGGAACAGGTTCCGGGGATGTTAATTCGCGGTATGTGATTTCCGTGGAGCGGGGCCTTGAGAGAGAAGGATTCAGCATCACTACTAAAGACTGGCTTGAAACGTATGATGCAGTGCGTGCGGATGCACACCGTCGTTTTGTGGATGAGATAAAAAGGCAGGCAAAACGCATGCATGTCCTGCCCTCTGTGCTTGGGATGGGCGCCGTTATGCCGGAACCGGATTACGAGATCCCGCTGGAAGGGAGAGGCGATACGGCGGTGTATGTGCTGGCACGTATCTGCGGAGAAGGGGCGGATCGTACAACGAAAAAGGGGGATTTTGAGCTGACGACGACAGAGGTAAGAGATATCCTTGCGCTTCAAAAACAGTATAAACGGTTCCTTCTTGTTTTGAATGTAGGTGGCGTGGTCGATCTTTCGCCGGTTCAGGATGTCTCCAACATTCTTCTTTTGAGCCAGCTGGGCGCGGTAACGGGCCTTGCGCTTGCCGATGTACTGCTCGGCAGATCCTACCCCTCAGGAAAACTGACCGCAACATGGGCAAAAATGGAAGATTATCCTCATGTAGGTACATTCGGGTCAAAAGATGACACAGATTACCGGGAAGGGATCTATGTCGGATACCGATATTTGGATACGGTCGGGAAAACACCGTTGTTCCCGTTTGGCTATGGGCTTTCCTATACCTTGTTCGAGCTTGGAAAGACATCTGTGGATGTTGAGAAAACGATGGTTTCCGTGAAGACAAAGGTCAAAAACAAAGGGGAAAGCAAGGGCAAAGAGGTGGTGCAACTCTATGTATCGGTTCCTGACGGAAAGCTGGATCAGCCGTTTCAGTCGCTGGCAGCATTCAAAAAAACAAAGGAGCTTGCCCCAAAGGATTCCGAGGAAGTGGAACTTTGCTTTGACTTAAGGGATTTGGCATCCTATGACAGGGAGAGGGAGGCCTTTGTTCTGGAAAAAGGGAATTACATCCTTCGAATCGGGACTTCCAGCCGTGACACGAAACCGGTTGCCGTATTATCTCTGGCAAGAGAGCAGATCGTTAAGAAGGTAAGTGCGGTTGCGGGAGAGATCGATTTTCAAGATTATAAGCCGGAAAAGCAGAGCACAAAGGAAAAGCTTTCCGATCTTCCAAGTGTGAAGATATCCTCAGGTCAGGTGGAGGAGCTTCAAAAGGCCGGTTATCCGGAGCTTTCCGAAGAAACAAAGACCTTTGTAAAAGAGCTTTCCGACGAAGAGCTGGTTTCCCTTTGCATCGGTCATTTTGAAAACAACGTGCTCAGTGGTGTTATCGGGGATTCCGCAACACAGGTGGCGGGAGCTGCAGGTGAAACTACGTGCAACGTGGAAGACGTACCGGTTCTGATCCTTGCAGACGGCCCTGCGGGCCTCCGTCTTTCCAAGGATTATGTCAGGGACGAAAAAGGTGCGCATACGGCGGGGGATTCCCTTTTGCCGGGGATGACTGATTTTCTCGGACCGGTTGAAAAAGCGATACTGAAGAAAGCCGGAAGCGCGAAAGGAACCATCCTTCATCAATATTGTACAGCGATCCCGATCGGAACGGCGCTGGCACAAAGCTGCTCCGATGAGGTTCTTGAAACATGCGGCAACATTGTCGGAGAAGAGATGGAGCTTTTCGGTGTGCACCTCTGGCTGGCACCCGGCATGAATATTCAGAGAAATCCGTTATGCGGACGCAACTTTGAATACTATTCGGAGGATCCGCTTGTTTCCGGACTTTCCGCAGCCGCTATCACGCGCGGCGTTCAGCGTCATCCGGGACGCGGAACGACGATCAAGCATTTTTGCTGCAACAATCAGGAGACGAACCGCGCTCAGAATAGCAGCTCCATGAGTGAGCGGACGCTTCGTGAAATTTATCTGAAGGGATTTGAGATCGCGATCCGCGAAAGCAATCCGGCGGCGCTGATGACCTCTTATAACCTCCTGAACGGCGTTCATACATCTGCCAGAGCAGACCTCCTAAAGACGGTATTGCGCGAGGAATGGGGATATGAAGGACTTGTTATGTCCGACTGGGTGATTCCGGTAATGAAAGATCGGAAAGCGTTTTACAAGGTCGCAACCGCTGCACCGGCGATTTATGCCGGGAATGACCTGTTTATGCCGGGGAATGCTTCAGATTTCCGGAATGTCATGGCTGCGCTCCATGGCGGGAATCCATCCTGCAAGTTGAGCAGAGAGGATCTGGAACTTTGCGCGGGAAGGATCGTCCAGTTGGCATGGCGTCTGGTGAAGGCCATAAATGAGTAAAACAGCGTGAATTCTTGACATTTTGGTAGTTCCACCGTATACTTTTCGGAGTGATTATCTTCTTATTGTTTATAGAGAGGATACTTTATGGCGGAAAAGATCAGAGAACTAGCCAAGGACGGACGCATTGCCCGCAGGATAAAGACCGCAGTCTTTGTGATCTTTCTGGTGGTCGTTCTCTTTACGGTGTTTTACCTTGTCAGAAATCTCATGCCGACCCTGATCCAACTGCTGAAAGACGGAGAAGTAGACGAGATCAGTAATTTCCTCCGTAGTCAGGGCAAGATCGGTATGGTGATCCTCGTTGCGCTGCAGATTTTACAGACGATCACGATCGTTTTTCCGGGAATTCCGATTTACGTGGCAGCAGGCCTTGTATATGGGAAATTCTGGGGAACGGTTATCTGTTATATCACCTACGTGGTAAGTAACGGTGCAGTGTTTCTTTTTGCACGCAAAATGGGCGGGATTTCCGAACAGATCCTCTCCAGCAGAAAGAAAAAAAAGGACAGCGAAGAGTATGCGACTTCGCTTCTGCAGCGTACGAAATATCCGGGATACATTACAGCGGCGCTTTGTGTGATCCCGATCGTTCCAAACGGACTCGTGCCCTATATTGCTGCAAAAACCGAGATTACTTTCAAAAACTTTTTGCTGGCGATCATGGTGGGGTGTTTCCCCGGCATTTTGCTGTTTATCTGGTGCGGATCTTTGATCCTGGACGGACATATCGGGGCGCTTATCGCGATCTGTCTGATCGCGCTCGGGTGTTTTATTCTTTTCATGGTTTTCAAGAAAAAGATCAAGCGCTTTGTTAGCGAAAAGATCCTGAGCCGCTTTGTCAACAACGGACCTGCGGAGGAGAACACAGAAGATGTCCGGCCGGAAACAACAATTGAAATGGTGGACGTAGAAGCCGGTGTAAAGGCTGAGGATATTGCATCGTAAAGTTGCGATGTCAAAGGTGAGACAATATGGAAGAAACAAAAGAAAAAAAGGCAAAAACCGGCGATCAGAAGCGCCGTCATTATAACCGCAGAAGAAAAAAAACCTCTGACGGGAATCAGCAGAACGCGAATAATAATTCTCAGCAGAAAAGCCTTGCAAACGGCGGTTATACAAAGCAGAACCAGAACCCAAATACGGAGAAGACAGGCGGAAACAGCGGAAATGCCGGAGGAAGCGGCCGAAACAGAAGAAACAGCCACAGATCCGGAAGAAATAACAGTGAAAATAAGAATTTTTCCAGAGAGCGTGAGCCGAAGAAACAGGCCGGATATCAACCGGATTCGGGCAAAGACGCTATCCGCTCCTTTGACCTCGGGACCTGTGAAGACGAAGGAAAGCTGATGGTCTTCCATTTTGACAAGGGAACCTATTCGATCGCGGAGCGAAAGGTTATCGAGACGACTACGGATGAGGAAGGAAAGGAAACCGTGCGTTACGAAGACACGGAAATCTCCTCCACACGTGATAAAACCGCTGCATACAAGGCCTGGAACGAGATAAAGAGACCGAAAAAAGGAAAAACATCGCGCGATAAAGAGAAAAAAGAAGATACGGAATCATAGATAACAATGTTACTAAAGATCAATCATGGCGTTGTTCAGTTTGCCGATCATACGGTACTGGAGGACGCCACTTTTGAAATCAGGGAAAAAGAAAAGATTGCGGTAGTCGGCAGGAATGGTTCCGGGAAAACCACGCTGCTTAAGCTCATCTCCGGGGAGATTCCTTTTGAAAAAAACAGCAGTGACGAGGAGGCTTTTTTTTCTACAACCGGAAACCCTGTTATCGGGTATCTGAAACAGACGGCATTTGATGATCCATCCATAACACTGGAAGAGGAGCTTCGAAAGGAGCTTTCCGCAACAGAGGAAAAGAAAGCCGAGCTGGATCAGATGGCGAAGGATCTGGAAACGGATTACTCCGAGGACAAGGTAAACGCGTACACAAGGGCAGAGGAAGCGTTTAAAGAAGCCGGCGGGTATTATTACGAAAAAGAGTATGAGACCCTGGTTCGGAAATTCGGCTTCTCGGAGATCGATAAGAAGAAGCCGCTGCAGGAGTTTTCCGGAGGACAGCAGACCAAGATTGCATTTATCCGTATGCTTTTATCTCATCCGGACATCCTTCTTCTCGACGAACCGACCAATCATCTGGATGTTCTGACCGTTGAATGGCTGGAGGGGTATCTGAGAAATTATGACAAGGCAGTCGTTGTAGTGTCACATGACCGCATGTTTCTCGACCATATTGCCGAAACGGTTTATGAAGTGGAGCACGGCCTGACGAGGCGTTATGTCGGGAACTATTCTGATTTTGTGGTTCGTAAAAGGGAACTCTACGAAAAGCAAAAGAAAGATTATTGCGCCCAGCAGAAAGAGATCAAGCGCCTTCAGGAGATTGTAGAACGGTTTAAGGCAAAGCCGACGAAAGCCGCGATGGCAAGATCCAAGCTGAAAGCGATCGAACATATGAACCGGATCGAACCACCGGACCGATATGACGAGCGGACATTTCATGCAGCATTTCAGCCGGAGAAAGAAACAGGCAAAGACGTTCTTTATACAGAGGAGCTTTCCTTTGGTTATCAGAAGCCGCTTGGTATATTAAATATAGATTTAAAAAGAGGAGAGAAGCTTGGAATCGTCGGAGGAAACGGGCTTGGGAAGTCGACTCTTTTGAAGACGCTGACCGGTATTCTCCCTCCGCTTTCCGGCGAATATCATTACGGGGTACATGCGGAGATCGGCTATTTTGATCAGCAGATTGCGCAGATTCGAAGTGAGAAACAGGTTATTCAGGACTTTTGGGATGAATTTCCCTCACTTACGGAGACAGAGGTACGTTCCGCACTCGGAGCCTTTTTGTTTACGGGAGAGGATGTCTTTAAGGAGATCAATATGTTATCCGGCGGTGAGAAAGTGCGGCTTGCTTTGTGCAAGATCCTGAAATATCGCCCGAATATCCTGATTCTTGATGAGCCGACGAACCATATGGATATCATCGGGAAAGAAACGTTGGAATCCATGCTCAGAAGGTATACCGGGACGGTGATTTTTGTGTCGCATGACCGCTATTTTGTGAAGAAAGTTGCGACACGGCTCCTGTCCTTTGAAAAGGGCACGCTTGCTTTTTATCCGTTTGGTTATGAGGAATATGAAGAAAAGCGGATAAACACGGAAGATGAGGAGTTTTTTTCTTCCAAACCAGAGGAAAAACCTAAAAAGACGGTTGTCATCAATCCCGGAAAAGAGCGTTCGAAGCTGGAAAAGAAGCGGAAAAAACTGGAAGAGATGTTGGCAGCAGAAGAAGAGCTTCTCGCCTCTTTTCGGGAGGAATATGAGGATCCTGCAAATCAGGCGCGTTACGGAAAACTGACGGAGCTTCAGGAAAAGATGAATGAGCAGGAGCAGACAGTACTTACCCTTATGGAAGAGTGGGATTTGATCTCGGAGGAACTGAAACAATATGCCGAGAATTGATAAAGTACGTCTGGACAATTATTATAATTCATACCCTACGAAATCATCTCCGGTAAATAGAGAGGGAGAGGAATCGCCGGGCACAGCCCCGGTTTCCGAAGAAAAAGGAGTTATTTATGAACCGTCTTCTACGGAGCAGAGCAGGCAGACAGAGAAGATCCCGGTAAGTCCCGAAAAAAAGGCTGAGCTTGGCGCCATCAATGCAGAAGAAAGCGAGCGCACCATACCGGAGCTGCTTAAGGAACTCGGGACAAGGATCCTGTCTTTTGTGCGCGGCATATTAAGCAGCATCTGGAACGGTCCTGCTTCCAAACAGGAAACCGATGCCGGAGATAATCCGGAAGAATCCGCTGCCACTAACGTTTCCGCGGTGCAGCAAACCGTTGAGGAGCCAAAGGAGAACATACTCGATCAGATCATCGCTGAGCATGATCTGGATCAGCTTGTCCGGTATGTGACCGAAAACGGCGAAAAAAAGCCGGCACGTTCGACAGATCTGCTCACGATCTATAACCGGTACGGGCGTTTGAACACGATCGACCCATCGGATCGCAAGAAAATACTGGAAGGAAATTTCCATGACATCCAATTATAAGCTTGTCATTGCGTATGACGGAACACGTTATTATGGCTGGGAACACCAGCCGGATAAGGATACCATTCAGGGAAAGCTGGAAGCGGTTCTCTGCCGGATGACGAACCGGGAAACAATCGATGTTATCGGCGCCGGCCGGACAGACGCAGGTGTTCATGCCAGAGCCATGGTTGCCAATGTGCTTTTGGATACCGATCTTTCCCCAGAGAAGATCAGGGATTACATGAACCGTTATCTGCCGGAGGATATTGCAGTTCGAGAGGTAAAAGTTGCCGGGAAGCGTTTTCATGCGCGGTATAATGCGATTGGAAAAACTTATCGGTACACCTGTTATATCGGGGATGCAAAACCTGTGTTTGACCGGAGGTACACCACAGTATTAAATTGTGATTTAAATATAGAAAAAATGCGCGATGCGACGCGACATTTGATCGGAAAACATGATTTCCGAAGCTTTTGCGGAAACGCACGAATGAAAAAATCCACAGTGCGGATCCTGGATTCACTTGAGATCACGGAGCGAAAGGGGTATCTCATTTTTACTCTGCATGGAGGAGGTTTTTTGCAAAACATGGTTCGGATCATTGTCGGGACATTGCTCGAGGTCGGAAAGGGAGCCTATCCTCCGGAACATGTTGCGGAGATCCTGGAGGCAAGGGATCGACGTGTTGCCGGTCCGACCGCTCCTGCGGAAGGATTGATGCTTTTGAAGGTAGATTATGAGTAAAGGAGAGGGGTTCATGAATAAGGTTTGTGTCGTCGGTGTTGCAGGTGGGACAGCGTCCGGGAAAACAACAATCGTCAACAAGATTGCGGAGTATTTCGGGAATGACCTGGTTGTGATCAGTCATGACAGTTATTATAAGGCGCATAATGACATGACGTATGAAGAGAGAAGCCAGTTAAACTATGATCATCCGGACTCGTTTGAAAGTGAGCGAATGGCAAATGATGTCCGGGATCTCATCAAGGGTCATCGGATCGAAGTCCCGGTTTACGATTATACGATCCATAATCGGTCTGATAAGACGATCACGGTGGAGCCGAAGCCGGTGATCATCCTTGAAGGGATCCTGATTCTGGAGAATAAAGAGCTTCGGGACCTTATGGATGCCAAGATCTATGTGGATACCGATGCGGATGAGCGTCTGATGCGGCGTATCCGGCGTGATATGACAGAGCGTGCGCGGAGCATTGAGTCAATTATGGAGCAGTATGCCGCAACAGTAAAACCCATGCATGAGGAATTTGTTGAGCCATCAAAAAAGTATGCAGACATCATCATTCCACGGGGAGGAGGAAATGCGACCGGTATCGGTATGCTGATGGAGTATTTGCGGTCACTGATCGCCATGGGAAAAGAAGCCGAATAATACGCAAAAAAACAGGATCACCTCTTTTCTATCATTTCGTTCTTTAGTATAATGTGAAAGGAAATAAATTTCAGCAAGGAGGACTTCCAATGAGAGTATTGATCGATGAAACCATTCTTTTAATTAAAAGTGCTCAGTTTATGGATGATTGTGTCTGCCTCATTCCGGTGGATATCACGTCCTATCTTTTCAAGGTTCCGTATGACAAGGCGCATACCAGGGAAGTGATCACGAAAGCTTTGCTTGAAGAGGGGTATCTCGCTGTAGACTGGACGGAACCTGAAAAAGAGTGGATGTAAATGGTTAAGCACGTAATCATCTGGACATTAAAGGATGAGTATTCGGAAGAAGAGAAACGGGATATCAAAGCCGGAATTCAGGAAGGATTGGAGGGACTGAAGGGAAAAGTTCCCGGTATCGTAGAGATCAAGGTTCATACGAACGGCCTGGAGACTTCCAATGCAGATCTGATGCTGGATTCTTCCTTTGAATCTTTTGATGCCCTGAAAGCATATGCCGTTCATCCGGAGCATGTAGCTGTTGCGGATCAGAAGGTCCGTCCTTTTGCAAAGATCAGGAGCTGTCTGGACTTCGAGGTGTGATCAGGCACGCTTTCCCCGGTTATAAATAAGTCGCAGCACGACAGTGACGAGCTTGATGAGAACAAAGTACAGGATAGTTGTGAACACGAGCGGCATCAGCGTTTCATAGCTCTCCATCCGGATCGCGTCAAAAACGGAAACCAGATCCTCTACAGCAATATAACCCACAACGGATGTGGCTTTGATAAGCGTTGTCACCCGTTCAATGTAGTCCTCGCAAATCGCTTCACCCTTCTTTTCTTTTAATATGGAAAAAAACGGCTTTGTATCCAATGCTTCCAGTCGGTAATCCCTTTCAAGACGACCTTTTGAGACTTCCAGAGATCTCCGTTCGATCATCCGGTACACAACTTTTCCGAAGACGAGCGTAAATCCGATGACTGAGGCCATGATCCCGCCTGCCAGGAAGTCGCGGTAATAAGCATAGTAAAGCTGCAGAATCAGAATGATCGCCGGAACACCTCCGAGAACCCATAAAAATCCTTTCGTAAGTCCCCTCACAACAAAAACCGCGCGTCTGCTGATGATAAAAAGCAGGATCCCGAGGATCGTACCAAGCAGTGCACTGAGGCCTGCTATGAGACAGGTCACACCGATCCCTTTCAGGAAAAGCAGATATCGTTGATCTTTCATAAAGGAATTGCTGAAATGCCGCGCAAAATCACTGCCAGTATCCGTGCTTTTTGAGAGGTCTTCCTTCAGTTTGCAGACTGCGATCCCGCCAGAATAGTCTGCTCCGCTAAAAAGAAGGTCTTCCTGTCTTTCTTCCGTTATCGTGATCGCACTGCATCCCATATCATATGTTCCTGCCGCTGTGCCGGAAAGGATATCGGAAAAATTTGTCTGCTGAAAGATCAGACCGTACCCATATTCCCGGCAAAAACCGATGGCAAGATCCACTTCATAGCCTACGGGACGGCCGGCGGAAAAATACGCAAACGGAACGGTTCCGTCCTCGAATGCGATTGTGACGGTTCCGTTTAAGGACGGGAGGGCAGATGCATCTTCGCTTTGTTTATTTCCCGTATCGCTGCCGAACCATTTTTCGTCGAGAAGCGCCAATTCTCCGGTTTCTTTCTGATTTACGAGATAGGCACTCATCTCGGAGGCGAGAAGCTGGCCTCTTTCGTTTTTTGGAAAAACGAAGCCATAGTCCGATGCTTCGACCAGACCTTCTGCCATCTGAAATTCGTCCACGGAACGCATGACCGCACGGATGATCGGTTCATCATCTGCAATGCCGTCAACCGCCCCGCTGAGCAGAGCCTTATAGGTGTCATCTCTGGTGGGGAAAACCCGGATCTCCGCTTCAGGAAAGGCCCGCTTTGCCGCTTCTTCAAAGATATACCCGTCGGCCACGGCAACTACGGTACCGTTTCTATTAAAATCGGAAACTGCTTCCAAAGGTTTTTTGGAGCTTCCACAGCCGGAGAGAAGCAGAAGAAACACTGCAGCAAGAAATAGTGCTGTTTTTTTGATAGTTTTCTTTTTCATATCACTCTATCCCGCCTGCGTGGTCTGTGCTGCCGCCGGATCGCAGAGCGCTTCGATGATATCCGCGGTTTCCGCCCGTTCGAAAGCCAGCGTATAGTACCCGTCACAATAGGGATCATACGGTTCCTCATACATTTTCAGCCAGTAATAACAGGCATCCACTGTGTTCTCCGCATGTGCGATCAGGTCATTCATTTCCCGGTATTCGTCGCTTTCCAGAATACGAATGATAAAGCTTGCCTGCATTTTGGGATCCCCAATGTTGAACCGGTACTGTTCTCCCACACCGCCCGGGGCGAACCATTGCTCCGCATATTGATAAAGGCCCTCTTTTTTTTCATAGGATGTAAACTGCGCATATCCGTAGCCTCCGTCCAGATTGACCCACTGATTGTCCGCGGTCAGGTATCCGGTCGTATCATCTTTGATCCTGGCCTCCAGAAAGTCTTTCTTATTGATACTCTGACGGTTGACAAATTCGGTATAAAGATCGTCCGTCACATCCCAGCGCTCATTGTTGGAGTCCTCGAGATTTGCGGCTTCGAATCCGGACTCCGCATGAAGATTGCACATGACACCGAGAACTGCCTTTTTATTGCCGCCAAAATGCACCATCAGAGAGTCCCAAAGAAGCTGTTCCTCCGTGGTTCCGAGCAGCTCATCATAGGGTTTTGTCGGAACCAGCTCCGCATCCAAAGCGCTTTCTTCGATATTTTCATCCATCACGGCTGCCTGATTCGCACGAGACCCCGGAATGATCGATTCAAATAGGATAAACAGGAATAAAGCGGTTCCTCCGCCTATTGTAATGAGAAGGATCTTTTTTTTCATCAGACGGTTTTTCTTATCCTGTTTCCGTTTTTTCAGACGGTTCCGTTCGCGGATCTCTGCCTCCGTGAAAAGAGTACGCACCCTTTTTTCGTGCTCTTTCCGGATTCGGTCGACCCGTTTTCGGTGCTTTTCCAGTTGTTTTTTTCGTTCCGGATGAAGACGGTCGTTTTTTTCGCGTAGCGCTTCAAGCCTTCTGTCGTTTTCTTCCAGAAAGCAATGCTGTCTGTCGAATGTTTTTTCATATCCGGCAACCTTACGTTGGTAAATCTCTTCAGCTTTTTTTGACCGCTGTTCCCATTCCGTCATATTGTCCTCACTATCATGCAGACTACAAAATATAAATTATTATATCTTTTTTTAAAAAAGTACGCAAATGTTTCTCTCATATTCAACTTTTTTGAATCGTGAAGACGTGGTAAAATACAAGACAGATCGAAAGATCAGCTATAGCACGGTCAAATCAGTATGCTGCAATATTTCATAGTATAAAGGAAAAAGGGAAAAGAAGATGGAAAGCAAAACGGAACATATTTTACTGACAGAGGAAAACAGGAAGGAATTTTGAAAGCGTTTTTCCTTTTGTGTTTCCGGATACGGGCAACAGGATCTCGATTGGGCCATACGGGAAGGATGGGGAGGTTTTCGGCGCCATTTCCATTGTTCTTGTGGACAACCAGTATAATATTGACTGGCTGTATGTGGTGCATGACAAAAGACGCCAGGGATCTTTGTTCAACGGGCCTCCGCACACTGTCTTGAGCTGATCTGGCTGTATGGGAAGTATCCGCTCGGTCTTTATCATCTTCTGGGGAAAGCCGCTCATGAAGCGGAGAGGCTTTTTCCGGAGGATTCACTGACTTTTGAAGCGGTCAATGAGAAGACGGAGCAGATGGCAAAGCGCATGTTTCCGGAAGCGCACTCTGTTCAGATCTATGAGGCGCAATGGTAAGATAAGGGAGTAAAAATCGGAATACATAAAAGAAAGTTGATCCGTAAATAATCAGGAGTTTTTGCTTTATGTTAAGATTTTATATGCCAAAAAGCGTTATCGGTAGGAAGGATAAAGCGAAGGCTATCCGCGAGCAGCTTGAGAACTTCCTGGTGATGGAACCCTTACAGGACCTTCTGAAAATTCTGAAAGTAGATATAGACAGCATCGGAGAGGTTTATAATGGAAGACTGAAAGCGGATGGTACGGTTGTTGAGACACAGGAGCTTTTTCCACTAGGTTTTCTCGAAGAAAAAAGGGAACGATTGTATCCGATCTTCAGAGAACTTGGCTTTATTGATATTAATAAGCCTTTAGAGGAAGAAAACAGCCACATTATCGTGCTCGGAGGAAGTCTTACGGCCAGTTTTGATAGAACTGCGTATGCAAAAAAATGGATTGATGATAAGACTCGCTGTGTGGATGCCCTTGCCTGCTTCAGACCGGTAAATCCTTCGGAAAGGAGTACATCGGTGGGCTTTTCACGTGATACGGAATTCGGCGTTTTGTCAGAAAGCTTTGTAAGAGTCTTCGAATTGACAGAGTCGGAAGCTACTGAGCGATTTAAAGGAGACAGGAACCTGAACAGTGTTTCCTGTATCAAGGAATATAAAAAGAATGGGGAAAAGAGAAAATATCGTATCATTGCTGCTCCGTCGAGCGAGCCGCATCTCAGAAGAGCAGATACAGGGGATACATTAAAGTTCTATATGGAATCTGCAGAAACAGTGAAACCCGGAGACAGGCTTTTGTTTGTTACCAATAACAGATATTGCAACAGACAGTTTCTACAGCTTGCGTATCAGATGATCAAGGAGGATTTTCCCGGGAGCATCGACACGATCGGATGTTTTTCTGATGAGAGGATCACAGGCGTAAACAGCTATGATCCTTTTCAGTATCTGCAGGATCTGATCGGGATCATAGACTGGATATATCGTTTCAGGGAAATATGAGGGCGTGATCATTGAGCATGGAATTGTGTTTGTATGAAGGCTATATTCGAAACCGGAAACAACTTCTTGCAGAGCTTTCTCTGGAAGAAGGAAGCTGCCGTAAGGAAACGGAAGAGAGCATTATTCTTGAAGGGTATCAGCGTTGGAAAAAGAACGCACCTGCTCATTTTTTCGGTTCCTTTTCGTTTGTGATCAAAGACAGCGGCAGCGGGGAGTATTTCTGTTCCAGAGATGCCTTCGGAATAGAAAACTTTTATTATTATCGGACAAATAACGGAGAGGTTCTCTTTTCCACAAACATAAAAAACATTGCAGAAGATCCTTCTTATTCAAAAGACATAGATGATGATGCATTGCAGCTGTTTTGCATGTTTGGGTATCCGGCTGGGGAAAAGACTTTGTATAAGGGAATTAAAAAGCTTTTGCCGGGAAGGAGCCTCATCTTCAGGGATGGTGAAATTTTTATTGAAAGATGGTTTATTCCGAAGTTTGTACCCGATGATGAGAAAACGCTTGACAACTGGGTAGATGCGCTGGAAGAGACCTTTGAAAAGGTATTGAAGGAAGACAGAGAAAATCTCAATTACGCCGAATGTGCATCATTACTTTCCGGTGGAGTGGATTCCTCTTATCTTCTGGCTATGTCAGGCATCCCTGATGCATACAATATGGATTTTGAAGAGAGTGTCCTGAAGGAAAACGAGCTTGCCAAAAGGACAGCGGATACGCTTGGGACATGCTTTCATACTCTTGATATTACCAGAGACGAGTATTTTAAAGTGCTGCCGGACTTTGTAAAATGTACGGAGCTTCCCGTTGTGGATGCATCGGGAGCAGCATTTTTTATGGGATGTAGCAGGATTGGTAAGGAGAAGAGCATCGTTTTTTCCGGGGAAGGCGCGGATGAGTTTTTTGCAGGTTACCATGTCTATAGACGCTTGGATGAGCTTGGCTGCGGTGAGGAACCATATTATTATGGGTGTGATGGCGTCATGCCGGAGAAAGAGGCGATGCGTTTTCTTGGACAGAACCTGGCATATCCGGTAAAGGAGTTGCTGAAAGAAAGTTTTGACCTCTCGGCAGATCATCTTTCCCGTATGCTTTCTGCAGATATTGCGCTTTGGCTTGAAGGGGATATCCTTCTTTGCGTGGGAAGATCAGCCGGAGGATGTGATAAAAAAGCGACCCTTCCCTATACCGACCTTCGAATGTTTGACCTGAGCGCCGGAATGCCGTCCGCTTATAAACTGAAGGATGATATTGGAAAATATGCACTCAGATGTGCGGCAGAAAGAAAACTCCCTTACGAAACTGCTTTCAGAAAGAAGGCAGGCTCCGTTGTGCCGGTAAGAGAGTGGTTTAGAAAAGAAAAACCTTTGGTAGAAAGAGTTATTTTCAGTAAGGAAAGCGGCAGCTTTTTTGACAGGAAAATGCTGAGGAACTATTGGGAACGCTATCTCAACGGAGGTTTTACGGAATTCCGGATTGTCTTTGCGGTATATATGTTTATGATCTGGTATGAGAATGTGTATATGAAAGGACAGCCATCATGAAAAAACGGATCAGACCAATATTTGGTTTTCCATTGCCACATGGCAGAACAGCCCCGTCTTATGTGGAGAACCGTTTTCGCATCAGAGGCAGCCTGACATTTACAAAGCTTCTTGAATTTCTCCCTGCAATGATAGCAACAAATATATCCACGCTTCTGCTCGTAACAGTGGATGGTCTTGTGGCAGGAAATCTGGTGGGAGAAAATGCGCTGTCATCAATCAGCTTCTTCGGTCCGATCGAAACGCTGATCGGAGCTATCACCGCGATATTCTCAACGGGAGCATCAACGGTGCTGTCTTTGAGGATCGGCGATGCAGACCCTGAGGGCATCATGCGCTCAAAGAAGGCAGTGAAGCTTGTTACGGTCATGGCAGCTGTCGCGGTTTCGATCATCCAGATCCCGCTTGTTTTGGGGATCATCTATTCCTATGAACTATCCCCCGTTATGCTGCCGCTTGTCGTAAGCTATGCCATAGGACTGATGATCGCAACACCTTTCGGACTGGTATCTACCATAGGAACCTACCAATTGCAGATCATGGGCAAGATGAAGATGCTCATGTATCTTTCTATCATGGAAGGTGTTTTAAATCTGTTGTTGGATATTCTTTTTACCGGAGTATTCCACATGGGAGTGGCGGGGACAGGCTACGGTACTGCTATTGCATGTGCGGTTCGTTGCGTGGCGACAGTCATCTTTCTTTGTCGTAAAACGGATATCTTTAAATCCGGAGATGCGAAGGCAGGCTTCTCGGATATCATGGAGATCATTTCAAAGGGCCTTCCGGATGCTTCCTATCTGCTGGTTGTGGCTCTTCAAAATTACGCGATCATCCGTATCCTTTTTATCTATCTTGGAGATTCATGCGGCAGCATAAAAGCGGTATGTACCTTCTGCTATTCATTGACGAATGTGCTGATGAGCTCGGTGCAGGGATCAATGAGACCTCTTATGGGGCTGATGAGCGGCGCGGAAAACAGGAGAGGCATCAGGAGACTTATGATGCAGGGAATTGCTCTGATCGTGGGGCTGTCCGGTATACTTGTCGTTTTAATGGAAGCGTGGCCCGGTTTCTTCTACCGGTTGCATGGAGTGACTGATATCCCTCCGGCCGGAGAGGCATCACTGAGGTTTTATGCGCTATGTATTACTTTTTTGGGGATTAATACCGTTTTTCGTATGTATTTTACCAACAGAGGAGTACAGAGATTTTCGACGATACTTACACTTGTCGGGAACAGTACCATGCCATTGTTTGCTTTGATGCTCGGCAGATATTTTCAACCGCAGACGATCTGGCTTTCCTATTGTTTCTCGGCTTTGTTGATCCTTGGAGTAAATCTGGTGGTGTATGGGATCCAGGTATACAGGGACAGCAGTACCGTAAAGGATCATATCAGGAGATTGTATCTGTCGGTAGATCCGGGAGATGCGCTTGAGGCATCAAGGATGTTACAAAACTATCTGACGGAAGAAGGGTGTTCAGAAAAGCTTGCAAGATACGCAAGGCTGTGCGTGGAGGAAATGGTGAACTATTCGGTAAGGGTATCCGGACGTAATTCGGTTGATAATCAGATCATGATATCTTTCTCCGAGGAAGAAGTGGCCTTTATGATGCTGGATAACGGAGAATGTATCGTATTTGATGAGGACAAGGAAAAACAGAGAATGATAACGGATAATTATACCATGCTGAAAAGAATAGCCAAATCGGTGCAATATCAGTATGTGCTGAATCTGAACCATACAATCGTGAAATTTAGTTAGTACATCATATACCAGATGGAGTTTTAGGAGTATGAGACAGGAAATAAGATTAAAGGATGAGGACAGAATAGCCGTGATCGCGCCGCATCCGGATGATGAATGCCTTGGGGGTTCATCGGCTTTAATACTTGCCCCGAAGAAAACGGATATTTTTGTCCTGACCGATGGATCGCATGGCTCGAAAGAGAGATCTGTTGAAGAAGAAGCGGTTATCAGAAAAAACCAGTTTGAGACTGAGATGGAATATGTAAAGCCGCATTCCTATACGTGGATCGGATGTGAAGATACAAAGATGTTCAGGCATCGTAAGGATGTCGCGAAGATAGATTTTACGCCTTATACTGTCATATTTCTGCCCTGGCGTAAGAGCCTTCATCCCGATCACCGTTATGCGGCAGCATTCTGCATGGATGAGATAAGGCGGCAGCAGGCGAGGGCTTCGTGTTATTTCTATGAAATTAATGCACCGTTTTACAGACCGACGCACTTTATTGATATTACAGAGATCGTAGAGGAAAAGCGCAGACTGATAGACTTTCACAAAGATCAGGGCGGGCAGGAGAATATCACTCTTTTGTTGAATGCTTTTAGAGGTGCTCAGATGGTGAGCAGGCCTGAAACGATATATGCTGAGGCTTTTGAGAAGGTTGATTTTGGCAGGGAGGTAACAATGACAGTAGAAAAGGAAAAGAACAAGGACATACTCATAGTAAGGATCATCGGAAGCTTGGATGCCGGCACGTCAGAGCAGCTTCGGGCAGAGCTTGAGGGAGAACTGGATGATGTGACTTTTGTGCGCTTTGATTTGAAGGATATGGATTATATCTCATCTGCGGGACTGAGGGTAATACTGGAAGTATATCAGGCGCTTGAAGACAGAGGTGGAAAAGTTGCGCTTGATAATGTGACAGAGGATCTCAGAGAAATCTTTGAGGATACCGGATTTTCTGAGTTTATGGAGATGAAGAATTGAGAGGGTTAAGAGGGCTCGGGAGAAGAGGACTTTCGAAGCGTGTCTTATATACAGTACTGATTACGATGGGGGGCATCGTGATCTTGAATATTGCCGCGATAGATATGCTCTTTCACAGGCTTCATCAGGTGCTTATCGATGCAGAGGAAAGGAAGGAGAATCTGGTCGAGGCCAGGTCCGAAGCAGCTACGATGAATCTCGTGGAAAGCAGTCTTTTGAATACAGTCACTTGGGCAGCAGATCAGATTGATGGCGAATTCGGGACGATCAGACAGGATTTTCTGGTTCTGGGGGAGCAGGTGAAAGATGTGATGAATGCTCCTGACAATTATAATGAGCTGCCTGTTGAGGAACCAAAACCGGAAAACCAGGGGGAATACTCTCTTCAGGTGCTCTTCCCCGAGGGATTTGACCGCCGGGACGAAGAAATGAGAGCAACCATTGGAAGGCTTGCAAACTTAGGGCCTATTATGGAGGGAATCGTACGCGAAAATGAGGGGATCATCCGTGACTGCTATATTACAATTCCTGATGGGGTGACGCTGGCAATGGATAGTATGTCAGGGGATAAACTGGAGAATGGAATTGTAAGATCCTATGATGCAAAAAAAAGACCATGGTATAGTGGAGCCGTGGAAAGCGGAGAAGCTTTTTTCTCATTTCCCGTCCGCAGCTACTTTTATGACTATGATGAGATCGTATTCGGCGTACCGCTTTATGTTGATGGAGAGCTTGTTGCGGTACTGGAAGGGTCAAGCGATCTCGGGACAATGCAAAGAAGGCTTTCAGAGAGAAATATCGGCAAGAGCGGGTTTTGCATACTGGTAAATGAAAAAGGGCAGCTTATTTTTTCGCCCAGGGAAAATGGGGAGCTTGCGTCTAAAGATGAACCGTATGATGTGCGTGAGAGTACAGGACAGGAGCTGTCGAATGCCATTAACCATGCACTTGACGGTGATACGGGATTTTCTGAGGTTTTCGTGGACGGTAAGAAGTATTATGCGGCATATGCTCCGATTGAGTCCCTTGACTGGGGCCTGGTCATGTTTGCCTCATCTGAGGAGCTTGAGGAGCCATCCCAGGCACTGATTGCTGATATGGAGCATATGTCAGATGATATTTCAGATTCCTACACAAGGCTTGTCAGGAACACGGAGATATTGATGCTGATAATGCTGATAGTTCTCACGTTGATCGCTCAGATTGTTATCGCCCTTTTTCTGAAAAAAACAATGCGTCCAATGAATCTCATGACTGAAAAGATACAGAACATGACAGGGGAGAATACTGTCTTTAAGATGGAGGACGCTTTCAGAACAGGTGATGAGATACAGGTGCTCGGGGAAACGATTGCCGGGCAGTCTGAAAGAGCGGAGTCTTATTTCCGGGAAATAGTCAAGATTACCGGAGAACGCGAGAGAGCTTATGCGGAGATGGAGTCAGCTGCTAAGATCCAGAATGCGATGCTTCCAAAAAAGGACGGGCCTCTGTATGAGAGAAAAGAATTTGAAATCTATGCCGAAATGATACCGGCGAAACAGGTCGGAGGCGACCTGTATGACTATTTCTTAATAGACGATGATCATCTGGCGGTTGTATTAGGAGATGTATCAGACAAGGGAATTCCCGCCGCCCTGTTTATGGTCCTTGTCAAGAATACACTGCAGAGCCGGCTCCTGTCGGATAGCATGGATCTAAGTAAGATGATGGATGAAGTAAATCGGTTCCTTATACAGGAAAACGCCGGCTCCATGTTTGTTACGCTTTGGATCGGAGTCTTGCGGCTTTCGGACGGTTATCTTCGGTTTGTGGATGCAGGACACTCTCGTGCAGCAATATGCAGAAAAGATGACATCTTTACCATAGAAGCAGATGAGCACAGCGTGATTGTCGGGGCATTTAAGCAGGCGAAGTATAAAGTGAACGAGATGATGCTGGAGGCAGGCGATACCATATATCTTTACACGGACGGTATCACGGAAGCACGCAACAGTAAGGGAGAAATGTTCAAGGCCGAGCGGCTGTTAACCGCATTGAATGAGAAGCCGACTCTGTCCTGCGAAGAGCTTGACGAGGCTGTGAGAAAACATGTTTTGGAATTCACGAATGGTACCGAACAATTTGATGATATAACGACACTGTGTTTCCGATATACGAACACAATATGATATGCTCATGCCAGGGCTAACCGTTATCTTAACGTTTCAGGAGTGGTGGAAAGAACAGATATGTTGTCATTGATAATCCCGACATACAACTGTATGGAATATTTGGAAGAAACTCTCGGGTCTGTTTCATTCTGGTCTGCGGATGATGTGGAACTGATCCTCGTGGATGACGGATCCGATGACGGGACCGCACAGAAGCTTGAGTCCATGCGGGAAGATGCGCCGGATCATGTAAAGATCCTTCTTTGTGAACACAGGGGTGTGTCTGCAACAAGAAATGCAGGTCTGGATGCGGCAACAGGAGATCTGATCGCCTTCATGGATTGCGATGATTGTCTTGCGGATGGCTTTTTTGAGAAGAGCCGTATGGTGACAGGAAAAGCAGCTGATCTGTATATATTCAGCTTCGAGCGTGTGGAGATAAGATATACGGAAGAGATGAAACGAAGCGAAACGGTTACACCCATGGCGCTGAAAGACAGGTACTATGAAACGGTATCGGATTTTGCAGATCATTATATCCGGGACAGACGTCTTCTTGTCTATTCAGCTTGCAACAAGTTTTACAGGAAGCACCTGCTGGATGAACATAAAATACGTTTCAGAGAGGACATGGAATTTGGTGAGGACAGGTTGTTCAATTACGATTACCTGCGGATTTGCGGCAGCATTCTGACGTCGAGGGAAGTGATGTTCCGGTATATGCAGAGGAATCCCGATTCTGCATCCAAAAGATTGTTTCCGGATTATTACAATACGATCATGAAGCTTCACAAAGCCAAAACAGACTGTTTCACAACTTTGTCAAAAGGGACTACCCCTGAAGAGAAAGCAGACTTTATCGCATATGATCTTGACACAGAAATGAAACGGATGAAAGAGAGAATGGGAGAATAGAATGGGCAGTGCTGTGTCAGACGTTGGCATCTGCCCGAAGAACCATTTCTCCTGCTTTCCCGCCGATAAATACGCTGTCTTCCATAACGAGCCGGCCGTTTACAGCCACATGGGAAATCCCCTCCGGCTTGGCATCCGGCACTTTTTCATTCACCTTAATCCGGGAAAAATCAATGACGGTAATATCTGCTTTGTAGCCTTCCTTTAAATATCCCCGTTCTGCAATATGAAAACGATCTGCCGTGGCACCGGTCATTTTTCGTACAATCCTTTCCACGGGAATGCCGTAATTACGGGCAAGTACAAAAAACTGCGGGAAAGTCTGATAGGCGGCAATATTCTGAAGACCCTTGTCCTCCACCCATGCGTCTGTCATAAAAACAGAAAGGTCATCCTCCATAAGCCGCCGTACAATGGCATCGTTATAATACTTCCCGAGATAAATACTGCCCTTCCTGTCGGACAGCTCCACCAGCTTCAAATACATATCAAGAGGCTTTATTCCCTCTTCCTTCGCGCAGTCCAGAACCGTCTTCCCCTCATATTCCCGATGTTCATCAGAAATATAGGCCACAACAAGATCATCCCAGTCAATTCCGAACAATTTGCGATACAGAAAGATCGTGAAAGCAAGCTTCCGTTTGTTTGATGGTTTCTCAGCCTCTCCTTTCGGCAATGCTGCATACCAGGCGGGGAACACTATTGTGATAACGGAGGCTCCGTAATGAAATGCATAATTATCATAGGCGATTTCCCAGCCTTCATCTCTGGTTTTGTGGAATGCGGTGAGCATCTTGTCCAGCAGCTTCCAGCTCCTGGAACCTGTGAAGATCAGATGACTGTATTCCAGCCGGCATTTCGTTTTCTTCATGATATCCACAACCTCGTCGAGTCCCAGTTCAAGATGGGATTTTTTCGAGAAGAGGGGATAGTCCGCGCTGATGATGGCACAGGCTCTTGGATGAACCGTCACGATCCCATCGTACTTTGCGATCATCTCTGCAAAAGCCTGCAACTCATCCGGTTGTGCGTACCGGTTCGGCTCATACATGAAACCAAAGGAGCCGCCCAGTGCACCCTCTCTCATGGCTTCTTCTACGAATTCCAGTTCCTTTTGGATCTGCTCCTTAGACAGCGGCGTAGGGTCATATCCGGTCATACCGGCACGGACTGATCCGTTGCCCACCAGAGGCGCAATGTTGACATAAAGATTTCCCTTCAGTCTCTCCTTAAACGAAGCAAAACTACCCGGATGCAATGTTGCAAAAAGTCCGCTTCCCAGCTCCTTCTTATATGGGGTGTCGGAATCCGTACCAAAGGCCGAAAAGCTGCAGTTCCCGGTAATCTGCGTGGTAATCCCCTGCTCTATGAACGGACGAAAAAATTTTTCGGAATCTTCCCGATCACAAAAAAAGTCGTTATGGGAATGGGCGTCAATGAATCCCGGACAAATCTGACATTCTGTGATATCCAGAACCTTGTCAGCATTTGTCGAAACGCTGTTACCGACAGAAACGATCCTGTCGTCCTCTATTAGGACATCTCCCTTATAAGGCTTTTCTCCGGTTCCATCCACAATCCATCCGTTTTTGAAAAGAATTGTCATTTTATTCTCCTTCACTTGATCCAAACAACAGCCATTAAATATTCAAAGGACAATGGATATAGTACCATAGGAGCCTCGGTATTTTCAATAACGGAGTGCTTTGTCTCCATCCGGTGATTCGGTTTTTGTTTGGTTTTTTCAGAAAATTCGATCTCATTTCGTGCTATAATATCCGCTATGAAGAATCATTTGCTCTTCTAAACCGAGTGCCCGTATATTCCGGTGACAGCGGCGAAGAGGATTTTTTATAGAAAGGTATTAATGATCGAGCATGAAGTTGTTATGGCATGGGACCGCATCTGTAGAGTTTGTTTGTGCGGAAGGCCGCATTTTGTTTGATCCTTTCGTGCCGCTCAAGGGATCTGACGTTCCGGTAAAAATTGAAGACTTTGATGGTTTTGCAGGCATTTTCGTCACACACGGACATTTTGATCATATTTCTTCTTTACCTCCGATAGTAAAGCGGAATCCAAAGTCGCTGATCTACTGTACAAAGACGCCATATCGCACATTGCAGAACAAGGGTTTAAGCGAGAGAAATTTAAAGATGATCCGCTTTAATGAGGTATTAGAAGTAAACGGCTTCCGAATTCGTACATTCCATAGCAAACATGCTATATTACCAAAAGCATCCCTCGATCGGGTTTTGTATATCCTAAAACATCCGGCACGTAGTAATATTCCCAATATTCTCAAAGAGCATCATGCATGCGTAGAGAACGATGAGACGTTGTTATATCAGATTGAGGCAGACGGAAAGAGAGTGGTTCTCATGGGGAGTCTGAACCTGAGAGATGATGTGGAATACCCTGTTGGGGCTGATTTGCTGGTGCTTCCTTATAATGGGTGGGAGGATAATTATCCCCCGGCAGTGAGAGTAATCAATAAGCTGCAACCAAAGAGAGTGGTCCTTGATCATTATGATGATACATTCCCTCCATTTACCTCGCCTTTGGACCTGCGCCCCATTTTAAGCCAGTATGGTGAGAGGATCAAAGCGATGGAACTTGGGAGAACGGTAGTGTTGGGAGAATAACATGCGATTATTTTTTGCAGCAGCCACACCTATATGAATGGTTTTTGCATGATAGAGTCCATAAGGCTGCCGACTCCTGCCAGAGAACTAAAAGATGTTGATGTATTTTTAGGTACGCATGATCATTTGGATCACATAGATCATGAGGCTTGGAAAATTTGGGCAAAAACAAATCCAAATGCAAAGTTTATCTTTCCGGCGGCACATGAGTTTTTGGATCGCGATCCCGTTACCGGTTTTTATCCGTATCTGCAATATATCATTGAGATTGATGGCGTGAGAATACATCATGCCGGTGATACGCCTCGATTCGAGAGGAAACCGTTGAGAAACATTGCTAAATTCCAGTTTTATGCCTACCCATTCTTTTCCTCCACAAATATCCCGGTCAGCAGTGGGACCTGGAATCTGCTGGTGAACAGGTCACATTTACACAGGAACGAATAAAAGATGTGCCTGCCTTGCCGGCATAAGGATTCATAATTCCCCTGCCCTTTGGCAAAAATCACGTCCGCCTCATCAAGAGCTTTCTTTGCTTCTTCGGAAAGAAGATCATAAACGGTTCCAGCAACAGGGTTTCCGTTTGAAATGATGTCTGCTACCTCTTCCACTCGGGCATAGATAGCATCTTCCGGTGTAACATCATTCAGAACTTCCTCCCCACGCACCATGACAGATATTGTCAGATGAGGATACGACTTCCGAATTTGTTCCAGAAAAAGTCTGTCCAAAACGATCTCCCCACAGTTATCGGCGATGAGAAGGAATCGTTTTCCATTTGTGCAGCACTTCCGAAAAGATTCGAATACAAGACGATCCCGTTCGTTCAGATCGCAATCCTGAAACAAAGCCAGAAAATCCGTCTCATTCACCACATTCATGGCTCCGAAATCAATATAGTTTCCAATCCTTGCAAAAGCAAAGGCCTTCTCCAGAGGATCCGGAGCAGATTCTATTTGCGTTCGAAGATCCTGCTCCATCGAAAGTACAAGATCATTATACTTTTTCTTGACATCTCTGTAGGAAGCTTTCTTCCCGAACCGTTTTTCATACGCTCTAGCGAACAGATAGACCAGATACGGCGATGTATCTCCTTCCAGCCTGCTGTCAATGATGTGCTTCACCTCTGCAAGATACTCCGGGTCATCTGACAGGTGCTTTTGCTTGTCAAAGAGACACTTCGCACAGCTTTCAATTATTCTCATATCTTATTTCCTTTTCCTTATCCTGATAAATGATGATTATCAGCACACGGCGCAGCTGATCCATACGGTAAGTATACATCATAAACTCACTGACTGCTCGTTGTTTTTCATTACTGGCAGTTTTCTGTTCATCTCCATCTGTTATTAGTATTGACGGATTTTCAGTGTGTACCAACGATCGGGAAAGAAATGAATGGATAGAATATGTCCCAGTTCTGTGATAAGATCAAATCAGTTAAGGAATGAAGGCTCTGTAGTTTTATGAACGTCGAAAGATGATGCTGATCACAAGCTGGGTAAATAATACAACTATAGCAGCTGTCAAAGCCAACAGCGGCAGATAACCGGCGGCTCCTGCAGTCTGATAGATAGTTTCCAGTGGTGTTCCGGAAATCGGACGAAGTAAGAACCAGTAATTATAGGAAGTAAGGTAATCGAAAATTCCGACAGGAACAGAAAAAAGGAAGAATAGAAGGTCACTTCTCCAAATATGCATTAGGATTGGCCGCACTTCACCGGAGCAGAGAAGACAAATGGGCAGCAGAATCTGAATCGTGTGCCACAAAAAGCTGTAAAGACTCATAAAACTGATAATGGGATACATTGTCCAGTCCGGAAAAAGAATTGCCATCAGCGCGGCCGGGAGAAGTACAATACAGCAGAAATCACCGATACATTCTTTGATAATACCCGGTTTCAAAACAACAAATAGGGGATAAAGCCAGATTGACAGGCTGCACAGGTGAAGCGGCAGATAGCCGAGATTCATATGATTGGAGATAACCAGAAACAGAATCTTTCCGGCTTCAAGTATCGGAAGAGCAAATGCGACAATGAGCAGAAAATACCTTCTGATCCCCCTGTTTTTGCAATAGATTAATGCTGACAGGATAATGATTGTAAAGGCGACAAGCAGAATCAGGACATGAGTGCTGTCAAAAATGAAAAAACCAACGCCATCCGGCAGGTCGACCTCAACGTACCAGAATAATTCCAAATGCATCAGATTTTTCCCTCCATATCGATTCTAGTATAATGTCAAAGGAAAAAAAAGACTACGACACAACAGAGGTTACGGCATATCCGGTGGCTATCATATGCGCTGCCTTTATTAAGTTTTGGGTTTTACAAAATCAAATGTGCGTGCTGTAGCTGTACACAGAGAAGCGGAGTAAGGATACTATTTCAGCGCAAACCCCAAGCAATGAACCTTGTTCATAGCAGGAGACTCTTTCATTGCTCCTTTGGAGGACATGCCTGGAACTGTGATGATTCCAAGATCCTCCCATCTCAGGTAGCCGGTCATTGATTTATACTGTGCGATCGCTGCGTCATATACGCCATCAGAAGCGGAATCTAGAAGCAGAGCTGTTTTATGGAAATGAAATCCTACTTTTGCCCTTGCATACATCCGATCGATCACAGATTTCAGCTGTGCCGTGATATCAAACCAGTAGATGGGAGAGGCAAATACAACAGCATCCGCTGTGTCGAGTTCTTTCAGGATCTCTGGCATATCATCCTTCTGGACACATTCTCCATCATGAGAAAAACAATATTCGCATCCGAGACAGCCGGTAACCTTTTTGCCGCGCAGATTGATGAGTGTCACCTCGTTGCCGGCTTCTTCTGCGCCTCTTTGAAACTCTTTTGCCATAATCTCTGTGTTGCCTTCTGCTCTGGGACTTCCGTTTAAAATTACGATCTTCATCTCTTTTCTCCTTTTCGTTTTTTACACCACCATAAGCCACGAAGCCTTTTGCGTGTTGAAGTAAAGCCTTACCGGACGGAGCCGGTCGAATACCTGTATTCGGCAGTCGAAGACAAGGGTTTGCTCATGATAGGATTATAGCACGAAAGATGGAGCGTTATGTTATAATCTTTGTTGAATAAAGGGGAGGTCATATGAAGAAGATACTAAAAACCATTCTGCTTATTGCGTTGATAAGTTGCTGCGTGTATATGATTTATACTCACAGGCGTGTGATACGTGCGTGGATCAGAGGCGAAGAAATTCCGAAGTCGCATTGCCACTGTAATTGTTCCTGCTAATGATTTAATTTCCAGTAATCCAATTATGAGGATCGTTCCATGGCAGTTCATCTGCTCAGATCCGATTCCATATCGTCGTTTCACGCCTTCAAACGGAATCTGGCTATCTTCCGAATGAGGCAGTCAGTGTGATCAGATGCGCTTGATCGCATAAATATCAAAAAAAGAGATCCGCTGATCAACAACCCGGATCTCTTTTTTTTCGGGGAAGATCTCGGAAACAAGTCCGGTCTTTTTCACATAGGCATCTCCGTCATAATAGATGGTCTCTATGAGATCGCCCACCGAAACGGCATGAAGCTGCCGGTCGATGAGTTCCGTCTGATCTGGGAGCAGATCCTTTCTTTCCATCCGGACAACGATCCGTTCCTGCTCACGGAGCGCTTCACTAAGCCCTTTTAAGGCATCAAAAGGTGCAAAGATCTTTGCACGGTCCGCATATTTATGATACCCCATTTTTATGTCCTCCAATCTGATGAACCCGCTCTCTTGTGGTACCCTCCGGTAACAGATTCATCCCTTTCATGACAACCCCTTTCCCGTATTTTTCCTGTAAAGTGAGGATCGCCTGCTGCATCGCACGATCCCGGATGATCGTTTCCGGATCGGTGAAAAGATCAAACTGTTCCAGCTCTTCGGGGATCACATCATTGAAATTCAGAATAATGCGCCGGATCGGGACGATGCGGTCTGTGATCCTTTCATAGAGCTTTATAAAATGTCCGGTGATGATCCTCGCGGAACTTGTGGTTACGGTCATAGTGATCGTTCCCCGGGAGGGTGGGAGAGTATCTTTGGTGTAGCCCACGTACATACTGAGGGAGTTCGTAACGAGATGCCGGTCTACAAGATCAAGACAGGATAGTTCAGCCATTTCTTTTACGATCAGCAGTGCTTCCGCATAGGCATAGTCCCGGAGAAGCACCTGTCCGCTGGAAAGCGAATGGCGGTTTACCGTATAACCTTTGATGTCGGCCATTGTAACGGATTCCCTTCCGAAGGCATGATCGATAAGGATCTCGCTGTCCACGCCAAAGACTCTGCGGAGGTATTGAGGGTCGGCTTCTGTGATGCCTCTCATGGTATAGATACCCATGGAGTGAAGCCTTTTCTCCGTGCCGTGTCCGATCTGCCAGAAATCCGTAAGAGGGCGGTGGTTCCAGAGAGTTTTCCGATAGGATTCCTCATCAAGAAACCCGATCCGGTCCGGCATATGCTTTGCCGTGATATCCAGCGCGATCTTGGTAAGATAAAGATTTGTACCGATCCCGCAGGAGGAGGGGAGACCAAGCTCTTTTAAGAGGTCCCCCATGATCCGAAGCCCTAAGGATCTGGCGTCCGTATGGTAAAGCGAAAGATAGGGTGTTACATCCAGGAATGCTTCATCAATGGAATACACATGAATGTCATCCTTGGAGAGATACCGTAGAAAGATCCCGTAGATCCTTGCCGCGTAATCGATATACAGCTGCATACGGGGCGGCGCCATGATGTACCGTAACTGGCCTGGGATCTCATAAACACGGCACCTGTTCTTTACCCCCTTTTTCTTCAGGGAAGGAGAGACGGCAAGGCAGATCGTACCTCTCCCGCGGGACGGATCTGCGACAACAAGGTCTGTCGTCATGGCATCCAATCCCCGCTCATGGCATTCTACGCTGCTGTAAAAGCTTTTCTGGTCGATGCAAAGGTAAAACCGCTCCATGATACCCCTCCCGAATGGTAATCACATTATACAAACATATGTTCGATTTTTCAATAGCTGTTTTTGAAAGAATGTGATATGATCAGATCATGTGCGGACGATATTATGTAAATGATGTTTTCGAAAAAGAAATCCGAGCATTGATGAAAGAGCTGCACGGGCAGTTCCGGGAAGAAAGTATCTCCGGAGCGGAAGCTTTTTCCTCCGCAGAAGGAAAAGATGTTTTTCCGGGGAGCAGGGCGATCGTTCTGAAAGCAGGAGGCAGCGGATGTGAAGCGGCGGAAATGACCTGGGGGTTTTTGAGTCCCAAAGGGAAAGGGCTGCTCATCAATGCCAGAGCGGAAACTGCCCAACAGAAGCCGACCTTTTCGGAGAGCATTCTGCATCGGCGCTGCGTAATCCCGGCCAGCCGCTTTTACGAATGGGATCATGCAAAAACAAAGGTGACATTTTACCGCCTTCAAAAAGATATGCTGTATTTTGCGGGTTTTTACCGTCTGTTTGAGGATGGAGAACGGTTTGTCATCCTGACCACAGAGGCAAACGAGTCCATGAAAGAGACCCATGACCGGATGCCGGTGATATTAGAAAAGGAGGAGATTGCGGAATGGATCTTAAAGGAGCAGGAGACAGATCGTTTTCTTGCGAAAGAAATGCCGGAGCTTTTTCATGAACAGGAATATGAACAGATAAGGATGGAACCTTCAATCAACAGAGGAGAAGTTTGAAAAAAGAGGCATATCAGGGGTATGAGAAAGGTTTAATGATGCTGGCAAAACTGAAAGGCAGAGGACTTTGCGATTTCGAGTATGATTCGATCTATGAGCCTTATGAGCTGCACGGTGTTTTCGTGACATGGACTCAGGACAATAACGGGTTTGCGGAGATGGATGCCAAAGTGCTGGCTGCTCTGATTCAACAGTTTGACACGATCCACCTGGACAAACAGGAACCATTCACATGGCTTCTGTCATCCAGGATATTCTTTGAGGGATAAATCTGGATGCTCCTGCCGTCCTTCAATACAAGCTTCATGGTTTCTGCTGTTTCTCATGTGATGGCAGAATAAGCAGGAGACGGTTCCATGTGCTAAAAAAGGCACATTAGTAATCATAATATGATATCATAGAGATGACAGAAATAAGAAGCCAACGATTACTATGGAGATGCACTATGTACGGAACCGGAACGAAAAAGATGCTCAACATGCTGATACTGGATATTCTGAAGGAGTATTCAGATAGTGATCATAGACTCCTGCAGCAGGATATCATAGATCTTCTGGAGTCAAACTATGGGATCGGCTGCGAGAGAAGAGCGGTAAAGAATAATATCGTAAAGCTGCAGGAAATGGGATATGACATAGTATCCAAGAAGGGATACTATCTGGAAACGAGAGAATTCACGGATGCGGAACTGCGGCTTTTGATCGATGGTGTGTTTACATCCGGTGCCATTACGGATAAAGAGGCACATAAGCTTGTAAAAAAGCTGGAGGGATTCTCCAACAAATACTTTAAAACCCATGTATCCCATATGCACAGCACATCCAGCGGAAAGAATGCGGAGAATCAGAATGTGATGGATTCGATCGCGATGATCGATACGGCGATATCGAAAGGAAAGAAGATATGTTTTTCATACCTGGAGTATGGGATCGATTTCAAACAGCATCCGAAGCGAAATATCAGATATAAGGTCAATCCGTATCAGATGATCAACCACATGGGAAAATACTACCTGGTGGGTAATTACGATAAATATGATGATGTGTCGCATTACAGACTGGATCGGATCACGGAGGTTGAGATCCTGAAAGAAAACCGGAAGCCTATGAGGTCTATTAAAGGGCTTGAGAATGGTTTTCATATCTCGGAGTATATTTCAGAGCATGTTTATATGTATTCCGGCGAAAGTGTCCGGATCAAGCTGCGCACAAATGAAAACATGATGTATGCACTGATAGATGCATTCGGAAAGGGCTTTCGGGTCACATTTGGAGAAGATGACGATATCATAGTAAGTTTGAAATGCAACCCGGACGCTTTCTTTTATTGGGCGATGCAGTATGGAAGCTCTATAGAGGTTTTGGAGCCCAAGAATATGAGAAAACGCATAAAGCAGGCGTCTCTTGAGGTTTACAAAAAGCATAAGTGAGGGTTTGGTATCGATATAACGATGCTGACGGTTTATTAGTTGTTTCATGTGCGTAAGGGTGTGCCGGGGAAAAGATATGAGTAGTAATGACGGAATCAGAGTAAGAATACAAAGAGGTGCCGCTCAGATTGGCGGCGTGTGTACAGAAGTTTTTACGGATCAAACCAGGATCTTCTTTGATTTTGGATCGCCGCTGGAGGGAGAAGGTAACCAGGATAAATTGAGTATAGAGGGCCTGACTCATGGAACGGTTAATACGGATGCGGTCTTTCTGACTCATTATCATGGCGATCATGTGAGTGAGGTTCCGGGAATAATGGCAGGTATTCCTGTATACATGCATAAGACCGCACGTAGGATTCTTCAAGCTCAACAGGAGCACAAGGTGAGTGTGGGTCAGATTGTATGGGCGAAAGGGATCAAGGAATTGACAGTAGGTGAACCGGTGGAGATAAAGGATCTTATGATCACACCGTTGGCATCCGATCATTCGGCGTGTGATTCCCTGATGTATCTGGTTGAGGGACATGGCAAAAGAGTCCTGATTACCGGAGACTACCGTCTGCATGGGTTCTATGGAGACAGGGTGATGAAGACCTTTGAAACCATAGGACATATTGATCTCATGATAACAGAGGGTACCAATATTGACAGGGAATCGCCGTATAGCCATGATGAAAGATGGGTTGAGGAGCAATTTTCCAGGATCCTTAGAGAGAATAAATATGTATTTCTCCTTACTTCAGCATCCAACACTGATAGGATTGCCGCCTTTACAAGAGCAGTTCCTTATGGTAAGCACGGTCTCTCGGATGAATTCCAGAAGAGAATAATGGACATCTATGATGAGGACCGTGAAAAAGCCCTAAAAACGAATGAGAAGTATTGGCCCTATTTTGAAAAGAATTGGGAGAAATATGAACGAAATGGCTTTGGGCTTATTGTTCGGGCGAGTGAGAAATTCATTCCAATCGTCAAGGAATACTTTGAGAAGTATCCGGATAGAACATGCTTGATCTATTCCATGTGGTCTGGATACAAGAAATTGGACTATATGGCAAAAATGCTTGAGATCGCCAGAGGACATACGGAAACGATTCATGTGTCCGGGCATATATGTAAAGAGGACTTGGAACGTGTTATAATGACTGTGGTACCGGATAAGCTTGTTATACATCACACATCCACAAAGGAAACTGGCGCGAGTATTTTGAAAATTCCCGTAGACACCATGGTAATAGAGGCTTCAGATGGCGAAACGATATTAGTGTAGAAGAGGTGTAAACATGGGAAGCCGAACATTTATCTTTATTGGCATCACTTGTCAAGGAGGGTACAAAGATGAGCAAGACAATGGAAGATATAATAAATGAGCTAAATGAATATCCGGAACGAATCATGTTTTTATATAGATGGTTAGGAGAAACTAAGTATAAATGGGAAGAACGCGAACGATTATGTGAATATCTATTAAAGAACATTGAGAATCTTAAACAATATATAGAAGAGGTGGCATACGCCGGAGAAGCCCCTGGAGACCCCAAAGGATGGTCGTATTTGGATTATAGAAAAGATGACAGGAATGGATTCCCTCAGGATGCCTCAAGTGAAAATGCAAGGGAGTGTGGTGATTATCTTCGGGGAGAAGATCATTTGGCAATGGACATTTTTCGCATGGGGCGTAATGAGGAAGACAATAGCCTTAAATATATTAACGGCCTAGGGTTTATTTTGGATTATCAGATGCCTATAGGTGGAACCCCTACACTTTTATTAGTAAAGAATGATAGTATTTATGACAAAGATAGCGAAGATTACGTATACGGCATTCCTGATCCGGATAAGCAGGATAAGTCAAATCCGAAAGAACGGTTGTTTAAGCCAGGAAAGTGCGATTTAGTGGCTTTTGATGAGAACCATTTTATTATTTATGAATTAAAAAAACAGAATAATCCAGAATCCATGCTAAGAGCAGTCATGGAGGCTTATACATATCGCCAAATGCTCAATAAAAAACTTGCAACAAGATCTTTCCGTGCACATTATAATGATTTGATCCCTGAAGGCAACATTCGTTGGGAAGCACGCGTGTTGCTATGCGAAAAGAAAATGCAGTATAACGAGTATGTAAAGAGAAATGATTCATATTTGAGACAACTCATGGATAAACTTGAGATTATTCCTATTTGGTACACAACAGACTTTTCTATTAGCGTCATATGAGGTGGGGGTATCTAACCTTGTGAGACACCGTGTGCTAAAAATGGTGTACTAATTAAGTAGATCGCCTTGAACGTGGTAAAATCCCAAAACAATATGCATTAAAGTAAAGTCTGGGGAAAGGATTCGCGATATGCTAAAAAAGGCACATCGCTTTTTTTATTATGTGATTGAAACAGCACAGAGTTTTTTAACGAAAAGGAGGCGTTGAGCTTGTATTTGACCCGCGCTTTCTAAAATTTTCAAATTAGCATTAGTTGGCTGATGTGATGATTGTTTTAGGAGGGAAGAGTATGGCATCCGTTAATGATGACAGGAAAGACTGTGTTTTTAAAAATGAGTTAAGAAAGGAAAAATTCAGTGTCATAATCAGGAAATCGATGAGTAAAGAAGGCCCCAGAGTAAAGGTCGTAGATGTTTTTCCCAGCTTGGAACCTGAGATGGATGAAAAAGCATATTATCCATGCGCATATCTTCTTGAACTATGTAATGAGGGGTTATTGCGTGACATGATACCAAAGAAATCTTCGGATGTAGAGTATCTGAAAGAATTATGCGATATTGGGCTTTCCAAGAGGTATGCAGAGGTGTCACAAGCGCATGAGACTCGCATAGACCATGAGATAGCTCTCATAGATGAAACGGGTCTGGTAAGCGGATTCCTTATTATTCGGGATCTGATCGAATACGCTCGCTGCAGAAACATCATGGTATCTCCGGGATGCGGTACCCTTCCCGGGAGTCTCGTGGCATATTGCCTTGGAATAACGGGAGTTGACCCTTTAAGAGAAGATCTTATTTTTGAGCGATACTTAAACACGAAAAAAGAAATGCATTCCTATGGCATAAGGATTGAGGTGGAAAAAGGAGCAAAGGCTCTGATCTTAAACTATCTTTCTGAAAAATATGGCAACGGAATGCCTAAACTCTTTGAACTATTGGATATCTGTATCAAAGAGAGAGTGGAACTGTCGATTATCAAAGAGACCGTTGAAAATATTGCGAAAAACAAAGAAATTAATGTTGATGTAACCACAATAGATAAAAACGATCCGGACGTATACAAATATCTGTGCTCGGGGGCAACAGATGGTGTCTTTTATTTTGATAAAGATGACCCTCATACATATACAACGGGTGGGTGGCTTGATGAAGAGCGGAATTGGCATTATTACCATCCACCGATCGTGATGGAGGATGAAAAACTGTTCAGAGCTATTATGCCAAAGTCTAAGAAAGAGCTTATGGCATTTTTGTGCCAGGATAGACGCTTGCCTGAGGAAATTGTTGAAAGATACCTGTATAACAAGAATAATCCGGCCCGCATTACATATGAGTGCTTGGAGCTTGAGCCGATACTGTCAGAGTCATGCGGATGTGTGATTTACCAAGAACAGATAATGCAAATATTGCAGGATCTGGCAGGATTTTCACCGGAACAGAGCGATTTATGTCGAAGGGCATTGTCCAAAAGGGCACAGGATGAAACAGAAGAATACAGAAAATGGTTTGTAGAAGGAAGTATAGAAAATAATATACCAGGATGCGTAGCGAAGGGAATATCGGAAGATGTGGCAGAAATAGTATATAAAAGTCTCTGCAACGATGCTCCACGCAGTTTTAACAAATCTCATGCCAGCTGTTTGGCAGCAATGATATATGACATGGTATGGCTGAAATTCCATTACGGAAAGGAGTTTCAGAAGGCCTTGGAAAAGTATAAAGGCATGGAATCCGACCTGTTGTGAAATACAAGGAGAAGTGATATGGCAAAGATAATCACTGTTGCATTGCAGAAAGGCGGAGTGGGGAAGACTACAACGACGGTAAATCTTTCGGCTGCTCTTGCAGAAAAGGGAAAACGAGTGCTCGTGGTTGACATGGATCCGCAAGCAAATGCAACAAGCGGACTTGGGATAAATACGAAAGTAGTCAAGAATACGGTATGCATTGCTCATCGGTGAGAAGATAGATGAATGTATCGTTTTGATGGCGATGTCATGCCTATTCGTGAGATTGAGAGGGAGCCACATGATTAAACTTGTTTGTCCCTGTTGTGGGCGGAGCGATTTTCTGAAATATGATTATGATGATGTTTATCACGATACTTGGTATTGTTTATGCTGTGGACTCGAATTTGATGACCTTAGAGTACTTGAAAAGGAAGTTCCGGATTCAGAATACGATGGTTATGGGCTGACTAAATCTATGAAACATTTAAAAGACAGAGAAATAATAAAACAAAAGACTCAAAGGAATGCAGGGCTGAAGTTATTAAAGGAAATCTGTGAAAAAGGATATAACAATGACGGAACAAAAAATGTATCGTATCTATGTGGAGAGCTCCGCGAAAAAGAACCGTCTAAAATAAAGACAAATCCCAAACATGAAAAATGTGCAGGCTACTACAAGAAATGCAATACTGAAAACCGAGAAAAAAGTATTTGCCGGTGCATGTTTTATTATGATGAGAATAAGAAGAAGTGTCGGGAATCGTGCAAGTTCAAAAGGAAATGGCACTACGTTGGATCTGGTATTCAAATCACAGATTATGAAACGCCTATGGAGTATCGGATAGAGGGGATAGGCAATATAGATCTGCGGATAAAATACAAAGACGTAGAGTATGGGGTGGAAGTCAAACCGCCTGAAAATAATAATGAAACTATCTGCAGAATGATATCTGAGGCTATGACATATACGATAGACTTTCCATCATATAGACCGGCCATAGCAGTATTTGGCCCTAGTACTGATGGGAAATATAAGGGAAGTCCTCAGTATATAAGTATTCGAGAACTTCTTGAACAGAATAATGAGGATTTTTCTGCTGTCAGGAATTATGTCAAGGTGTTTATTATAACAATAAAGGGAGATAAAGATGGCAAGGTAGTTGATTTTACAATAGAACCTTTAGACTAACTGGATTCCATAAAGAGGAAAGAATAGAAGAGCAAATTTGCGATGTGCTAAAAAAGGCACATCGCTTTTTTTATTATGTGATCAGAAAAGCACATTGTTCTTGGCAGATTCGCAGAGATCTGCAAATAGTAAAGGAGGTCAGACTATGGCAATACCTACAGGTTATAAGGGATTAGATCAACTCTTGGGTGGCGGTCTTGAGAATGGGTGTCTTTATGTGTTGGCAGGAAGACCATCCATGGGAAAGAGTGCCCTGGCGCTTGCGATTGGCGACAACATTAATTACATCGGGAAGAAGAACGTCGTGTTTTTTTCTCTTGAAATGGATAAGGAAAAGATCTTCGATCGCCTGTGCTACATGAATCCATTTTTTGACACAAATAGTATAAAGGGCAATGAAGTAAGACGTGGCGAATCAAGACTGATAATTGATGATACTCCAAGATGCTCAGCTGAACAGATCAGAGAAAAATGCCAGGAATATATGACCCTGTGCGATCCTTTGTCAGTGGTAATCATTGATTATGTCCAACTTATGAGCGGAAATGGGATATCGGAATCGAGACAAAGAGAGGTTGAAGAAATATTACGAGAATTAAAAAACTTATCTCGGGAGCTCGATATTACCATAGTCATTCTGTCGCAATTATCAAGGAAAACTGAAAACCGTGACGATCACAGGCCATTATTATCCGATTTCCGGGAATCAAGTGCGTTTGAAACTGAGCCGGATGTGGTTCTTTTCCTTTATCGTGATGACTACTACAACCGAGATACTGAAAAGAAAGGGATTGCTGAGATTAATATGGCCAGGAATCGAAATGGAGGGTCAGGGACATGTGAATTATTTTATATAAGCCCCATGATGAGGTTTGTAGACCTTGGATTCTTGGAAGCAATAAAAGGGGAGACGGTGTGACTCGAAAAACACTCTCGCTCAGGGAACGAGATACCTACGTAAGCTATCTTGTACTTGATGAGAAAATAGCAGAAGAGTTCCATTCGCGAGCTTTCTTTTTGAAAGAATACCCGTGTGATTATGGGAAGATGCGGCAGTTAAGGATCCGTTTGCAGCATCTGTGCGGGCTTACGGAACTGGAGGCGCTCAATGTCCTCACGAACCATAATGTAGATGATTATATATGCAAGTATTCCGGCGGTGTGCGCGAATGCAGGCTGGAATGTAGAGAAACCGATGTCAATATTGATGAAAGAAAAGGGGATGAAGGATATGAAAGACTGCTTTGATGAAATCATTGGTTATGAAGAGATCAAAAAGGAGCTGCGGATGATCAGTGATATGCTGAATCATCCTGAAATTTATCGGAAGCTTGGCGCCGGCATGAATGATGGACTGATCCTCAGCGGAAAACCTGGCACAGGGAAGACTACGATGGCAAATTGCCTCATCCAGTCAACGGATAGAAAAGCATTTGTGATCAGGAAGAAAGGATCCGATGGCGAGTTTATACAAAAGATAGGAAAAACGTTTGAAGATGCCATGGAAAACACGCCATCCATCGTATTGCTTGATGACTTAGACAAGTTTTCCGATAAAGATGATGAACGTGATGCAGAGGAGTTTGTTGCGGTACAGTCATACATTGATGAAACAAAACACTCGGATGTATTTGTGATAGCCACAGTGAATAATGTCAGAAAGATACCGGATTCTTTGCTGCGAGCCGGGAGACTCGGTAAAAGACTGAAAATCCGTGTGCCGAATAAAAAGGAAGCTACAGATATCGTTAGGCATTACCTTGATAAATCCCATATGTCCGAGGGGATGGATGCGAAGTCGATCGCAAGAATGCTGGACAGAGAATCCTGTGCTACGCTGGAGAGCGTTATCAATAATGCCGCAATGAAAGCGGCATTTCATCGCCAGGACAAGGTAACTATGCAAAATATCGTGGATTCCTGTCTGGACTTGGTGTTCGAGGCTCCGGAGTGTGAAGAGAGTTTGTCAGAGGACATCAGAAAAAAGATAGCATATCACGAAGCGGGACATGCAGTTGTATCAGAACTATTAGACCCGGGAAGTGTCAGCATAATCTCTATTAGAGAAGTGCACGGAAATTACGGGTTTGTAAGGTATTCAAGATCCGAGGAGAATAGCGATACAAGTGCAGATTATAATGAAGCCATGATTAAGGCGTCACTTGCAGGGAAAGCGACTACTGAGATTGTTTTTGGTGAGGCCGATATGGGAGATAACGCAGATCTTCATAATGCTTTTGATATGGCGAAACATTTGGTTGATAATCATTGTATGTTTGGTTTTCAAAACTGGATAGAAGATGATAATGCTGCAGTGGCTGCGGAAAACCGAAACAGGGCTATGGTTATGGTGCTGGAAAGGAACTACCTTGAGGTTAAGAAACTTCTGGTTGATCATAGGGATTTATTAGATAGAATGGCAATGGAGCTGATAAAAGAAACCACGTTGGTGTATTCGGATGTGCAACGAATTATATCAGAGATTACGCCGTGCACAGAGGAATAGATGGGAGTAATGAATGCTATGGAAAAAACGATAAAGATTCTTTATGTGCATGGGTATCTCGGCAGTGGCAACGGTCATTCGAGTGAGTTGATTCGTCATGAATTTGTCTCACGGGGGATGCAGCATATTCTGGACGCTCCTGATTTTCCGGTTACGAAGCCGGGGGAAACGAAGAGAATGATACAAAACCTCATCGAAAAGAATGGGTACAATTACATTGTTGCATCCTCTCTCGGGGCTTTTTATAGCATGCAGGTGCCCGGCACTATAAAAATCCTTGTTAATATTGCATTGCCGGATAACCTAAAGCTGATCAGGGATCTGGATCCCAAACACAATCCGGAGCTGACAGCGGAATTCTTTTCTGAGATCAACAGGGAAAAAGATTACTTCTTTTCTGAGGTGTTTAATGAAGATTATCGGCAGCAATCTTATGTAATCTACGGAATCAGAGACAGCATTGCTCCAAATGAAGGCTTTCTTAAGCAGTATTACAATGATGGATCAAAAATATGGCATATCGATATGGAGCATAAGCTGGACGAAACGGGAGCAAATAAGATTTTTGAATTAATATCAGGCACTGTGTGAGGCTCGAAAAGTGCTGTCTTCTCTATTTCTGGAAACAGTGCATGGATGATATTTTGGATTGGTCGATACCGGCTTATTATGAATTTGTAAGAAGTCTGTGATCCAGAAAGAATCTCCAGAAAGACATTGTAGTACAATTGAGAAGGTTATTTCTGAATACTCGTTGACCACACCGACCACACGCATATTGGCTACTCCACAGCATATCCAGGCAATTATTCGTTAAAGTATTCTTTAGCGAATAATTGGCTGGATATGTTGCGGAGTAGCCATAATGTTATCCCGTTTCCAACCTCATTTTTCCACTTCAAAGACTCATATGAAACTATTTCTGATAACGGTTCCTTTATAACGATTTAATAAACTCTAAATCTTTTTTGAGAACCGCCTCAACTGGCATATCAAGCCAGTTTTTATCAGATTTTGAAACAGCATCAATATAGGCTTTGTTACTAAAAACTCTTTCCACACGCTTAACAACATCGGCCATTGTTTCTACGTTTCTAAGTGTTTCATCGGAAATGATATACTTATCAATGCAGTCTCTAAGTTGCTCCTTATCTACTTCATCGCTCAGATAACAGATATCAAATACATCCTTATATCTTGTTGATCTACTTGCAAATCGCACAAGTGATTTCAGCTTTTCTGTGATCATCTGTGCTTTGGAATCGATCAAAAGGCTAACAGCATCTTCCTGCTCTAATGATAAATCCACATGCACTCCTATATCCATTTTTAGGGATAAAACGGTATCATTTGAATCCTTTATTGTTATTGTGATTCTTTTTCCTTTGTAATCCTGATGTTTCAGTTCGGTTATCTTGCCATCTATAGAAATAGACAGTCCTTCTATACAATCAAGACGTTTAACAAACTGTCTTATGGATTCATCAGATATCGAATATCTGATGAAATCAAGATCTATGTCCTGCGTAGCGCGTCTGGCATTCTTAGAAAGACTTCTCATTACAACTCCACCTTTGATAGTTGCATTTCTCGCCATCCCGCTTTCCGCAATTGCCTTAAGCACGATATCCTGACAGAGTTTAGATTCAGCATTTGCTTCACTGTACCCCTCCGTTTTTATTTTTTCTACTTCATCCCTTAAATTCATGAAATCAAAGAACCTCCATCTGTATCTGATTCATAATTGTATTACTATTTCGGAACATACAGGCATAATCCTCAACGAGTCCAAAATCCATTTCTTCTACTATGCGCCTATAGTTTTGTATTATCTCCTTGTATAAATCAAACGGGATGCTTTTTCTAAAGCGCATAAGTTCTATAAGCATCCTTTCCCTGTCATATATCCTAATGCTCGAATTATGATACTTCATCTCAATTATGCCAGGTTCAAAAATTTTATCTTTTAGAAAAGACTGTATGACTCTTTGATCCTTAATTCTTGAATCCTCCCTACGGGTTGCAAGATAAAAATGATCCGGTATCACATCTGTAAGGGAATGGTAATAAAATGCGCTTTTTCCGGTAAACACTGCTCTCGGGAATTTGCGTGTTATTATATCAAGATCCGACACATTTCTTACAGTAGAATATACTCCCTTTTCTTTCATAAAGAGCTCTCCGCTATTCAGCTCTTTCTTTATCTTATAATCCGATCCATATTTTTCTATACATTCATTATAGGTAAGAACCATGTTGCTCCGTCCTTGGCAAATTTTATCACTTTAGGCAATCATACACACATGCGTGTAATCGTGTGTATTTTCACTCAAATTATACAGCAACACATAACATAAATCAATTAAAAACTTAAGTATTTATACACATAAATAATATATTGTGTGTATTTTTACTAAAATAATGTCTAAAAAAATAGGAACACCATTGTCTCAGCTCAAGTATTCCTATTTTAAGGTTTATTCTATGCAAGAAATTACAGTACGTATTTTGTCTATGATACGAACTTTTTGAAAACACTTTTTACAATATATGAGAATCCGTTATTTGCAGATGTTATTGTTTTTACGTAAAGTAGCCACGATAACTTCTCTCCAGATTCATATTTCGTTCAGAACGCCATATTGATCTCCCGGTTTTCCTTTTATTCATTAACCGACTTGATGAATTTGATACCATCAAGGTATATTATAATGGACAGACGGTAATTAATAAGATTCTATGGAGAAATGATAATGAAAAGAAGTGTGACTTATATCCTGACTGCAGTGATTGCTGCGATAATGATCACAGGATGCTCTTCGGGAGCAAATAAAGCGGATCCCAGTGCGGATAACAAAACCGCCCATGCCAAAATAACGATAGAGCTTATCTCAATGCTTGATGAAGATCCGAAATTAAAAAAACTGCTGGAAGAATCTATCCTGCTTGCTTCCGTTAATAATCCCGATAAAAAGACAAATCCGGTTCGTACACTTGATGATTACTATGATTTTCTTGACTGGTCATCAACCTGTATGCCCTGGAACATACTGGATAATAAAAACCCTTCGTTATATTCGAGCATAGACCAGAGTCTGGATTATTTTTATTATCTGCTGGATCAGCCACTTCCGGAGCTTGCCGGAAAAGGCTACTATTATCCGTGTCTTGAATATCACGAACCTGTTGCCTCCTGGGTAAAATCCTATTGCAAAGAATGGGGAGAATATCTTTCAACCGAAGACAGCTGGAATGATGATTATTATTCGCGTGTAGCTGCTGATGAAGATTTCAATATGAAAAAAGGATGGTATGCCGATACGAATGAGTGGAAGACATTCAATGAATGGTTTTCCAGGAAGCTTAAAAACCCGGAACAGCGTCCTATAGCAGAATCGGACGTAGTTGCTCCTGCAGATTCTACGCCTCAGGGCATTTGGAAAATTGATGAGGATTCACAGATCGACCTTGGCGTGCAGCTGAAATCTGTTCGCTTCTATAATGTGAAGGATATTATTGGGGAAGATAGCGAATATGAGAATGAGTTTGCTAATGGAACGCTGACTCATACTTTTCTGGATGTGAACGATTATCACCGTTATCACTTCCCTATGGACGGCACTATCCTTGAAGTACGGAAAATTGATGCTTTGGATGCGGTCGGCGGGATTATTACCTGGGACAGCAGCCAGAAGAAATACATTCTTTGGGATGAGAACCCCGGATGGCAGTCGATAGAAACCAGAGACTGCCTGATCCTTGATACAGAATATGGGCTGGTTGCAATCCTTCCGATCGGCATGTCTCAGGTCAGTTCCTGTAACTGGGAGGAAACAGTAAAACCCGGTGTTTCAGTAAGTGCAGGGGATCCAATGGGTTATTTTCTTTTTGGCGGGAGCGATATCGTTATGATATTTCAGGAAGGTGTGGAGCTTAGGCTGGAGGCAGATCATCATATTCTCATGGGCGAACCTTACGCTGACATAAAATAAGTGTTTGGCGGGGTTGCCGTCCCGGAAAATATTCAAACGATCTTTTCATCATGACCCAATTTATAGCCAAGGGCGGAAGACAACCTGTGTCTTCCGCTCCTGCCGCCATCAAAGACTCCGGATCTGTGGCAGATCGATCCTCTTTTTCTCTCCTCTTCCCGGTCAGGAAAGCGGAACGCAACGTCCGGATAAAAGTAGGATCCGATCGATCCGTCCTTCCTCGTAAAGGGGTACCCCCGGATGTCTGAGAGTTTCACAATGATCCCGTAGGCGTTCCCGGAATTCTTGCTGGTTCGTGATAGATACACATCTTCTCCGCTGATGAGGCTCTTTGCTTCTTCATCCGTCAGCTCCTCCCCAAAGATCTTCCCGAGGCGGAACCCGCATTTCTCTCCGCAATAAGGACCGTACTTCCCGGTCACAAATAATCCCCCGCATTTCGGGCAGCTTCCAAGTACTTCTCTCATAGTGTTTTCTCCTCCTTTTCCTTTTTAAAACAGCCGGTAGTAGATGCGGAATCCGTTTGTCGTATTGCACGTTACTCCGGAGCTTCCGGAGCAGTGCACCCATTTCGCTCTTCCGCTTTCATCATATCCGGCAAAAAATCCGATGTGGTTGCTCTTTGCGCCTGGCGGCGCTTCAACATCACATCTGAGGAAGTCGCCTGGTTCATCCGTGGACTGGATTACGATCTGATCTCATTCGGATTCGGGGAAAGCAAAACTGCCGGTGGAGGGAAGACACCTCCAAAGGCCAAGCATCAGAAACGTTCTAGGAAGACTGTTCCGGAAAGACCAAAGCTCATGGACCCGATCCCGGAGCCTGAGCAGGAACCGGAAACGGAAACTCAGGGTGGTAAACAAAGCTATTCCGCGATCCCGACGGACGAAGAAATGGCACTGTTTGAAAAACTGCAAAGCTATGGATTATAGGAGGTAAATGATTATGAACAGATATGTAAGTATCGATGCAGGAAAATTTAATACGAAGACAGCGGTGAGCCGTGCGAACGGGGAGATGGATACGATCCGATTCCGGACAAAGATGAGCCCGGCGAAGGATCATAACCTGGCTGTCCCGGAAAAGAGTCATCTGGTGACGTACGAAGGGATCACGTATAAGGTCGGGGAAGATGCAGCGGATCACCTGTCGTTCGAAACCAGCAAGACGACTCTGCTCCATCAGATATGTGCGTATACGGCGGTGAGCTCTGTCGTGGATAACGGGGATCTCATCCGGGCTGCGATCGGGTGTCCGGTTTCCGTCTTCAACGATCCGGCTTCCCGGAATAAGTATCTGTGCGCGGTAAGATGATTTTGCCATCATTCGGTAAGGAGTTTTTTCCGTCGACGGTAAGCAGATTTTTCTCTTCGCGGTAAGCACTTTTTTCTGTTCACGGTAAGCAGTTTTTTCTGTCGGCGGTAAGCACTTTTTTCT
>JAZOTN010000022.1:0-89416 GCA_045657665.1 Lachnospiraceae bacterium | reverse complement strand
TTCCGTGATATAGCGTATAATCTCTTCCATAAAGAACATCCTTTCTTGTAAAGTATTTGATTTCACAAACCAATACCTTATCACAAAAAGGATGTTCTTTTCTAATTGTTCTATTTTTCCGAGTAAACTTTTACTCTAGCTTTTTTACGGCTTACATACCTTACATGGTTCATAACCCAGCTTTTTTAACTCATCCTTTGTGTTTGATACATATGCAATGTTTTCTGCATCAGCATAGCGACAATCTTTTTTGTGAAATTTACCCGTTCCTGTATTTAGCACATATGTAGCCGAATCATAGTCTGTTTCGTCATATAACGGCGCCGCTTCATAATTTCCAGCACTCTCTATTAAAGTAGATTCATAAATCCCTTTTATATTGCTATTGAAATATGATCCTAAAGAATCCGATGCCATAAAATCATCATATATGCTTTGTGGCACATCGTCGTATGAGTATAAACTGCCATTTGAGCGGAAGCGAAGTAATAATACCTGATGATCCGGATCGTAACCCACTTCTGCAAGCATGGTTGATGTTACATCCTGCATCGGCACAGACTGATAATCAAAGGTTGTAGTTGCATTAGGGTTATCAAGTTCCCATTCTGCCTCTATTAGATCCTCCGGGATCGGTTCTGTATCAACAGCAGCCGTAGAAGATCCGCAACCGGTTAATAGAAATACGACAGTTAAAAGATATAAGATTTTGCGCTTCATTACAGTATGTTCTCCGAGATTATTCTATTTTTTCGCTTTCGTATTTATTCCTTATTTCTTCTTGAAAATATGATCCTGGATTTTGGCTTGAAATTAGTTCTTTGTATGCTCTTGGAGGTACATCATAGTATTTATAGAGCGAACCTGTTTCAGAAAAATGCACGTAAAAAGTACGTGTATTTTTGTCATATCCAACTTCATCTATGTAAAAAGCATCAACATAAGTCATTTCAACCGGAACGGATGTTTGAGGTTCCAATTCAAGAGAAGCATTTATTCTTTCCTGCGCACCGAGAGCGTCAAAGTATGCTAATATATCCGTGATTTCATCTCCGGTCTCGGGGTTTACCTTGCCGTAACAGATTTTTTCTATCTCGGTATTAACATACCCGATGAAAGAAAGGCTTTTATAATAGCATACTCCCAAGAAAATAGTAGAAACGAGGAGCCCAACACATGCGACAGAAAGCAATATAATAGCAATACTTTTCCCGTTTGCATATTGGTGTCCACAACCCATACATTTTTTTGTATCTGGATCTATAACAGCACCGCAAAATTTACAATAGCGCATAGGAGAGCGATTTCCCTCATTCCGTTCTTTTGAAAGGATGCGCTCTTCTGTGTTTGTCTGTGGTGTTTCGGTGGCAAAAATGGTTTTATATTCTTTTTCGCGATCTTTTTCGCTAAGCTTCCATACAAGTATTTTTATGCAAATACCAATCGCAAAAATCGCTCCTGATACTAGAAGATAAACCCATATATTTTGGATATGGATTCGCATGGCAATACAGAAAAAAAACGCGACAGCACCAATAACGTATATTATCGTTCCAATAATATCTAATGCGGTATGCTTCTTTTGGGGATATTTTGTGTGATATATTGGTATTCTTATAGCCATAGCATTTCCTTTCGTGTTTATAACATATCAGCCGATTTTGAGTATGTCAACGATGCTCTTCGTTGACACTTTTATCGTCATATGTTACTTTGTTGATGAAAAGCAGAATGGTCACGCGCGGTAATCGTGGAGCTTTGGAGGCTCCCCGCGGAAGGCAATCTGCTTTTTTATTGACGAAATTAACAATCGGTATTATATTCAAATTAAGATCTGAACTTGCTTTCAGCTCGGACAATTGCAGTCCCTCGCCAGAAAGCGGTTTGGGTCTTTTTTTCTGTTTACATTTAGGTTTATTGAAGGAAGATCATCCGGGCTTATTATAGCCGAGGGATTTCTCGCGCCCCCTCTTCCCTTTTCTGCTTGCGTCTTCGTAAGTGATCCAACATTATCTGATCCCCTCGTTCGATTATTTCGCCAGTCAAAGGGTATATCTTCCGTTCCTCCGAGGTAGACTGGGCTTTCCCCTTTTCATCCATTATTTTCGGTTTATCTGCAGCCATAAGTTTTTCCCCTGTCACAACAAGATAAGTATCTGCTCCCATTTTCCATCATTTTTATAGTATCACGAAATATCACTTATGACACATCCTTATAAACAAATAATCCGGAAATATACAAAAAAAAGTCTGACGCATATATAGGTTTCCTTTTTTACTTACCCCTCTCCGCGGGGGTGGGGGGATATGCACTGCTTTTTTATAGCCCCCAAAATAAGAGAATCGTTTTAATGATTATACTATCTCTTTCTTTTGTTCTCTGTAATTATGGTGCGTGATATGCTATAATACATGTGTTCCTATTCCGTTGTGGTGGCGGAAAGGTAGGGCTGTTTTGATACGTGTTGTCATACAGCCCTTTTCTTTTCCATTAAAAAGGCACCCTTGCGGATGCCCTTTGTATGTTATGCTTTCAATTCTGCTTTGTACTTGTAATATGTATTCCGTGCAATCCCTAATATAGCAATTACTTCATCGTCTTTATTGCTCCCGTTGAAATCCCTTGAAAGTTCCTTTATCCGTGCCTTGCACTCCTTTGCCTTTTTCGTTTCGATCCGTGTACCGGATGCCCTGCCTACCTGCTTACCTGCCGCCTGTGCCTTGCGTACGCCTTCGGATGTTCGCTGATGTAGAAAATCAACCTCGGCTTGTGCTGTCCGGAAAGCAAGTTCGATCTGCTCCCTTGCAAGGTCAATGGTGTATTCATGTAATGCGGTCATGATGCTTTCAAGTAGCTTATCCGTTGCTTTGCTCCCTGTGCTGGATAGCTTTTCAATCTGCTTATTCATCCGATCACGGTACACGGCGGTATTGATATGTGGCTCCTTTATGAAAACGAGATTGATACCTTTATCAAATAGCTGTTCATAAAGTTCAATGCCCTCGGATGCGTTTCTGCTCATTCTCGATACTTCATCAAAAACAACCGTATCACCTGCCTTAAGGTTTTTCAGCAGTTTGTTAAAGTTCGGTCTGTCCGTAGTGGTTCCGGTATATTCCTCCGTGATAATCGTTGCGTCCGGATATTCCTTTTTGATGTTGTCAACCTGCCTTGCAATTTTTTGTTTCATTGTCGATATACGGCAATACCCATAAGTACGTGCTTTCATGTTCCTGTTCCTTTGGTTTGTGTGGTGGTTTGTATCATTATAAACGTTCGTTTACTTTGATACTACCAAGATACTCCCGCAAGGATAGTTTGTCAACACTTTTTGATACTTTTTTCAAGCTCGTTTATTTTGATACTGCCCTTACCTCCTTTAACAATTTTCCTGTGTAGCATCAACCGCAATATACAAATCTGGATTATCAAGCCGTCTTGATACCTTTTCCAATAACATCCGATCTGCTTCGGACAATGGAGCATTTTCTGTTTGCATATCTATTTTGTTGCTTGGTTTATCCCCGCAAGTATCACGAACGTATTCAACCGCCCGCATATCCCCGCCAAGGGCATTACCAACGGCAACCAACTGCAAAAGGTCATATAATGTAGCATCCGGAAACTCTGCTTTTAATTGTTCCGCAAGTTCCGGTGATAGTTCGGCTCCATTCACTATTTGATCCGTAACATTCATTGTTAGGATTTTCTCAAGTGCTTGCCTTGCGCTTTTCTTTTCAGCCCGTGCCTTGTGGCTTGCTTCTGCTCCCTTGCGTGATACTTCCCTCAAACGATCACGATCATACAAGGCAAAGCTGTTTTCCTCGGTTTTTAGATTTTGCCACCCTTTGTTTCTCCGTTCACTCATGTGATTCCTCCGGTTTGAATACTGCCCGCACGGTCTCAAAATCATTGTTATCAATGCATCTGGTACTATGCGGATGCTCCGTGTATCGGTGTCCGTTATAGGTTCCGTTGACAACGTTGCGAATCGTTTTTCCGGAAATGCCAAGGATAAAAGCAAGCCCTATATATGTGGGTTCCGTGTGACGATCACGGCAACAGTTCCTATATCTATACACTCGTTTTTGTAGTTCCTCTGTTCCTATCATGGCGTTCCTCCGTGGTGATTTAATAGCACATATCGAGCCAAATATAGATATTAGTGCCCTATTGTGTACAGTAGGCGGCTTGCATCAGTATCCGCAAAGCCTCTATTTATAAGGATCTGTATTTTGTAATTCATTCTTACTGTTCACTATGGTGTACAGTATTGTTCACTATGATGCACTTCGTTTTGTTTTCCAATCACTTACAAACTGATATATGGTAACGTTCTCATTCCAGCCGTTGTACTTGCCTTTTTCCCCGTATACTATCCTTATAAATCCCTTGTCAATCAGCTCTTTTTTTAACTTGGTTACATAGTTCTTTTTATATCCGTATGCCGCTAGTTGCTTTATTGGTGCGACAAAGTAACCGCTTGTAAACTTCGTTCTTTTGTTCGGCGTGGCTTCGTCTAAAATATCGTTATCTGTCAATCCCAGCCCCAAAATTGTGTTATATTCCTTCAATGTCTTAAACAAACAGGCTCGTTGTATCTCCGTTTCTTTATGTACACATAGCACGATATAAAACAGACGTGCAGCATGTGATAGTTCTTGAAATGCCTGCTCTTCAAACAAATCCGGTGGTAGCATCAAGAACTTTCCGGATACCTCATTTGAGTAAAGCCACCTATGTATTTTCGGCGTACTGCTCATTGTTACTGCTCCTTGTGGCGGTCTATTCCCAGCAAATCATCAAGTTCCCTGCTATCCGGCTTGAATACCTCGAAAATTACGATCATATCATTAAGCGTGAAATGCTGGGTTTTCAGTTTTCTTGATAATGCCTGTTGTGTGCAATCAAGCTTTCGTGCAAGTTCCGCTTGTGTAACATGCCCGACTTTCATTTGTCCGAAAAGCCAGGCGGAAAAGTGCGCCCTGTTCCTTTGTTCCCGTGTGATGTACGTTTTTGGCATATCAGCACCTCGTTACTTAATCCGTGCGATTGCATCAAGGACACGGGTTTTCCGCTCCCCGCTTAGTTCTTTCTGCAACCACTTTGAAAATGTACATGCGTCAATACCAATCTCCGCCGCAACCACATAATACTTAAGCCGCTTCTTTTCGATAGCCGTTCTTATTTCAATATTGTTTAGGTTCATGTTCTACCTCCTTACTCTCCGCTATATACTCAATATCTCCACCTAAATCAAAAACGTGTAGCTGTGGTATTCGCTCTGAATCTTTCCAGCCTTTGCGTCCATCTGCACTCGTTTGTCTTTCCATCAACCTATGCACCTGTTTGTGGCAACAATGACAAACCGAAACCAGATCTTCATAAATCCGATTTTCTTCATGGTATAGGCTCCTGTAACTTATGTGATGGACTTCAAGCTTGTTGCCTCGTGTTCCGGTACACCCACACATGCAACAACGGTATCCATCTATTTCATACCGCTGTTGTGCTATCTTTTTCCATTTATCACTTTGCAAGTATTGACGGTATTTTTCGTTCTCTGCATTCATTGTGTAGCCTCCGACCATTAACAATTTTTTATTGCGTCCATACATAAAGTATGCTATATTTGCATTGTCCTGCAAAAGCTACAATATTCGTCAATTACTATGATTTTCATAATTGATTGTAGCAAGCATAGGACACACACCTATAAACCACCACAAAAGGAAAGGGATAAAAATGAACTACGATAATCTTGAAAAAAAAAGAAAAGACATGGGTTATAGCCAAGAAAAGTTTTGTGAGTACTTAGGTATTCCAGCCCGTTCAACCTACACAGGTTATCTATCTGGAAAGTCACAAATGCCCGCTGATAGGCTTGATGAAATAGCCAAAAAGCTAGGCGTTTCAACCGACTACATATTAGGGCGTTCTAAATGCACATCCGTTGAAAATCACTATATCAACAAGCACTTAGGCATATCGGATGATGCGATAAACGGATTAAGGGAAATGATAAAAAAACTATCCACACGCGGGTACTCTGCTTTTAACTTCATGCTTTCAAATCCGGACAAGCTGAAAAACATACTCGAAATGTTTGTACTGCACTCCCTTCCGCTTTACGATGTTCCTGTTATGGTTGATAGTAAAGGGAAACGGGAAATAATTGATACAAAAAAAGGAACCTTTGCACTGGCGCGATCTGAAGATGTTCTTAGTGATATACAGTTCTTACCTTTTGAACACATGCATTATCTACTCATGACTTTTGCCCGGGATGCGTTGCGTGATGGATTAGATGAATTGGTAAACGCTTTCCGTATATATTCACTTGATTCCGGTGACGATGATATATCGTTACATGCGAGTTATCTGCAAGCTTTACAAGACACCATAAACCACGCTAAAAAAGAGTCAAATAACACCTAAATACAACGAAATAAGAAACTGCTGCCACCACCACAAAGAAAGGAACTGCTGCCATGAAAAACATTATCCCTGAAAAGCTCCCGTCCGGAAGCTATCGCATCCGAAAACAGATCAATGGTAAAAGCCTTCAAATTACATTCGATCATAGGCCAAGCCAAACGGAAATCATAAAAGCTCTTTCCGCAAAGTCGGATGCGGTTCCCGTCAAAGGATCTTTTCTCACCTGCGCAACTGATTATATCGAAAGCAAAAGCAACGTGCTTTCACCTGCAACTATACGGGGATATGAAAGCATCATGCGAAATCTGCCCGATACGTTCACACATAAAAAACTATCTCAAATCACGCAAATTGATATTGATGCGGTTATCAATGAATATGCCGCCGATCATAGCCCGAAAAGCACACGTAACGCTCACGGCTTCGTATCGTCCGTTTTAAGGAAGTTTCGACCCGAAATGCATATAAACACTACTTTGCCGCTTAAAGTGCCTAAAAGCGGCTATATTCCATCAAAAAGGGATATTATGAAAATATTGGATGCATCAAGTGGCACCTGTTACCATATCCCTTTTCAGCTTGGCATTATGGGTCTGCGCCTGTCTGAAATCTGCGCTCTTACTCCGGATGATATAGACAAAGCCGACCACACATTGACGATCAATAAGGCAAAGGTAAAGGACAAAAACGGCAAGTACGTTCTGAAAACCACGAAAACCGAAAACGGCACCCGCACATTATATATACCAGATACTCTAATAAATGAGATTTCAGAAAATGGTTCCGTATATGAGGGGCACCCTAATAACTGTCTGAAAGCCCTAAACAGGTATCAAGACCAGTTAGGGATACCTCGTTTCCGGTTTCACGATCTGCGCCACTTCTTTGCTTCATACTCACATTCACAAGGCGTAAGCGATGCGGATATTATGGCATCCGGTGGCTGGAAAAGCGATCATGTTATGAAATCCATATACAGGCATGAAATGCAACAAAAAAAGGCACAAAAGCGGATATTTGATTCTTTGTTGCTTCATCATGAAAATAAAGATGAGATTAGTACGAAAGTTGCATTGAAATAAGAGTTTTCAAATTATATATTAGTGATAAGAGAAATGGGGCTGTTGATTGCGGCCAGCGTGGAGAATTGGACTCCACCCGAGGAGCAATCAGCAACCCCTTCCTTATTTCATCTATAATAAAAAAAAATTGTCATGAAAGTTGTCATGAAATCCGAAAACGCTGATATATAGCGGTTTATAAGAAATGCAAATCGGGTTCGACTCCCGTCATCTGCTTAAACAAAACACCCCCGAAAAGCGCTTGATATAAGGCTTTCGGGGGTTTTTCTTTGCCATTCGTGACAAGTTTTTTGACAACGTATTTATGCGGTTTACAACCCCTTTTTGTACAAAAGTTGTCATGTAGCCCTTTTTCATTATTCTTGTTGAGTGTTTGATTTAAATGCACTGATATAGAAGAGTGAAGGAACCAAGAGGAGACAGGGGACGGTTCTGTGTCTCCTCTTTCCATTATTTCTGTAAAATGCTATAATCTACAAGGAGTTTTTCATTGTTATCCCAAAGGAGATCATCAAAACATGAAAAAATATAGAAGAATCTGTGCAGCGTTTTTTTCTGTTATGATCGCAGCGCTCCTCAGTGCATGCGGCACCGGAAACCTGAAACTTGCCTCCGCAGATAAGGACGGCGAATATTATAAGGTAGCAAATACATTAGCTGCCGATCTGAAGACTGACAACCAGCTCCAGGTAGAGGTTCTGGAAACTACCGGTTCTGCAGGAAACCTCCGTCTCCTCGCCGGAGGTTATGTGCAGATGGCTGTGGTACAGTCGGATGTTGCATCGCATACCTATTCTACAGCAGCAGATTCCGACAAGGGTTACAGCGCTATCGGCAGCCTTTATACAGAGGTTTGTCATATCATTGTAAAAGCGGATTCCGATATCCGTTCGGTAGCGGATCTCACCGGAAAAAAAGTCAGCATCGGTGCACAGGAATCAGGAACCGAAAGCAGTGCAAAGGAGATCCTCCTTGCTTACGGCATCACCGAGGATAATGCGGCTCTTCAGAACCTCAGTTACTCAAATGCCTCGGCAGCACTGACCTATGATGAGATTGATGCCCTTTTCTGCACAGGTAATGTGGGAATGTCCGTGATCAAGACACTCTCCGAGCAGACGGACATCCGGCTGATCCCCGTAACGGCGGAAGACCTGGACAAAATGAATAAGACAGCAGATGTCTATCATATCAGCCTGATCCCTGCCGGAACCTATTCCGGGCAGACGGATGATATTCCGGCGATCAGCGTATCCGCGATGCTTGTTGTCAGTGATTCCGTTAATGAAAAAACCGTAAAGAAAATAACAGAAACACTGTATAACCGCAGAACAGAGTTTGTTCAGACAACCTACCTCTCTGAGGATCAGGCAGCAGACTTTATCGTATCAAATATCCCCATCCCGTTTCATAAGGGGGCAGAAGCCTTTTATCAGGAGCAGGGCCTTTTCTGATGCGTACATTTACATTTGATATGTATCAGACGCTGTTCATCGCCGTGCTTGCATTGCTTCTCGGGAGTCTTATCCGAAAACGGCTTCCCTTTTTCAAGAAGTTCTGCATTCCAGCCCCTGTCATCGGCGGCCTGATCGTTTCCATAGTGACCTGTATTCTGTATGCGACCGGCGTTTTGACGGTCGCTTTTGATGATTCCTTCCGTGAGATCTGCATGGTATTCTTTTTCACATCAGTCGGTTTTCAGGCAAATCTGAAAGCGTTAAAAGCCGGCGGAAAAGGGATCCTGATCCTTCTGATACTTCTTGTAACATTGATATTCTCTCAGAATCTGATCGCAGTTCTTCTTTCCAAACCGCTCGGACTAACGCCACTGACCGGCTTTTGTACGGGATCCATCCCGATGGTAGGCGGTCACGGAACAGCCGGCGCATTTGGACCGGTGCTGGAAGATTTCGGAGTGAAGGGTGCTTCCACGATCTGTACTGCCGCGGCTACTTACGGACTCATCGTAGGGTCATTGATCGGCGGACCGCTCGCGGATCGTCTCATTCGAAAACGTGATCTGGTCAAAACAGCTGTTGCCCCGGAAACCGGCGCAAAAGAAGCAAAGAGTGTAAAAGCGGTTATCGGGAGCTATGCAAATGCTGTTTTTGAACTGGTGATCGCCGCCGGTATCGGTACCGTGATCACAATGCTGCTGAAATCGACGGGACTTACCTTTCCGGTTTATATCGGAGCGATGATCACTGGAGCAGTCATCCGCAATCTCGGAGAATACACCGGAAAGATCCCCCTTTATATAGACCAGGTGGAGGATATCGGCTCCATTATGCTTTCCCTGTTCCTCGGAATTGCCATGATCACTCTTCAGATGTGGGAACTTGCTGATCTCGCGCTTCCCATGATCATACTGCTGCTCGCCCAGACCGTCTGGATGGCATTTTTTTCAGGCATCATCGTCTTTCGCGCAATGGGAAAAAACTACGATGCCGCCGTCATTTCCTCGGGATTCTGCGGGTTTGGAATGGGAGCAACTCCCAATGCAATGGCAAATATGGAAGCCGTTACAGCAAGATACGTCCCGTCTGCCAAGGCATTTCTTCTGATTCCCATTGTAGGAAGCCTTTTCACGGATTTTCTCAACAGTATCATTATCACTCTCTTTATCAACATCATTTGATTGTACCTGCAAAAAAACGTGGTATACTGTATATATCTATGCATTTATCATGTAAGAAATAACCATTAGGAGGACAATTCATGGAAAAAACGAGACCTTTTGTTCCGATGATCATCATCATTGTACTGGAAGCCGTACTGGGCGTCTTTCTGACCATTAATCCGGTTGGATTCACGGAAGTACTGATCAGGATCATCGGCATCGTACTTCTCATCGGCGCCGTCATAGGACTTGTACACATTATTTCCGGCGTGAAAAATCAGACTTCCGTCGTCGGACCCGTTATCGGAAGCATTCTTGCTCTGATCTTCGGTCTTCTCTGCCTTTGCGGTACAGGATGGATCCTTGGGATCATCTCCATATTTGCCTGGATCTACGGTCTGATCCTGATCATCGGCGGAGTCCTGAAATTCGCATCCTTTGCACAGGTCAGAAACGCAGGGCTTACAAATAAGTCTTCCTATTTGATCCTGATCAGTGCGATCATCATGATCGTTTTCGGCATCATTCTTGTGATCCGGCCGTTTGGCACCGTGGAATTACTGCTTCGGATCGGTGGAATATTGCTCATTGTTGAAGCAATATTTGATCTTATCACCATGATCATCAATATGAAGGGCATGAATGCAGCTTCTTAATTGGTTTTAGAAGGAGGTATCACGATGGCTATTGATCTTACCCGGATGCCAAAGCTCGGCTTTGGTCTCATGCGTCTTCCCGAGAAAGACGGAAAGATTCAGCATGAGGAAGTGCAGCGTATGGTAGACGCCTATATGGCGGCCGGACTGAATTATTTTGACACAGCATATGTCTATCACAGCGGACTTTCTGAGGTAGCGGCCAGAGAAGATCTGGTGAAACGTTACCCGCGGGAAGAGTTTATGCTCGCAACGAAGCTTCCGGGATGGGAGCTTCATAAACCGGAGGATGTTGACAGGATCTTTCAGGAACAGCTCGACCGCGCCGGCGTGGATTACTACGACTTCTACCTCCTCCACTCCATCGAAGAAGGCAATAACTACGAGGCCTATAAAAAATATGACTGCTACAACTGGGGACTGAAAAAGAAAGCAGAAGGCAAGATCCGCCATTTCGGCTTTTCCTTTCACGGAAGTCCGGAACTTCTGATCAAGGTACTGGATGAATATCCGGAAATGGAATTTGTTCAGATCCAGCTGAATTACGCGGACTGGAACAACCCTGTTGTCCGTTCGGGAAAACTTTATGAGATCCTTCATGAGAGGAACATCCCGATCATCATTATGGAACCGGTAAAAGGCGGAACACTTGCAAACCTTACTCCGGAGCTTTCGGAACGCTTTCAGAAGGTCCGTCCGGGTGCATCAAACGCTTCCTGGGCCCTTCGTTTTGTCGGTTCGCTCCCCGGTGTCATGACGATCCTTTCCGGTATGACATCGGAAGAGCAGATGAAGGACAATCTGGAAACCTTCCTTCATTTTGAGCCGCTCTCAGAAGAAGAAAAGAAGACGATCGACGAAGTAAAAAGCATCATGCTGAATATCCCGCAGATTGGCTGCACGGCTTGCCGTTACTGCACGGACGGGTGTCCGATGAAGATCAGCATTCCGGATGTCTTCCGTGTTATGAATACGATGGAGCTTTATCCGGATGACACTTTCCGCCCGAAAGCATTTTACAGCGATGTTACCACAAATGCCGGGAAAGCCTCCGACTGCATCGGCTGCGGTCAGTGCGAAGGAGTCTGCCCACAGCACCTTCCGATCATCGATCTTTTGAAAAAAGCTGCAGAAAAGCTGGATAAGGAAGCATCATAGAATAAGCATTTTCCTGCAGGAGGACAAGCAACAAGTAATGAGTGCTTATATTACAGTAGACAAAGTAACAAAAATCTATAAATCCGGTGACATCTCTGTAAAAGCATCCGATGAAGTCAGTTTTGAGATCGAAAAGGGAGAACTGGTGATCATCGTCGGTCCCTCCGGATCCGGAAAAAGTACAATGCTCAATATCCTCGGCGGTATGGATACGCTTACCTCCGGCGAAGTAACAATAGACGGACGGGAGCTCAGCAAGCTTTCCAGAAAAGAGCTGGCGGCCTACCGCAGAGAGGATGTTGGCTTTGTTTTTCAGTTTTATAACCTAATGCAAAATCTGACCGCATTGGAAAATGTGGAACTGGCGCGACAGATCAGCAAGGAGCCCTTGGATGCGGAGGAAATGATCGAACTGGTCGGACTAAAAGACCGCATCGGGAATTTCCCGGCACAGCTTTCCGGCGGAGAGCAGCAGCGTATTGCAATCGCAAGAGCACTTGCCAAAAATCCGAAGCTTCTTCTCTGCGATGAACCTACGGGAGCACTGGATTATGCAACCGGAAAGGCAATCTTAAAGCTCCTTCAGGACACCTGCAGACAGCGCGGCATGACAGTCGTGATGATCACTCATAACGGTGCCATCACGCCTATGGGTGACCGCGTGATCCGCATAAAAAGCGGAAAAGTAGATGAATACTATACGAACGAAAAGCCGGTACCGGTTGAGGAGATTGAGTGGTGAAGCTTTTCGGCGAACAGACAAATCGAAAATGGAAAGGTAGTTATCTGGTACTGGACTTCTTCCGGGAAATACGAAGGAACTTTGGACGGTTCTTTTCGATTTTTCTTGTGGTGATGCTCGGTACCTTTACTTTTGTAGGTCTCCGTTCCACGGCTTTTTATATGAGATCTCGTGCAAATGGTTATTTTATGGACCAGAAAATGATGGATTTTCTGGTTTTCGGAACCTACGGTGTTACGGATCAGGACGTCTCGGATATGAAGGAACTCTCCGGAGTCGGAGAAACAGAGAGTGGACGCAGCGTAGATGCCATTTTCCAGACGGAAGACCGGGAATTTGTGATCCATGTCGTCGGAGAGACCGAAAAGATCAACCTTCCCTATGTAACAGAGGGAAGACTCCCAAAATCACCCGATGAATGTCTTCTGGATGCGTATGGCGACGTTTCTGACCTTTTCTCAATCGGAGACCGCATCATACTTACCAGCGGAACGAACGAACCGCTGACCAATCAGCTGAAGAGTGAAAGCTTTGTAATCGTGGGAAAAGGCTATCTGCCGCAGTACGTAGACACAGCACGTGGAGCATCCTCCGTCGGCAGCGGCAAAGTGGATTCCATTGCCGTTGTACCGCAGGATGCTTTTCAATTTGATTATTATACCGAAGCCTATGTGGTCATGGATGACTATAATGATGAATGGGTGGATTCCTTCAGCAAAGAACGGCAGCAGAAGTCTGATACATTAAAAGAGGAACTGGAACAATTCGGGGATATTGCGACAAAACGCCGTTACGATGAACTTTTCACAAGGTATTCCGATGCGATCTCGCAGGGCACCAAAGAGCTGGAGGAAGGAAAAAAGAAGCTTGAAGATGGGAAGCAGGAGATCGAAGATGGCAAACAAAAGCTCTCTGAAGCAGCGGATGAGATCACGCAAAAATCCGATGAACTCGAACAGGGAGAAAAAGATTATATTGCCGGAAAGCAAAAAATAGAAGACGGTGCCGATACGATTGAAAAAACGAAAAATCAGATTCTGGAGCAGCAAAACACCCTGGAACAGAAAAAAGCAGAGCTTGCTAACAGCGAATCGGAGTTCTGGGCCGGTGTGGAACAGTATGCCGCCGGAGTCAACCAGTACAAAGAGGGAAGAACTAAGCTCGATGATGGAAAAGCGCAGCTTGCAGCTGCAGAAGCGCAGTATCAATACGGAAAAGGGAAATATGACGGACTGAATGAATTCTACCACACTGTAGAACAGTACATGGAGGAGTATTCATCCCTCCTGCCCCCGGAAGCCCTGATTGTTCTTCAGGCAAAAATGGAGGAAGCGAAGCAAAAGCTTGCGGCTGCAAATGCCTCTCTTCAGAGCGCACGCGCCGAATTGGATCAGAAACAAAAGGAAGCTGCGGGCGCAGAAATGTATCTTGCCATGACAGATCAAGAGCTTTTTGAAGCAAAAACAAAGCTTGATCAGTCTTGGGGACAGATCATGGGTGGACAGCAAGCGGTAACCGAAACCCAGAAAACGCTTATGGAACAACATCAGAAGCTCTATGAAGCGGAACTCGATCTTGCCTCCGGTAACAAAAAAATCCAGGAAGCCGGCGCGGAACTCGAAAGCGGAAAGAGTCAGCTGGACAGCGCAAAGTCAGACTACAAAGAATCAGCCCAGGAACTGTACTATGGACAGCAGCGATATGAAGCGGGACTTCCCGGAGCACAGAAAAAACTCGATGAGGGCGAAAAACAGCTGGAGGAGGCAGAAAAAAAGCTCGAAGAACTGGTCATCCCCGAATGGTATGTCATGGACCGGAATACACTGGAATGCTTTGCCGGATATAAAATGAATATGCAGCGCGTAAATGCCATGGGAAACGTTTTCCCGATCCTGTTTTTCCTGGTAGCTTCACTCGTCAGCCTTACAGCTATGACACGAATGGTTGCAGAACAGCGGAAACAGACCGGAACACTTCTTGCCATGGGGTTTGAACCAAAAGCCATGCGCATTCGATTTCTTTCATACGTTTTGCTTGCCACCGTTGTCGGAGGCACCGTAGGAGCATTTGTCGGAGCTGCGGTTCTTCCGCGTACCATTTTTCACGCATATCAGACACTATACCCGGGACTCCTGATCTCAGTAGAATCCCTGGTTCCCTCAGAGATCTTCATGTCGATTATCTTTGCGGCACTTTCCACCGGAATAGCCACTTTTGCGGCATCCGAAAAACAGCTGAAGGAGATCCCTTCGGATCTGATGCGTCCGGAACCGCCAAAGAGCGGCACCCGAATCATTTTCGAACGGATTACGTTTCTATGGAAACGTCTTTCCTTTAGCGCCAAATCCACTGTCCGAAACCTCTTTCGCTATAAAAAACGTCTCTTTATGACGATCATCGGTATCAGCGGCTGTATGATGCTGCTCTGTGTCGGAGTCGGTATGCGGGATTCGATCCAAACATCGGTAAATAAACAGTTTAAAGATATTGAAACATATGATTGTTATGTGAAGATCACATCAAATGTGAGTAAGCTCGATATCGATAAGCTCATAATAAAAGTGGAAAACCTTCCGGAAGCAGAGGAAACTTTGACGGGGCTTTACATGACACAGTACGCGGATCAAGGTAACCAGTATTTTACGATCAACTGTTTTGCAGTGGATGACAGTGAACATCTGACAGATTTCTTTACGCTCCGCGATCGACAAACCGGAGAATCGGTTTCCCTTCCCGATGACGGTGTCCTCCTGACGGAAAAAGCCGCGACTCTCCTGAATGTAAATGTAGGGGATCAGATCGAGCTTTTATGTACCGAAGGGGAAAACATCAAGATTCCGATCAGAGGGATTGTTGAAAACTATGTTTTGCATTACGTGTTTCTCACAAGGGACACCTATGAAAAATATTTCGGAAAAAAGATGGAAACAAACCGGATCTATATTAATCTGGCGGAAAACTGTTCAACGGAAGACGTTGTGAAGGCGCTGCAGGGAAATCCTGCTGTGGCGGAAGTAACACCCAAATCACATGACCGTCAAAGGATCGTGAATATGGTATCTGCCCTGAACCGGATTACGTCAATCCTGATCGGTACTGCTGCGTTACTGGCTTTTATCGTCCTATACAACCTTAACAGTATCAATATTACAGAACGGATACGGGAACTTGCCACTCTTCAGGTGCTTGGCTTCTCGGATCGCGAAGTTGCGGCTTATGTACAGAGGGAAAACATCTTCATGACGATCACAGGCATCATTCTCGGAGGATTTCTCGGTTTCTTCGCCGAAAAAATGGTTGTCGGAACGATCGAAATTGATTATGCATACTTTATCCGGAGCATGCACTGGTATTCTTATCTGATCTGTGCGGGTCTGACATTTTTATTTGCGATCATCGTAGACTTTATCATGGGATTTGTAATCCGAAAGATTGATATGATCGAAGCGCTGAAAAGCGTAGAATAGCTTAATGAGGTAGCTGAAATGGAACAAAAAGGGGTTTTCCGTTTTCAGGACGCGGAAGAAACAACAAACCTGACAGCAGAATATTCATATGCGGACGAGTGGTTTTTGCAGGATGCAAGAGAGCTTTCACCGGAAATACGTCAGTTCTCACTCTGTCTTTCCATGGCAGCTTTTCCAAACCCCAAGGAACCTGCTCATCGCCAATACAGTAATGTGGAAGCTCTTGTAAAAGAGCTTGGTTTCTCTGATTTTGAAATCAACATGGATTATACGCGGACACCGGCTGACTTTACAATCGGTATTTTCGCTGCAAGAAAAAAGGTTCTCTTTGGAGAAGATCCCTGCATTATTTATATACTGGGCTTTCGCGGCGCGTCTTACGGAAAAGAATGGTACGGAAACACGATCTTCGGAGAAAAGGATGTCGCTTACGGCTTTCAGATCGCCGTAAAGAAGACGCTTCAATTTCTGAAAGCCTATCTTGTTACTCATAATACCGAACCGGAAATCCAAAAAAAGGTCCTGATCTCCGGTTACAGTCGTGCCGGGGCAATAGCTGGTCTTGTCGGTGTAGCTGTTTCGGATAACGAAACCTTTTTTGGTGTTTCAAATAAGGATATTTTTGTATACACCTTTGAAGCACCGCGGGGGCTTCCGATCGAACGAAACCTGGATTATCCCAACATCCATAATACCATCAGCCGGATGGATATGGTTCCTCTCATTGCGCCGGAAGTATGGGGATTCTGCCGACCCGGAAAAGATGATACGGTGCTTCCTGCTCCGGGAGACGAAGAATGGGAAAGACTTTTCCCTGCGGTAGCAACTACTCTGAATATGATCAATCCCGCGATTAGCTGTACTGCAGAACATTTTACACCCATTGCCATTGCAGGCTCAAAGCTCGCCCCGATCAAGAAACACGAGGCATTTCATCGAAAAAAAGGAAAACTTCAGGACTGGTGGTATGAGGCCACTCTCGGTGATTATTTCCCGCGTTTCATCAGTTTTATGGGGAAAAAGATCAATCTGTCGATAGGGAATAAAAAGATTACAGAACGTGAGGCATATGCAAGGTATTATGAAGAAGCCTTTGCACTGATCGCAAAAAAATATCTCGGAGCAGAGAAAGATCAGCGGCTGTTGATCCGCGGTGTTCTTTTGAATATCATGGACAGGGCGATGAAACCCGTTCAAAAAGCGATCCTTTATATGATCCTTCGAAACGGAAAAAACAAAGTACTTCGAAAAACTGCATCCAAAGTGACTTCCATCATCATTTCTTCTCTTCTCTCTAAAAAAGGCTTTGTAGGAACAGAAGTAGAAATGAATGAAATGAAGGACAGCATAAATAAGATGACATACTACTTCCTTTACTGTGCAAGCTGTGATGTGTTGGAAAATGATTTTGCATATCTCGGAACGCTCGGAGCAAATATCGAGATGCTTCTGGAGGCTCACGCTCCGGAACTGATCTATGCCTGGATAAAAACAAAAACAATATCCGGTAAATAAATGAAAAAATTTTTTATCCGGGGGTAATGTTTTTTCTCTTTTTGCCGATATAAAGGATAACAACACAAAAACAAGTCTTGGAAATCTGATCGAGCCAGTAAGCCAGCCGTCAGCTTCGAGCGAGCGGCGACGTTGAAAACCGATAAAGAAGGAAAAGACTACCAGATAAAAAGATCATATTTACTCAGGTCCCGAAGGAATCATCCTGCGGGATTTTTTTGTTCAATTTACTGTTTTTTATTGAAGAATCTGAAAAACAAGGATAAAATAGGTCTGAATAGTTAATTTTAAGTGTATTCTAAAGGTTTTCATGAAAGAACAATCTTCAAGCGAAGTCCTGATACAGGATGAACGTTTTTTGAAAAAAGCATATCGAAAAGCGTTAATTCCCTGTATTCTCTCGATATTGAGCGGGTGTCTCAATATTCTTGCGGACGGGATCATCGTAGGACAGCGTATCGGAATCGACGGTCTGACCGCCATCAACCTTTGTGTACCGATTTATCTGGTACTCTGTGTGATCGGATCCTTTTTCGTTTCCGGAACTGCGATAGCTGCCTCCGAAGAGATTGGAAAAGGCAATATCGACGTTGCTCAGCATTATTACGGAACCTGCCTTTCCTCCTGCCTCATCGCTTCTGTTCTCGCAACGGTCATCGGACTTCTGCTTCTTCCGTTTACGGCAAATCTGCTGAGTCCGGACGAGGTCATCCGGGAAATGATCCGTGCCTATGCAGGTGTTACGCTGATCGGTGCCATTCCCAAGATCATGATCTATATTCCGTTCTGGTATCTGCGTCTGGATGGGAAAAACAATTCCGTTACCCTTATGATGATCATCATGGGGGCCGGGAATATCATTCTTGATATCCTGTTCATGTACGGTCTTGATATGGGCGTACTTGGTGCATCTCTTGCCAGTGTCATCGCAACCGCAGCGGCTCTTGTTTTCGGAATGATCAGGATCCATTCGGGGCACACCAATTTTGCTTTCCGGTTCTACTTCTTTAGGGAAAGAGCAAAATGGAGAAAAATACTCATCTCGGGAAGCCCGGCAGCTTTAAACAATGCTCTTCAAAGCCTCCGGATCCTCACAGTGAATGAGCTTCTCTTTATTATGGGTGGAAATCCCCTTGTTGCTGCTTTTACCGCAGTAAACGGCATTGCCGCTTTCACGGAAGCCGTCACAGCAGGAGTTCCCCAGGCCGGTACCGCCATGCTTGGTGTTTATCACGGTGAACGCGATAATGGCAGTACAAAGATACTGATCGGGCTCGAATGGCGCGACGGTCTGTTTTTCGCCACGGTTTTCGGTGCAATCATCGTCGCTGCATCGAATCTGATCGGCTCTGCCTACGGACTTAACGGGATCTCACTTTTGATTCCGATGATCTGCCTTGCGATCAGTCTGTTCCCGGGTCTTTGGAACGGCATGATGATAAACCTTTACAATGTGTCAGGCCATGCGATCCTTTCCGACCTGATGATCGCCTGCAGGGTATATATCTTTGCAGCATTGTCACTCCTTGTATGTATCCGTTTTGATCTGAATCCCTGGATCTTCCTTCCCCTTAGCGAAGGACTGACCATTTTGTTCTGGCTGATCTCCTCAAAGGTGGTCTCCTCACGTAAAAAGAACCTTACACGCTATCTGTTGATGGATACGACACTTCAGCATTCCGGACGGATCCTTAATTTCTCACTCCCCGGTAATGCAGAGGAAATCTGCAGCGCCTGTGAAAAGATCTCCGATTTCTGCAGTGAAATCGGGATGAATCCCAAGGAATATATGAAGATCTCCCTTTCCATGGAAGAACTGATGACCCTGATCACGGAGATCAACAAGGATTCATCTGTCACCTTTGATCTCAGGGTCTTTTCCATGCAGGATGTAACCGGTATCCGTATCCGCTACGGAGGAGTCTTTTTTGACCCGATCCACTCCACTGATTATGAAAAAGAAGAGTTTATGGGCTTCCGCATGATCGAAAAACTCGTAGAAGATGTTATCTACCAGCAGACCTTCGGGGTAAATACGCTGCTGATTCTGTTATAGGAATAAAACATGATAGAAAGTCAATTTGCCGAGGAATCCCTTCGACATCTGAATGAAATCGCAACAAGGCCTGCGGAGGAACAGGAAAAGCTCCTTCTTCGGATTCTGAAAAAGAATAAAGACACCGTTTTCGGAAAACAATACGGATTCGATAAGATCCGTTCCGTAAAGGAATATCAAAACGCTGTTCCTTATACGGTTTTTGAGGACTATGAAGCACTCATCGATCGGGAGATCGCCGGTGAAAGAGGCGTTTTCACAGCAGATCCGCCGTATTTTTACTGTATCAGCTCCGGAAGCATGGGCGTCCAGAAGTACTTCCCTCTGGTAAAAGAGGATGCGATCCTTCAGCACCGATACTGGGACGGAGCGATCCGTGCCATCATCCGGAAAGATCTGCCGCAATACAAGGAAGAAGAACTGTTCGGAAATATCTTTCTGATGAGTGACGCCTACCTCACCTATATGCCGGACGGAACCCTAAATGGCGTGCGTTCGGGCGTGGCAAGCCGCATGCAGCAGGAAGAAGGAACTTATCCCTATGAGCTCTTCTATGCGCCGGAAGAGGTTCTCTTTCCGAAAAAACTTGCGGATATCCAGTATGTAAAGCTCCGGATCGCGCTGGAACAGCCGGATATCACTGCCATTCATGCGAATTTTGTCCATAAATGTACCGCTATGCTGCGTTATCTGGAGCGCCACTGGGATGCGTTCCTTTCCGATATGGAGACCGGGGAGATCAGTCCGGAGTTTAAGATCGATGATGACTGGAAGGATTATTTAAAGAAGCATCTCCCGCCAAACCCCAAGCGTTCCAGGCAGCTCCGGAAGTTCTCGGGACCGGATCTTTCCGACGGACTCATCCGAAAGCTCTGGCCGAATGTGAAATATCTCCGGCTTTCCTCCGGGATGCAGTTCCATCCCTATATCGAGATTCTCGATCATTATTCCGGAGGATTACCTGTTTATCCGTTCCTTTATGCAGCATCAGAAGGAATGTTTTCCGTGGCGGCCGGTGTAGAACGGATGGACGAATATATCATGATACCGGATCTCTGTTTCTATGAATTCCTGCCCGAAACGGATGAAAACGGTCCGTGTCTGACACTGACGGAACTGAAAGAAGGAGAAAAATACGAGATCCTTATCACAACGGTTTCCGGACTTTACCGTTACCGGCTCGGCGATGTGATCGAAGTACGCGGCTTTTATGAGAAAACGCCTCTTGTCAGTATCAATTACCGGAAAAGCCAGGTATTAAACCTGGTGGATGAAAAGATGAATGCCGCCCAGTTTGAGGGAGCGATGAACGATTTCTTTGAAGAAAGCGGTATGAACGCCACCGGATACTGCGTGACAGGATGGCGGGAAAAGGATCCGCCATGTTACCTCGTCTTTCTTGAAGCAAACGGGATTCCTCCGGATCACCCGTCTGCTCTCATTGATAAAAAGCTTTCCGAAAACTGCTTTTCTTACCGGAACGCAAGAGAAGCGGAAGAACTCAGTGAAGCACAGCTGATCTTCCTTCCGCCGGATACATTTGAAGAATACGAACGCTATTTTGCAGGAAAAAGCAAGCGCTCTGAACAGACAAAACCTCTGAAGATCATTACTTCTCAGGAGCAAATAGATTACTTTAAAGGAAAAGGTGGATTATGAAACGTAAAAAGAGTTTTGCAGCTGTTTTGATCGTTACCATTGTCATTGTGATCGGGGCACTGGGTTTTATCACATCGCTGATCGGTTACAAAGAATTTACCGCCGTTCTCGAAAAGCAGTACAACGATTCGGCTTATGAGATCGCGGAAACCGTCCGGTCTTATCTGAATCCGGATAAGCTGGACTGGTATCTGGATACCGGCAAAAAAGATGCGGAATATGATCAGATCGAAAAACAGCTCGATAATCTTGTTGTCACTATGAACTGTAATTATATCTACGTTGCGAAGATCACGCCGGATAATCTTCTGGAATCCACGTATATCTTTGATTCCGTGAATCCCTGGACCGGATTTGACCGCTATCCTCTTGGCTATACGGCGACAGATATGGATCCGAAATACGCAGAGGATACCAAACACATCCTGGAAACCGGCGGCCGGGCAGAACAGTATCTCTACACCTATACGGCCACGGAAGCACATACCTCGGCAGGTCTCGGTGTTATGGATTCAAGCGGAAACGTTGTCGCCATTATCGGTGTTGAAAAACCCATGACTTCTCTGATCGAAGCCCGTAATACTTATGTGCGTGACGTTGTTGTCGCAATGCTGATCACCATGGGCATAGCGATCATCCTTTATCTGCTCTTCCTGCGGAGCTTCCTGGTTTCTCCGCTTATTGAGATCACTGATGAGGCAGAACGATTCGCAGAGAATCATTCCGAACGCGAGGGTGAGCTGAAAGCTGCGAAAAACCAGTATGAGATCGGTATTCTTGCTCGTTCCATCCGTAAAATGGAGACGGATATCAATGAATATATTAAGAACCTGACCAAGGTAACGGCAGAAAAAGAAAGGATCGGAGCCGAGCTCAATGTCGCGACACAGATCCAGGCGGATATGCTGCCGCGTATCTTCCCCGCATTCCCGGGACGTAATGAATTTACGCTTTACGCTTCCATGGATCCTGCAAAGGAGGTCGGCGGCGACTTCTATGACTACTTCCTGGTAGATGACGATCATATCGCACTTGTCATGGCAGACGTTTCCGGAAAAGGTGTTCCTGCTGCACTTTTTATGGTCATTGCGAAAACGCTCATCAAAAACCGTGCACAGACCGGTGGATCTCCTTCCGAGATACTTGCTTATGCAAATGAGCAGCTCTGCGAAGGAAATGAAGCAGAACTCTTTGTTACGGTCTGGTTAGCGATCATTCAGATCTCAACCGGAAAGGGAATTGCCGCGAATGCTGGTCATGAACATCCTGTTATTAAGCGGGCGAATGGAGAGTTTGAACTTCAGGTTTACAGGCATTCACCAGCTGTGGCAACGATTGAAGGGATTCGTTTCAAAGAGCATGAATTCGAAATCCATCCCGGCGATATGCTTTATGTATACACAGATGGTGTACCGGAAGCAACCGATGCACATGATGAACTTTACGGAACCGACCGGATGCTGGAGGTACTGAATAAAAATAAGGATGCCGAACCGAAAAAGATTCTGGAAGAAGTTCGTGCCGATATCGAAAAGTTTGTCGGAGATGCTCCGCAGTTTGATGATATTACGATGCTGGCATTCCACTACTTTGGACCGGATGCGAATGGGGTGGAGTAATTTATTTAAAAAGAATGTTGTATTAGCGAAATGCGGCAGAGCCGTACGTGCCATGTGACTAATACAACATCCTATTTTGCAATCCCCTCTTAAATAAAATTGTCAACCACACTCACAGAAACATAATTGTCCAGGATGGCACGGAAATCCGTGCCATCTTCACATTCCCGGCTGCAATCCCCTTCCACCATGTAGCGGATCCCTCCACCCGGAAGACGTTCTTTTTCCACATAATGATCTTTATAGAACATCCCCAGGGAAACTTTCCTGTCATACAGGATCCCTTTGCACTCCGCGGCGATGCAACCGGGGAAATTGACGTTCATGATCTTCCATCCATCAAGCGGACAAAACAGGTATTCTTCCAGTATTCTTCTCAGATAAAGATCCGTTACTTCATGACATTCACTCATATTCTCGGAAAGCGCCATTGACGGGAATCCCTGAAACGCTCCTTCAAAAGCCGCTCCGCAGGTAGCCGAATACTGAATATCCGAGGCCACATTGTATCCGTAATTGATACCGGAGATCACAGCGTCCGGTTTATGGGGCATGACACTGAGACTTCCCACACGAATGCAGTCAGCCGGTGTTCCGCTGCAGGAAAAGGCCCTCACTCCCTCAACCGGAAAATCATGCGGAAAAACATCTATAGGGTCATGCAGCGTAATACTGTGAGAAGCAGCGCTTCGCTGACTGTCCGGCGCAACGATCCAGACATCGCCAAACTCCTTTGCAGCTTCCGCAAGCCTAATCAGACCGTCCTTTTCTATCCCGTCATCATTTGTGATCAAAATAGACTTCATCGTATCAAACCCTTTTTCGATCTGACTACAGCTTGATTCCGGAAAGAAGGGATCCAAGCGAGGTTCCGATCTCTTCATTGGAGCTGTAGCTCTCCGTATCAACGGGTACTTCTTCCGGATTGCTGAGCTCTTCCAGCGCCTTCATGGAGAGGGAGATCTTCCCATCTTCCACCTTAAGCACTTTCGCACGAACCTTCTGCCCTGTTTTTAATACTTCAAAAGGAGTCTTGATCCTTCTCGAAACCACCTGGGAAACATGAACCAGACCGGTAAGTCCGTTTTCAAGCTTTACAAATGCTCCGTAAGTCTGGATCGTCTCCACAACTCCTTCCACGATCTCGCCTGCATGGATCTCTTTAAGCCTCTCTTCTTTAACCGCTGCCTCTTTTTTCTCCGCAACCGCTCTACCGGAAAGCACCAGCTTTTTATTCTCTTTATCCAGCGTGATGATCTCTGCTTCGATGCTTTTTCCGACCCAGTCTTCGGTATTTTCCACGCGACCTGTCGTAATCTTTGAAACCGGGATAAAAGCACGGATCCCCTCTACGGTTCCGATCACTCCGGCTGGAACCGCCTCTTTCACCTTCATTTTGACGGTTTCACCGCCTGCCTTCAGCTCTTTCAGATACGTCCAGGCATTCTGTTCCTCCTCTTCTTCCGGAGTCAGAACCGCCGGTTCATCATCCTGTTCCAGCTGCTTATAGGATTCCTCCAGCTCTTTTTCATAATCTTTCATGGATTCTTCCATTTCGTTTACTCCTTTATTAATACACTATTCTTTGCTGACTCAGTCCAGACGGCACCATTCTTTTTGTACCGTTTCATAAAGGTCTTTTCCCTCCGGATCGATCACGACGATCACGGGAAAATCCTCCACTTCGATCTTTCTCACTGCCTCGGCATCAAGATCCTCATATGCAATCACTTCGGAATGCTTGATACACTTGGAGAGCAGAGCTCCTGCACCGCCGACTGCAGCAAAATACACTGCTCCGTTTCTTACGATTGCCTCTTTCACCTCTTTGGAGCGCTTCCCTTTTCCGATCATAGCGGAAAGCCCGAGATCCAGAAGCTTTGGTGCATATGCATCCATCCGGGTTGCTGTGGTCGGGCCGGCGGAACCGATAGGTCTTCCCTCCCTTGCCGGAGACGGTCCCATGTAGTAGACCGTTTCATCTTTCAGGGAAAAAGGCGGTTCCTCTCCTCTCTCCAGAGCTTCTTTGATACGTTTATGCGCTGCATCCCTCGCAACATACATCGTTCCGGTCAGATACACATAATCGCCGCAGCATAAAGTTTTGACTGTTTCCTTTGTCAACGGGAGAGAGAGCTTTCGATCCATATGATTCTCCTTCATGAATGCAATCCTGCTTCATTTTACTCTATAAAGCTCTGAAGGGCAATGATGAAAAAGCCTATCGAAACGCTTTCATCAGCGTTTCCCTTATTGACAGCGAAGTCTGAATTTCGGATAATAGAAATAGCGTTATAGCAAGCGGTTTTATTCGTTCATTATCGTTTTGTGGAGTGACATGTTATGAAAATCAAAAGAAAAACCAAAGGTCTTCTTTTTAATTTTTCTGTCATGTTTCTGGCATTTACCATTATCATCCTGATAGTGGTCGGTCTGACAACTTATTTTACACAGCTCAATATCTATAAACGCCAGTGTGAACAGAATATCCGGAATATCGGCGAATATCTGGAGATCATGATGGCAAACGACGGCGAGGACTTCATCACTTATCAGAACTACTACATGGATCATTTTGATGAGGTCAATATTCCCTACGATTTTGATGAATATCAGACTGCTCTCGATCATTTCTGGGAACTCTATGAGAAAGAATACCCGGGACAGGCATTCGGTACGGATGTGAAATTCGCAGATCTCTCTCCGGAGGTCAAAGAAGCTTATTTTATCTATTTTCATGAATATTGGCTGCTCGCCTTTGAAAACGCCAGAGAAGCTTTTCATATTCCCTATAGTTACTACCTTGTCATGAAACCCGATATTTATGACGTTGTTTACATGATCGACGGGGAAAGAACGAAGAAGATCGTCGACGGCGATGAGTATCTCTACCTCGGTGATGAATACTATAACGATCCAAAGAAATACAAGATCCTCTGGGATACCTGGTTTTCAAAAACAAAACAGAACGGGTATATGGAATTTGACAATTCCTGGGGACATACCTACGGATACTACACCCCTCTTACCATCAACGGTCAGACCCTCGGTATCATTGCAACCGAGATCGACGTTGCTACGGTAAACCATGACATTCTCTATAATACGCTCTACCAGCTTCTTGCGATCGCAGCGATCCTGATCGTCAGCATGGTCATCATGCTGATCATTATCAACCGCATCTTTGTAACGCGTACAAAACACCTTGAAAATGATGTCCACCAATACTCACTGAATAAGGACGTTTCTATTGCCGAAGAGATCACCAGCGAATTTCAGGGAGATGATGAGCTTTCTTCGCTCGGACAGCAGTTTGCAACCATGATCATTACTCTGGATGAGCACATGAAAAACCTGATTAAAACGAAAAATGATCTCAGATCCACCCAGCAAAAAATGGAGGAGATGGGCGAACTTGCCAATAAAGATGCTCTTACGGGAATCCGGAATAAAAACGCCTACGACAAAGAAGTACAGAAGATCGAATGGGAACTGGAAGCCGGAGAAGAGCAGTTTGGCGTTGTCATGATCGATCTGAATTACCTGAAACGGATCAATGACACATACGGACATGACAAAGGAAATGCCGCCATTAAACAGCTCTGTGCAATTGTTTGTGAGGTTTTCCGACATTCACCGGTATTCCGTATCGGCGGTGATGAGTTTGCAGTGATCCTGAAGGGACAGGATTACCAGAATATCGAAAAGCTTGTGGATACCTTTAACAAAGAGATCGAGGAAGGTTCGAGAAATCAAAATCTGGACTACTGGGAGCGCATTTCCGCCGCGATCGGTTATGCTCTTTATGATAAGGAAAAGGATAACAACTTCAATTCCGTATTCCGGAGAGCTGACAGTGCGATGTATCTGCGCAAAAAGGAAATGAAAGCAACGAGAGGGGAATAACAGGGATTTCCCTAAAGAATCCTTGTCAAATGTCGATTTACATGGCAACAAATATTGACTGCCACCGGAAGTCCGGCAATATGTGTTGCATAAGTTTCGATATGTACCGCAAAAGCGGTTGTCGTTCCCCCAAGACCTCCCGGTCCGACCCCCAGCCGATTGATCTTTGCAAGAAGTTCTTTTTCAAGCTCCGCAATATGCGGAAGGTTTGAAGGTTTTCCGGTTTCTCTCGTAAGCGCGTACTTGGCAAGTAACGCGCTCTTTTCAAAATCTCCGCCGATACCGACCCCGATCACCATGGGCGGACAGGCATTCGGTCCGGCGTCAGATACAGCGGTAATAACCGCTTTTTTTACACCCTCTATTCCGTCTGCCGGTTTCAGCATGAAAATCCGGCTCATATTTTCACTCCCGAACCCTTTTGGTGCAAGAGTTATCTTTACCTGATCTCCAGGAACGATCTTTGTATGTAAAATGGCGGGGGTGTTGTCCAACGTGTTTTCCCGCGTAAGCGGGTCGCGCACGACAGATTTACGAAGATAACCGTCGCGGTATCCCTCACGGACTCCTTCATTAACCGCTTCTGTCAGATCCCCGCCGATCAGATGAACATCCTGGCCGATCTCCAGAAACAGGATCGCCATCCCGGTATCCTGACAGATCGGGATCATTTCTTCTCCGGCAACCTTAAGATTCTCCTGAAGCTGGCTTAATACCTTTTTTCCAATCGACGATTCTTCTGTCGTTAATGCACAATCTAGACATTCTTTCATGTCGTCTGACAGAAAATGGTTTGACTTAATCGACATCTCACGGATGGCTTCCGTGATCTTTGATACCGGTATTTCTCTCAGTGTCATTCTTCGTCTTCTTCCGCGACTCCATGCTCCTTCAGAAGCTCTTCCTCGGAAAGACCGATCTGGTCATCCTTATCCTCTGCTTCTTTCCGTTCGGACTCGTCATCATATTCTCTCAGTTCTTCCTGATCAGGGAGTTCCGGTACTTCCGCAGTAAGGATCGCATCATCCTTCCGAACCTTTGCAAAACTGGCAACGGTCACTCCTTCATCCAGATTAATGAGCTTCACGCCGCTGGTGATCCGTCCGGAAAGCGCGGTTCCGTTCACGGCAATACGGATGATCACACCCTCTGTCGTAATGATCATGACCTCGTTATCCTCTTCCACCGCTTTAAAGCCGATAAGATTCCCGGTTTTTTCCGTGATCTTATAGCAGCGGACTCCCTTTCCTCCACGGAATTGTGCACTGAATTCCGTCATCATCGTGCATTTTCCGAGTCCTTTTTCCGAAACAAACATGAGGGATGTTCCCTGAACATCCAGCTGCATGCCGATCACTTCGTCCTGATCTGTGAGGTTCATGCCACGCACACCCATGGATGTACGGCCTGTGCTTCTGACATCCCTTTCATGGAACCGGATGCACTGTCCGTATTTCGTCACAAGAAATACATCCCGGTCTCCGTCCGTCAGTTTTACTTCGATCAGCTCGTCATTATCCTTCAGATTAATTGCGGCAAGTCCGGTCTTACGGATATTCCGGAAATCATTAAGAGGTGTTTTCTTTACGACACCGCTCTTTGTCGCCATGAAAAGGAAACGTCCTTCTTCATATTTCTCTACAGGGATCAGTGCCGAGATTTTTTCCTCCGGCTGCAGCTGCAGAAGATTTACGATCGCGATCCCGCGTGAAGTACGGCTCGCTTCCGGGATCTCATATGCCTTGATCCTGTAGACACGACCGAGATTTGTAAAGAACAATAGATATCTGTGTGAAACCGTCATCAACAGTTCATCGATATAGTCTTCATCGATGGTCTCCATTCCCTTGATACCATGCCCGCCGCGATGTTGAGCCCTGAAATGGTCAAGACTCATGCGCTTGATGTACCCGAGCTTCGTCATCGCAATCACGGTATTGGTTACCGGGATCATATCTTCCATCGAAATATCCAGTTCATCAAAACCGATGGAACTGCGGCGCTCATCGCCGTATTTCAAAGCAATTTCAGAAAGTTCTGTCTTGATCACGGTCAAAAGCTTTTTCTCATCCGCCAGGATTGCCTTGTACTCTGCGATCGCTTTCTGAAGATCTGCGTATTCACCTTCCAGCTTCTCTCTTTCGAGTCCTGTCAGAGCACGAAGTCTCATCTCTACGATCGCGGAAGCCTGTGCTTCGGTCAGATGAAACCGTTCGATCAGGTTATTTTTTGCATCCTGGGTCGTATGGCTGCCTCTGATGATCTTGATCACTTCATCAATATTGTCAAGTGCGATAAGGAGACCTTCAATAATATGAGCGCGTTCCTCCGCTTTGTTAAGATCATAGCGTGTTCTCCGGGTGATCACATCCTTCTGGTGAAGGAGGTAATAATGGAGCATTTCATATAGATTCAGGATCTTCGGTTCCCCGTTCACCAGGGCCAGCATGATCACGCCGAAAGTGTCCTGCATCTGGGTATGCTTGAAAAGCTGGTTCAATACGACGTTGGCGTTCACATCGCGCCGGAGTTCTATACAGATCCGCATACCCTCGCGGTCGGATTCATCCCTGAGATCCGTAATGCCGTCAATTCTCTTATCTCTGTGAAGCTCGGCAATCTTTTCGATCAGCCTTGCTTTATTTACCATATAAGGAAGCTGCGTGACAATGATACGGGATTTCCCGTTATCCATGGTTTCGATCTCCGTCACGGCACGTACACGGATCTTTCCTCGGCCGGTACGATAGCTTTCTTCGATCCCTTTGGTACCGAGGATCATACCACCGGTCGGAAAATCAGGTCCTTTTACGATCTCCATGAGATCTTCCATATCCGTTTCTTTTTCTTCGATCTCGTCGTCAATGATACGGATAACCGCTTCACTTACTTCTTTCAGGTTGTGAGGCGGGATATTCGTTGCCATACCGACGGCGATTCCGGTCGTACCGTTCACAAGCAGATTCGGGATCCGGGATGGAAGAACGGAGGGTTCTTTTTCCGTCTCATCAAAGTTCGGAACGAATTCCACTGTGTCCTTATTTATGTCGCGAAGCATCTCCATCGACACTTTTGAAAGTCGAGCTTCAGTATAACGCATCGCTGCGGCACCGTCTCCGTCCACAGAACCGAAATTACCATGGCCATCTACAAGAGGATATCTCGTAGACCAGTCCTGGGCAAGATTGACCAGCGCTCCGTAGATCGAGCTGTCACCATGGGGGTGATATTTACCCATGGTATCACCGACGATACGTGCACATTTCCGGTGAGGTTTATCCGGAGTATTTCCGAGTTCACTCATGGAAAAAAGTACTCTTCTCTGCACCGGCTTAAGTCCGTCCCTCACATCCGGCAGGGCACGGCTCGCGATGACACTCATCGCGTAGTCGATGTAGGACGATTCCATTGTCTTTTTCAGATCTACCTCATGAATATTGTCAAAAATCGTGTCGTCCATTCGCTAACTCCTTAAATATCCAGATTCTGCACGTATCTGGCGTTCTCTTCGATAAATTCACGCCGCGGCTCTACTTTGTCACCCATCAGGGTCGTGAAGGTCACATCGATCTCCGATGCACTTTCTTCATCAATGATGACGCGTTTTAAGATGCGTTTTTCCGGATCCATAGTGGTTTCCCAGAGCTGTTCCGCATCCATTTCTCCAAGACCTTTATACCGCTGGATCTTGTTATTGTTGTCTCGTCCGACTTCTGTCAGGATCTTATTCAATTCCTCATCGCTGTAGGCATACCAGACTTTCTTATTCTTTTCGAGCTTATAAAGAGGCGGGGTCGCAAGATATACATATCCGCCTTTTATAAGATCCGGCATAAAACGGTAAAGAAACGTCAGCATCAGTGTAGCGATATGTGCACCGTCCACATCCGCATCCGTCATGATGATGATCTTGTGATAACGGAGCTTTTCGATATCAAAATCATCATGAATGCCGGTTCCAAACGCTGTGATCATAGCCTTGATCTCTGCGTTGTCGTATATCCGGTCAAGTCTTGCTTTTTCGACATTCAAAATCTTTCCGCGAAGAGGCAGGATCGCCTGAGTTGCGCGGCTCCTTGCGGTTTTCGCGGAACCTCCTGCGGAATCTCCCTCCACGATAAAAATCTCGCAGTTTTTCGGGTCCTTGTCAGAGCAGTCCGCCAGTTTTCCAGGAAGAGATCCTCCCTCAAGAGCTGTTTTTCTCCTTGTCAGATCCCTTGCCTTTCTGGCCGCTTCTCTTGCACGCTGTGCAAGTAATGCTTTTTCACAGATTGTTTTCGCAACAGAGGGATTCTGTTCCAGAAAATACGTCAGCTGCTGACTGACAACATTTTCCACAGCTCCCCTTGCTTCACTGTTTCCGAGTTTTTGTTTCGTTTGTCCTTCAAACTGGGGTTCTTCGATCTTCACACTGATGATCGCGGTCAGACCCTCACGGATATCATCACCGGTCAGTGCTTCTGTATCTTTTAAGATCTTATTTGCTTTTGCGTAATCATTAAAGGTTTTCGTCAGGGCATTCCGAAAACCTGTCAGATGTGTACCGCCTTCCGGGGTAGTGATATTATTTACAAAACTGAACGTGGAATCATTGTAGGAGTCATTATGCTGCATGGCGACTTCCACATACACCTTGTTTACCTGCCCTTCACAATAGATGATATTGTCATAAAGGGCCGTTTTTCCGCGATTCAAATATTCCACAAACTGTTTGATGCCGCCTTCATAATGAAAGGAATGACTGTGAACAGGATCTTCTCTTTTATCATTTAATACAATACGCAGTCCTTTTGTAAGAAACGCAGTCTCTCTAAGACGCTGTTTTAAGGTCGGATATTCAAATACCGTCTCTTCAAAGATCGTATCATCCGGCAAAAAATGAACTGTTGTGCCGTTATCTGCCGGATCACAGGTTCCTGTCATCTTAAGGTCGCTGACTGTTTTTCCTTTTTCATAGCGCTGTTCATAAACCTTACCATCCCGACGTATGGAAACCTCAAGCCAGTTGGAAAGGGCATTTACAACAGAAGCACCGACACCGTGAAGACCGCCGGATACTTTGTATCCTCCTCCGCCGAATTTTCCGCCGGCATGAAGAACGGTAAAAACTACTTCTGCGGCAGGACGTCCGGTTTTATGGTTGATATCCACCGGAATACCACGTCCGTCATCAACGACCGTAATACTGTTGTCTGGATTGATGGACACATCGATATTCTTACAAAAACCGGCAAGCGCTTCATCCACTGCATTGTCGACGATCTCATAGACAAGATGATGAAGTCCCCTGCTGGATGTGCTTCCGATGTACATTCCGGGACGTTTTCTGACTGCTTCCAGTCCTTCCAGGACCTGGATCTGATCTCCGCCGTATTCTGAAGTAACGTTACTCATAAGTCTTCTCCATTCATGATTTCCACTGTCCCTTCTTTTACAATGAAAACTCTGTCTATCCGAAAACGGTTTTTAACAAAGTCTTCTATTCCGGTACAGGTAATGATCGTTTGTATATCTCCGATACTTTTTAAAAGAAAATTCTGTCTGTTTTGATCCAGCTCTGACAGAACGTCATCAAGGAGCAGTACCGGCGCTTCATGGATCGTTTTTTTCACCAGTTCGATCTCTGCCAGTTTTAGCGACAATGCAGACGTTCTTTGTTGTCCTTGTGATCCAAAACGACGTATATCAATATCGTTTATCTGAAACAACAGGTCATCGCGATGAGGACCGACAGTTGTGGAAAGTTGTCTTAAGTCTCTTTGTTCTGCCGAAAGAAGATCCATCTCAAAATCTTCTTCTCTTGTATCCGGTTCGTATTTCAGGATCAGATGTTCTTTTTGACCGGTCAGCTTTTCGTGAATAGAACCAACGATATCATTCAGCTGCCCAATAAATTCTTTTCTTCGCCGGATGATCCTTTTCCCATACTGTAGAAGCTGGGTATTCCATATGGAAAGTGTAGACAAAAGATCCCTGTTTCCTTCAATTTCTTTAAGAAGACGGTTTCTCTGGGCAAGTGTCTTATTATATCTGGTCAGATCGGACAGGTATATCTTATCAAGCTGACAGATCTCTGCATCCAGGAAATGTCTTCTTTCTGCAGGGCCGTTTTTTATAATATTAAGATCCTCCGGGGAAAAAAAGATGATGTTTAAGAACCCGAAAAGCTCGCTTGCTTTTTTGATCGGCACACCGTTAATGGCAATACCCTTGGATTCCCTTCTTTTCAGATGAAGATCGATACGGTATTCACTGTTACCCTTTTCTACAATCGTACGAATATGTGATTCTGCTTTTTCAAAACGAATGATTTCCCGGTCTTTGCTTCCTTTATGGGATTTGGTGGTTCCGCTGAGAAATGCCGCTTCCAGGATATTCGTTTTACCCTGGGCATTATCTCCGTAAAGAATATTGGTTCCTTCCTGAAATTCTATTTTAAGATCTTCATAATTACGATAGTCATGAAGTTCTATGGATCTGATAATCATGTTCGGAATAAGAAAACTGATCGCCTGGCTTTAGTTTTCTTCCTCGTTCTGTACAAATCTCTCCGTTTACCTTTACATCACCGTTTTCAATAAAAGCCTTTGCTTCCGATCCACTGCCGGCAGCCCCGCAAAGTTTCATTGCCTGGCCGAGCTTTATAAAATCATCTCTTATAAATACGTTTTCCATATTATCCCGCATTATTGAAATTTACCGGAAGGATCAGATAAATAAAGGATTCCTGATCATCTTTGATAAAACAGGGCGCTTTCGGATTGACCATATAAAGAGATATTTCTTCATCATCGATCACGCGAAGCGCATCTATAAAGAACTTTGGATTGAAAGCAATCTTGATATCTTTTCCTTCTTTCGAAATATCGATCTCTTCATCCATGGATCCGATAAACGAATTGATTCGAAGATTCATCACCGTATCACCAATCTCCATGATAATCGGCTTTTTATCCCCTTCTTTCACCAGAAGCGTCGCACGATCAATACATTCCAGAAGCTCTCTCTTACTGATCTTGATTTTTGTTTCATAATCCGAAGAAAGCATCTGGTCGATCTTAAAGTACTCTCCCTCAATCAGTCTGGAAACCACGATCGTTTCATTAAATACGAACATGATATGATTTTTATCAAGGAAGATATCCACATTTTTATCTGCTTCACCCGGAATGATCTTACTGATCTCCTGAAGCGTTTTTCCGGGAACGATCACTTTACGGTTTTCATAGCTCTTTGAAAGCTCTATCTTCCGGATCGAAATACGGTGTCCGTCAAGTGAAACCACACGAAGGATGTTTTCATTGATCTCAAACAATTCACCGGTCATCAGTTTATTATTGTCATTATCCGCAATGGAAAAGATCGTTTGTCTGATCACTTCCTTTAAGGTAAACTGTGAAACAGAGATTCCATTCGTTTTTTCGATATAAGGAATTGGTGAAAAATCTTCTCCTGATTTTCCGATGATATTGAATTTCGCTTTTTCACAAGTGATCATTGTTTTAAAAGCATCACCTGTCTCAATCGTTACTTCACTGTCCGGAAGCTTTCTGACGATCTCCGAAAAGATCTTTGCATCCAGTGCGATGATACCTCTTTCTTCGATCGTTCCTTCTACTACCGTTTCAATACCGAGTTCCGTATCATTGGCTGTAAGTTTGATCTTATCCGCAGATGCATCAATAAGGATGCATTCCAGGATCGCCATGGTTGTCCTTTGTGGTACAGCTTTTGATACTGCAGCGACTCCGTTGAAAAGGCTTGCTTTTGAACAGATGATTTTCATGTGAAAGAGCTCCTTTCTCTCTATATATAATAGTAAAGAATTTATAATTAATCTTATTATAGGCCGTTGATATGTGTATAAGTACTTTTTTCCCGATAAAGACGTTTCTTTTTTGAAAAATTTAATCTTTATAACAACGGGAAATTTCTCTTTATGGCTTGTGGAAGAAAGTGAATAAAAGATACTCTTCTTCCTTTAACTTTATTTGTCTTTTAATTAGGATTGATCTTTTTGCGGATCGTATCAATCGTATTTTTTGTTTCTTCGTCATTTGTATAGCGTTCCGTCATGGTACGAACGCCGTGAATAACCGTGGCATGGTCTCTTCCTCCGAGATGGGATCCGATCGTATCCAGAGAAAGATTTGTCATGGTCTTGCAAAGATACATCACGATCTGACGGGGTTTGGCAATATCATTGCTGCGGGATTTCGATAACATCATGTCTCTTGTGATACCAAAATGATCACAGACCACGTCAATGATAAGATCTGAAGTGATGATCTTCTTTTCATCCGGATTGATGATGTTCTGAAGTTCTTTTTTCGCAACCTCAATCGTGATATTGCGATGTTCCATATTATATAGGAAGAGAAGCGTATTCAAAGCTCCTTCCAGTTCACGGATATTGGATTTGATATTGGTTGCAATATAATCCATTACCTCGTTATCCACATTAAAATGATCATTTTCCGCTTTTTTGCGGAGAATTGCCATTCGTGTTTCATAATCCGGTGAGGAAATATCCGTCATCAGACCCATTTCAAAACGGGAGCGGAACCTTTCTTCCAGAGTCTCCATTTCTTTCGGAGGCTTATCTGATGTAATGATGATCGCTTTTCGTTTTTGCTGGAGAGCATTGAATGTATGGAAAAACTCTTCCTGTGTGGTTTCTTTTCCAATGATAAACTGGATATCATCGATCATAAGAACATCCACATTCCGGTATTTTTCACGAAGTTTTGTCATGGAAGCCGCATTACCGCTTCGGACGGATTCGATCACTTCATTTGTAAATTCTTCCGAAGTAACGTAAAGAATATTGCTGTATGGATTCTGCTCCAGGATCTGATGTCCGATGGAATGCATCAAATGAGTTTTTCCGAGTCCTACACCTCCGTAAATAAAGAGAGGATTGTAAATTTCTCCGGGAGATTCCGAAACACGGAGAGCAGCAGCTACTGCCATCCGGCTGTTACTGCCGACTACAAATGTATCAAATGTGTAATTAGGATTCAGATTGGAAGGATCCTGATTTGCACTGTGATTCATTTGTGTGATCTTGTTGATATCCGACAGAGATTTTTTCGGAGCGTTTTTTTCAAATATGAATTCTATTTCGTATTCTTTATTAAGAACTTCCGCTACGGAAACCTTGATCGGAATATAATATTTTTTACGGATATAGCTGATACCGATCTCTTCTGAGGGAACCAAAAGGTAGATCGTATCGTTTTCAACGCTATGCACCTTGAGAGGCTTTAAAAACGTATCAAAGGCCACATTCGTGATATCGTACTCGTCCCTTATGATTTCAAGGATATGACCCCATTGCTCTAGGATTTCGTCCATTCTAACTGTCTCCGGAATGTCTAATATGCAAAGTTATCCGCATACTATATTATTCTACTATATTATAGGTTTTTTTACAATGATTTTAAGGGATTGTAGATAAAGTACTGCCTTATGAACAGTTATCCACAATAGTTATAAACTTATCCACATCTTATAAGTAAATATAACCTTGTGAATATACGATTTTTCTTGACTTTTAAACATTTTGTGATACAATTTGATCGATGTTCTTTTAACCCGTTAGGAGGTGATATTTAATGAAAATGACATTTCAGCCGAAGAAACGGCAGAGAGCCAAAGTTCACGGCTTCCGGAAAAGAATGAGTACAAAGGGCGGAAGAAAGGTTTTGGCTGCCAGAAGATTAAAAGGAAGAAAGCAATTATCCGCTTAGACCACAGTTTTGTGGTCTTTCTTCTTAAGAAACAGGAATGAAAAATCCGGTATCTCTGAAAAATAACACAGAATTTGAAAACGTCTATCGAAATGGAAGGTCTTTTGCAAATAAACTCCTTGTTATGTATGCGCTTCCGAATCAGGAACCGGGACTAAGACTTGGTATTTCAGTAAGCAAAAAAGTTGGAAACAGCGTTAAAAGGCATCATCTGGCCCGGTTGATCCGGGAGAATGTGCGGCTATCCGAAGAAATGTTAAAGAATCGCTTTGACATTGTAGTCGTCGCAAGAGTGATTGCAAAGAACGCAGACTATCATCAGATAGAGAGTGCACTGATGCATCTTGCGGGTCTTCATCATTTAATTTAGGAAAGAAAACAAATCGGAAACAGGATGAAAAAGCTTTTACTTCTTATTATAAAGGGGTATCGTAAATATATTTCTCCAATGAAATCGACAAAGTGTCCTTATTGCCCGTCTTGTTCGGAGTACGGGCTTCTTGCTGTGGAAAAATACGGCGCTTTGAAGGGAGGAGCTCTTGCAACATGGAGAATCCTCCGGTGTAATCCTTTTTCAAAGGGAGGCTTTGATCCTGTTCCCTGAACAAAGGAGGGAACCTTTTGGATATTCTGTTAACGAAATATTCCGGCGCGATCTTAGGACCGATCGCAAGAGTGCTCGGTTTTATCCTCAGCGGCATTTATGATTTTTTTGTGCTGATCTCGGGAGGAAGGATTGAAAACGTCGGTATTTCTATCATTGTTCTGACTATTATCATCTATACCTGTTTATATCCTCTGACATATAAACAACAAAAATTCTCACGCCTTTCACAGAAAATGAATCCGGAACTGCAGGAGATTCAGAAGAAATACGGCGGAAAAAAAGACCAGGAATCCATGCAGAAAATGCAGCAGGAAACACAGGCGATCTATCAGAAATACGGTGTTTCTCCCAGCGGCAGCTGTCTTCAGTTTATCATTCAGATGCCGATCCTGTTTGCTCTTTACCGCGTGTTTTACAATGTTCCGGCATACATCAATTCCGTTAAGGAAATCTTTACGCTGCCATCCGGTACTTCCATTACGGATCAGATCATGCAGACACCCGGTTTTCAGCAGAAGATGACGGATTTTGTTTCGCAGTTTAAATATCTTGCGACGTTGCGTACGGATTTTACGCTGACGGATATGTCAGCAGTACAGAATTATATCGTAGATGTCCTTTATAAACTGACAAACGAAGGATGGCAGACGCTGACAAGTGCCGCCTATTTCCCGTCTCTGACCAATGCGGATCAGGTGCAGGCGGCAGTTTCTCATGTTAATAATTTCCTGGGACTTAATATTTCTTATACTCCCTGGGATTATATCAGCAGATGGTTTACTGCGGTACAGAACCATACCGGCGCTTCAGCTCTTTTCGGGTTTGCGTTTCTGGCGCTTTTGATCCCGGTATTTTCGTACCTTTCACAGGTTCTTTCCATAAAAGTGATGCCGAAGGCAAATATGACCGGTAATCAGTCTATGGGTGCACAGATGAAGACCATGAATCTTCTTATGCCGCTGATGTCCTTTGTCATCTGCTTTACGGTTCCTGTAGGTCTTGGTGTTTACTGGATCGGTAGTGCGTTGGTGCGTACCGTACAGACACTGTTTATCAATAAAAAGCTTGATAAACTGGATCTCGATGATATCATTGCAAAAAATCAGGAAAAAGCAAAAAAGAAGCGGGAAAAAATGGGGATCTATGAAAATCAGATCCGGAGCAATGCTGCTCTTCGTACCAAAACGGCTGTCGGATTCCAGTCCCTGCTTACCGATAAGGAGAAGGAAGATGCTCTGAATAAGGCAATGGAGACCAAATCCAATGCCAACAAAGACAGCATGGCCTATCGGGCAAATCTTGTAAAAGAATTTAACGAAAGAAATACCAGAAAATAGGGGGATCACGATGAACGAATATATAGAAGTGTCTGCAAAGACAGTTGATGAAGCGATTACAGAAGCTTGTGTAAAACTCGGACTTACCAGTGACAGGATCGAATATGAAGTGATTGAAAAAGGAAGTTCAGGATTTCTTGGGATCGGCAACAAGCCTGCCGTGATCAAAGCCAGGGAAAAAGGAAAAGAAGAGCCCGAGAAAAAGGAGGATACCGTTTCATCAGAGAAACCGGTTTCCGGAGAAACAGAAGTCAAAGAAGAAAAAACCGAGAAAAAAGAAGCAAAGCTGAGTGATGAAAAGGTAGCGGCATTTGATGCTTCCGCGAAGGAATTCATCAAAAAAGTATGTGACGCGATGGGCATCGAGGTTGAGATCGATACGAAATACGATGCGGAAAACAACTGTCTGGACATTGAGCTTTCCGGCAGGGAAATGGGCGTGATCATCGGAAAACGCGGACAGACGCTGGATTCCCTTCAGTATCTGACCAAGCTTGCGATCAACAATGGTAAGGATGACAAGATCAAAGTCAAAGTAGATACCGAGGATTACCGGAACCGTCGTAAAAAAACACTGGAAAACCTTGCAGGAAATGTCGCATACAAAGTCAAGAAAACGGGACGTCCGGTGGAACTGGAACCGATGAATCCTTTTGAACGCCGGATCATCCACTCTGCTCTGCAGAATAACAAATATGTGAAAACTCACAGTGAAGGCGAAGAACCGGATCGTTATGTCGTAGTTACCCCGAAATAAGGAGGAATCATATGGATCCAAACCGAATCAAAGTAATGAAAAAAATCGGTATCGGCATGAGTTTTCTGATGGGGATCGTTCTAAGCTTTTTCCTTTCACTTGTCGGAACCCTTTCCGGAGGGCATTTTACGGTTCCTTCCTGGCTCATCAGTTTCATGATCAGCTTTGTGATCAGTATCATCATCGGCCTTCTGGTTCCGATGAAACCGGTACTTGATAAAGCAGATGCAAAAGCAGGGCTGAAGCCCGGTACTCTTCCGGCACGATTTTTTGAAAGTCTGATCTCGGACCTGATTTATACACCGGTTATTTCGCTTTGCATGGTATCTTTTGCGTATTTCCAGGTAAAACGCGCGGCGGCATTTGTTCCTGATATGGTGGTTCCGCCGTTTCTGCCGATGTTTTTGAAATCTCTGCTGCTTACCATGGCTGCAGGTTATGTACTGATTTTTATTTTCCAGCCTCTTTTTATGAAGATGCTCATGAAGAAATACGGAATGCTTAATGGACCAAAATGATACGATCGCTTCGATCGCGACAGGGCTCTCCCCTTCCGGTATCGGGATAGTCCGTGTCAGCGGAGCGGAGGCAGTTTCAATCGTCAATAACATCTTTCACGGGGCGGATCTTTTATCCGCCCCGACGCATACCATCCATTATGGTTCTCTTTACGACGGAACAGAAGAGATCGATGAAGTCATGGTGCTTGTTTTTCGTGCTCCAAAGACCTATACCAGAGAAGATACGGTCGAGATTGACTGCCATGGAAGTCCTTATATCATGCGGCGGATCCTTGATATTGTCGTTCGGAACGGTGCAAGAGTATCGGAGCCCGGTGAGTTCACAAAACGGGCGTTTCTGAACGGACGCATTGATCTTTCCAAGGCGGAATCCGTGATGGATCTGATCGGGGCAAAGAATGAGTATGCGTTGAAAAGTTCTCTTCGCGTATTAAAAGGCTCTGTATCTGAGAAAGTTTCTGAGCTGAGGGAGATTCTTCTTAATCGTATCGCATATATCGAGGCGGCACTGGACGATCCGGAGCATTATGATCTTACTGATTTTCCGGAGAAACTGGAAAAAGACGTTTTGGAAGTCATAGAGGAGATCAGACAGATTCTTTTGCAGTCGGAAAACGGACGACTCCTTTCGGAAGGGATTAAGGCTGTGATCGTCGGAAAGCCGAATGCCGGAAAGTCCTCTCTTCTTAATCTGATGCTTGGAGAAGAACGGGCAATCGTGACGGAGATTGCCGGTACTACAAGGGATATTTTGGAAGAGGAGCTGAATCTCGGCGGGATTCTTCTCCATATTGTGGATACCGCGGGAATAAGAAACAGTGATGATACCGTAGAGAAGATTGGGATTGAAAGAGCCCGTTCTTCCGCTGAAGAGTCCGATCTGATTTTGTTCGTCGTGGATGGTGCATCACCTCTTTCTTCTGAAGACGAGGAGATCGCGTCTTTTTTGAAAAACAAGGAAACGATCGTCATTCTGAATAAATCCGATCTTCATCAGATCGTTACGGAGCAGGAGATCCGAAAGATCCTTCCGGATCCAAAGTCACCGATCCTTACCTTTTCATCAAAAGAAGGAATCGGGCTTTCTGAGCTGGAATCGACTATCAAAAATGTCTTTTTTGATGGAAAAGTCTCATATAACGACGAAATTGTCGTTTCAAATCAGAGACAGAAAGTCTGCTTTGAAAAAGCACTGCATAGTTTAGAGGAGGTCCTTACCAGTATTCGAAACGGAATGCCGGAGGATTTTTATTCGATCGACCTGATAGATGCTTATACCGAGCTTTCCAGAGTGATCGGTGAACAGGTCGGTGAAGATCTCGTGAATGAGATCTTTTCAAAATTCTGTATGGGGAAATGATCATGCCTTGTGTGGAAGAAACTTATGACATCATAGTGATCGGTGCGGGTCATGCCGGGTGTGAGGCGGCTCTTTCTGCGGCACGCCTCGGTTTTCAGACGATGTTGTTTACGATCAGTATAGACAGCATTGCCATGATGCCCTGCAATCCCAATATCGGAGGCAGCTCCAAAGGGCATCTTGTCCGGGAAGTGGATGCACTGGGCGGACAGATGGGGATCAATATTGATAAAACCTTTATCCAGTCCAAGATGCTGAACCGTTCCAAGGGTCCTGCTGTTCATTCGCTTCGGGCGCAGGCGGACAAGATGGCGTACTCCATAGAAATGCGGAAAACCCTGCAGAAAACAGAGGGTCTTTCCATTCGTCAGGCGGAAGTATCGGATCTTCTTATTGAGGAAAAGGATGGAAAAAGGTTTGTGTCCGGAGTTCGTACGTTTTCCGGTGCTCTTTATCATGCAAAGGCTGTGATCCTCTGTACCGGAGTATATTTGAATGCCAGGTGCCTTTATGGTGATACCATTAATGAAACCGGTCCGAACGGTCTTATGGCTGCAACGCACCTCACAGATTCTCTTTTACAACACGGGATCCGTATCCTTCGCTTTAAAACCGGAACTCCGGCACGTATCGACAAGCGTTCCATTGATTTTTCCGAAATGACGGAGCAGTTCGGGGACGAGAGGATCGTACCGTTTTCCTTTACGACAGATCCGGAGTCCGTACAGATTGATCAGATGAGCTGCTGGCTGACATATACCAATGAGGAAACTCACCGGATCATCAGAGAGAATCTTGACCGTTCTCCGATGTACTCCGGCGTGATCGAGGGGACCGGACCGAGGTATTGCCCTTCTATTGAGGATAAGGTGGTTCATTTTCCGGATAAGGAGAAACACCAGATTTTTGTTGAGCCGGAGGGACTTTCGACGAATGAAATGTATCTTTCCGGGATGAGCAGTTCCATGCCGGAGGATGTGCAGTATCAGATGTACCGGACACTTCCCGGTTTTCATCATGCCGTGATCGTTCGCAATGCATACGCGATCGAATATGATCTCATCAATCCGAGCCAACTCAAAAATACGCTCGAGTTTAAGGAGATCCATGGTCTTTTTTCTGCGGGACAGAGCAACGGAAGCTCCGGTTATGAAGAGGCTGCGGCACAGGGTATCATTGCGGGGATCAATGCAGCGATGCTTCTGAAAAATGAAGAGCCCCTTGTTTTAGACCGGTCGGAAAGCTATATCGGCGTCCTGATCGATGATCTTGTGACAAAGGACATCACGGAACCATACCGGATGATGACGTCCCGTGCGGAATACCGTCTTCTTCTGCGTCAGGATAATGCGGATCTTCGTCTCACCGGATATGGATACCGGGTTGGTTTGATCTCTGAAGAGCGTTATCAGCATGTATTGGAAAAGGAAAAAGCGATCCGGGCAGAATCGGAGCGGATCCGCCACGTAACGGTGGGTGCTTCCGAGGAAGTTTCGGATGTTCTGCTGCGGGAGGGAAGTGTTCCGCTGACGCACGGCATGAGCCTGGCAGAACTCATCCGGAGGCCGGAGCTTTCCTATCAGCAGTTAAAATCCATTGATCCGGATCGCCCGGTTCTTTCCGATGAGATTGCGGAACAGGTGAATATCCAGATCAAATATGAGGGTTATATTGACCGTCAGATCAAGCAGGTGAAAGAATTTAAGCGTCTCGAGGGCAGAAAGATCCCGGAAGGCTTTGACTATGAAAAGGTACCGAGTCTTCGGATCGAAGCAAGACAGAAACTGAAGCAGTTTACGCCATCTTCCCTTGGCCAGGCATCACGGATCGCCGGAGTGAGTCCCGCGGATATTTCGGTTCTTCTGATCTATCTGGAAGCACACAAAAAGGTTTAAGAGACATAGGATCATGTCTGATTTACATAATTTCGACACATTTAAAAAGGGATTAACTGAATATAATGTCGCTTTATCAGATCTGCAGAGGGATCAGTTTACTCTGTTTTATGATCTTTTGATCGAAAAAAACAAGGTCATGAATCTGACAGCGATCACGGAATGGAGAGATGTTGTCACGAAGCATTTTCTGGACAGTCTCTCTTTATTACTGGTTGTCGGAAAAGATGAACTTTCCGGAAAAAGGCTGCTTGATCTCGGAACGGGTGCCGGCTTTCCGGGGATTCCCTTATCAATCATGCTTCCGGATCTTTCGATCATACTTATTGATTCGCTGCAGAAGAGAGTTGCGTTTTTGGAGGAAGTGATCAAAGCACTGAGCCTTTCAAATGTGAAAGCGATCCATGGCCGTGCGGAAGATCTGGCAAGAGATCCTTTGCTCAGGGAACAGATGGATGTTGTGGTCTCACGCGCGGTCGCACATCTTTCGATCTTATCGGAGTACTGCCTTCCTTTTGTTCAGGTTGGCGGATGCTTTGTTGCGTATAAGTCCGCTTCAAAGGATGAAGAACTGAAGGAATCGAATCGAGCGGTAGATCTTCTGGGCGGAGAGATATTTCGTTCCGTCGATTTTCAGATTCCCGGAACAGATCTTCCGAGATCACTTATCGTGATACATAAGAAAAAAGCTTCTTCAAGCGGTTATCCCAGAAAGGCGGGAATTCCGAAGAAGAAGCCTTTATAGTTTTTCATTGATGAATGTTTTTCTTAAAGGAAGAGCTTTAATGTATTCATCAGCTTATCCGGTGTTTCAAGCTGCGGCAGGGTCTTGCTTCCCGAAATGGAAGCGGTCTCTGCTTTTTTTGCAAACTTGTGGTATTCTGTCATAATCTGATAGGAGCCGCGGCGGTCTCTGCTGCCGATGATATAGAGGTTATCGGTTTCTTTCAGGGTATTTCTGATATTGGTATTCAGGAAGTGCCCTCTTAAGCTGGCCAGAAGATAACGTCCGGTGCCATGACCGCGATGAGCCGCTTCGTAATAAGCGCCGACGATCCTGTCATCTACGCGCTTCGGATTCTGGTAATAACGTTCGCGGAAAAGACGGCTTAAGTTCTTTTCCGTCGTTTCGATATTGAAGATATAGGTTCCGATGATCGGAAGTGTGATCAGGGTCTTAAGAATCTTTCCTTTCGTATCGGGCTGCTGTTCCGCATTTACATAACGATCCGGATTGATCAGAATAACTTTTTCAATATTGTCCGGATAGAGTTTATTAACGGTAAGCGCTGCAAAAGCTGAGGAACCGCTGGCAATGATCGTTACCTTCTCCCCGATCACATTTGCGATAAAGCTGTGGAGCATTTCCGCGTACAGATAGGTGGTATAGGTAATAGCCGGTTTATCGGAACGGCCGCAGCCTAACATGTCAATTCCAAATACTTCGTATTCCTTTTCCAGCCTTCTTACGAGCTTGGTCCATTCGTAATTGCTGGATGTAGGATGAAGGTCATGGATCAGAAGAATGGGCTTGCCGGATCCTCTGACGTTATAGAAAATATCGTAATCCCGCCATGTGAAGAAACGCCCGGTCATCGGGAGAATGTTTTTTCTGTCTGCGCGGTGATCCGAAAGCCTGTTCAGAAAATATATAAATGCGGCTGTCAGTACTCCGATCAGGATCAGTTTCAGTAGTCTTTTTTTCATAGGATATGCCTCCACTTTTCTTATTATAGGCTTTTTATAAACTTTATACAATTCTTTTTGTTTTTTCTCTTTTCTTTTTTTGCAGAAAGCGTTACAATATATCTGGTACTTTAGTCCTGTATCATTATTCTTAACAATACTATCGGACTGACCGAACGGAGCATGGTAAAAGAATATCTTGAAAAATATCTCATAGAGCTCGTTGAAGAACGTATTCTGATTGAGCACGAATACAACGACTGTGAGAATAAGATAAAAGAAAATATTGCGTTTATCGGGCTTCTCGAAGAAAAAAATGACCCGAATTATGAATCATTCACACCCCGGGAGGTAAATACTTCCAACAAAAAGAAGATCGCCGAGCTTCGCGAGGAACAGAAAATCCTGCTGGAACAATCCGAGAAGAAGAAGCATGAACTCACGGATTTCAATGCAAAGATCGATGAATTGAACAGTGTGATCCGGGTTGCCAGAGAGGCGGAAAAACCGGGTGATGAACTGATCACAAAGGTTGATGATAACGGGATTTTAAGAAGGAAGCTTCTTGAAACACAGGAAGCGGAGCGTCAGCGTATCGCTCGGGAGCTCCATGATTCTTCGGTTCAGAGTATGACCAGTCTTGTACACAAGGCAGAGCTTTGCATGCGTCTTATTGATATCGATCCGGTGCGTTGTAAAGTCGAATTAAAGGCCATGTCCAAGTATACCAAGGAGATCATTGATGATCTTCGCGATATGATCTATAACCTTCGTCCGATGTCATTTGATGATATCGGGATCGATACTGCGATCGAGCGTAATCTGGCAAAGCTCCAGGAAAGTACTGATACCAGGATCAATTATTATGTACAGGGTTCTTCCGATAAGATGACAACGGTTATGGGGTTGACACTCCTTCGGATCATCTATGAAGCATCCAGTAATGCGATCAATCATGCAAATGCTTCTGAGGTAAATATCCGTCTTGTTTATCAGGACGATCATGTAGATCTGACGATCGATGATGACGGGGACGGGTTTGATGCTCAGAATCTGAAAGTCGGTGATGACCATACAGGATTTGGTCTGCCGATCATGAAGGAAAGAGTTTTTCTCCTGTCCGGTAAGATGGAGATCGATTCGAAACCGAATGAAGGAACTCATATCAGAATCGAAATACCGCTCAATGTGGATGAGATGTTGAAAGGATAAGGTGAATCTATGGTAAATATTATGATCACGGATGATCATGCGATGATTCGCGAGGGATTAAAAAACCTTCTGGAACTGGATGGAGATATCCGGGTTGTAGAGGAAGCCAGTGACGGAGAAGAATGTATTTTAAAACTCCGGAAAAATATACCGGACGTCCTTCTTCTGGATATTAACATGCCGGTCATGAACGGGCTCGAGGTTTTGGAGCGGCTCAAAGAGATCGGGCTGAATGTAAAGGTACTTGTCCTTACCGTTCATAATGAGGTGGAGTATCTGCTTCGAGCGGTTGATCTCGGGATCAACGGGTATCTTCTCAAGGATTCGGATTTTGATGTTCTGAGAAAAGCGGTTTTTGCTGTATCCAAAGGAGATACTTATATTCAGGAAGAACTGATGCCGCTTTTGGACAGCAAGATGACACAGCGCTCCGACGAACAAAAGAAAATTGAAGATCTGACTGTACGCGAGATGGAGGTATTAAAACATCTTGCCTACGGTATGTATAACAAAGAAATTGCAGAGACTCTCAGCATCAGTGAACGTACTGTCAAAAATCATGTTTCCAATATCTTCAAGAAGATTGATGTCAGTGACCGTACTCAGGCAGCGGTCTTTGCGATCCGAAATCATCTGATCGATGTTCATCATGTAGATAATTAATTAATGCACAGGAATATTCAATGAAAAAGCGGATCATTCCTATACGGAGTGATCTGCTTTTATAATTCATTCATAAAATGTTTAACTTGCGGCATGTGGCTTTTGGCTTTATAATCATCAAATATCCAACTCAAAATGTTTCACGTGAAACATTTTCCACTATATTTTGTAAGATATGATGTGAAACACACAACTAATAGTTAGAATGTTTCACGTGAAACATAGGAGAGCAAAATGAAGGAAGAGAAATCAAGAAGAAACGAGATGATACCATCCGGAAAAAAAGAAATCACCATCAAACATAATACAAAAGAAGCAAAACTGAAAAAAGCCCCGGATGAAGTGCTTGCGATGGCGATCAGGGACATGATGAAACGCGACAAAGAAAAATAGAAGTAGAACATTTCCGAAAAACGTGATATACTGTTTGCCGTAAGTCAAAAAAGAAGAGAAGTCAAGGAAAAGAATATGAGCAGAATCATAGCGATTGCAAATCAAAAAGGCGGAGTGGGAAAAACCACAACAGCCATCAACCTTTCCGCATGTCTGGCGGAAGCAAACAAGAAAGTTCTGGTAATCGATCTGGATCCCCAGGGAAATGCGACAAGCGGTCTCGGAATAGATAAAGATGAAGTAGAGAATTCCGTGTATGAACTCATGCTTGGTGAATGTGATGTGGATGGGTGTATTGTCACAACTGAGATCAAAGACCTTTCCCTCATGCCATCCAACGTTAATCTCGCGGGAGCGGAGATCGAACTCCTGGATGTAGATGAGAAAGAATATGTTCTCCGAAAAGCCGTGAAAGAGATCCGTGATGAGTATGACTTTGTGATCATCGATTGTCCGCCTTCCTTAAACATGCTGACGATCAATGCGATGACAACGGCCGACACGATCCTGGTTCCGATCCAGTGTGAGTATTATGCACTCGAGGGTCTTTCCCAGCTGATGCATACGATCAATCTGGTACAGGAACGTCTGAATGATGATCTTGTCATAGAAGGAGTTGTCTTTACAATGTATGACGGACGTACGAATCTCTCTCAGCAGGTAGTGGAGAATGTACGTGACAATTTAAAAGCGAAGATTTATGAGACTGTGATCCCGCGTAACATTCGTCTTGCAGAAGCTCCTTCACACGGACTTCCTATCGAATTATATGACACAAATTCGAGCGGTGCCAAGAGCTACCGTTCCCTCGCGCAGGAGATCATTGCAAGAAAGGATATCTGATATGGCAGCAAAAAAAGGAGGTCTTGGAAAAGGACTTGACTCCCTGATTCCGGCAAAGACATCATCCGCCGGAGCGAAAACAAAAAAAGAAACAGACGATAAGGATATCATTCTGGTTGATATTAATAAGATCGAACCGAATCCGGATCAGCCGCGTAAAAACTTTGATGAGGATAAGCTGATCGAGTTGTCCGAGTCCATCAAACAGCATGGGATTATGAATCCACCGTTGGTTCTTGATAAAAAAGACTATTATATGATCATCGGCGGAGAGCGCAGGTGGAGAGCAAGCAAGATGGCGGGACTTAAGAAAATTCCTGTCATTGTCAAGAAAGATCTGAACGAACAGCAGGTTGCGGAATGGGCTTTGATCGATAATATCCAAAGAGAGGATATCAACCCGATCGAACAGGCGGAGGCATATCAGAAGCTTCTTTCCGATCACGATTGGACGCAGGATAAACTTGCCGAAGTAGTCAGCAAGAGCCGTACGGCAGTAACGAATTCCCTTCGTCTTTTGAAGCTGGATGAACGTGTGCGCAGAATGGTGGTGGATGAAATGCTCTCCACAGGACATGCCAGGGCGCTGCTTGGAATTACGGAACCGGACAAGCAGTTCGAAGTTGCTCAGCAGGTATACGATGGATCCTTAAGCGTACGCGATACAGAAAAACTTGTGAAAAAACTGCAGTCTCAGAAGGAAACCATCACATCTCGTGAAAAGAAGGCAGACAATGAACAGCTGGATGCGGTTTATGCAGAGCAGGAAGAAAAATTGAAACGCCTTTTCGGAACAAAGGTGACGATCAATCGAAAGAATGAAAAAAGCGGCAGGATCGAGATTGAGTATTATTCTCAGGAAGAGCTTGATCACCTGTTGGAACAGTTCTATAAAATCAAATGAAACACTGATAAATCAGCGTTTCCAAAATTAAACATAAAACAGAAGGCAGGTAAACATATGTTCGGTATAGCCGATAAACTTGGAATAGATCTGGATATCGCGTTGATCGTGATCGCTGCTTTGATCGTAATTGCGGTGGTTTTGCTCATCATCTCGATCGTCTGTGCGGTTCGCTTAAAACGCCTCGAGAGACGGTACCGTATCTTTATGGAAGGAAACGATGCAAAGTCTCTGGAGAACACGCTGATCAAACGTCTTGATCAGGTGGATGCCCTGATCTCCGCGAACAAAAAGAATCAGAGAAATATCAAACATCTATATGAAAATAACCAGTTTGTGTTCCAGAAAACAGGGTTGGTGAAATATGATGCGTTTTCCGAAATGGGCGGAAAACTGAGTTTTTCCGTTGCTTTGTTAAATGAAAAAGACGACGGTTTTATCATTAATGCTATGCATACACGGGAAGGGTGTTATACTTATATCAAAGAGATCATTGCCGGAAATTCCATTATCGTCCTTTCGGATGATGAGAAAAAAGCTTTGGATATGGCGCTTGCATCGAAACAGCCTCTTGCCGGAGAATAAAAGGAGTCAGTATTGCATCACTATTTAAGAGCGATCGGTTTTCATGACCTGGCGACTACAAAAGAGCTGGATCAGGTTCTGGATAACGTTATTGAGAATCCGAACCGTCTTCAGACCGCGCGTGATGAAAAGGGAAACGAGATCGCGGAAATGACAAAAGAATACGGTCACGGGTTCGGGATTCGTATCATCGGCCAGTTTGTGGATGAGGAAGAATTCGAAATAGATTACTATTATCCGTATTTTACCGGAAACAGTGTTACCACCGAAGAAAAGGTGACGGTGGAACGTCATACCGGAACAGAATCCTATGCAGGGATCTGTGATGATGTACGGATTGGTGTTTCGTTGATCTTTTATATCCAGAATGGCGTTGAATACATGAATGAAATGTATCATGATGAAACATGCCTCAGCAAAGCCACTGTGACACTCTCCGGTCTTTCTACGGACGGGCGTATCATCATGCCTATCGCAAAGCAGAAGAAAAAAGTGGAAACTCCGGCGCAGGTACAGCAGCGGAATTCCCTGATGGCAGCGGCGCTTGCCGGAGATGAAGAAGCGATGGAAAGTCTGACACTGGAGGATATCGATACCTATTCCATGCTTTCGAACCGGGTGATGGATGAGGATGTCCTCAGTATCGTTGAAACGAGCTTTATGCCGTATGGGATTGAGTCGGATCAGTATCAGGTGATCGGTGAGATCGTGGATTTTACGATGCTACCGAATAAGGAAACGCTGGAGGAACTTTATATTCTGACCCTCAGCTGCAATGAAATGGTCTTTGATGTCTGCATCAACCGGAAGGATCTTATGGGAGAACCGGCGGTAGGACGGCGTTTTAAGGGAACAATCTGGCTGCAGGGAAAGCTGAATTTCATGGATTAAGGAATTGCGTGCTTTTTTTGCGGTATAGAGTTATAATGATTGCATGTCTACGTAGCTCAGCAGGATAGAGCGACCGCCTCCTAAGCGGTAGGTCGGAGGTTCGAATCCTCTCGTGGACGCTTTGAGGAGCCGGTCAGGGCTCCTCTTTGCATATCAGGCGATCTTTGATCATATCCAGCCGCCTTTTATCCGTAAGAGAATAGTGAGTCTCGTTTGTTTGAACCTCATGTCCCAGAATCAATGCTCTGTCCGATGCACTGAATCCCAATTCTATCAACCTTGAATTAAAAGCGATTCTAAAAGCATGATTGTTTTTGGGTAAAGTGCCAAGCCGCTTACAACGTCTTCTTAGATTATACTCATATGAGTCTTTTGAGATCATGGAACTACTATTTCTCTCATGAAATAAGTATTCCGATTCACCTTCAATTTTATTCGCATAATCTAATACAACTCTACATTCCTGTGTTATGGGAATATAACGGCCATCATGTGGATGTAAGCGCTCATCCTTTGTATAGGGCACTTCAAAAAGGAACTCTTTGCCCGATATTTCACTCTTACCCCGGATTTGCTGCCTGTGAACATGGATATAATCGTCTCCTATATCGCTTTTGTGTAAAGCGGCAAGTTCACCAGCCCTCATTCCTGTTTCTATTGCGAGCAGAGTCATAATTGCCCGAGGTCTATTGATCTCTTGCAAAACATCCTGTTTAATAAGCAACAACTCTTCCTTACAAAACTCTTTTTGTTCATTGCTTTTTTGAGTACAATCGCATTGCCTTAAATAATCCCCAATGGAAATGTACTTGACGGGGTTATCATAACAAAGCTTCCGTTTAATGCCAAATTCAAAAACCTGCCCCAATAGCTGAACAAGCTTCTTAAAAGCAGTTTCCTTCGGGTTTTTTGGAAGATAATATTTAATGAGCCATTTTCTGATATCTTCATCCGTAACATCGGATATCAGCTTTTGCTTTATCTCATCGCTTATAAAACCAAAGTACCGGATATCTTCGCTGATTGTATTAGGATTGCGTCCAAGACAATCCCTTTTGTAATCAACCAACAGGTTAAAGACATCCTCAAAGGTTTTTGTCCTGTTATCCAAGGCCACATAATAATTGAAAAGTGCTTCGTAGATTTCGTCTTCTGTTTTCTTAATTATCTCCTTTCTCTCTGGTCCAATATAAGTTTTCCATTTGTTTTTTTGTATCCCGTAGCATTAGTCATTTGGGATATGGATCGTGTATGTCGTTTCTTGACATACTCTTTCTTTGCCGCTGAAATCATGTTTTCAAATCCGGCGGTTTCAGAATCACGACCAAATAATAACATGTACTCAGCATAAGTTAAAGATGATTTTGAAGATAAATTCTTATGAAATTGTGTGGATGATAGTCTGCTATCCAAATTAAACACCCTGTCACTTTTGTAACAGGGTGAAAAAAAACAACCCAAATAGTCACAAAAGTACTCTTTCGTGAAAATTTGGATTGGCAATGATTATAACCGCTCAGCCGAATTCCATAAGCAAGCCGCTATCGTTTAGATTTTCATCAAATCTTATCAACCACTGGTCTTTGAAAAGATGTTAGATGACCGACCTTTCACCACTATTATATCAATATATGTAGATTTTGCAATACCTACTTGGAAATCTGGCGTTTTCTCGCTATGATGATACTCTCCTCAGTGATGGAACACCACCTGATTCTTTCCGTTATTCTTCGCCTCATAGAGTGTTGCATCCACTCTTGAGCATGCCTGATCCGCAGATTCATCGGGGAGGGTCTTCACCACACCGATACTCACGGTGACTCTGCCGGCTTTTTCAAAGCGGATTTTTTCCATGGTTTTGCAGATTCGCTCGGCGTGCCGGAGTACCTTGCTTTCTCCAATGGAATGGACCAGGATCATGAATTCTTCACCGCCCCACCGTCCGCAGAAGCAGTTATCTCCCAGATCCACGACCACCTCTCTCATCATACCCGACAAGCGAATCAATACATTATCGCCTTCCTTGTGGCCGTACTGATCATTCACATGCTTGAAATTGTCAAGATCCATCATGATAAGATAAATGTCTTCGAATAGACGGCTCTCGACCATTTCCGTGATGATCCGCTGAATCTCCGCCCGGTTTAAGAGACCCGTCAGTCCGTCTGTAATAGCCATTCTGCTGTATCTGGCATTCGCTTCCTCAAGCTCCTCCATGGTCACCTTGATAAACGCAGCCATACGACTGACCATGGGCACCTTGCCCTCAAATGATTTGTCATCGGAGGGAATCAATAGCGGTTCGATTTTCTCCGGCTCACCCTCCCGGAACGCTGCGACAACCTGCGTCACATTGTGCTGGATCACGTAATCCCCATGACGTATAAACTCACTGGAGGTATAGAACCCGGAGGTTGGAGCCAGCTTCTGATAAAACTCCGTCTCCTTTCCCACTCCCTCATTACCCCAGAAGGTTCTTCTTCCGGCACATGAGAAAACAGCGATGCACTCGGGCGAGAAACCAGATAAAAGCTCCGCAAATTCCTTGGCGGACTCCAGTATCGTCCAGGGATCCCCATAGGCAAGTCTCGCCATGGTATCCGGCACCATGTCCGAGGTCATGACAAGGTATCCCTCAGGCGTACAGGCGGTCGGGGCTCTCATAATGTCGATCCCCTTGTCCCGATACAGAAAAGGGAATTCCAGCGTGTGATAGAAGAAGTTCTTGTCGTTCTTAATATGGAGATATTTATAGTAAGTGTCATAGGCGGGCTGTCCGTTAAGCTCCTTCAGGATCGATCTCTCCGCCGATGTAATACGGAGGAAGGAGCCAAGCGGCTTCCATCCGCAGACATAGGAGGACGTGATATGGAGATCCTCGCCTCCCATGAGCACGAATACGATTCCTTTCTCCTGATAACCCCCTTCTTTGGAAAAGACGCATGCCTCATTGGCATTGATATCTCCGCTGAAGGCGCCGCCCCCAAAGATCTGAACATCCTTTCTGACCTTTGATATTCCATCACACAGGCCAGTTAAGGACATTCCGCGTATCGTGAGCAGGAATTCCACCCCCTTCACCCACGGATTCTCATCCACCGCCTGCACCAGCGCGCGTGACACCTCTTCCTGGGTTTCTTCGGTGAGCCGGTACTGCAGGATGTTTACTCTGGTGGACTCCTTCTCAAAGAACGTACCGGTCAATAGAAAGGAATCTCCAAGAAAGTTGCCATTTTGGATATTTCCGTTGGAGGAGCAGCCAACATAGAGAGCCTCCGGCAGGACCTCTTCGATCCTTTTAAGCGCCCTTTCGATCTGCTCCCGCTCGATCACCTCGGTATAGATGTGAAGGAGCATTCCGTGGTAGGAATGTTCGTCATAACAGGTTCTCAACTCCGCCAGAACCTTTTCAAGCGTCTCCTGATCCCTGAAAGCTAACTGTATCTGTTTCATATCCGCTCCTTTAAGAGTCTGTCTCTCTTGTCTTCATCACGTTCTGATGAAGGATTTCCATGTTCTCCTTTGCCTTAAGGTAAAGATCCTCGGTGGATCGTTCACTCTGATATCTCGCCATGCCGCTATGGATCGAGGGAAGCCCTGCGGCGTGCAGCTTCTTATTCTCCTCTGCCAGCTTTTCCATCAGATGATCAATCTTTGTATAATCTTCCCCTCGGGATATGACGGCAAAGCCGGTTTCGCTCAGACGATAGACCGGACTGTGACGGTAGATCCTGCAGATCTTCATGCATTGCTCCGTGATGAGTGTCGATTTTTCCTGATCGCTCAAACCGGTCATACCGGACAGATCGATGTCAAATGTGACGATAGAGAAAGCCGGGGCACTGTGCTTTTCGATCAGCTGATCCATCTGCTGCTCCATATAGACAAAGGCCCGCCTGTTCTTCACTCCGGTCTGGGCATCAATATTCGCACGATCTCTCGCCGCAGACAGGTTGTGAATATATTCCTGTTCCCGCCGGATCTGGACATCCACATCGTTTAAGCCAACGATCAGTTGTCTGGTACCGTCTTCCGTCACCATAGCGATCCGCAGGTTGACGTATCGGGGCTCATCTCCAAACAGCAGGCGGTATGTCATCATAAAGATCTCGTTGTTCATGACTTTATTAAGGATGGCCTGCCTGCTGAAATGCTCCCGGAAATATTCCCTGTCATCGGGATAGATCACATGTTCGTTGATCGCCAGGGTATCTGCGAAGAAGTCTTCTCCCTTAGGGGAGGCGCCAAGGCTTTCGGCTCTCTGCGAGGAATGGTATTCGTAGTAGCTGCCGGTCTCGGGATCCACAGTATAGAATAAGTAATAATCCCCAATCAGCGCATTGAGCCGGGAATAGGTGAGCCTCTCTTCTCTGATCCTCTCCAGCGCCTCCTTATGCTTAATCTGCACATCCACGTTGTTGATCCCGATGATGATGCGGTTCCCCTCTGTCCCGATGCGAATCGCCTTCAGCTGGACGTAGACAGGCTTACCTTCCGTGATACACCGATAGGTGAGCGTAAAGGCACCATGCTCCGCAATGGACTTTGTCACATACTCTCTGGTAAATGAGGATACGTACATCTCTATATCGCTCTCATAGACAGACTTTTCCGCATCTGCAAGTACCGTGGCAAAGAAATCCTTTCCTCGCCTTTCTACTGCCATTTCTCCGCTGTCGGCATCGGGCAGGTATTCGATATAGTGTTCATTATCCAGATTCACATAGTAAAGATCGATATAGTCGGCCGACAGCGCCTGCGCCACATGCGCATAGGTCAGACTGTCGGCAAGCTGCCCGTTCGTCATGCCGAGCACGATAACGATCAGTGCTGCCCGCTTTTGGACAGGGTTGACAGCGACGCGACGGATGAGCAGATGGCTGATATTGCCATCCGCCGTCACTTCATCCGTAAGTACCTGACGCCCCTCCCTGGCGCATTGGATCGTTTTCTTCATAAGAGAGGCTGCCGGCCCCGACTCCATCTCGCTGATCTGCGCCGTGACATTCACATCCTCTATCCCCAGATGTTCCTTCATGTACCGACGGTAGGACTGATTGCTCCTCGTGATGGCGAATTCCTTCTCTCCCAGCTCCAGGATCGCCATAGGCATCGTGTTGAAGTAATTCTGCAGCGCCTGATCCTCATTCACTGCAAGAGAGATATCGTACAGATTGACCTTGCCGATGGTGGCATAGTACTCCGTTTCTGCAGGGTTTTCAAAGCCGATCTGAGCTCCTTCCTCATAACGCTTCAGCAAATCAGACATGGGGATCGGTTTGGAATAGTAAAAGCCCTGCAGCTTGGTACAGCCGATCTCCTTGAGGAACTCGACCTGTGCCTCAGTTTCCACACCCTCCACCACCGTTTCGATCCCGAGGCTGATGGCCATCTTGACCAGTCCGCTGATGATGATGCCGCTGGTCTTATTCTTTTCATATTGACGGATGAACTGCATATCCAGCTTGATCGTATCGAAAGGGATGGTCTGCAGGATATCCGGGGATGAATAACCGCTCCCGTAATCATCCATCCATACCTTAAAGCCCAGATCATGGAAGCGTTCCACCTGTTCACGGATGTAAGTGAGATCGTTGCCGACCACACTCTCCGTGATCTCAATGGTCAGCATACTCCTGTCGATCCCCGCCTCATCGACACGCTTGCGGATTTCCTCCACGATATCGCAGGACTCAAAGTCAGAGCGTGAGATATTCACAGAGCTGGGAACCACATATTGGCCAAGTTCCTTAGTCTTCTTCATCTTGCTGAGAACCTGTTCCGTGACAAAAAGATCCAGCTTATAGATCAGACCGGCATCTTCCAGAATGGGAATGAACTCCCCCGGGGACAGGAACCCTTTTTCGGGATCGATCCAGCGCGCCAGGGCCTCGTCATCACAAACCCTGCCGTTGGCTGCCCGTATGATCGGCTGATAATAGACTTGGATCCAGTTCTCTCTGATCGCACGGTCAAGATTCTCTATGATGTAACGATGAAGCTCCGTTTCCTTGAGCATCTCGTCGCTGAAATAGCTGTATCCGGAGGAGTAGCTCGCTCTGTTTCTGTCACAGGCCATCTTGGCCCGGTCACAGGCGACGCCGATCCCGACATCCTGTGCGTGGATCTAGTAGATTCCGATCCTGACAGGGAGGTTCTTCCCCTCGTTGATCGTCCTGCACTCGGCGATCACTTTGTTGAGCTTGTTTTCCAGGCCTTCCGCTTTGTCATACGCAGCGAACCGGTCGCCACCGATACGACAGCAATTCTCAACGGAAAAGGCCCGTATCAGGACCCTTGACATTGCCAGGATCAGCTTGTCGCCTTCCGCGAAGCCATAGCGCAGATTGAAGCCCTTCATTCCGGTGAAATCAAAATACAGTGCAACAGGCTGCTCTCCCCGTTCCAGCATCCCCCTGCGATCCGTCTCCGCCAATTCAAAGAAATAATTCAGTCCCGGAAGTCCGGTCATGGGATCAAAATGACCCTTAAGATTATTTAAGGTTTTTTCTAACTCGTTCTGTAATGCCCGGTCGAAAGATCCCCTGTGATCTTCGGAAAAGACGCCTTCGTCGGCATAGGAGACAACAGCCAGTCTGACACCGGCGTCGGGATAGGTGTGTTTGCCATGTGCGTGTATCACATGGTACTCGTCACGGATTTTTGCGCGATACGTGACATCATAGCTGCCGCCCTCCGTCGCAAATCGGAGCGCCGCATCCTCGATCCTGGCGACATCATCCGGATGTACATCCCGGTACATATCGTTATCCATGAGCGCATAAGCTTCTGCCCTGTCTGGCAGGCCAAAAAGTTCAAGCAGACCCTCCGAAAGCGCCACAGTCACTACGCGCCGATCAAGGAACTGATAGACACCAAATGCCAGGCAGCTGTTTTCGATCAGTCTGAAGTCCGATTCACTGTAGCGATATCTGGCCATAAATCCCCCCAAAAGATTTTCCTGCATCTTACCGATGGTTGGCATTCACCATAAGGATCTACTTCCCGTTTATTTTATCAGACAGGCATCGATAAATCAAAGATAATCTCCCATCCTTCTATATATAATATATATAATGCAAGAATATTATGCCGTTTCAGGATTTTCTCTAGAATTATCATGCCGGATCTTTGTATTGTTTTTTTTCAGATTATTATGTAAGAGCCGCCCTGTTTCCAATCGTTGTGACCAGAAAACAGGCGGGTGCCACTCGGCGCCTGTTTTCAAAATGCGGTCTTGCTCTAGGACAGGGCTGTGGCCCCGTATTTTAAATGGAAGATACCGCCGGAAGCGGTATCCTTGAATGCCATCTGCGCCATCCTGCAGCCTCCCGAAGAATGCTCCCGTCCGAGTTCCTGTGGTATTAGTCCTTAATGCCTCTTGCGGGATGATGGCACCGTGTTTCTCGGCATTTCACCCGTTTTCGCCTGTCCTCTGGCTCTCACATCCCATCCGAGGTACTAACACCCCAGGTCTTACCGCGCTTCCCTTGCACTCATACTTGACCGTGCCACCACGTCCAGATCTTCCGAAGGATAATCCCCGATAGTGCCGCAATCGTATCCGCCCCGACCTTACGTAATCTCCAAGCACCACCTTTGCCATATGTTCTTCTTTCGGAAACCAGCGCCAATCTGCTATATGCCCATGGTACTACGTTCGCAGCTCAATGCCCCGCAAGGCCGGAAAAATTTTTCAAGACGCTTCGCTGAAAAATTTTTCTCGCGAGTGCCCTGCGGGCAGCCTTGTCGGGGCGCTGCTCTCTCTGACCATCGTGGGCATAGCAGAACAGGCTGCTGGTTTTAACGAAAGGAGAACAAGATCATGGCAAAGATGGTAGAGATTACAAGCGTTGAGGTAGGAGCGGAGAAGATTACGATTGAGGCACTGGCCATCGAGGATATCCTTCTGGCGGAAGATCTATTCGAGGACGTGGAGGTTCCCAAGGTCAAGTATGAGTTCGACCGCAAGGGAAAGAACAGCGCGGCAAGCCCCGGAATGAAGTACCTCTGGAAGGTCTGTGAGAGCCAGAGGAAGTGCCAGGCCGCAAACTCGATGGGTGAAAAGCTCGAGAAACTGATCGGTGTCATCACCCAGCTGTCAGAGGCATTCGAAGCCAAGGACTGATGCCTACAGGCTCTTACGGACGGGAGCTTCCTTCGGGAGGCTCCTGTTTTTTTGTGCAGATGTTAAGCAGGGAACCCGCCGAGCACCCCGGCGCTTGAAATGCAGCGCCGCGCCCGTTCCCTGCACCTTCCCGGTGAGAAAAGGCAGGGAGTAGGCTTTCTGAGTCTGCCTCTGTGTGTTGTAATACTGCTGTTCGTGTTTTTGTTACCAATTCTGGTTATACAGGTCTTTCTGATATTGATTTAAGGGGGGAAAGCCTTCCCCCTCGCCGAGCCTGACAGCCGGTAAGCGGTCTTGAATACGATCGCCAACCGGCTGTCGTCTCGCCTACCCCCTTCTCGCGGGGAGAACCCCGCAACCCCCATATTATTGATGGTTATTGATGATAAAAATGGTGTTGATGATTGCTATTTGTCTGTCCCGTCAGTCATCCCCCTTACTGCCGTCCATGGAGATGTCTTAAGAACCTCCCGCCTGACGGTGATACGCGATTGTCGCACACTGCCCCTTATGCCAAGTCAAGGGTAAAATGCATCGCTTCGCGACCCTTGACTTGGCGGGGCGGCGTGCACACTCGCAAAAGCATCACCGCCAAAGCGGCGGGAGAACCTTGACATCTTAAACCATGGACGGCAGTAGGAAAGGAGGATGGCTGCTGGGGTAATTGAAAATAGCTTATTTTGTTGGGCTTGCGCCCGGAAAGGAAAAGAAGATGGAAAAAATGAGTTTTGATGTTTTTGCAAAAGCAGTTGTAGAAAAGATTCGTGAGTACCTCCCGGAGAGCTTTGCTAATGCTTCGGTCGAGCTTCAGACCGTGGTAAAGAACAATGACCTGAAGCTGACAGGGCTGACAATCCGCAGTGCAGAGAGTAACATCTGTCCTACGATCTATCTGGAGCAGTTTTTTGAGAAGTACCAGTCCGGAGAGGACATGAACGAAGTCCTTGAGATTATTGCAGATGTTCGGCTTCGCAATGAAGTAAGGAATACCTTCGATGTTGGTCAGATTACCGATTTCGACAGGGTACGGGAGAAGATCGTCCCCCGTCTCATCAGTAAGGAATGGAACAGGGAGCTGCTGGAGCTGAGACCGCATAAGATCATTGCGGATCTGGCTGTTACTTATCATATCTTGATGGGGCATGATTTCAGCGGGATCGCAAGCTCACCGATAACTAATTCACTCATGGAAGCATGGGGAGTAGATGTAGATACACTGCATGATCAGGCACTCCAGAATCTGCCGAAGCTCCTGCCGAGTACGTTCCAGACCATGAGTTCTGTGCTTGTTTCGATGATGGGTGAAGATGCAGGGGAACTGATTTCTGTGATGCCTCCGGCAGATGAAGCAATGTTTGTTCTGACCAATGAGCAGAAGGTCAACGGAGCAGCTGCGCTTTTGGATAAGGAGATCATGCAGACCGTGATCGAAAGGATCGGAAAGGAGTTTTTCGTGCTGCCTTCAAGTGTTCATGAGTGCATCATCGTTCCTGCTACGGCAGATATGGACGTTTTGTCTCTTGTCTCAATGGTAAGTGAGCTTAAGTCAGGTCGCACCGGATGAAAGACTTTCCGATTCCGTGTATGTTTACACAGAAGTAGACGGACTGCGTATTGCCGGTTGAAACGTCCATGCCGGCGTGACCGATGATAAAGAGCCGGGGGCAGCCGCCTCCGGCTCTGTTGTAGATGTTTACGAAGAAAGGAGCGCATTATGAAGAATGCTGAAATCATATTAAAGAACAGGCTCCGTCTGATGGAAGAGGGGCTGCTCGGCTCTACAGGCCGGATGATAAAAGTTGAAACTGAAGAAGGTGAGAAGGAGATACCGGAGCCTCTTCAGATACATACCTATGCAGGATGGCTTGACCTCGGCTATCGCGTCTGTCACGGACAGCATGCTATCGCCGAGTTTCCAGTATGGAAGATGCGCCCGGCTGGTAAGAGAAAGGACAAGAAGACCGGAGCAGAGATTTCTTATGACGAGAAAATGCTGATGGTAAAGGCTTTCTGGTTTGCACCGAATCAGGTTGATAAGATAACGGCGCAGGAAATTGCAGGTGAGAGCGTGGAATAGGCTTATTCCACGTCCCTATTGCCGTGGTGTCCCCCGTGGGCGCGGTAAAGGCAGATCAAAGCGGATGGCCTTATAAAACATGGTCATCCGCCCTGTCGCTTATACCACACCCGCCTCCCCGCAGCAATAGGGCTTTCGCGGCATAATGCAAAATGATTATAAGTTCAGAAATATACGCAGCAGAAGTTGGCATACATGTTTGAAGAATCTCTTGTACAATATGTACGGGGATGTTGTTTGTATGGGTGCATTTCTGATATAATAATATCATATAGAAGGGATTAACTTGGATATTGATAAGTATGGAGGTATTATCATGGCATACAGCGAGTTGGTAGAGGAGGCCAAAACTCTGACGGAAAGAAATATGGCGGAAGTTACTGATTTTATAAAATTTTTGAAAGCAAAGCAGAATAATGACAAAAAAGATCAAAGGCGATGCCCGGATCTGTTAAAAGGAAGATTAAAATTTATGGCAGATGATTTTGATGAAACTCCTGACTGTTTTGGAGGGTATATCTGATGGTTTTGCTGGATACGCACACACTTATCTGGTATATGTTTGATAGTTCAAGGTTGTCAGAAACGGCTAATAATCGGATCCGGAATGAAGAGAAGGTATACTACAGCTTGGTCTCTCTGTGGGAGATTTCAATAAAGCAGAGCATAGGAAAGCTTGATCTTGACTGTTCTATGGTCGAATTGGCTGAAAAATGTGAAGAGGCCGGATTAACTGTACTTAGCATTAAACCGGTGCATATTGAAGGAATAAAAAACCTTCCGGATCATCATAATGATCCGTTTGACAGATTACTGATATCTCAGGCTACTATCGAAGGACTTGGTTTCATAACAAAAGATGCAGCTATTTCTTCATATGATATAGATGTGATATGGTAAATTCAACAAAAGTCAAAGGGTGAACGAGTGGGTGACAATGGAGAAATGTGATCTGAAACCGCCCTCCTTTCCTAAGTTTTTTATACCCGTGTTGCGCTTAGTACCACAACACCTTTGATTACTGCGAAGTCAGACTTTTTTCGTAGGTATAGGAAGAATCCACCCCAAGGTTATTAGCAGGACACTGCATGAGAATAATGGCGTCCGGATGGACGTTATTGATATAGTCTGCGGTCAGATGCTCCGGATAATAGCTCTCGATGACATCAAACTGTTTTACGGAGAGGATCAGGAAGGGGTTGACCACCTTTCCGAAAGAATCGCAGGCCATCATGATCCGCGCGTCGTTGTTGGCGTTTTCATTGATGAATCCGCTGTAGCTGTAGCCGAAAACGATATCATAGATATGTTGTGGATGCCCTTCTTCGATAACATCGGAGCGAACGAGAACCTCATCATAGGTTCCCTGTGCACCGTCCGAGGTACGCGTGAGTGCTGTGTGAAACTCCGGTGAAAGAATATCAATGCCTTCTGTTCCGGAAAAGAGCTTTCCGGTTCGCTGTCCCCAGGAACCGACAATGGCGTTGTCATAGTGAGTAAAGGAATAGTTGGAAATATCCGTCAGCATCGGGTCGACCGGAATCCCCGCATTTTCTTCCAGCCATTCGGCAATCTTTGTATAGCCGTAAAAGCCGCCTTCCATTGTCCAATGGTGATCCGTCAGGAAGAAATAATCATACTGGTCCATTCCGACCTCAAAAAATTCATCCCGCATATCAATATACGGAACACCCTGCACGGCAAGTTCTTCCAGAAAACGATCCAGGTTTTCGTTTGAACTGTCCGAATAGCCGATGGGCAGTTCTTTATCGTGCTTTGCGACTTTGTCGGGAGCCGCCACATAAAGGAACGGAATGTCCCGTTCGGAAAGGTATCGGTAGAGAAACGCGATATCATCCGCTTCTTCCACAAGCCGGTTTTCGGCAATGGCGACCTTCATCCCGGTAAGATGCCCATTCTGAAGACGGACCACATCGTTCATTTCCGGTGTTCCCATCAGCCGCTGGACACCTCCGTTGAGATCGATCAGAGTATCCTTTCCGAAAAAACAGGACATATAATCCGTTTCATTTTTTCGTCCGAGATCCGGGATCCATTTCTCATTATAGACTACATTGTTGACATAAAAGGAAACATAGTTGAAGTCTGTAATGGCGGCGAAGAAAACAAGCGCGATGACAAACGCGATCGCGAGGATCTTGTACTGCAGTTTTTCCATAGTCTTTTTTTCCATATCGTCATGCATCTATGTCGTTATTATTCTAAACGACATATTTTGATCCAATTCTGTTCTTAAAAGTTGAAGTAGATAAACGGGTTGTGGGCACCGAGCAGCAGGTAGGAAACCGCCCAGAAAAAGATGGCCATGTATCCGACCGGCACAAGCACAGTTTTCACTTTTTTCAGTCCTTCCGATCGATTCGTGATCTTATTGAGCCATGGAACGATCGGTGTGGAAAACAATATCCCGATCACATAGAAGAACCAGTATTCCTGAAGGTTCCTTATCACGATAGGGCTCCTTAGACCCGGGTTTTTTGCGTTGACTCCGATCAGGCAGAGGCAGTAATCAATGCCGGACGGCAAATCCTTTGCGGTAAAGATTCCCCAGAGGAAGGTGATACCAAACAGTGTCACAAACATCCAGAATGCTTTGATCAGGAAATTCTTTCGTTTTTCCGGTTTCACGAAAAACTTTTCTATCATCTGGAAAACAAAGTAGGAAAGAGCCCAGACAATATACGTGAAATTCGCGCCGTGCCAGATACCGGTAAGGAGCCAGACGATAAAGAGGTTCAGAACCTGTCTCGGAACGCCTTTTCTGGAGCCTCCGAGCGGAATATAGACATAATCCCGGAACCACCGTCCGAGTGACATGTGCCATCTTCTCCAGAATTCCGTAAAGGATTTGGAAATATAAGGATAATCGAAGTTCTCCGCAAAGCGGAACCCGAACATCCGGCCGAGACCGATGGCCATGTCGGAATATCCGGAAAAATCAAAGAAGATCTGGATCCCGTAGCTGATGACGCCCATCCAGAGAAGTGAGATCGGATAAAGTCCCGGCTCCTCTACACTGTAAATGGATTCCGCGACGACTGCCATGTTGTTCGCGATCAGCACCTTTTTTGCAAAGCCGAGGATAAAACGTTTCACGCCGTAACCGAAATCGGGAAGCGTGACTGTCCGGTGATCGATCTGCTCCGCAACCTCTTTATAACGGACGATCGGGCCGGCGATTAGCTGCGGAAACAGGGAAATATAAAGAGCGACCTTGAAAATATTCTTCTGTGCGGAGGCATCACCGCGGTAAACGTCGATCACGTAGGAAAGCGCCTGGAACGTAAAGAATGAGATACCGATGGGAAGAGCGATGTTCCGGAGAGGAAAATCCGTGCCGAAGACAGAGTTGACCGTTCCGATCGCAAAATCCAGATACTTGAAGATAAAGAAAATACTGAGATTGCAAACGATATCGAGCACCAGAAGGAGCTTCATGCTGCGGGAGGGGGTGTCTGTCTTTTCCTTTTCCCGGCCGATCAGCAGTGCAAATACATAGTTGAGTCCGATCGAAAGGAGCATGACGAACACGAACTTCGGCTCGCCGTAGGCATAAAAAAGAATGCTCGCTGCGAGCAGGATATAATTCCGGTATTTTTCCGCGGAGAGATAATAGATTCCCAGCAGGATCGGTAAGAACAAAAAAGTAAAATAAATCGATGAGAAAACCATAGTAATGATTCTAACATAGAAGTTTCAAAAAAGGTATTCCATAAAGGGGAAATATGATAAAATAGTTAAAGTAATGTTTTGAAAGGAGAATGCATTATGGGGGAAAATAAGTACGCAGGAACAAAGACCGAAAAAAACCTTTGGGAAGCATTTGCAGGGGAATCTCAGGCACGTAATAAATATACTTACTTTGCTTCCGTGGCAAAGAAAAACGGCTACGAACAGATCGCAGCGCTGTTCCTTAAAACAGCAGACAATGAAAAAGAACACGCAAAGCTCTGGTTCAAGGCACTTGGCGGTGTAGGTACGACAGAAGAAAATCTTCTTGCAGCAGCAGAGGGTGAGAACGCAGAGTGGACGGATATGTACGAACGCATGGCAAAGGATGCCGAAGAAGAAGGCTTTCCGGAGCTCGCAGAACAGTTCCGCGGCGTCGCCGCCATTGAAAAAGAACATGAAGAGCGTTACCGCAAGCTCCTTTCGAACCTGAAAGCGATGGAAGTCTTCAAAAAGAGCGGTGTAACGATGTGGGAATGCCGGAACTGCGGACATATCGTGGTCGGCACCGAGGCGCCGGAGGAATGCCCCGTATGTCATCATCCCCAGAGTTATTTTGAAGTCAGAGCACAGAATTATTAAGAGATTGGAGGTGCAGGATGTTTGAACAGGTAAAGCTTTCTTATGCAAATGACGCATTGGAGCCAGTGATTGATACGCTGACCATGGAAACGCACTATGGAAAGCATCACGCGACTTATACGAAGACATTGAATGAACTGGCGGAAAAAGCCGGGAAGCAGGATACGCCGATCGAAGAGCTTCTTTCATCTCTTGATACCATCGGTGACGAAGCCCTTCGGAAGGGGATCCGCAACAACGGCGGCGGTTTTTATAACCACAACCTTTATTTCAGCACCCTCGGCACGGATAACCATGAGCCGGAAGGGGTTCTCCTGGAAAAGATCAATGCGGCATTCGGCAGTTTTGATGCGTTCAAGGAAAAGATCTCAAATCTTGCCGTGACGCAGTTTGGTTCCGGATGGGCATTTCTTTCCACAAATCCGTCCGGCGAACTGATCCTTTCCCAAAGCCCGAATCAGGACAATCCGATCAGCGAGGGAACCGGAAACACCCCGATCATGGCGATCGATGTTTGGGAGCATGCTTATTATCTGAAATACAAAAACCTGCGTGCATCCTATGTATCCGAACTTTTCAAGGTGATCGACTGGAAAGCAGTGGAAGCAAATTATCAGAGGATTGTAAAATAGAGTAAGAAAAGACCCTGATGATTTCATCAGGATCGAGCAAAAGCAAAAGGCCAGGAGGTTTTTTCTCACTATGAAAAACGGGGTACCGGTAAAGCAGGAAAAACATGATACAACGATGATGAAGATCATCTTTTCAGTCATCATCATGATCGTGTCGTTTCTTGCAGCGCTTTACGTGATGATTAGAGGCGTAGATGTGATCTACGTGCTGGTCTTCGGGATCGTGATGATCGTGGGAGCTTTCTTTCTTATCATCACGCTGATCCAGGCAAATTATCAAAGGCATATGAGGCAGGAGGAGCGCTACGAAAACATTTTCAAATCAGAAAAAGCATCCTATATGCTCCTTAGGTCCAATTTCGAGCATCTTTCCCAGAAGGTTAACGAGATTGACCAGAAAATGACCAATTACACGCAGCTTCTTGCAAAAGATCAGCGTGCCACTGCAAGGATCTCCATTTCCCGCAGTAAAGAAAACGCGGATGCACTGCTTGCTTCGAATGATCAGGTTCTTCTTGAGCTGACAAATCTCGGAGAAGGCGTGGAAAAGCTGGAAGGAAACGTTATCGCGGGGATCGCTGAGAAAAACGCGGATCAGTTCCGTATCGCGAATCAGGATCTTCTTGCAAAAGATCAGGAGATCCTTTCCGAGATCAAAATGGTGGATCTTTCCATCCGTAATTCCATTCTGGAGCTGAAATCCGTCATTAATTCCGCTCCGCAGACGACATTGATACAGGGAGTTGCTCAGGCAACCCCGATCCCGCAGCCGCAGGCACAGCCTGAGATAGCGCCGATACCGGCATCTGTGCCGATCTCCGAGCCGGAACCCGAGCCTGAGCCGATTCCGGAGCCCGAACCGGAGCCGATCCCTGAGCCGGAACCGATTCCGGAGCCCGAACCGGAGCCAATCCCTGAGCCTGAGCCGATTCCGGAACCCGAACCGGAACCAATCCCCGAGCCGGAGCCTGAACCGGAGCCCACGCCTGCACCGCAGGCCGAAACAGCGCCTGATTCCGCACCGGAGCCGGAGAAACCGCCGATGCCGGATCTTTCGGATCCGAACCACGTAATGTCACCGGATGAGATCGCTGCCCTCCTTGCGAATGCGGAAGCCGTGGCACCTGCACCGGAACCCGAACCGGAACCTGCGCCCGCGCCGGAGCCGGAGAAACCGCCGATGCCGGATCTTTCAGATCCGAACCACGTGATGACGCCGGATGAGATCGCGGCTCTTCTTGCAAATTCAGGCGGAGATGCCGCACCTGCACCGGAACCAGAACCCGAACCGGAGCCGGAGAAGCCGCCGATGCCGGATCTTTCAGATCCGAACCACGTGATGACGCCGGAAGAGATTGCGGCACTGATCGCGAATTCCTGAGAAAACTGATCCAGACAGTCAGTAACAAAAAGTTTGTTGCTGACTGTTTTTTTTGTTGACTTTACGTCAAGCTGGTGCTAATATAATCGGGTGCTTAGTTTTTTGACGAAAGACGCGGGCCATTAGCTCAGCTGGAAGAGCACCTGACTCTTAATCAGGGTGTCCAGGGTTCGAGCCCCTGATGGCCCACTGAGGAGCGGTTTTTCGAAGAATTCTTCGGGGGATCGTTCTTTTTTCTGTTCTTTTTTCTTATTTGATCCTGTTTGTACCCCGATTTTTGTTTATCAATAAGCCGGATTTGTGTATAATATCCTTATCTATATATGAAATGATGCTGGGCTTTTGACCCCGACATCTTGAAACAGGAATAACAGGAGGATTCATATGGAAACCAATCATATCTTCGTAGATGGTGATGAAGAGAAGCTGAAAAAGGCTTTGGAGGAAGCGGGCCGTTTTGCGGACTATCAGCATTTTGAGAATAAGAATGCGCTTCGTCTCCGGCTTATGACAGAGGAACTCCTCGGTATGTTTCGCGGAATCGCCGGTGAATATAAAGCCATGTTTTGGGTGGAAGGAAGCGAAGCGATGTGTCATCTGAATCTGGAAGCAAGGGTTCAGATGGATAAGGAAAAGAGAAGAGAGCTCCTGTCCGCGTCCTCATCCGGCAAGAATGCTGCTGCAGTCGGGATTGCCGGTAAGATCCGTGACATGATTGAATCGGGTCTTCAGAGCTTTGATGAATCTGCGAAAATCGCAACCGAATCCGGTACTCCTATCGCATTCTACAGCCTCGGCATGGATCCATCCCAGGCATCCCTCAGTGCGATCGACTGGTCTCTTTCCCGATACAAGGAACAGGTCGGTGACCAGCAGGAAGAAAGTGAAGCGGAAAATACGGAAGCATGGGATGAGCTGGAGAAATCCATCATCGCGAATCTGGCGGATGATGTGCGTGTCGGCATTACAAAAAACCAGGTAAAAATCACAATTGACAAAAATTTTAAGAAATAACTGCCCTGAGTACGATTCATTCGTATACATCAATAAGAGATGCAGATTTTCATTTGAGGAGGATCGATCATGAACGAGATGAACAGAATTTCAGATGAGATGCTGATGGACGTATCAGGGGGAACAAAGAATATTAAGAATGGCGGCAAGGACGAATCGCAACGCACCACAACGGCTTATTGTGACAATCCGAAATGCAAGAAAAACAGGACATTCAACGTTTATCAGGCAGGCCGCGGTACCTGCAGCGTATGCGGGACGGCAAGATACGACCTGTAGATCACAGCTCCATCAGACCCGGGATGATGCCGACATAGCTGATGACGATGATGGCATCCGGCTGGTATTCTCTTAAGTATTCCGGAGTTACATCGAGGATCGTACCGTCATACATATAACGCATTTCGCCGAATCCCATGATGAGGTAAGGGCAGACAGCTTTCCCGAAGGAATCTGTGATGACAAGCAGCTTTTTATCATTCCTTGCATTCAGATTCCGGTAATTGCCAAGGGCTTTATCTAGGACCGCATCATAAGTATAACGTGAGTGAAAATCCCGGGACGAAAGAGGCTCCAGGTTTAAGACCAGATCCGAAAACGTCCCGGTTTCCGTTCCGTTTGTAATAGATGTTTCAAAATCAGGCTCGATCAGATCAAAATCATCAATTCCGGCGAAGAGGCTTCCGGTACGTTGTCCGTAAGAACCGAGATGCCATTTCGGATAGGTGGTAACGGTATAATTACTGATATCACGGATCCGCGGATCCACTTCACATCCCAGCTTTTCCACCAGATAATCCTCGATTTTTCCATACGCATACAGACCAGCCTCTGTTGTCCAGTGGTGGTCGGTCCGGTACATCATATCATAGGCGGAGTACCCGTCTTTATGAAACTCCTCGCGGAAATCCATCGTATCAACGTTCTTTTCCCGCAGAAACGAAAGAAACCGGTCCAGATCATCGTTTCCGTAGTCCTCGATTCCGGCGGGAAGCATAGGATCATATTTGTCGGAAGAATAAGGAACCGTACAATATAATAAAGGAACATCGGATCCTTTGATCTCATCCGCCCAGCCATCCAGCTGTGCATAAAGTCCCGCATAGGATTCCAGAGTTTCATCCGGGCTTTTCGCGAAAGGCATGAAAAGATTCCCGTTGTTTAGCTTGATGACGCCGTTCATCTCGCGGATCCCGAGGAGACGACGCATACCGCCGTTGAGATCGACAAAGGAATACCGCCCGACAAAATTGCTGGCAATATCAGTTTCGAGAGGACTTCCCATATCGGCAGTCCACTCGTTGTTCACGGTCTCATCTTCGACATAGAAGTCTATCAGCCGGAGAGCGGTAAAGAGCCCGATCCCGGCGATCAGGATCAGAGTGATGAGAAGATAAAGGATTTTGGAAATCTTTTTCATGTTTATTGGTCCTAAAAATTAAAATAGATAAAAGGATTATGTGTCCCTAATATCAAATACGACGTTGACCATAGGAAGATAAATGCATATCCGACAGGTACAGCGACAGATTTTGCCATGGAAAGACCCTTTCGTTTTTCCAGAAGAGCAGAGATCCGGGGCACGATGGGAGTACTGAAGAGGATCCCGGCGATCAGGAAGACCCCGTATTCACGGAGATACCGGAGCAGATCCGCATCAATGGAAAAAGGCGTTCCATAGCCGCCGACCATACCGGTCATATAGTGGATCCCGTCGGTGATGCCGGACGAATTAAACATCACCATGGTGAAGTTGATAAAGAAGAGCGACAGGATCCGGTAAAAGACCTTGAGAGCCGGATTTCGGAAGCGTTTCGGTTTGATCAGGTATTTTTCCAGCAGAAGCACCGGCACGAAGGAAAGCCCCCAGGCAATATAGTTGGTATTGGCGCCATGCCAGATGCCGGTCAGAAACCAGACGACAAGCAGATTGAAAACATAGCGCGGGAGCTTCACATGGGATCCGCCGAGCGGAAAATAGACGTAATCCTTAAACCACCTGCACATGGAGATATGCCAGCGGTCCCAGAAGCCGCTTACGGTAGGCGTGCAGTACGGGTAACGGAAGTTTTCTTCAAATTCAAAGCCGAAGATCCTGCCAAGACCAATCGCCATATCGGAGTACCCTGAAAAGTCAAAAAAGAGCTGGAGCGAGAAGCAGATGGAGCCGAGCCACAGGAGAGCCGGATTCGTCAGGGAATAATCGCCCCCGTTCATGGCGCGGATCTCTTCCGTCACAATGGCCAGCTGGTTTGCGATCAGGACCTTTTTCGAGAAGCCGAGGAAGAACCGCCGCATGCCTTCCGCGAATTTTTCCAGAGTGTGCGTGCGGTTTGTGATCTGGTTTTCAATGGTATTGTACCGGACAATAGGACCGGCGATGAGCTGCGGGAAAAATGAGATATAAAGCGCTAAGTACAGAAGGTTTTTCTGAACCGCAGCCGTTCCGCGGTACACATCGATGACATAGGACAGTGCCTGGAACGTAAAGAAGGAGATCCCGATCGGGAGCGCGATGTTCCTCAGCGGGATCGAGAGACCGAACGCGTTATCCAGCAGCGTGATGGAAAAATCAAGATATTTAAACAGGAAGAGAAGCAGCAGGTTACAAAAGACTGCGAGGGCAAGAACGCCTTTTGCGGCGGAAATGTTTTCCGAGGTTTTAAGCTTGCTGATCCAGAGGGCCAGCAGGTAATTAACCAGGATCGAGAGCAGAAGAAGAAACACAAACTTCGGCTCGCCGTAGGCATAAAAAACAATGCTTGCAGCCAGCAGCACATAATTGCGGTAGCGGTCTTTTGCGATAAAATAAAAAAAGAGCACCGCGGGAAGAAAAATAAAAGTAAAGAGTAAGCTTGAAAATACCAAATGAATGCCTCGTTATTGCTTCAGATTTTCGATCGTTTCCTCCAGCTTGTCATCGATCTTTTCGATCATGTCAATATTCGGATTGTTAGAGGAACGCAGCTTCTGACAGTACTGGGTACAGAGCTTGTCCGTACAGCTGCTGCATCGAAGGGCTTCGTTGGTGATCTCGGAAAAACGTTCCGGATACATCATGACCGCGAGCTCCCATACAAGCCACACCAGGATTGACATCAGAAGGAGGCTGAGGGAAAAGAACCCGCGCACCAGCAGCATCGGTGTAAACATCATCAGGTGGTCCCAGTTGAAGATCCGGCAGGTGGTACAGCACCGGTTTTTCATGATCAGGCGGAAAGGGCACCAGATCAGTACACAGATCAGGTCGCAGACATAAAATGCTACCGAAAACAAAAAAAGAAACGTATCATTCAGAACATTGGTATACCGGAGAACCGTCAGGGCAACGATCGCAGCCGCCCAGAGCAGCATGACCTTATAAGCCTGTTTTGTGGTCCTGATGATATAGTTCCGGAAATTGGTATAGTTGATCCTCTTCAGCTCCTCTGACGGAACGAAACGAAACTCAAAGAGCTTTTGCGATCCGAGGGCGATCTTGTTTTTAACCGGGATCAGCTGCCAGAGCATGTCGAGTACCCAGATGACCCAGAGCACATGGAAAGGAGTCAGCATCTTAAAGAAGTTCCATCCTTCCAGGACTTCCATCTGGGAAGGCATGTAGATCGCGATCAATATGCTCCCGGCGAGGATCAGACAGCGAAAAACAAGCCGCACAATATAAATCTTGCGCAGCGTGGAAACCTTATGCTTCGGCGGTTCGTAGTCAATACAGTTTTCTTTTTTTGCGTCATCCATAACTTACATCATACCATAATCGTGTGATGAATGAAATAGCAGGAAGGAATGCAGCAATTCAGAAGAGCCTTCTCAGCTGGTTTACCGGATGTTTACATTTGCGTGAGAAAACGGTAAGTGTTAAAATCGACTATATCAGACGAATACGTAAAAGAGAGAGAAAATGCAAAAAAAGAAGAAAAAATGGATCATTCCGGTCGTGATCATCGGTGTGATCGTTGTGATTTTTATCTGCCTCATCATGTACGGAAAGAAAAAGGCAGAGGAGATGCTTTCCCAAATGACATCCACGGAAACGGCATTTGTGGAGAGAAGAGATCTGGCAAGCTCCGTGTCAGCGACCGGCAAAGTGGTTTCGCAGGAATCCCATACCGTAAAATCGGTACTGTCCGGTGTAGTCATTACAGAAATCCCGGTGGAGGTCGGTGATCAGGTAAAAGAAGGGGATCTGATCTGTACGTTTGATACCAGAAAGATGGAAAACACTCTGGAATCGGCCCAGAACACCAAAGAAGAGACCGGGATCACAAACAGCTATAACCAGATATCCGCTGCAGAGGAGCTTCGGGATGCGCAGGATGCGTATAACAGGAAGCTGACAGAGCTTCAGATGACCGTGGATCTAAAGCAGCGTGACTATGAAACAGCCGCAAATGATCTGGAAAAAGCAAAAACGGATTATCTTTCCGACGAGACACCGGAAAAGGCGGATGTTTATAACCAGGCTTATACGAAAGCCGCTACCGCATATGCCGCATACCAGGAGTCTTTGAACAACCTGGAGACCCAGAAGGTAGAGCTTCTGGAGGCGATTGAAAAAGCGCAGTATGATCTGCAGCTTTCGAATGTCAAATCCGGGAACGACACCACGGGTACCGCGGTACAGGATGCCGCGATCGATATCGAAAACGCCACGGTTACGGCTCCCGTCGGCGGAACGGTCACTTCCGTATCCGTCGCGAAGGGTGATACCTACGGAGGCGGAGCGATCGTGACGATCGAAGATGAAAAGAATATCGAGATCGCCGCACAGATCGATGAGTACGATATCGCAAAGATCAAAGAAGGTCAGAAGGCCGTGATCCGTACGAATGCAACAGGCGATACGGAGTTTTCCGGCAGGGTGGAGAAAGTGGCGCCGAAGGCAACTACAGCCACATCCTCATCAGGTTCGGTTTCCTCTTCGTCCTCTCAGGATGTGACCTATGAGGTACGGATCTCTCTGGATGAAAAGAGTGCCGACCTGAAACTGGATATGACCGCGAAGGTCAGCATCATCACCGAAGAAAAAAAGAATGTCCTTACGGTTCCATACGACGCCGTTCAGACGGATGATGAGGGTAACGATTATGTCGAAGCGGTGATCGGACCGAAAAAAGCGGATACGGAAGAACCGGGAACGGAAGAGACCGGGACAGAGGAACCGGAAACAGAGAAACCGTCGGGGGAAAGGCCGGATCCAAAGCAAGGCTTTCCGCCCGGAAAAGGGGATCTTCCGAATAATATACCTTCGGCAACCATACCGGGTCTTTCCGATACAAAGAGGATCCCGGTCAAAAGAGGAATTGAGAGTGCATATTATATAGAAGTGATCAGTGATGAGCTTTCGGAGGGAATGGAAGTCATCGTTCCGCAAAGCTCGGATTCTCTTAGCGATATCATGCAGATCATGGGTCAGCGCGGACCGATGGGAGGAATGTAACATGGATGAGGCAGCATCCCCCCGGAAGCTGATCGAGATGACCGGTATCGTCAAGAAGTATTTTATCGATACGCCCAATGAGCTTTCAGCACTTCGCGGCGTGGATCTGGATGTATATGACGGAGAGTTTATCGCCATTGTCGGTGCTTCCGGTTCCGGAAAATCCACGCTGATGAACATCATCGGAACGCTGGACCGCCCGACGGAAGGGCATTATACACTGGACGGTGTTGACACAAATGCCGCAAGGGACGGAGAACTTTCGGGCATCCGCAATCAGAAGGTCGGATTTGTATTTCAGACCTACAACCTGATCGCCCGTACCAATGCGCTCACGAATGTGGAACTTCCCATGCTCTATGCTGGAATGGGGAGAAAAGAAAGGACAGAACGCGCAAAGGAGCTCCTTGCCATGGTTGGTATGGAAGACCGCATGCGGCATCGTCCGGAGGAGCTTTCCGGCGGCCAGAAGCAGCGTGTTGCGATCGCGCGTGCCATGGGCAATAACCCGGCGATCATCCTTGCGGATGAGCCTACCGGTGCGCTTGATTCATCAACCGGAAGAATGGTTATGGATCTTTTTCATAAATTCCATAAGGAGCAGGGGAAAACGATCATTTTGATCACACATTCCCCGGAGCTTGCCTCGGAAACCGAACGGATCGTCACTTTAAAAGACGGGGAGGTCGTTGATGTGAGAAAGGGGAACGGATATGCTGTTTCTTGAGAACCTCCGGCTGGCGTTTTCCAGTCTCCGTGCCAATAAAATGCGGGCGTTTCTTACCATGCTTGGCATCATCATCGGTATTTCGTCCGTAATCGCAATCATGACGGTCGGCCAGTCTGTGACGGCATCCGTTACCGATACGATGGGAACACTCGGTGCATCCAATATCACCGTGGCATTGCAGCAGAAATCCGAAGAAGAGGAAGATAAAAAGGATTCTTCGAGAGAAATGGGCTTTTCCTTCGGAGGCCCCATGAGCGGCAGGATTCCCACGACGGATGACTATTTTACGGATGATATGCTGCGGGAATACTGCGATACCTATCCGGAAGAGATTAAAGCGATCGCGGTGGAAGAAAGCCTTTCCTCAGGCCAGCTTCTCTCCGGAAAGCTATATGCGAACGTATTGCCAGCCGGCGTAAGTGACGGGTTTTTCCTGGCAAACGATATCAGTCTTCTTGCCGGACGGTTTTTTTCGGACAATGAGATCGAAAACAAAAGCTATGCGGCGCTGATCTCCGATAAAGCCGTAAACAACCTTTTCGGCGGGCGGAATGATGCAGCTCTCGGCAGTACGCTTTCCCTTGTGGTCGGCGACAAGTACCTGACCGTAACAGTCGTTGGGGTTTACAAATATGAGCAGTCCGCATACAGCTTCGGCAATTCCTCGGAAAAGGATCTGACCACAGATCTTTACCTGCCGCTCGGTACGGCAAGGGATCTAAATCATACCACCGGCATGCAGACCTTTACGGTGGTAACGGTATCGGGTGTGGATGCCGATTCGTTCTCCGGAACGACGGAACAGTTTTTTAACACTTATTATAGAAACAACCGCCATTTTGAGGTTTATGCGTTTTCCATGAGTTCCATGGTGGATTCGCTCTCTTCGATGATGGGCACGATCACGACGGCGATCTCGCTGATCGCCGGGATTGCACTCCTTGTCGGCGGGATCGGCGTCATGAACATCATGCTCGTGTCCATTACGGAAAGGACACGCGAGATCGGGACGAGAAAAGCGATCGGTGCCCCGAATTCCGCTATCCGGATGCAGTTTATCATTGAGGCGGTTGTGATCTGCCTGATCGGGGGGATCATAGGGATCATACTTGGTGTCATTCTCGGCGTCATTGCCGCGAAGCTGGTCGGAATGCCGGCGACGCCTTCCCTTTCGAGCATTCTGTTGTCGCTAGGATTTTCCATGGCGATCGGTGTTTTCTTCGGATATTATCCGGCAAATAAAGCTGCGAAGATGGATCCAATTGATGCGCTTCGTTATGAGTAAAGGAGGAATTATGAAAAAACGAATTTTGTCACTGATGATGGCAGCAGTCTTTTCTGTTTCGCTGCTTTCCGGCTGCGGAAAGGACAAAGACGACTCTGCGAAGAAAGAGGCTGAGGCAAACAGCTCTGCCGTGGTGGAAAACGCCGGAGGGGAGACGACACCTTCCGGGAATGGCAGTACGCTGGTGATCGCGACCAATCCGGGCGTTCATGAGGAGATCCTGACCCGTGCAGCCGAGATCCTGGAGAGGAAGGGGCTCACGCTGGAGATCGAACCTTATGATAACTATGTCAGCCCGAACTTTCTTCTGGATGCGGGCGAGGTGGATGCGAACTATTTCCAGCATGAAGCGTACTTAAATGACTTTAATCTCCGGCAGGATATGAGCCTGGTATCGGTCGGCGCTGTCCATTTTGAGCCGCTCGGGATTTATCCGGGACAAAAAAAGAGCCTGGGTGAGCTGACAGAAGGCGATATCATCCTGATCCCGGAAGACAGAACGAATATGGGGAGGGCTCTGCAGCTCCTTCAGAACATATCGCTCATCACGTTAAAGGATGACGGCACGGAGGATGAATGGGAGCTGTCCGATATCGCGGAGAATCCGTACGGACTCAAGATCGTTCCCATGGAAGCATCCCGGATCCCGACACAGAATTCGAATGCGGCGCTTCTTGTGATCAATGGGAATTACGCAAGAAATGCGTTTCTGGATGTGATAAAGGATTCCCTGGCCTATGAAAATGCGGATTCCGAGGAATCCAAGCCCTATTGGAATGTGGTGGCGGTCAGGTCCGGAAGCGAAAACGACGAACGGGTCAAGTCGCTCGTTGAGGTATTGACGGGAGATGAGATCAAGTCCTATATCAACGATACCTATGGTGGCGCTGTCGTCGCCGGAAACTAAATAAGATCGGAGGTGTGATCATGAAAAAACCAAAAATATTTGCTGCACTGCTGACCGCGGCGATGATATTAAACACGATGCCGACTTCGCTTCTTGCGGAAACGGCAACTACAGATGAACTGCAGACAGCGCTCACTCTGAACACCGGAGCGGCGGGTCTTGGCGTGGATAAACTGAAAAATCCCACAGCTTCCGATTCGGGATGGAATGGAGACCTGGTTTATTTCGGCGATTTCTACAGTTATCCTTTGTCCTTCCGTGTACTGGACACCGGGAATGCCGACGGCATTCTTCTGGACAGTGAATACGCATTGTTCCGTGACCGTTTCCAGAGGAGCGGATCCGTAAGCTGGAGTGAAAGCGAGCTGGCGACTTATCTCAATCAGGATTTCCTCAGCGGACATTTTTCGGAAGCGGAGCAGAAGGCCATGGCAACGCCCGGAAGAAGTGATCTTGCCGGAGACAAAGTGTTCCTTCTCAGCGCGGATGATGTGAAGAACAAGGCCTATGGTTACGGCACGGACGGATCGCGTAAAAAAGAGAACTTAAAGATGACGGATAATAACAAAGCAGGTTATTATCTCCGTGATACGGATTCGGACGGAGTCAAGGTCATTGATGAAGACGGAATTGAGAAAAGCGCTTCGGAAAATGATTATACCTGGGTTTCTCCCTCGATTCTTTTAAAGGGTGAAAATGTGGTGATGACCTGGCCGGCTTTTGAATACAAACCGGAGTCTTTCTCCATTGTAAATGCGGAGGAAATGCCGGCACATAACCTGACGATCACTGCAGGAGAAGGCTTTGCTGCAAGCCGAAAGGATAGCAACCCTGTTCCGTCCGGCTCCGGCTTTACGGCGACGGTTACCGATATGGGGACACCGGACTGGGGTGTTGTTTATAATCAGATTTCCGCCATTCTGGTGGATAAAGACCGCAATATCATCGCATACGGTCCGGTGAGTTCGACAGCCGGAACCGGTGAGTTTTCCGTAGAGATCCCGTCCGGTATTCCGAAGGGCGATTACACAGTGAAGCTCTTTGCAGAGGATGTTAATTCCACATCAAACCTTACGGCTCTTGATTATGCCAGCAATGTTGTTGATCTTCCGATAACGATCGATGATTTCGGTGATGATAAGAGTGAAACGGTTGCGGATCCCGGCGAGACCTCCAAGAGCAATGCTCCTGCGCAGGCGGATACCAAAAAGGATACGTCCAAGAAGGACAGCTCGAAGAAGGACACCACTCCGGTTGCAGAAAGCCATAAGATCACGGTAAAAACAAACGGAAGCGGTCAGGCAGTTGCCAATACCACGGCCGCGATCAGCGGAACACTGATCACGCTGACGGCTGTACCGTCTGCCGGGAATCATCTGAAGTCCTGGAGCAGCAAGCAGGTTCAGGTAGCGGCGGACAATACCTTTACCATGCCGAATCAGGATGTGACCGTGACTGCGAATTTTGAGAAAGACGCGGCGAAGAAGTATAACGTCAAGGTCGTTCAGACAACAGGAGGCGTCATCAGCGCAAGCCCCACGCAGGCGGCAGCCGGTGACAAGGTTTCGGTCAGCGCCGTTCCGAATAACGGCTATGTTTTCCAGAAATGGAACAACATCGTCACCGATCAGAATGGTACCTACTTTATCATGCCGGCTTATGACATCGAAGTATCCGCGGTGTTTGCCCAGGCATACTCCCTCACGGTAACGACGGACGGCAACGGCTCCGCGACCTTCAGCCCGCAGAATCCACAGCCGGGCCAGACAGTAACGCTTTTCGCAACTCCGGGAGCCGGTTACCATTTCAAAGCATGGTCAAGCTCCCAGGTGACACCGGGTACGTCGAACCAGTTTGTCATGCCGCAGGCAAATGTAACGGTACAGGCACTCTTTGAAAAGGACGCGCCTACGACCTACAGTGTTTCTGCGGTGAAGACAGGTCCGTCCGCCCAGGGTGGAACGATCACTATTTCCGGCGGATCGGTACATCAGCCGGGAGATACGGTCTATGTGGATGTGGATTGTGTCTATGTAGGTATGCAGTGTGTAAGTGTTACGGTTACGGATGGCAGCGGCCGCACATCCTATCTGGATAACGACGGAGGGTACTTCGTCATGCCGTCCAGTAACGTAGTGGTTTCGGCAGACTTTGAGCCGCTCGTAAGCCCGATGCCTGATCCGGGCCCCGCTCCTGATCCCGATCCCGATCCGGATCCGGGTGACGATGACGACGGCGATGATTACCTCTACAATCCGGAAGACGACAGCTGGGGTTAAAGCACTGGATTTTTTCTGAAAAAATAGTATACTTGGAATAGAAAAAAAGTACTGCAAATATCTATCATTTGCAGTACTTTTATATTTTGAGACACAAAGAAACAGGGATAGAGTTTCCCTACATTCTCCAAATATAGCTCTTCTCTGTCAAAAAGTCAATAAAGAAATACCGACTCTTCATACAAAATAGACTTATAATAGTCTATTCACGGTCAGTCCCCAAAATTTCGGGGTGAAAAGTCGGTATCTCCGTATAAAAATCACTCAAAATCTTTTTTTATGCCGGGTTTTCCATGGACAAAACCGCATCCAGGATGGCATCCGAAGAAAGATTCGTTTCCCTGAGGGAGTGGATTAAACGGTAGATCTGGTCTGCTTCCACAGATTCCTTTCTGGTAACGGAATAATTGTCCAGGATCGCATTTGTCTTCTTTTCATATCTCATGTGCTGCTCTATCTCGCTGTTCATTTCCAGCTTTTCAAGAAGCGTCAGATCCCACTCATCCGGAAAAATAAGGTGTCTCCGCACCTCTTCGGAAGCGTTGAGGTAGTTTTTGTTCGGATAAAAACGGAGCCGATCATCCAAAGTCCCCCAGTGAACATGATAACTTCTTTTTTTACCCGTTTCTTCATCCACAATAGTCGGTTGCGTGGATGCATAACGGTATTTCCCACTTTTATGGATGGAAACGCGGTAATACTTCATGTTATTGGAATACCGCAAAGCTGAATTCATGGATTGATTCTCCCTTTTTTCAGAGTGAAGGTGTCAAAAATGCCATGCGATAAAATCACATGTGCACTTTGCACAAGAAATCGTTCTGCCAAGCTGGCTTGGCGAAACGATTTTTAGTGCAAAGGTCACAATGCCGCGAGCGGCATGTGACTTTTGACGCCATCCTTATTTACTAAATTATGTCCAAATTATGAACAAAAAAGTAGTAAAAATCCGAAAGTACTGCAAATGATAGATATTTGCAGCACTTTCGTTCACAATTTGGACACATTTAGGGGGTTCTGAGAACAATCGAGAGAGACAACTCTTTCGTTCATATATAAACATGGAACAAATCTTTTTCCGGCACGCGGAAATAGAGGGATTTCCAAAATCAAACGAGGAAAAGGAGAAAAGTATGAAGACAGTTTTGAAGAGTACGAAACGCTTTCTGGCGGTATTCATGGCTCTGGCAATGGTCGTTCTGTCTGTGCCTGAAACAGCGATACCGGTGATGGCAGATGCAGGTGTGATCTCGATCGCTCCACCTGTTATGAGCAATGCGACTGTTACAGCACTGACAACTGGAACAGTAGCACCAGGAACAATCACATTTAGTGCTGCACCAGCTGACAATCATTATTTTGGCGATGGTGCAGTCTCAGTTGCACGGACAGGAGGCGGATCTGATGAACCGACGATCGCACCAACAGAGACAGGATATTCCTTTGTTGCTGTGACACCTGAGGACGATTCGACGGCGATTTATACCGTTACGGCTACTGGATCCGAAACGACCACAAGTGTCGTAAATGGTACAGCGTCTGCTAATAATGTAAGTTTAGCGTTTACTGGAACGTCGGATACTGAAGGTGGAACATGGACGATTGGCTCGCCTGTACAAGTTACCGTTGCACCGAAGTCCGGAGCAGATCTGGATGCTGATATTACTACTTTTAAAGTAACAGCTGCTTCCAGTGTGACCGGTGCTGAGCCTATTGAGAAGACGCTGGATAGCTCTGGTCAATGCACTTTTACAGCAGAAGAGCTGAAATGGACAAACGCGACAGCTTCAACGCGTACGCTGACTTTTACCACGAATGCGACCGCGACGATGGCAGCGGTAAAGACCGTTCCGCTGAAAGTGACCGCAAACTCTCAGGTAAAAGAGTATAAGCTGATTCAGGTTTTAAATGGCGTAGACACAGATATTACAACGTCGAAGGCATTTACTGTAAAGAATGCCGCTGCTCCGACTGCGGGTAATCTTAAAGTCGCGTTCAAGATGAACGATTACTATACTGCATCCAAAGTAACTTATCAGGGAAAGAGCGCATCCACAGCGACTGAGGTAAGTTTTACGGATGGAACAGGCGACCTTGCCGGCTATTCGGTTGCAACGATTGATGTTGATGCGATTACGGAAGAGACAACAATCGGTTTCCTTACATCAGAGTCGACCTACGCCGTGGCTTTTGCTGAGTCGACAGACGAGCTCGGTGATGTAATGGCGCTTACGATAACAGACAACGGAGTAACGACTGTTAGTCCGACCAACGCTGTTTTCGGGAAGAACCTGAAATTTAAGGTAGATTCAAAGACATCTGATGCAACTCAGAAAGCATCAGATACCATTTCGAATGTAAAATACTTTGTAGGTACCGCTGCAGAAATGGCAGTGGCGCTTGCAAATCTTGATGATACCACTCTCTGGAAGACACCCAGTGTATCGAACGATATCTATACGATTCCGGCATCAGCAGTAACTGGACCGGCAGGAACCGGTATCTATGTCTATGCAGATTTCGATCCGGCAGTCGGTATCAATTATCTTACACCTGTGCATGCAACTGCTGCAGCAACCAATCCGGAATGGATTGCCTACGGAGAGGATCTGGAGTTCAGCTATACTTATCCGACGGGATATAACGGGATTACGGTTTTAGCTGAGATGAATGTTTGCCAAAATCCGGAAGATAATCCCTCTTCTTGGATATATGACTGGGAAGATATCAGTCCTTATGTTGAAGAGGAAGGCAGGAGCGGCAAAACAGTTACATTCTCAATTGACTGGGATATTCTGAAATATGCAAAATATGCAAAAGATGAAAAGAATATAAGAATCAAGGCTACTGGTGTAACGCAGAAGAATGTCACATTCAAGAATCAGGATGCGAACATTAAGGCATATCCGACCACAAAGGCAACGGTGGGAGCAACCTACGATTTCGTTTTGGCACCGAGTGACGGATATTCTATCGATCCCGTTCTTTATGATGATGCTAGTACTCCTGGTTCTGTAGCATATGATTATGCACAAGTACTTACTGGCGATTTCAGCAGTCTGACGTTCTATGGAATCACGCATGGAAAAACGCTTGCGGATGATGATTTGGAATTCAGTGATATTTATGAGATACAGGTATTTAATGATAGCGGTGTGCTGAAGGGTACTGTAACAGGAACGCTCAATTCAGACGGGGATGCTTTTCTTACGAACGGTGTTCTTGCGGACATTGATATTTATGTAGGTACCATCACCGCGGATGCTACATACGGTGCTCCGACAGTTACTATGGTTGGAGGAAAGACTGATACTGATTACCTGGACAATGGCGACCTTACGGATATAGCTGGCCTTTCACCGACACATGGCACGGATCTTTCCTTCGAATTGGAGCCGGTTGACTCGGATCACATGATCAACAGTGTCAAGTATAAAATCGGAAGCAGTACGGATGAGAATCTTCTTGAGAAGAAGAACGGGAAGTACACGATTCCCGGATCTGCGATCACGGGAGCAATAACACTTGTTGTAGATGCGGCAAAGGACTCCAAGAATTATGTTTCTATTGATGTAGATGGAATGCATGCCACAACGACAAATGTGAAAAATATTATGTATTCCGTAGAAGGCGGTGATTGGACTGACTGGACGGTAAGTGCTACGCCGGTGACACAGGATGATGCGATTGTTGTAAAGACCGGTCGCACCATGCAGATTTATGTTGAAACAGATGGATCCGTAATTCCTACAAAAGAGGAGATCAATACAGCCAGCACCGGAGTGTTTGAGGCAACGGATATATATCAATATCCGGATCTCAAATCCTTTACGATTACCGGTAAAGTAGTTGGGGAAGATGCTACTGAAGTAACTTCTCTTGTTCTTGACGGAACACCGGCTGCATTGGTATCCATCACCGTAAATGACAGCTATTCTGCTTTGTCCGACCTTCAGGTTGCACATTATACAGGAACGGACCCGGCAGCTAGCGATTGGAAAGACTACGATGGAGCAATCCAGGTGCCTAGCACTGAGAAAGTTATGTATCGCTATAAACTTAGCGATTCCATATACCAGGTAACATCTGCGTTAGAAAAAACCCAGACATTAACAAGTGGATATTGGTATAGTCCTGCTATTGCTGCAAGCGCGTCCATTTTTGAGACCCTCACAGTCGGATTCAGCGGAACCAAGTATTTCTTTGTTGATAATGAGAATGCTCTTGGTGTGACCGGATGGACCGTGAGGACTGACAGCGGGAAGCTGGATAATAACTATATTACCAAGTATGCAAAGACCGCAAGCATGACCGGTGTCCTGAAAGTCAGTGACACGAACTTTGTAGCGGTGAATCCGATCAGCGGACGTCCGGCATCGGAAACGATCATTCTGACTGCAACGTTAAATGGTAATTATGAGCTTCCAAAGACTAAAGTTGCGATTGTATCGGCTGATGGAAGTACGAATGATGCAGCCTATGCAAGTATGACGGTTGTTCCCGCAACGAACGGGAAAACGGTTACTGTGACGATCAAGAAAGCAGATCTGATTGACGGAGACTGTGTTATTCTTAATGCTGTACCGAAAACGGCAGCTCCAATCATCGTATACACAAGCGGAAATCCTGATATCGCCATTACAGCATCATTGAATGGTGTGGTGAAGACGCCTGATACGAATGGTCCGGAAGCAGAGGCATTGTCTGATGGTGGAACGAATACTACGAATCAGTATGATGTAAGCCTTGGCCAAAAGCTGGATGTTGTTGTAAAGGGCGGAGCAAATAACATCACAGGTGGAATGCTCCTTAACTACACGACTCAGAAGACGACAAATGTAGCGACCAAGAAAGTCGGTGATGATACTGTTCTCAGCACCTCCGTGACAGGAAATGAAGATGTTCAGGTTCTGATCGTGCTGACGGCAGACACCTACGTTGCGACGGCGCTTGCTGAAGCAGCGGAGGTTCCGACATCAAAGACGACGGTAAACAGCACCACAAAGGATTCTGAGACGCGTCTTACTTATAAGAATTTGGAGACCGGAAAAGAATATTCTGCAGTGGTAAAGAAGAATGGTGCGGAAGTTGTTGCGGATAGTGTGGCGCTGTTCAATGGCTCTACCCAGATTACCAATTCGTCAACCGGTAAGAAGTTTAACATTCCGGATGCTTATACCGGAAAAGCCATCAAGGTTGTTCCGATGAAGGATGGGAAAGCAATTCTTGATGGTGCTTATACGGTTACGGCTTATAAGCTTGCTTCCAAAGTTACGGTAAGCGGCATTTCAGACGGCAGAGATTACAAGCAGGAAATCGGTACCTTTAAGACCTTTAATGTAAAATATGACACCTCAAATGTCAGCAAGGTTGAACTGTATGACGATGGCATGACTGGAGAAGTATGGCTGGAAGGATCAGATAGTTCCCTTCTTGTTATTGATGCGCAGACTCCGGTTTCGGAATCCAGTAAGAAGAACATTATCATTTATAATGATCTGGATACAGACAGTACAGTAGATGAGGGCGAAGAACTCTTCAGCTTCAATTATTACACGGAGGCTTCCAAAGTAGACGGAACCAAACCGACTATGAAGCTCGCATCAGCGAATGACAGAGATCTTACGGTGACTCTAACGCTTCCGGCAGGCGCAAATGGACCTCTTGCCAATCCAACATGGGCTGCAGTAGACAGTTGGGGCGGTCTTGTTTATGAGATCGTGACTCAGGAGGAAGGTGAAGCTGCAGCGGCTCCTGTATATGTCTGGACCGGGACGGATTATAAGACAAAGACGGAAACGGTGACGCTTGAGAATGTAAACACCATAAGCGGAAAAGCTAATATTGCGGTGACCGCAACGCTTTATGTCGTTCCGAACGGAATTGATCCGGCAGATCTGTCGACTACTCTTCCAGCAGCGGTCGCCAGCCCGGTTGGTGTCAGCAATCCGGTTACAGATACCTTCCAGACAAAGGATATCGCATATCCGACCACCCTTTCTCTTAAGGCAGTCAATAATACCGTTTATGCAGGTATGGAATATGACGAAGATAGCAGGGGGTACTACTACGATGGCACTACAGCATATATCCAGCTTGCACAGGTGATACCGGATAAGAACGCGGCTATTAAAGGCGGAGTATATACGGTTTATGACACGAAGAGCGGATGTAGTTATACGACGGACTCAAATACAATTCCTGTGGTATTCGCAGAAGTGGATGCAGCCGGTGCTCCGGTTGTTGGAGATGGAATACTTGAGGCAGCGGTAGTGGATGGATTCCTGTCTGTTCCGATGGCAAAGTTAAATGATCTGAGCAACCTCCATCTGGATCAGGCGACCGGAGCATACGAGATCAAAGTGGTGGCTCCACGTCCGGTAGGGGGTCAGGAGGTTTCCGCGACCTATAAGCTGAACCTTACACAACTCGCGGTAACGCCAGCTTCTTACGATGTGGATAATCCGTCCACCTATCCGAATATTTATGAGCAGCCTGATGCAAATGTGATTCTTACCAAGAAGACCGGTAAGGCACTGACGGCGAATCTGTCTGTGGGATATGATACGTACTCCACCAAGGCGAATCTGAATAAGTTTGATTGGAGCTTGAGTTCAACAGCATCAGATTTCGATGGCTTTGAGGATTATGATGAACTGGAGAAATATGTTACTGTCTCAAACGGCAAGGTAACCGTTGACAAAGATTTCATGCTGGATAGTGCAACGCCTGGAGAGGTATTCTTTACAGTCCTTGCAACATCTGAAAACAATTCGGCTGTAGGACTGGCGTACAGGGTAGATCTGATTGCGGAAGATTATGCGGCAACCTTGCCGGAAGGTGAGCTTGTGATCGGTCTTGAAGATGTAAAAGGAGTATGGGTGATCGCAAGAAAAGGCACTGCAGCCATGACGCCTGGTGAGTTTTATCAAAAATTGGCTGCATTTAAACTCGGTGCAGATACACCGAATGCTAATGCAGATGTATATCTGCTTCGCGCGGGTGCGGTCATTGATGAAAAGACGTCCTTTGTAGATAAAACCTTTGTGATCGGGAATGGAAATTATGCATGGAGTCTGCCTTTGATGCAAACGACATCCAGCAATGTAAAGGCTGCTATTTATGGATGGGATGAGGCGAATACTGAGAATGCTGTTTGGCCGACCGGCTCGGCAGCGAGTAACGTAACCTTTACATCGACCGCTTCATTGACCGGGAACAAGAAATCCGTAACATTGCCTCTTAAGACGGCGACACTCGCAAACACCAAAACACAGAAGGACTACTTTACGCTTGATGTTGTGACGACTTATAGCGATGCAACAATGCCCGGAACATCTGTCACCAAAAAGTCTGCAACAAACCGTGGTATCACCAATTATGCAGATAAGAAAGCGACGATCACATATAGTGGCACTGATTGCGAAGATGGTATCGGAGAAGTAGTAGAACTTCGTGTGCTTAAGGGCAGCGTGAACCCGATAACCGGCGATGCGGTTGTGCCTGCTACGACATGGGATTGCTACAGCCAGCAGCTGAAGACCGGAACCGGGACATCGCTGATTGATTCCAATCCGGCAGACGGATACTACAAGATCGCATTGTACGGAGCTACCGGAGTCGTGTCATTAAACAATGTGACTTATACGCTGACGAATACCAGTAAGACCGCAACACTTACTACTACAGTAACGCAGGATTCGAAGACTCCGTTATATAGTGACTATCTTGGCGGTGCTCAGAGTGTTTCTTTCCAGGCAAAAGCTCCGGTAGCGGGAGCGACGCAGGTAGAGATTATTGAGGACAAGGGTGATTTAACCGGAAAATCTGCAGATTTTGTAGCTCTTCTTGAAAGCACAAAGGTAGATTTGACCGGTGGGAAGACATTTACTCTGACTCTCGATACGTTTGGTGCGATCGATCCACTTGTCAATGGGAACTACACCTTCTATGCAATCTTTGAGAATGATGCAGATACTGAATTGACACTTCCCTGTAAGGTGACGGCTAAAGCAGCAAAAGCTCCGGTATTTTCACCGAAGACTGCCTATACGATTGAGGTGAGTTCAGCAACTGCGACACCGACATTTACGCTTGCGGATTCGAAGGGAACAAGATCCGATCTTGAGATCTGTGAGATCACGAATGTCTTGGACAAGAACGGACTTCCGAATGCTTTTGTGGAATCCTTGATTGATCCGGCATATCTCGGAGGACTTTGGTCCGGCGATCCGATCCAGCTTAATACCGGAGCTCAGCTTTTGGATGCAGCAGCAGCAGACAAGACCGGATTTGTCACCTTTACGACGGATGGGGGTCTCACGACAAAGACGGTAAAGGTTACCCTGAACTTTGTGGCTAGTGCAGCAGCATATGCGGATGAACTCGAAGCGGCCATTGGCCTAGCGGCAGCTGGTTGGTCAGCTGAGGATACAACTCAGGCGAAGGTACTGAATAAGATCAAGGGACTGATCAATCTTCCGCAGAATGTGACCTTAAAGCTCAACAACTTTAACTATAATTATGCGACACGTACTTTGACGGGCACGATTGTGGTTGATGCGAAGAAGAGCGGAAGCATTGAGGCGTCTCAGGATACCGTGCCGTTGAACGTAACCATTCCGGAAAGGACAGTTACCGTAACAACAAGCGGTGTTTCCGCAGTAACCTATACTATCAAGGACGGTGCAAATTCCAGGATCCCGGATGTGGTGAAGACGGGTCTTACAGATGGAACACATACTGTAGATATCCCGAATGGTGCGACTCTCTCCGTTAAGAGTATCGTTGCAGCAACCGGTATTACCCCGGATATGTATTATGTCAAGGGTACCGCTGCAAAGGCAGTTGAGAGTAAGAACGGTGCAGGTGTCGTCGGTCAGTACCTGGCTGCTGGAACTGCAAGGATTGCGGCAGAAAACCTGGTGACCATTACAAAGGGAACGAATATCAAGGGTACAAGCGTCACTTATGTAAGCGGCAGAACAGGATTAGCAGCAATGGAAGCATTTACTACCGGTAGCGGAAAGATTTATGTTCAGTCCGGTGATGACAATATTACGGTCCTTACCGCAACTCCGGCGGCCGGCTATGATCCGGTATTGACGGAAACAGTCGGAAAAACAAAGAAGACTCCTGTAACTGTTGATGGAGGTCTGTCTGTACCGACAAGTATTTTTGGAGCACTTACCAATAATGATGTCAAAGAAACCCGTACCTTTGCGGTTACCGCTTCGGCACATGTTTATAACGTGACAATCGATGGAGTAACCGGGGATAAGGCGCAGATCTACAACACAATCCAGTGGTATAATCCGACCTCCAGAACCTGGGAGACGATTACGAATGGAACTGGAATTCCGGCGGCATTTGGAACAACGGTGAAGTATCAGCTTCAGAAGAGCGGAGCAGGAGCATACAAGGTTGGAAAGGCAGCAGGAGAATGGACACCGGGTGTAAAGGAGGATACCTATCCTACAGCTCTTAAGACCACGGAAAACCAGACCTATACAAGCTTTACTACAAATAAGGTTCTGGGAGATACGACGGTTACCGTATCTGCCAACAAGAACATCGGCATCACCATGGACACCAGTGGAGCCCTCGGAAGCAGTGCTTCGGCTCTCAAGATGATCACAGGCGGAAAGACCACAGCCATGACTTCCAAGAGGCAGGTAGTGATTCCGAGTGGTCAGAAGTATCAGCTTCAGTATACGCTTCGTGATGGTTATCGGGATGATCTTGCGGTGAGTCCGGCAGTTACCAAAACCGTTACAACTGATACCAAGGGAGTACGTACTATTACGGTAGAGGCCGGAGATGCTACAACTGATGAGTACTTTACGGTTACTACGTATAAAGCGACAGAAGTCGGTGAGGTAGACGGTGGAACTGGTGTTGTTATTGAAAGTGCAAGCGATATCGCTACTTTCATAGATGAGGCATCCTATACGGTTAAGAAAAAGGCTACCGGTGAAACAGAAACTCTGTCGCTTCCGCTTGATATATATGGAACACAGATTGATGCGCTAATCGGTGATACGCTTACCTATACGGTGAAGCCGCAGACAGGATATGGCATTCAGGTACAGACGTTTGCTCCTGGTGCTACAAAAGGAACCAATGCAACAGTTAAGAAGACAGGAGATGTGTATACATGGACTGGGACTATCGCAGATAATGTTGCAAAGGTTGTGATCGTTCCTGTAGCAGAGAGAAGAGAGATTTCCATTACGAATATGCGTGGAACTACTGTGACAGATATTCAGTGGAGTACCTCTGCAGCACCGACGAAGTTCACGAAGAACCTGAAGCCGACGAGCTATTACGGGGATATAGTGACCGTGAAGTATACCGTAAAAGGTGGTGGTACGGCAACGCTTTCCAAGGCAGGTGATGCAGGATTAGATCCGGTATTTGTGAGCGTGGTTGATAATGTAACAAGCAAAACCTATACCTATACGATTCAGTTAACGGTTGACAAAGCAGCTTATAAGATCAACTAAAAAGCATTAAAGGAATCGTACAAATCCTATCCGGGGCGGCATTTAGCCGCCCCGTTTCTTTAGAAAATCTTTATTTGTTTTCCCCTCTCTCCGGGATTATAATATTCTCGTAAATAGTACTAAACATATATAGATACAAGTCTCCATTTCACGACTATACTTAATAAAAACAGAAGGGGGACTTTTATATTATGATTACTGATGACATGACGAGGGAGGAGCGCATAGAGTATTGGCAGCGTAAATAGTACTAAACATATATAGATACAAGTCTCCATTTCACGACTATACTTAATAAAAACAGAAGGGGGACTTTTATATTATGATTACTGATGACATGACGAGGGAGGAGCGCATAGAGTATTGGCAGCTGGTAATGGA
>JAZOTN010000021.1:0-80214 GCA_045657665.1 Lachnospiraceae bacterium | reverse complement strand
ACAGAACGACATGGCTACGATCCGACTTCAAGGGCTTGCGAAGCAAGGCTTCCTTTTTAAGCGGAGATGTAGTAAGATCAGAAGATCAAGATCTTATCATAGAGCAGGGAAAGTCTTTTCTGCATTTTCCGAGTACAATTTTACGCGGCCGATCGCACTTCGCTTGCTTGACGCCGGAGGTTTTCTGTTGTAACATAGTGCTCGTACTCTTACCGGACTACTAAGCTCGCCAGGGCTCGCTAAGGGTCCGGTATGGATCGCACGTAAGATGCCAACTGCACTTCGCTTGTTGCCATCTAAGTGCTCGTACCTACGGGGTGTGGCCCAGGTGGTAGGGCGCCTGACTGGGGGTCAGGAGGTCGCAGGTTCAAGTCCTGTCACTCCGATAAAAACGGCGGAAGCGTTGATAATTCAGCGCTTTCGCCGTTTTTTTTTCAGACAGTGCAGGTAGCAGAAGAAGCCGTTCTCTTCATATATATAAAAAAAGATTGCGCAGGGCCTGAAATATGGTACAATTATTCTATATGGGATTAATTTCTTGGGGAGGATTGCTATGCTTGCCACACTAATACCATTGTTCAACGAAAAAATGGAAGTCAGCGCATACTCGCTCTTTGCGCAGAAAGAAAACCATCTGCTTCGCCCGAGTCTTCTCGGAACCGGGGAGAATGACGGCGCCGGAGAGATATTAGGACTCGACATCATTCAAAATGTCGGAGCAGACGCGCTGTCCGGAGGACGGGATTTATTCGTTACGATCAATCAGTTTTCTCTTTTCTCCGATGTGGAAGAGCAATGCAAAGGTCCCCACAATAATATCGTATTACTCTGTGATCCGACGGTGGCACCGCAGGAAAACTTTATCAACCGTATCATTGAATTAAAGAGCAAGGGATTCCGGTTTGCGATGCGTAAGCTTGCGATTGAAAACTTTCATGATTATCATGAGATCCTGGCTCAGATGGATTTCATCCTCCTGAATCACAAAAAGATCAATATCCAGAATGCGCGGGCGTTCTTCTCGAAAGTATATCCGATGATGAAGCTTGCCGCGGTCAATGTGAATACACAGGATGAATACGAGATGCTGAAAAAGAGCGGTAGCTTTGACCTGTACGAAGGTGAATTCTTCCGTATGCCTGTTACGGAGGGCGCGAAAGAGGTTGCTCCGCTGAAAGCGAATTATATCCAGTTGCTGAAGGTTGTCAACGATGTGGACTTTGATCTGACAAAGGCGGCGGATGTTGTCGGACAGGATACGGCGCTTGTTATTTCACTTCTTAAGATGGCAAACACGATGGCGGTCAACTCGGAGATCACTTCCGTCCGCCATGCAGCAGCGATGCTCGGACAGAGAGAACTGAAAAAATGGATCAATACCGCGGTTACCAAAGAGCTTTGTGCGGATAAGCCGAGTGAGATCACAAGACTTTCCCTGATCCGTGGTAAATTCGCAGAGAACCTTGCACCGTGCTTCAATCTGGCAATGCAGTCCCAGGAGCTTTTCCTGATGGGAATGTTCTCCGTACTGGATATCATTCTGGATAAGCCGATGGAGGAAGCCCTTGATATGGTGAAGATCTCGACGCCGATCAGGGAAGCTCTTCTGCAGCATGAAGGCATCCTGGCGCCGGTATATGATTTCATCGTTCAGTACCAGAACGCTTCATGGCAGGAAGTCAGCCGCCAGATGATCCTTTCCGAGATCAAAATGGACGATGTATACAAAGCGTATGTGGATGCGCTTTGCTGGTTCAAGGAAGTATTTTCCTGAAAAAGCCAATGACGATACGCATTTCCGTCAGAGAGCTGGTAGAGTTCATCTGCCGCTCCGGAGATATTGACAACAGAAGAAGCTCCGCCGGAGATCTTTCCGCCATGCGGGAAGGCGCGCGGATCCATCGCATGATTCAACAAAGGCAGGGAGCAGATTATAAGCCGGAGGTCAGCCTCCGGCTTGTTTTACGTTTCCCGGATTATGAGATCACGATCGACGGGCGTGCAGACGGTATTATTGAACGGGACAACGAGCCTGTGACGATCGATGAGATCAAGGGGGTGTATACGGATCTTGATTCCATGAATGAAGCGGTTCCCGTGCATCTTGCGCAGGCGAGGATGTACGCCTACATCTATGCGCTGCAGAATGAAGAGAAACGGATGCGTATTCAGATGACCTACTGCAATCTGGAGAGCGAGGAGATCCGTTATTTCACGGAGGAGTTGACCTTTGAAGAACTGTCGGAATGGTTTGATCAGATCCTCGGAAAATACCGGAAATGGGCGGATTTTCTTCATGAATGGAGGGGCATTCGCCGGCAGACCTGTAAGGAGGCCGTTTTTCCCTATCCCTACCGGAAAGGGCAAAAAGACCTTGCGTCGGATGTGTACCGCACGATCCTGCGCGAAAAGAACCTTTTTCTTCAGGCTCCCACAGGTGTCGGGAAAACGATCACGACAGTTTTCCCCGGCATTAAAGCCATGGGGGAGGAGGAGATCGACCGGGTTTTCTATCTCACGGCAAAAACCGTCACGGCAGAAGCGCCCATGCAGACCTTTTCCCTGCTGATGGAAAAAGGACTCCGGCTGAAACTCCTGCGCCTTACCGCAAAGGAAAAGATGTGTTTTTGTGACACGGTGGACTGCAATCCGAAGAGCTGCGTTTATGCGAAGGGACATTTTGACCGTGTGAATGATGCGGTGTTTGAACTTCTGCAGAGTGAAGATGTATTTACGAGGGATGCGCTTCTTCAGCAGGCGGAGAAACACCGGGTGTGTCCTTTTGAAATGAGCCTCGATGTATCGACATGGTCGGATGCCGTGGTTTGTGACTACAACTATGTGTTTGACCCAACGGTTGCGCTGAAACGGTTCTTTGCGGAAGGGACCGGCGGAGAGAATTATCTGTTTCTCGTGGATGAGGCACATAACCTTGTGGAGCGCGCGAGAGAAATGTACAGTGCGGTTCTATATAAGGAAGAATTTCTGACTGCACGCCGCTATATAAAAAATTACAGCAAGCCGATCGAGAAAGCGCTTACCAAATGCAATTCGTCTTTTCTTGCCATGAAGGAAAAATGCGAAGACGAAATGGTTCTGGATCAGCTTTCCGATCTCGTCTTTACGCTGATGAACCTGACGCAGAAGGTGGAGAAATTTCTTGCGAAAAATGTGGAGTTTAAGGAAAAGAAAGATTTTCTGGAATTCTATTTTGGGGTGAAAAACTTCATTGCCGCATATGACCGGATCTCAGACCGTTACCGTATCTTTGCCGAATTTGATGCGGACGGGAAATTTCGCATACGGATCGCCTGTATGGACCCGTCGGCGGATCTGGAGGAACGCCTTGAAAAAGCAAGGTCCACGGTCTTTTTTTCCGCGACGATGCTCCCGATCGACTATTATAAGAGCCTGCTCAGCACGGCGGAGGACAATTACGCTGTATACGCGGACACCACATTCCGCAGCGAACAGCGGCTTCTTCTCATCGGCAGGGATGTGAGCTCCAAGTATACGAGAAGGGGAGAGGATGAGTACCGGCGGTTTGCGGCCTATATCGACTGTGCGGTAAAGGCGAAAAAAGGAAATTATATCGCATTCTTTCCGTCCTACCGGATGATGACGGATGTAAAGGAGGAATTTGACCGTATTCGTGATCTTTCGGTGGAAACCATTGTACAGTCGCCTTCGATGCGCGAGGATGAGAGAGAACAGTTTTTGCAGGAATTTGCAAAGGAACGTGAGGGTGCGTTGGTCGGATTTTGCGTGATGGGCGGCATCTTCGGAGAGGGGATCGACCTGACTGGAGAACGCCTGATCGGCGTGATCGTCGTCGGAACCGGTATCCCTCAGGTCGGGAAGGAAAGGGAGCAGCTGAGGGAGTTTTTTGAGGAGCAGAAAGGAAGAGGGTTTGATTACGCCTACCGCTATCCCGGCATGAACAAGGTGCAGCAGGCAGCGGGACGAGTGATCCGTACCGCCGAGGACCGAGGTGTGATCCTGCTCCTCGATGAACGTTTCCTCCAAAGCGACAACCGCCGCACTTTTCCCCGCGAGTGGAACGACTACCGCACGGTGACGGTCGATACGGTTTTGAGGGAACTAAGGAGCTTCTGGATGGAATAGTGCTCCTGGTGCCGTAAAAAGAGAGAGTATGGACAATTCTAAATCATAGATGTAAGATAAAGGGATGAATGCGCTGAATCAAAAAGGCCTCCGTATTGTCATTGTCGGCTGCGGAAAAGTCGGTAACACGATTACGGAGCAACTGGTCAAAGAAGGCCATAATATCACAATGATCGATCAGAACGCCGACCGCATTGCGGAGTCGACGGGTCTTTTCGATGTGATGGGAGTTGTTGGCAACGGCGCCAGCTATCTTGTACAGACGGAAGCGGGCGTGGAGGAAGCCGATCTTTTTATTGCCGTTACGGATTCTGACGAGCTGAACCTTCTCTGCTGTACAGTTGCCCGCCAGGACTCGGAATGTGCTGCCATCGCAAGAGTCCGGGATCCGGATTACAGCCGGGAGGTGGCATATCTTCAGGAGAGACTCGGTCTTGCCATGATCATCAACCCGGAGCTTGAAGCGGCGCGTGAAGCTGCCCGTATTCTGGCGCTCCCGCAGGCGCTGGAGGTCAATTCTTTTGCACACGGTCTGGCGGAGTTGATCAAGGTAAAGATTTCTGATGAAAGCTCCTTTGCCGGGGCTCCGATCTCCAGCATCGGAAAGAAGTTCCGAAACGCACTCATATGTGCCGTGGAGCGCAGCAGCGAGGTCTACATCCCGTCCGGAAGCTTTGTCCTTAATGCCGGAGATGTCGTTTCCCTTGTCGTACCCAGAAGAAAAGCACGAGCAAGTCTTTCCGCGGCCGGACTGAAGACCGGGAAAGTTCGCGACACCATGATCATCGGAGGAGGAAAAGCGGCATATTATCTTGGACGTCAGCTTCTTGAAATGGGGGTGGCGGTCAAGATCATAGAACGTGACAAGAAACGCTGCGAGAAGCTGACGGTCCTTCTGCCGGATGCCATCATCATCAACGGAGACGGTACGAATGAGGAGCTTCTTCGCGAAGAAGGAATTGAATACGTGGAATCCTTTGTGCCGCTCACGGGGATCGATGAGGAAAATGTTCTGCTGACACTTCATGCAAGACAGGTCAGCAAGGCGAAGGTTATTACGAAGATCAATCGGATCGGTTTCCGGGATGCCCTTGGGAGTCTTGATCTCGGAAGTGTCATCTATCCGAAATATATTACGAGCGAAGCGATCATCGCTTATGTCCGTGCTAAGAAGAATTCCATGGGCAGCAACATCGAAACGCTTTATCATATGTATGATTCCCGCGTCGAAGCGATCGAGTTTCGGGTGGGCGCGTCATCGGCCGTGACCGGAATTCCGCTGATGGATCTGAATCTAAAAAAAGATCTGCTGATCGCTTTTATCAACCGGAACGGCCGGATCATCATACCGAGCGGACAGGATGAGATCCATAGCGGAGATACGGTGATGATCGTTACAACACATTCCGGATTTCATGATATTCAGGACATTTTGGAGTAGATGGCGAAGTGAATAATTCGATTATCCGATACATTTTAGGGCGAGTGCTTCGCATCGAAGGGCTTTTCATGCTGCTTCCCTGCATAGTGGGATTGATCTATCAGGAGAAACAGGGATTCTATTATCTGATCATTGCAGGCTGTGCGTATCTTGCGGGATTCCTCCTCAGCAGAGGAAAACTGCAGGATTTTCTTTTCGGATTAAAGGAAGGGTGTATCGCGACGGCAGCATCCTGGATCATAATGAGTCTCGTCGGCTGCATTCCTTTTGTCCTGACAAAGGAGATCCCTTCTTTTGTAAATGCGCTTTTTGAAACGATCTCCGGTTTTACAACGACGGGGGCATCCATTCTCTCGGATGTGGAGGCTCTGTCGCACACATCGCTTTTTTGGCGGAGCTTTACGCACTGGATCGGAGGTATGGGTGTTTTGGTGTTTCTGCTTGCGGTGGTACCGCTTTCCGGAGGCTCCGGCTCCAATCTGATGAAAGCGGAAAGCCCCGGCCCTTCTGTCGGAAAACTTGTTCCGAAAGCGAGACAGACAGCGCGGCTTCTTTATTTGATCTATATCGGCATGACTCTTGCGGAGATCATTATCCTGCTGATCGGACAAATGCCTGCGTTTGACGCGGTGACGATCAGCCTCGGAACGGCCGGCACGGGAGGATTCGGCGTACGGAATACGAGCTGTGCCGAGTATTCGGTGTTTGCGCAGTGGGTTATTTCGATTTTTATGATGCTCTTTGGCGTCAATTTTAATATGTTTTATCTGCTTCTTTTCCGGCGGTTTCGGAAGGCCGTCAGTATGGAGGAGGTACGTGCATACTTCGGGATCATCATCACGGCAACTGCGGTGATCGCTATTACACTCATCCGGTCATCCATGTCGGTTTTCGATGCGATCACGAAATCCTTTTTCCAGGTGGTTTCAGTGATGACAACCACCGGATATGCAACGGCGGATTTTGATCTCTGGACATCGGGGGCTAAGGCGATACTGGTCCTGCTGATGCTGATCGGCGCATGCGCCGGCAGTACCGGCGGCGGCATCAAGGTCTCGCGTTTCCTGATCCTTTTAAAAACCGTTAAGAAAGAGCTGACCTACTACATTCATCCGAAGAGCATCAAAAAGATCCACATGGACGGAAAGCCGATCGAGCATGATGTACAGCGCTCTACGAACGTTTACATGGTGGTGTTTGTTGTGATCTTCTCGATCTCGATGCTGATCATTTCTTTTGAGAATGTGGATCTCGTCACAAGCTTTACCGCAGTCGTTGCGTCGATCAACAATATCGGTCCCGGACTTTCTCTGGTGGGACCGACCCAGAATTACGCATTTTTCAGCATTCCCTCGAAGTTTGTTCTGATGTTTGATATGCTGGCAGGGAGGCTGGAACTCTTCCCGCTGCTGATACTGCTTCATCCGGCGGCGTGGAAAGAAATGTTTTTGAAACAGGGCGTCATACGGGAACGCCGTTTCAAAAAGCTGTTTCAGAAGGATAAGAATTAGGAGGATAAAGTCATGCCGGAAAACAGAACCTGTGCATCCGCTTCAAGCTGCTCGAAGGGCAGCTGCGAGGGATGCGCTCAGAATAAAGGGGAAACAAAAAACAGCTTCCTTGCGGATCTGAATCCGCATTCGAGGATCAGGAGGGTAGTCGGTATCGTCAGCGGGAAAGGCGGCGTCGGCAAGTCTTTTGTGACGGGAAGCATTGCTGCGAATTTAAGGAAAAAAGGGTTATCCGTCGGGATCATGGATGCGGATATCACCGGCCCTTCCATCCCGAAGATGTACGGAATAAAAGAGATGGCGCTCGGAAACGAAGAAAATGAGATCTATCCGGTAGAGGCTGCGGATGGGACAAAGATCATTTCGATCAATGTTCTGATGGAAGATCCGGAGGCGCCGGTGATATGGAGAGGCCCTGTGATCGCAGGTGCGGTGAAGCAGTTCTGGACGGATGTCGTATGGGGAAATCTGGACGTGCTGCTTGTAGATATGCCGCCCGGAACCGGGGATGTGCCGCTCACGGTATTTCAGTCAATTCCGCTTGACGGCGTGATTATTGTCACCAGTCCGCAGGAACTCGTGGGACTGATCGTGAAGAAGGCTTACCGCATGGCGTGTGAAATGGATGTACCGGTGCTCGGCGTTGTAGAGAATTACAGTTATCTCAAATGCCCGGACTGCGGGAAAGAAATCCGCCTTTTCGGCGAAAGCGATATCGAAGCGGTTGCGGCTGAACTATCGGTTCCGGTCCTCGGACGCCTTCCGCTTGACCCCGCATATGCCGCATCAGTTGATGAGGGCACTTTTTACGAAAAGGAAAACCCGTACCTGCAGCGCGCGACAGAGATCGTGGAGAGTTTGTTATGACAAAAAAGAAAAAGATCGGATGCTTTTTTCTTGCTTTGCTTGCTTTCCCGGCGGCTCTTCTTGTGGAGAATCTGGTGATCATTCCCTGCATGGGGTTTCGTACTATTATCTTCTTTACAAGCGGAGAGGCAAACGCGAGAGGACCGTATCTCGGAGAAGAGCTGATCGACCTGGCGTTTGACGGGGCTTTTCTCGATGTTGTACAGCTGGTTTATGCGCTGTGTATCATCGCGCTTTTCGGCATCTGGTATTATAAGCTTTTTCACAAGGAATCAAAATCTTGTGTGACGCAAAAAAGGATCGTGCCGGTACTGATCGTCGGGCTTCTTCTGCTTGCCGTGGGCGGACAGTATCTGGCGGAACTGATCTATGAGATTGTTGCCGGAGTGGCGCCGCAGGCAGCGGAGAACTATGAAGAGATGATCGAAATGAGCGGATTTCAGGCTCCTTCACTGCTGGCACTTCTTTACGGTGTTATCGCTGGACCAATCGCGGAGGAACTCATATTCCGCGGTGTGATGATGCGATATCTTCAAAAAGCCATGCCGTTTGCCGTGGCAAATATCATTCAGGCGACGTTGTTCGGTATTTATCACATGAATGTGATGCAGGCGATCTACACCGGAGCGATCGGTCTCCTTTTCGGATACATCTGTTACCGCGGCGGAAGCCTGTGGTTTTCGACGATCATACACGTCATTTTCAATATATTCGGCTTCACGAATGTTCTCTTCATGGCAGCCGACAATCCTTATTTCAACTTTGCATGGATTCCGATCATGATACTTACGCTGATCCTCGGAAGTATGCTCTACTTTGGAAAGATCGGGAACCGGCAGCCGCAAGGTGTTCCGCGATAAAAGAATCCGCATATTTCACGTTACGATCAAAACATCCACATATTTCACGGAGCTTGAAACGCTCCGTTGAAACATGCGGATGTTTTGATCGTAACTGGTTAACACAAGTCTTTCATACACAGCAAAGGATTCCATGTTTATTCCAACGGAGCGTTTCAAGCTCCGTGGAATGAACATGGGATTCTTGCGTCCGTTTGTAAAACTTTTCGTTTGTATACGACCTACTGTGCCAGATCCAGCTGCTGCATGGTTCCAATGCCACCGTTTTCGTAGAGGAAGATCCCGGTCGAGCGGATCCTTGCATTCGGTTCATTGGTCATGAGATTGTTGAGCGAAAACTCGGTTTCTGCGCACCCGAGACAGATCGCTCCGATCCCGGCCTGCCCGAGTCCTACGAGCCGGTCCTCGCCGTTTTTCCCTGGACTCCATATAAGGAGTTTCGAGAAGATTTCATCTGCCTCATCGATCCAGCCGTTGCCGTCGGAATCGTATTCCGAAAGATCCCGGAATCCGTTTCCGGATTTTGTGCCGAAAAGTTCGCTTCCGTCGTTGATTACTCCGTCCCCGTTTCTGTCCAGCGCAAGGAACCCGGAGGAGCCTTTCAGGCGGCTTAAGGCTTCTTCATGTCCGTCGGCATCCAGGTCAAAGAAAAACTTCTGGTCGGTTACCTCCGCACTGTCGCAGTCCATATTGATGACAAGCGGATCCAGAAATGCCGGAGAGCCGAAAGAGAAGCTTTCCTGATACACTTCGGTAAAGGAACGCGACATGGAAAGCTCCAGATTGAAGCTGATCTCGCGTCCATCTCCGGTCTTTACGGTTCCCGTTGTTTCGAAGGTGGTCATTTCCTCTTCGTGGTAGCAGTATTCCTGCGAAAAGGAGCCCCCAAACCCGGAGAGGGGACTTTCCGACATGTCGTAGACGGGGAGGTTCAGCGAGTAGCTTTTTCCGAACAGCATCTGAAATAGATAGTCAATGCTGTAATACCGGATCTTTCGCTGGGCTTTTGTTTCTTGAAGATCCGTTTTTCCGGAACGGTTCGTTTTCCCGACACCCATCCGTTTGATCAGATCCTCGAGTGAATTGTTGAACGAGTTTCCTCCTTCCTTTTTTTTCTCCTCCGATGCATCGGGGAGTGCGTTTGCGGTATTTTTTGCCTTCTCGGAAGGCGCATGATCCCAGAGGCGGAAGGAAACGATGTTGCTCTCTGCCGCCGTATAACGCCGTTTGCTGCTCATTCCGAGATCAGAACTTTGAATAACCAAAATAATTCCCCCTTTTTGAGCAGGGTGACCGTATTTAATTGAAGTTGCGTCCGTGCAGATTCCAAATAAAAAAGACGAATCTATTTAAGAATGTCCGTTTCTTAAAAAATCCGTCCCTGGCACCTGCTGTCCTTTTCTGTTTTTCAGCTGTTTTTGAACGCTCGGATCCGTCAGCCGTTTCGCTGTGTAATATATATCGGAGAAAGATCAGGTTTTCTTAACCTTTGAGAAACGCTGTAAGAGCGTCTTTTTTCTCTTCGAATTCCCTGAGCGCGATATCATAAAGGTTCTGAAGAACCTCGGGATCTCTGGTATAGGTGGAGACAGGAAGTGCTTCATTCGGAGCGATGATGAAAGCCTTTCCTTTTTCTTCGAGTTCTTTCGAAAAGGAGAGAACTTCATTGTATACGATCGCCCGGTTTTCCACAGCATGGAATGTCTTCGGATATTTCAGAAGCGCTGTTTTGAGAAGCTCCCGGTGTTTTTCCGATGTGCGTACCGTATCCTTCGGGCGACAGAGAAGGATCACGATCTTATCGCACCCGTCCTCCAGTGCCTTTCGTACCGGGATCGGATCGGAACAGCCGCCGTCGAAGTAATCCTTTCCGTTGATCTTTACCGGCTTTGAGACAACCGGGATGGCACAGCTGGCCATAAAGATCCTGTAATCGTCCTGCTTTGCGTCGGTCTTGTCAAAATAAACGGGTTTTCCGGTGACGGCATCGGTCGCAACGATCTTGAATTCCGTCGGATTGTTGAGGATCGTCTGGTAATCGATCGGATCGGCACCATCGGAATTGGTCAGTGTGGCATAGATGTATTCCAGCCCGAAAAATGATCCGGTTTTGAGGAACGTCCTTATTCCCATATAGCCGGGTTCTCCGACATGCTCCACGAAAAAGCGTCGGTTACGGTCACGCTGCCCGGCAAGAAAAGACGCGGTGCTGGAGCTTCCCGCGGAAACACCGATAGCATAGTCAAAGGTGATGCAGTTGTCCAGCAGTTTATCCAGAATGCCGGCGGTATATGCGCATTTCATGCCTCCGCCTTCTACGACCAGTCCGATTTTCATGATATTGTCCTTTCCCGTCTGATTTGATAAAACCTCGATACGAACAGATAAAATGTATCATTTCCGCCGGAAAAGGACAATCTACAATCCGAAAAAAATGTCATGCGAATACGCCTGACTCTGTGGTAAAATACTTACATGTCATTTGCACACCTGCATGTCCATACGGAGTACAGTCTCCTGGACGGATCAAACAAGATAAAAGAATATGTGAAACGGGTGAAGTCCCTCGGCATGACGGCGGCCGCGATCACGGACCACGGCGTTATGTACGGTGTCGTGGATTTTTATAAGGAATGCCAGTCGGCAGGGATCAATCCCGTCATCGGATGCGAGGTTTATGTTGCACCCGGGAGCCGGTTTGACCGGGAGACGGGTCACAGCGAAGACCGCTATTCGCATCTGATTTTGCTTGCGGAAAATGATGAAGGTTATCACAACCTGATCAAGATCGTTTCCAAAGGGTTCACGGATGGCTTTTACTATAAACCCCGCGTTGATAAAGAGATCCTGAAAGAATATCATGAGGGGCTTATCTGCCTTTCCGCCTGCCTTGCCGGAGAAGTGCCAAAGCTCCTGATGCGCGGGTTTTATGAGGAAGCAAAGGATATGGCGCTTTCCTACCGGGAGATCTTCGGGAAGGACAACTATTTTCTGGAGCTGCAGGATCACGGCATAAGCGAGCAGCAGACCGTGAACGCCGGTCTTATGCGTATTTCAAAGGAAACGGGGATCCCTCTTGTCGTGACGAATGACTGCCACTATACCTATAAGGACGACTGGGAATCCCATGACATCCTGCTCTGTATCCAGACCGGAAAAAAAGTGCAGGATGAGGACAGGATGCGCTATGAAAAAGGGCAGTATTATGTAAAGAGCGAGGAGGAGATGAGAGCTCTGTTTCCCTATGCCTCCGATGCCATCGACCGTACGCAGACCATTGCTGACCGGTGTCGTGTGACATTTACCTTTAACCAGTACAAGATCCCGAAGTACGTTGTGCCGGAAGGATATACGGAATCGGGATATCTGAGGGAGCTTTGTGAAAGGGGACTGAAGGAGAAATATCCGGAAGATAAATACGACGGTGTGCAGCAGAAAGCGCTGAAGGAGCGTCTTGACTACGAGCTTGGCGTTATCGAAAGCATGGGTTACAATGCGTATTTTCTCATTGTATGGGATTATATCAATTTTGCGAAAACCCATGACATCCCGGTCGGACCGGGCCGCGGATCGGCGGCAGGGTCGCTGGCGTCCTACTGTATGGGGATCACGGATATCGACCCCATCCGTTACAGCCTTATTTTTGAACGGTTTTTATCACCGGCACGGATCAGTATGCCGGATATTGACGTGGACTTTTCCGATGAACGAAGAGGAGAAGTCATCGATTATGTGGTGAAAAAATACGGCAGGGAATGTGTGACACAGATCCAGACATTCGGTGCGATGCTGGCAAAGGGCGTGGTACGTGATGTGGGACGCTCGCTCGATCTCCCCTATGCGTTCTGTGATAAGATCGCGAAGCTGATCCCGAACGAGCTCGGCATTACGATCGAGAAAGCTCTTACCATGAATCCGGAGCTGAGGACGCTTTATGAAACGGATACGGATGTAAGAAAGCTTCTTGATATGGGGAAACGCCTTGAAGGACTTCCCAGAAATGCGTCCACGCATGCGGCCGGTGTCGTGATCGCGCCAAAGCCCATGGAGGAATACGTGCCTCTTTCTCTCGGAAAAGACGGCATGGTGACGACACAGTTTACGATGACGACCATCGAGGAGCTGGGACTTCTGAAAATGGATTTTCTCGGGCTCCGTACCCTTTCCGTGATCCAGAATGCCGTAAAGCTGATAGAGAGATCCACGGGAAAACGCATCGATATGGAGCACATCGATTACGATGATGCGAAGGTATTTGCCTACATTGGGACGGGAAAGACCGAAGGCGTCTTCCAGCTGGAGTCTGCGGGGATGCGTTCCTTTATGAAGGAGCTTCGCCCGGGGAGCATGGAGGACATCATTGCCGGGATCTCTCTTTATCGTCCAGGTCCAATGGATTATATTCCGGCATACATCAAAGGAAAAAATGACCGGGACAGCATTACCTATGACTGTGAGGAGCTGATCCCGATCCTTTCGCCGACGTACGGCTGTATTGTGTATCAGGAGCAGGTCATGCAGATCGTGCAGAATCTGGCCGGATATTCACTGGGCGGAGCGGATGAGATCCGCCGTGCCATGAGTAAAAAGAAGCAGTATGTGATCGACGAGAACCGGGAGATTTTTGTAAACGGCGGAGAACTTCCGAACAAAGTGACGGGTGTCGTGGAAAAGGTTCCGGGATGTGTGAGCCGCGGGATCAGCGCGGAGGTCGCCAACCGGATCTATGATCATATGGTGGACTTTGCGAAGTATGCGTTTAATAAAAGCCATGCGGCAGCCTATGCAGTGGTCTCTTATCAGACAGCATGGCTGAAATGCTACTATCCGACGGAGTTTATGGCGGCCCTGATGACCTCGGTGCTTGATGTGAGCACGAAGGTTTCCGAGTACATTCTGACTGCAAAAAACATGGGGATCTCGCTTCTCCCGCCGGATATCAATGAGGGAGAAGGCACTTTTTCCGTCAGTGGGCATAATATCCGTTACGGTCTTTCCGCCATCAAATCCATCGGCAGGCCCGTGATCGAATTTCTCCTTGCGGAACGGAGGGAGCATGGGAGCTATACTACGCTTGAAGACTTCATCCTAAGGGTGGGCTCCGAAAGAGAAGTGACAAAGCGCACCGTGGAAAATCTGATCAAGGCGGGAGCGCTGGACTGCCTTCCGGGAAACAGAAAACAAAAGCTCCTTGTTTATGAGCGGATCATGGACCGGATCTCTTCCGAGAAAAAGACTTCCATGGCGGGGCAGATGTCCCTCTTTGACATCGCACCGGAGGAAGAGAGGACAGATTACGAGATGAAGCTGCCCGAGGTCGGGGAGTATGAAAAGGAGATCCTGCTTTCATTTGAAAAGGAAGTGCTCGGGATCTATATGAGCGGGCATCCGCTGGAGCAGTACGAGGAACTCTGGAAAAAGAGCATAACGGCGAAAACGACAGATTTCATGCTGGATCCGGAAACGAATCTGCCTGCTCTTAAAGACGGGGAGCGCGTGACAGCCGGCGGGCTCATCTCCGGGAAGACCATGAAGTACACGAAGAACAACCAGGCGATGGCGTTTCTTACCGTGGAGGATCTTCTCGGAACCGTAGAGGTCATCGTCTTCCCGAAGACCTACGAGAAATGCCGTGATTTCCTTAACGAGGATGAGAAGGTGTTTGTCAGCGGGCGTGTTTCGGTCGAAGAGGATAAGGACGCCAAGCTGATCGCGGAAAACATAGTCCTTTTTGAGTCACTCCCGAAGGAACTCTGGATACAGTTTGAAAAAAAAGAAGACTTTGAAGCGGCAGAGTCAGAGCTGAATGATATCCTGGCGGACTATGACGGAGAGAACGGAGTGGTGATCTATATTTCTTCGGTGAGGGCATTGAAAAGATTGCCGAAAAGTCGTAATATAAGGATTGATTCGGAGATCGTTGAGACGTTGTCGGCACGATTCGGTGAGCAAAATGTCAAGGTTGCCATGAAGCCGCTCAGGTCTTAAACGGCCGATACATTGGATCAGGTAAAAAGCTGTAAAAGAGGAGAATCATATGGCAGCAAAAGAGATCAAAACCATCGGTGTACTGACAAGCGGAGGCGATGCGCCCGGTATGAACGCCGCGATCCGTGCGGTGGTACGGGAGGCGCTTGTAAAAGGAAAGAAAGTCATGGGTATCAAAAGAGGATACTCCGGACTTCTTCAGGGAGAGATCGAGGAGATGGATGCGCGGAGCGTGTCCGATACGATCCAGAAGGGCGGTACGATCCTTCAGACCGCACGCTGCCTTGAATTCCAGACTCCGGAAGGCCAGCAGCTCGGCGCGGATATGTGCAAAAAGCACGGGATCGATGCCGTGGTGGTGATCGGAGGCGACGGTTCCTTCCGCGGAGCACAGAAGCTTGCAGCACATGGGATCAATACGGTAGGTGTTCCGGGAACCATCGATCTGGATATTGCCTGCACAGACTATACGATCGGCTTTGACACGGCAGTCAATACGGCGATGGAGGCCATTGACAAGATTCGCGATACTTCGACCAGTCATGAAAGATGCTCTATCATTGAGGTTATGGGACGTGGTGCCGGATTTATCGCACTCTGGTGCGGTATCGCGAACGGTGCAGAGGATATCCTCCTTCCCGAACGGTATGACTACGATGAGCAGAAACTGGTGAACCATATCGTCGAGAACCGGAAAAAAGGAAAACAACATCATATCATCATCAATGCGGAGGGTATCGGCCATTCCACGAGTATGGCAAAACGTATCGAGGTTGCAACAGGCGTTGAGACCCGTGCGACGATCCTGGGTCACATGCAGCGCGGCGGCAGCCCCACCTGTAAAGACCGTGTCTACGCTTCCACGATGGGATGCATGGCGGTGGACCTTCTCTGCGAGGGAAAGAGCAACCGCGTCGTGGCATACCGCGACGGAAAGTTCACGGACTTTGACATCGACGAAGCGCTTGCGATGGAGAAGCATATTGATGATTATGATTATCAGATAAGTCTAAACCTTGCAAGATAGTACGTATGATCACAAAAAAACAGATCCAGACCATTCAGGAACTGAAGACGAAACACAAGGCCCGGCGAAAAACCGGGCTTTTTGTCGTCGAGGGAGAGAGGATCGTATCGGAAATGCCAAAGGATAAGATCCGTGCACTTTATGTAACGGAAGAATATGCTGATACACATTCTGAGGCAGAGAATGCCGAAACAGTGGAAGAAAGGGTTTTTGAAAAGCTTTCCGATACAAAGACGCCGCAGGGGATCCTTGCGGTGATGAGCTGTCCCTCGTTTTCAAAGGAAGAGGTTTTTGCGAAAGAAAACGGACTTTTTATGATCCTGGAATCCATTCAGGATCCGGGGAATCTCGGGACGATCTTCCGCACTGCCGAAGGCGCGGGAGTGGATGCGGTTTTTCTTGTGAAAGGAACAACAGATATTTACGCGCCGAAAGCCGTGCGATCCACAATGGGAAGCATTTACCGGATGCCGCATTTTTTTGTGGAAACGGTAGAGGAAGCTGCAGACATTCTTCATATGCACGGGATCTGTCTTTTTGCGGCAGAGCCGGACGCGAAAAAGCGGTACGATGAGGCAGATTACCGGAAACCGGCGGCTTTTCTCATCGGCAATGAGGGAAACGGATTGACGGAAGAGGCAAAGGCTCTTTCGGATGAAACCGTGCACATCCCGATGGGAGGCAAACTGGAATCCCTGAACGCGGCAGTGGCCGCTTCGCTCCTGATGTATGAGGCAGCAAGACAAAGAGGTTTTTGAATGCGGATCTGGTTTAAGGAATGGAAAGATAACCGCCTCATCCGGGACGTTGAGATCACGGATAACAGCGAGGATACAAGAACGCATAAGATATTCCGGGCGCTTGAAGAAGCCTGTTATCAGCTCGATCTTTCGAAGCCGATCTGGCTGGATTCCGTAGTCCGTGAGTTTAAGGAACACAGCAAGGCCAGGTTTCGCCAGGATTCGTTCATCGAAGAGATCCCGTTCGATTACCTGGAGATCCATGTTCTGGAGGAAGACTGACGTGGCGGAAACGGATGATTTTGATTACGAAAAAGGTACTGAGATCTTTCGGACAGAGCGGTGCCTCGTAAGAGAGATCCGGCTTTCGGATCTTCCGGCGCTTTACAGGATCTATGACGAACCCGATATCACGGATCATATGGAGCCTCTCTACGAATGGGACGAAGAAGTCGAGTATACAAAGACTTATATCCGGATGATCTACGGTTTTTACGGCTACGGGATGTGGGTTGTCTGCGATAAAAAAACGGGAGAACTGATCGGAAGAGTCGGATTTGATGACCGTGAGATCCCGGACGGGAAAGGCGGCATGAGGCGGATCCTTGAGCTCGGTTATGTCATTACGACCCGTCTCCAGAGGCAGGGCTACGCGACCGAGGTCTGTCGTGCGGCGATCCGGTATATGGAAAAAGAGTTCGGAGAGGATACTTTTACGAGTCTCATTGAGCCGGAAAACGACGGTTCGATCCGTTTTGCAGAGAAACTCGGATTTGTCGCGGCGGGCGATGTGATCGTTTCTCAGAAAGACATGCTCGTTTACGAAAGAAAAAGTGCACAAAAAACGGATTAAAATTATGAAAAAACTGTGAAAACTACATAGAGCCCTCTCGACTTTACAGATGGCATATGGTAAAATAACTATAATTAGTGATTGAGACGCCAAAAGTCACATGGCACTTTTGGCGAGTTAAACATAATAAATGAAACGGAGATGAAGACAGTTGGCGGATCCGACCCTGTTCAGTGACGATGTTGACGGATGGAATACCGTTATGTTCCTTTACAATTCGGCGCTGAAGGAAGTTAATACAAAAATTGAGATACTGAATGACGAGTTCCGGCATGTTCATAATTATAATCCGATCGAATATGTGAAATCCCGTGTCAAGACGGCGGAAAGCATCGTGAAAAAGCTCCGGCGGCACGGCTATGACTCCAGCGTGGCCAACATGGTAAACCACGTGAACGACATTGCCGGCATCCGGATCGTGTGTTCCTTTACCTCGGATATCTATAAGCTCGCCGAGATGATCGGGAAGCAGAATGACCTTACGGTGGTTTCGGTGAAGGACTATATCCGGCATCCAAAGCAGAGTGGCTACAAGAGCTATCATCTGCTCGTGACGGTTCCGATTTTTATGACGGACCGCGTGGTGGATACCAAGGTGGAGATCCAGATCCGGACGATCGCCATGGATTTCTGGGCAAGCCTTGAGCACAAGATCTACTACAAGTTCGAAGGAAACGCACCGGATTACATCAGCCATGACCTCCGTGAATGTGCCGGGATCGTAGCCATGCTGGACGATAAAATGCTCTCTCTCAACGAAGCCATCACCAGGGCGAGGAGCGAACAGGAAGAGGTTGCGTTCTAAGGAAAGACTGATCATATTTCCCTCTTTTCTCTCACAAAAAAGTATGGTATAATATGCGAAATCTTTGCGAAAAAGGAGACAACCCATGAAGCATATCAAGACACTTAACACGAAGAAACTTCAGAGCACGCTGAAGAAGGGCGGTTGCGGCGAGTGCCAGACCTCCTGCCAGTCCGCGTGCAAGACCAGCTGTACGGTCGGCAATCAGACCTGCGAGCAGTCGAAGAGATAAGGTTTTATAAAAGGAAGGACTTAGGTGGCCGTCCGTGAAACGGGCGGTCATTTAATGCGCTTAAAATGATTCATCAGTTCCGAAACAACGGCTACAATATAGTGCTGGATGTGAACAGCGGCGCGATCCATGTCGTGGATGAGATCACCTATGAGGTGATTGCGCTATACAAAGAGAATGATGAGGCGTCGATTATAAGGCAGCTCGGAGACAGGTATTCTCCGGATGATATCAGGGAGGTGCTGACCGAGATAAAGTCGCTCATCGATGCGGGAGAGCTTTTCACTGAAGACACCTATCAGGAAGCTGTTATTGATTTCAAAGCCCGTCCGACTGTCGTGAAGGCCCTTTGCCTTCATATCGCCCATGACTGTAATCTGGCGTGCAGGTATTGTTTTGCCGAGGAGGGAGAGTATCACGGAAAACGATCCCTGATGTCCTATGAGATCGGAAAGGCGGCGCTGGATTTTCTGATCAGAAACTCCGGGATGAGGCGGAACCTCGAGGTCGATTTCTTCGGCGGGGAACCGACGCTGAATTTCGAAGTGGTAAAGCAGCTGGTTGCATACGGAAGAGAGCAGGAGAAGCTCCATGACAAGAACTTCCGTTTCACGCTGACAACAAACGGCGTGCTATTAAATGATGAGATCGGGGAATTCGTCAATCGGGAAATGGCAAATGTGGTGCTCTCGATCGACGGCCGGAAGGAAACAAACGACCGGATGAGACCCTTTCCGAACGGAAGCGGCAGCTATGACCTCATTGTGCCGAAGTTCCAAAAGCTTGCGGAAAGCCGTGGTCAGGAAAGATATTACGTGCGGGGTACCTTTACGCACTACAATACGGATTTTTCAAAGGACGTGCTCTATCTTGCGGACCTCGGATTCAAGCAGATCTCCGTGGAGCCCGTGGTGGCAAAGCCCGAGGATCCATACGCACTTTCGGAGGAGGATCTGCCGGTGCTCTTTGAAGAGTATGACACTCTTGCGAAAGAGATGGCAGACCGCATAAATACAGAAAAAGCTTTCAATTTCTTCCATTTTATGGTAGATTTGGAGGGTGGACCATGTGTATATAAACGGCTTTCAGGGTGCGGCTCCGGGACGGAGTATCTTGCGGTGACGCCGCAGGGGGATCTGTATCCGTGCCATCAGTTCGTCGGAAATCCGGACTTTCTTCTCGGGAATGTTACGGACGGGATCCAAAGGACGGATCTGGTCGACGAATTCAAGGGCTGCAATGTGTATGCCAGGGAAAAGTGCCGGAACTGCTTCGCAAAGTATTATTGCAGCGGAGGATGCGCCGCAAACTCTTACAACTTTCATGGCAGTATTCTGGATGCATATGATCTTGGCTGCGAACTTCAGAGGAAGCGCGTGGAATGTGCGATCATGCTTGTGGCAGCTCTTAGCGAGCGACAGCGAGCTTAGAGAAGCCCATACAGGGACACTTAATGAATTCGAGCCGAAGGCGAAGAATGAATTTAGTGACATCGGAGAAGGGTGCTCATAACAAAAACGTAGAATATTTAAGGAGTGTATGAAGAAATGAAGACGATGAAGAAATGGCAGGGAGCGCTTATTTTACTGATCATACTGGCATGCCTTGCCGCGATGTGTTTCGTAACGTATCTGGTGGTACGCGACACCGTTACGGATGAAACCGCAGCTGTAACAGAGAGCACAGAAGCCGGAGATGCTGCGTCAGATCAGGATATGTCCATTAAACTTGGACTGGATTTGGCCGGTGGCGTTTCGGTCACCTATCAGATTGTGGATGAGAATCCTTCCCAGGAAGCCATCAATGACACGATCAGCAAGATGGAGGAGCGTGCCGCTTCTTATAATAATGAGTACTCGGTTTACCGTGAGGGAAATGACCGGATCACGGTTGAGATCCCGGGTGTCCAGGGCTCGGAAGCGGATCGTGTACTTGAGGATCTGGGGAGCCCCGGATCTCTTTACTTCATCAGCCAGACGGACGCGGATGGCAATCAGAACTACAGCTATACCGGTGTGGAACCGGGCGGATATGAGCTGAATTATCCGATCGAAGATCTGATAGCAAACGGTTCCGTCATCATGACCGGACAGGATGTTCAGGAAGCAACGGCGGGTTATCAGAACAACAGCACTCTCGGTAATAATGAGCCGGTGGTACAGCTGACATTGAATTCAGAAGGAACGCAGAAATTTGCGGATGCGACGACAAAGGCATTTGCAAACGGCGAGTCCATCGGTATTTACTATGATGACCATTTCATCAGCGTTCCGAATGTACAGGCAGCTATCACGGACGGACACTGCGTGATCACCGGTATGGAGAGCTTTGAAGCGGCGGAAAATCTCGCCACCTTTATCCGGATCGGTGCGATCGATCTGAAGCTTCAGGAACTCCAGTTCCAGGTAGTCGGTGCTTCGCTCGGAAGCAAGGCGCTTGAGACATCACTCCTGGCAGCCGGTATCGGTCTTGTGATCGTCATGATCTTCATGATCATTTTCTATGGAATCTCCGGTGTGGCGGCAGCGATTGCCCTCGGACTCTATACGAGTATCGTTGTTGCTTTGATCTATCTTTATGAGATCGTGCTCACCCTGCCCGGTATCGCAGGTGTGATTCTCGGTATCGGTATGGCCGTGGATGCGAATGTCATTATATTCGCCCGTATCCGTGAGGAGACTGCGAAGGGCGTTCCGGTGCATTCGGCTATCAGGGAGGGATACCGGAAAGCACTTTCCGCTATCGTGGATGGAAATATCACAACCTTTATCGCAGCGGTGGTGCTGCATTTCCTCGGCTCCGGAACGGTGAAGGGCTTTGCGGATACTTTGATGATCTCCATCATCGTATCAATGTTTACGGCGCTTGTGATCGCAAGACTTCTGATGTACAGCTTCTATGCGGTAGGCGTTCAGGATGTGAAGTTCTATGGCAAGGCAAAGGAAAGAAAACCGATCCGGTTTGTGGAAAAGAGAAAGATCTGGTTCTCAATTTCCTGCCTTGTGATCGTTGCAGGTATTGTCGGTATGATCGGCTTCGGCGCGGGAACCGGCAAGCCGCTTAATTACAGTATCGAGTTTATGGGCGGTTCTACAACGACTGCTGATTTCGGAAAAACATACACCATTGATGAGATCGAGCAGCAGATTGTTCCTGCCGTGGAACAGATCACCGGTGATACAGATGTGCATGCAAACGCGGTCAGTGGTACAACGGAGATCACGATCCGTACCAGAACACTGACGGACGATGAGCGCACCGCGCTGGATCAGATGCTTGTCAGTGATTTCGGAGTAGATCTTGAGACCATTGATGGAGACTCTATCAGCAGTACGATTTCCAACGAGATGCGGCGTGACGCGGTTGTTGCGGTCCTCGTATCCGTTGCGTTCATGCTCGTATACATCTGGTTCCGGTTCAAGGATTTCCGCACGGCGGGATCCGCGATCCTCGCGCTGGTCCATGACGTGCTCGTCGTGCTGACCGCGTATGCGCTGATCCGGATTTCGGTGGGTAATACCTTTATCGCCTGTATGCTGACGATCGTCGGATATTCGATCAACGATACCATCGTCATCTTTGACCGTATCCGTGAGAACCGGAAAGCACTCCGGGCGACCGAGACAAGAGAGAATCTTGCGGAGCTCGTGAATAAGTCGCTGACACAGACGCTCGTGAGATCCTTAAATACCTCGATCACGACGTTTATCATGGTATTGATGCTCTACATCTTCGGTGTGGCTTCCATTCGCGAGTTTGCACTTCCGCTTATGATTGGTTTCATCAGCGGTACCTATTCGTCCATCTTCATCGCGGCAAACCTCTGGTATGTGATGAAGACAAGAAAGCTTCCGAAGATCGAAAAGAAATAAAAGAGATTTTATGCGGAAAGATTGCGGCACGGGGCAGATCAGTCCTGTGCCGTTTTTGACACTGATCATAAACCCTGTTGGCTACTATTAGGAGGATAACAAATGGCAGGAACAAACCCGAACTACCCGCTGCGGCCGGATTATGTGGATGTGAGCGGTGAAATGAAGCCCAATATTGCAAAGCTCGGAAAGATCATTACCGATCGCATTCCCATAAAGCTCGGGATGGCAAAGGTGACAAAGGACGACCCGGAATACTGGGCGGTGCGGATCCTTTGTTATGATGATGAAAATATCGCAAGGTTTGTCATTGACAATTTCAAGGCGATCCGTCAGCCGAAAACCTTTGCTGAGCTTAAGGCAAGTTCCGGAATGAGTGACGAAGAGCTTACCGAAATGCTGGAAAAGATCTCCTATTCCGGCCTCGTGGAGTGGAACTACGAAAACCTCGACGGAAAGAATCCGAATCATGAAAAACGCTGGGTGCTTCCGATGTTTGTTCCCGGATCCGGCGAGTTCTCCAACATGAACTTAAAGCTCATCGATGAGCATCCGGAACTTGGCATGTTCTTTGAGCATATGACCCGTCTTCCGCTTGAAAAAGTGACGAAGATGGTGCCGCCCGGAGGCGCCGGCATCGGTATGCATGTCATCCCCGTACAGAAGGAAGTCGACATGTGCGACCAGGCGATCGATCTGGAGAAGATCTCGCACTGGATGGATAAATATGAGGGCAAGTACGCGGCATCGCCCTGCTCCTGCCGCCGTAGCCGTATGACCTATGAAGAGGGATGCGCGGATGATTTCCATGATTGGTGCATTGCGGTCGGTGACATGGCGGACTATGTGGTGGAGACCGGAAAAGGCGGCCGCTATATCACGAAGGAAGAAGCTTACGAGATCTTTAAAAAAGGTGAAGAGAACGGATTTGTTCACCAGATCACCAACATCGACGGCGAGGAAAAGATCTTCGCGATCTGCAATTGCAACGTGAATGTTTGCTATGCGCTCCGTACTTCTCAGCTTTTCAATACGCCGAATATGTCAAGAAGCGCATATGTAGCTCACGTGGAAAAGGAAAAATGCGTGGCCTGCGGACGGTGCGTTGAGGTTTGTCCGGCCGGAGCACTGACACTCGGACAGAAGCTCTGCAAAAAGGACGGGAGCGAAGTACAGTATCCGAAACAGGTGCTTCCTTCTGAAGCAAAATGGGGCGAGGATAAATGGAACTGGGATTATCGTGACACCAACCGGATCGAGTCGCATGAGAGCGGGACGGCTCCGTGCAAGACAGCATGCCCGGCACATATTGCGATCCAGGGATACTTAAAGCTCGCTGCACAGGGGAAGTATACCGAGGCGCTTGCACTGATTAAGAAGAACAATCCCCTTCCGGCAGTCTGCGGACATATCTGTAACCGCCGCTGTGAGGACGCCTGCACCCGGGGTACGATCGATCAGGCCATTGCGATCGATGAGGTAAAGAAGTTTATCGCAATGCAGGATCTGAATGCTGCGACACGCTACATCCCGAATAAAGTTGTTCCGAAAGTAAAGGGCGGCTTTGAGGAGAAAGTGGCCATCATCGGAGCGGGACCGGCAGGACTTTCCTGTGCATATTATCTGGCAGAGAAAGGCTATCAGCCGACTGTTTTTGAAAAGAACGAAAAACCCGGCGGTATGCTCGTATATGGCATTCCGACTTACAAACTGGAGAAGGATGTGATCGCGGCGGAGATTGACATTATGAAGGAAATGGGTGTCGAAATCCGGTGCGGAGTGGAAGTCGGAAAGGACGTAACACTCGATGGGCTCCGGAAGGAAGGCTATAAGGCGTTCTACATCGCGATCGGATGCCAGGGAGGAAGAAGCGTCGGCGTCCCGGGGGAGGATGCGAAGAACATCTATTCTGCGGTGGATTTTCTCCGTGAAGTCAATGCGAATGAGAAATTCCCGATCGAGGGGGATGTTGTGGTAGTCGGTGGTGGCAATGTTGCGATTGACTGTTCGAGAGATGCTGTGCGCGTCGGGGCACCGAAGGTTTATCAGTACTCGCTGGAGGACGGTGATGAGCGCCCCGCTTCCAAGGAAGAGATCGAAGAAGCGGAAGAGGACGGAGTGATCTTCGGAGGCGGCTGGGGACCGAAAGAGATCCTGAAGGATGAAAACGGCAAAGTGCGCGGCATTGTTTTCAAAAAGTGCACACAGGTCAAGGACTCGAGTGGCCGGTTTAATCCGCAGTATGATGAGAACCAGACCGTGGAGATTGCCTGCAAACACGTTGTACTTGCGGTCGGACAGTCCATCGTATGGGGCGATCTGCTTTCCGGATCGAAAGTGGAACTAGGAAGAGGAAACGGCGCGGTTGCCGATCCGAAGACTTATCAGACGGCAGAACCGGATATTTTCGTCGGCGGTGATGTATACACCGGACCGAAATTTGTGATCGATGCGATCGCAGCAGGAAAGGAAGCGGCAATCTCGATCCATCGTTTCGTTCAACCCCACAGTTCCCTTACCATCGGACGGAATCCACACCATTACGTTGAACTGGACAAGGAAGATATCGAAGATCAGACAAAGCGTGAGTGTTATGACAATTCGCCGCGTCAGATCCCCGGGAGAAAAGCGGCTGTCGAGAAGCTTTCTTTCCGCGACGGCAAGGCAGTGTTTACGGAAGAGCAGGTGAAGATCGAGACGGCAAGATGTCTTTCCTGCGGCGCGACGATCGTGGATGAAAACCGCTGCGTGGGGTGCGGACTTTGCACGACAAGATGTGAATTTGACGCGATCCATCTGCACCGTGACAACCCGGAATGTTCTACGATGAGAAAGAGTGAGGATAAGCTGAAATACATCCTTCCGTATGGAATCAAACAGGGGATCAAGGTTACTTTCGGCGGGAAGAAATAAAACATGAATCAAAGTATGATGCTGGGGTCAAAAGTCACATGTCACTTTTGACCCCAACATCAATGCATGGTGAGGTACGAGCAAATTGCATGAATTAGGCGTTGTATTTCATATCATTGATATGCTGGACGAGGTCAGGGAGGAAAACCAGATCGAACGGATCAATTCCGTGACGCTGGAGCTTGGTGAAGTTTCCGCCGTGATCCCGGGATATTTAACGGACTGCTGGAAATGGGCCAGAGAAAAACATGATTTTTTGAAAGGCGCGGAGCTTCTGATCGAGAAGCTTCCTGCCGTTACTTTTTGCGAGGATTGCAAAAAAGAATACGAGACCGTCAAATACGGGAAAACATGCCCACATTGCGGCAGCGGCAACACCTTCCTCGTTACCGGAAATGAGTTCAATATCAAGGAAGTCGAAGCATGGTAGCAGTTCATAAGAAATAAAAGAGGACGATCACAGCCATTATCGTTATTCAGGCGATAGTTTTCTTTATTCTGTCCTTTTGCCGCTCTTTCTGCATTTCCTTGGGTGGGAGACTCCTTTCAGCCGTGTTCTCGGTTATGTGGCAGACGGAAACTGGGAGAACGGCATCAGCATCTTTACCATAGCACAGTGTATTCTTCTCATCTGTGTTATGGTTCTGCTCGATAAGATCTTTATAAAAAGGGATTACCGATTTTCGGTAATCCCTTTTTAGTGGGCGCAACGGGGCTCGAACCCGTGACCTCCCGCGTGTGAGGCGGACGCTCTCCCGGCTGAGCTATACTCCCAAAAGAACTGTCAACGAACATATCATACCCGTTTTTTTCAATTTTGTAAAGATGTGATACAATAAATCAGGCAGGAAGGAGGCACGTATGGTTTATATCGGAATCGACCTTGGCACATCTTCTGTAAAGCTTCTTATGATGCGGGCGGACGGCAGTGTTGAAAAGGCTGTGACAAAGGAGTATCCCCTCTCATTTCCGCAGAGTGGATGGTCGGAGCAGAATCCGGAGGACTGGTATCGCCAGTCTATGGAGGGATTGAAGGAGCTTTTAAGCGGCACAGATCACACCTTACTCGGCGGGATCAGCTTTGGTGGACAGATGCACGGACTGGTTGCATTGGATGAAAACGACAGGGTCATTCGCCCTGCAATCCTCTGGAATGACGGAAGAAGTACGAAAGAGTGCACCTACCTTAATGATGAGATCGGGCATGACAAGATATCATTTTATACCGCGAATGTGGCATTCGCCGGTTTCACGGCACCAAAGATCCTTTGGATGAAGAAAAACGAACCGGAAAACTATGCAAGGATCCACAGGATCATGCTCCCCAAGGATTACCTTGCGTATCGTCTGACCGGCGTACACTCAACAGATGTTTCCGACGCATCCGGAACGCTTCTTCTGGATGTGAAAAACCGGAAATGGTCCGAGGAAATGTGCGAGTTATGCGGTGTGAAAAAAAGCTGGCTTCCAACATTGTTTGAAAGCTATGAATGTATCGGAACGTTACTCCCTTCTGTTGCGGAGGAGCTTGGCGTATCAAAAGAAGTGAAAGTAGCGGCAGGTGCCGGGGATAATGCGGCAGCAGCTGTTGCGACAGGAACTGTCGGAGATAATCACTGCAATCTTTCGCTCGGTACAAGCGGAACGATCTTCCTTTCCCAGAAGAAATTCCGGGTAGATGAGAACAATGCGCTGCATTCATTTTGCGATGCCAACGGAGAGTATCATTTGATGGGCTGCATGCTTTCCGCAGCATCCTGCAATAAATGGTGGATGGAGGATATCCTTCAGACAAAGGAATTTGCGAAGGAACAGGAACATATTCAAAAGCTCGGGGAAAACCATGTGTTTTATCTCCCATATCTGATGGGAGAACGTTCGCCGCTGAATGATCCGGATGCAAGATCCGTGTTTGCAGGAATGACCATGGATACGTCGCGCTCCGATATGACGCTTGCGGTTCTGGAAGGAGTCACCTTTGCACTTCGTGATTCCTTTGAGGTGGCAAAGAGTCTGGGGCTGGATGTAAAAAACAGCCGCATCGTCGGGGGCGGAGCAAAAAGCGAGCTATGGAGAAAGATCGTTGCAAATATCTTCGGAATCCCGCTCGAGCTCCTGGCAACAGAGGAGGGACCGTCTCTCGGAGGCGCGATGCTTGCCGCGGTTGCCTGCGGAGAATATGCTTCTGTCAAAGAGGCTGCGGAGAAGATCGTTAAGGTCGTTGGAACCGTTGAACCGGATCCGGTGCTGACAGCAAAATATGAAGAGCAGTACCAGAAATTTGCCAAGATTTATCCTGCCATGAAGGATGTATTCCCGGCATTGCACTGAAGAATCCTCCGGTATTGGCCGGACTTGAATTGAGAAACGCTTAAAAAATAAAAAAGACTTGTTAATATTGGAAATATGGTATAATAAAAAATAGTTTGAGGCATCCCGGATAATACGGATCAAGCGGAGAATGCCGGACACGGAAAGGAGAATCTATGAGCAAAATCGTCATTGCGGGAATTACGCAGATCGAATCCATCGTAAAGGTGAAAGAGATTCCGGTGGCCTATGCACCGTTTACGCCGGCTCCGGACACGATCTTTACCGCGCCGGGCGGAGATGCCTACAATATGTCATTGGCTATGAGCTGGCTCGGAGATAAGGTGGAGTTTATGACGGTCGTCGGAAGGGATCAGAACATGGGGATCTTTAATCCGCCGAACCGGGAGGTGACGCTGTCCACTTCTTATGTGCTTCCCATCATGAAGGCAACACCCATGGAGATACTGCTTTTCGACCGTATGCGCAAGCAGCAGGTGTTTGAAGACCTGAAGGACATCCGGGATGCGGAGTATGACATGAATCTTGCGAGGCCTCTGGTAGAGGATGCGGATCTGGTGGTACTTTCCAATGCGAACTTCTGTCGTCCGTTCATCAAGCTGGCGAAAGACAACGGCAAGAAGCTGGCGGTCAAGATCCATCATTTTGACTATGAAAAGGAAATCTACAACGAGGATTTCCTGAATGCAGCGGATATTCTTTATTTCAGTGATAATACGATCGATACCGATCCCTTTGATTTTGTGGACGAGATGGTTGGCAAGTATCATCCCGAGATCATTGTGCTCGGACAGGGCGAGAAGGGTCAGATCCTCTATGACCGTGGACGTGATATGAAGGTACATTATAATCCGGTCACGGCTGGACAGGTGGTGAACACCGCCGGAGCAGGAAACGCGACATTTGCATGTTTCCTGCATTATTATCTTAAGAATCAGGATTCCGTGGAGGCAGTCAAAAAATCACTCATGTTCGCAGCCAACAAGATCGGATACATCGGTACGAGTAACGGCTTCATGACGGAAGAACAGCTTGCGCAGTGGGAGAAGCTGATCTATGATCCTTCAAATACGGATCAGTGGAAGACCTGACGCAAAGCTTGTTCTCGTCAAGGGTTCGGTATGCATCGCACGTAAGCGAGCAAAAAACACTCGCTAAGTGCTCATAGCAAAGGAGAGAGAGAAATGTACAGTTTGGAAGATATCAAGAGCAGTGATCCCGAGATCGCAGAAGCCATTCGGGCAGAGTTTGACCGCCAGAACAGCCATATCGAGCTGATCGCTTCGGAGAACTGGGTGAGTCCTGCCGTCATGTCGGCAATGGGCTCGATCCTGACCAATAAATACGCGGAAGGATATCCGGGCAAGCGGTATTACGGTGGATGCGAATGTGTGGACGTTGTGGAAGAACTTGCCAGAGAACGGGCAAAGAAGCTGTTTGGCTGTGAATATGTCAATGTGCAGCCCCATTCCGGGGCTCAGGCGAACATGGCGGTTCAGTTTGCGGTGCTAAGTCCCGGCGATACCGTGATGGGGATGAATCTGGATCACGGCGGGCACCTGACGCATGGAAGTCCGGTCAATTTTTCGGGAAACTATTTCAATATCGTTCCTTATGGAGTCAATGACGAAGGCTTTATCGATTATGATGAGCTGGAACGTATTGCAAAGGATTGCCGCCCGAAGATGATCATTGCGGGTGCTTCTGCCTACGCGAGGACCATAGATTTTCCGAGACTTCGTGAGATCTCTGACGCAGTGGATGCCGTACTGATGGTGGATATCGCGCACATTGCCGGTCTCGTTGCGACCGGTCTTCATCCATCGCCGGTTCCGTATGCGGATATTGTGACGACGACCACACATAAAACACTGCGTGGTCCCCGTGGCGGAATGATCATGGCAACCGCTGCGGCAAATGAGAAGTACAACTTTAACAAGGCGGTATTCCCGGGAACACAGGGAGGTCCGCTCATGCACGTGATCGCGGCAAAGGCGGTGTGCTTTGAGGAAGCGTTGAAGCCATCCTTTAAGGAATATCAGTCACAGATTCTTAAGAATGCACAGGCTCTTTGCAAGGGACTTATTTCCCGCGGGATCAAGATCGTTTCCGGAGGCACGGATAACCATCTGATGCTGGTGGATCTTACGAATTTCTCACTGACCGGAAAAGTGGTAGAGAAGCTTCTGGATGCGGCGCATATCACAGCGAACAAGAATACGATCCCGAATGATCCCCAGAAGCCTTTCGTAACCAGCGGCATTCGTCTCGGTACGCCGGCGGCAACCTCGAGGGGGCTTAAAGAGGATGATTTCGATCAGGTGGCGGAAGCCATTTCGATAGTGATCAAAGAAGGCGAGACAGGCGTTTCGAAGGCGCAGGAGATCATCAAAGGACTGACGGAGAAATATCCGCTCAGATTTGAATAATAAAAAAGGAGCCGGCTATGATAGACATTAAATTTCTCCGGGAGAATCCGGAGGCGGTAAAAGAAAACATCCGAAAAAAATATCAGGAACATAAGCTCAAGCTTGTAGATGAGGTGATCGATCTTGACCAGAAGGCGAGAGCGGCAAAACAGGAAGCAGATGATCTTCGCGCAAACCGGAACAAGCTGTCCAAGCAGATCGGTCAGCTGATGGGTCAGGGCAAAAAAGATGAGGCGGAAAAGATAAAGGCTGAGGTGAATGCCCAGGCAGAGCGGCTTGCAAATCTGGAAGAGCAGGAAAAAGAATACAACGAAGAAGTCACAAAACGCATGATGACGATCCCGAACATCATCGATCCATCCGTACCGATCGGTCCGGATGACAGTGCCAATGTGGAGATCGAGCGCTTCGGAGATCCGGTGACACCGGATTTCGAAATTCCCTATCACACGGACATCATGGCGCGGTTTGACGGTGTGGATTTTGAGGCGGCCGGAAAAGTGGCGGGAAACGGATTCTATTATCTGATGGGCGATATCGCTCGTCTTCATTCATCCGTTATCGCGTATGCCAGAGACTTTATGATCGGACGAGGATTCACATATTGTGTACCGCCGTTCATGATCCGCTCAAATGTGGTGACAGGTGTCATGAGCTTTGAAGAAATGGACGCGATGATGTACAAGATCGAAGGAGAGGATCTTTACCTGATCGGTACTTCGGAGCACTCCATGATCGGGAAATTTATCGATACACTGAATGACGAGGAGAAACTGCCGTATACCCTGACGAGTTATTCACCCTGCTTCCGGAAGGAAAAGGGGGCGCACGGGATTGAGGAGCGCGGTGTGTACCGGATCCATCAGTTTGAGAAGCAGGAAATGATCGTTGTCTGCAAGCCGGAGGAATCGCCGAAATGGTATGAGCAGCTCTGGAAGAATACGGTGGATCTTTTCCGGAGTCTCGATATACCGGTTCGCACACTGGAATGCTGCTCCGGTGATCTGGCAGATCTCAAGGTAAAATCCTGCGATGTGGAGGCGTGGTCACCCCGTCAGCAGAAGTATTTTGAGGTGGGAAGCTGCTCCAATCTCGGCGATGCGCAGGCAAGGCGTCTCAAGATCCGTGTAAAGGCGGCGGACGGGAATAAGTATTTTGCTCATACGCTGAACAATACGGTTGTTGCTCCGCCACGTATGTTGATCGCTTTTCTCGAGAACAACCTGAATGCGGACGGAAGTGTCAATATCCCGAAGGTTCTTCAGCCATATATGGGCGGGATGGAAAAGATGATCCCGAAGAACTGATTGTAAACGGAAACCGTTTATGATACACAAAACAAAATGAGGAGGAAAATGTAACATGAAAAAGTTTATAGCAGAAATGATCGGAACAGCAGTTCTTGTGTTTATGGGCTGCGGGACGGCTATGCTTGTCGGATGTGACTCGGCTGCCGGATCCGGATATCTTTTGACGGCGCTGGCATTTGGTCTTTCGATCGTGGCCATGGCTTACTGTATCGGAAACGTATCGGGGTGCCATATCAACCCCGCGGTATCTTTCGGGGTACTGCTTTCCGGCGGGATGACATTCAGTGAGTTCATTCAGTATGTGATCGCACAGGTCATCGGCGGTTTTATCGGAAGCGGACTTCTGGTTGTTATCTTCAGAGTCGGTTATGTGCCGGATATGACAGGCGGATTCGGCTCCAACGGTCTTTCCGGTGTGAACGGCAGTATCATCGCGGGACTTATTGTGGAATGCATCCTGACGTTTATCTTCGTGCTGACGATCCTCGGAGTAACGGACAAGAAAGCGAAACATGGTTCTTTCGGCGGTCTCATCATCGGTCTGACGCTGACGTTCGTGCATATTTTCGGGATCGGTCTCACCGGTACTTCCGTGAATCCGGCGCGTTCTATCGCTCCGGCTGTTTTTGCCGCTGTTTTTGACGGAAACATGGAAGCGCTCACCCAGGTCTGGATTTTCATCGTAGGACCGCTTGTGGGTGCACTTCTTGCAGCGATCGTATACATGAATCTGGCTGCACATAAGGAAAAGGAAAAAGAAAAAGAAAAATAAAACAGATCCGGGATTAAAACCAGACAGAAAAAAAGCGCCCTCGCAGTTATAAAAAACTGCGGGGGCATCTTTTTTGGGAGCTTACATAATGACCTCGACGTTCACCTCTTTCTTGTCCGGGGAGAGCGGGATCGTATTTCCGGAAACCTCTGCTCCGTCGACAAGCATCTTTTTCACGCCTTTTTCGGAGCCGTTTTCGTTTTTGACGGTAATGTGATAGGTGGTTCCGCGGAAATCACGTTTTGCCGTGAAGCCCTTTAATGTGGACGGGATACACGGATCAATGGTGAGCCCGTCATAATCGGGACGGATACCGAGTATGTACTGTGATACATCGAGGAATGTCCAAGCTGCTGTTCCGGTCAGCCAGCTGTTTTTCGCCTCGCCGAAGTTTGCAGCATCTTTTCCTGCGATCATCTGGGAGTATACATAAGGTTCCGTGCGGTGGATCTCGCTGATGTCCTCGATATATGCGGGACAGGTGCGGGTGTATACCTGCCATGCACGGTTGCCTCTTCCGACTACGGTTTCCGCGATAGAGATCCAGGGGTTGTTGTGGCAGAAGATACCTGCGTTCTCTTTGTATCCGGGCGGATAAGAACTGATCTCTCCGAGTTCCACATGATATTTAAGATATGGCGGTTGCAGAAGCACAATGCCGTATTTCGTGTCCAGATGTTTCTCGACAGATTCCATGGCTGCGAGACACTTGCCGTCGTTTAAGCCGATCTCTGCCATAACGCAGAAGCCCTGAGGCTCAATGAAGATCTTCCCTTCGTCGCAGTCTTTGGAGCCGATCTTATTCTGATAGTGATCGTAAGCGCGGAGGAACCATTCTCCGTCCCATCCTGCATGAAGAACAGTCTCTTCCATCTTTTTGATCTCGTTCTCCGCAGCGCTGGCCTCATCGTCAAGACCTCTGTGTTTTAAGATCTGCACCCAGTCTTTCCCGTATTTGACGAACATGCCTGCGATGAAAACGGATTCTGCGTTCGGTCCTTCCGAGGGACCGAAGGTCTGGAAGGATTCGCCGGGCTCCGTAGAAAAGCAGTTCAGATTCAGGCAGTCATTCCAGTCTGCGCGGCCGATCAGCGGCAGGTTATGCGGTCCGAGATGCGATGCCGTATAGTTGAAGGAGCGGCGGAGATGCTCCATGAAGTCGGCAGCATTGTCCGGGTCGCTGTCCCAGGGTGTTTTTTCATCCAGAATGGTATAGTCTCCGGTTTCTTTGATATAAGCAGCAGTACCTGCGATCAGCCAGAGCGGATCATCATTGAAGCCGGAACCGATATCGGAGTTGCCCTTCTTGGTGAGTGGCTGATACTGATGGTAAGCAGAGCCGTCCGGGAATTGCGTGGAAGCAATGTCAATGAGACGCTCTCTTGCGCGGTCCGGGATCAGGTGAACAAATCCGAGGAGATCCTGACAGGAATCACGGAAGCCCATGCCGCGTCCGATACCGGATTCATAATAGGAAGCCGAACGTGACATGTTAAAGGTGACCATGCACTGGTACTGATGCCAGATGTTAACCATTCGGTCAAGTTTTTCTTCGTCGGACTTGACGGTAAAGTGGGAAAGAAGACCGTTCCAGTATTCGCGGAGCTTATCAAAAGCAGCGTCAACCTTCTCTTCCGTATCATAGCGGCGGCGCATTTCATCCGCGCGCTTCCAGTTTACTTTTCCGTCTTCGGGACGACCTTCCCATTTTTCCTCTACAGGGTTTTCAATGTAACCGAGTGTGAAGATGTAGGTCTTTGTTTCTCCGGGTGCAAGCGAAACCTTGATATGGTGCGAGCCGATCGGATGCCAGCCGGATGCAACGGAGTTTTTCGAAACACCGGTTCTGACGACTTCGGGAGAACTGTTTTCTCCGTAGCTTCCGAGGAAGCTGTCCTGATCAGTGTCAAATCCATCCACAGGAGCATTTACCACATAAGTTGCAAAATGGTTTCTTCTTTCGCGGTACTCGGTCTTGTGGAAGATCTCCTGTCCGTTGTCATGGATCTCAACCTCGCCGGTGCTGTAGTTACGCTGGAAATTGGTCATGTCATCCATGGCATTCCAGAGACAGAACTCTACATACGAAAACAGATCAACGTTCTTTTCGGAACTGCCTGTGTTGGTTAGACTTACTTTATTGATCTCGCAGGTGTCGCCGATCGGAACAAAGGCCGTGACGGATGTGCGGAGGGCATTTTTCTCGCCGGTATATACGGAATAGCCCATGCCGTGGCGGCATTCATAGGAATCCAGTTCAGTCTTGCTGGGCATCCAGCCGGGGTTCCAGATAGTATCGCCATCCTTAATATAGTAGTAATGCCCGTTTGAATCCAACGGAACGTTATTATAGCGGTATCTTGTGATCCGGAGCAGTTTTGCATCACGGAAGAAGCTGTAACCGCCTCCGGTATTGCTGATCAGAGAAAAGAAGTTTTCGCAGCCGAGGTAATTGATCCAGGGAAGCGGGGTCTTTGGGGAAGTGATGACATATTCTTTCGCAGCATCATCAAAATGTCCGAATTTCATGGGTTTACCCTCCTCAATACATAATAGAATTTGATGAAATCGAAAACGATTAAGCATAAAGATAACTTAATAATGAGTATACGTGGCGTTTTCTCAAATTGCAAGAAAAAATGCTTATACATTGTGCACAAAAACCAGAAAGCAAAACTGGATATTTTGGCAAAATGAAAAAAAGCGGTTGCTTTTTCGTAACGAAAGTATTATAGTGAAAACACGAAAACGATTAAGCGTTTTTCGAAAAAGGAACTTAACCAAGATGACTTCTCTCAAGGATATAGCAAAAAAATGCGGCGTGTCGGTCGCTACTGTCAGCAAGGCGCTGAATGATCAAAAGGATATCGGCACAGAAACCAAAGAGAGAGTTCGCAGCGCGGCAAAGGAGATGGGTTATTATCCGAACGCGGCGGCACGGGCACTGAAAACGAGAAGATCCTACAATATCGGAGTGCTGTTCAAGGATGACGCCGGAAGCGGACTGACACATGAGTACTTTTCCGGAGTGCTGGAGGGTTTTAAAGAAGAAGCGGAAAAGAGAGGTTACGATATTTCTTTCATTAACAACCGCTTCGAAAAAAGAGAGCTTTCCTACATTGATCATGTGAGATACCGGAATTTCGAAGGTGTGATGATCGTATGTGCGGACTGGAACGATCCTGAGGTGATCGAACTTCTCAACAGCTCCATCCCGAAAGCAACCATCGATTACGTACACCAGAGCTGCCCGGCAGTGAGTTCCAACAACGTCAAGGGAATCGAAGACCTGGTTCGTTACATATATAAAAAAGGACACAGAAGGATCGCATACATCCACGGAGAGGATTATTCCTACGTGACAAGGGAAAGGGTCATTACTTTCCGGAGGATATGCGAGGAACTCGGACTCCAGATCCCGGAGGAATATATTAGGACCGGTGAGTACCTCAAAGTGGAAGGTGCAGCGGAGGCAACCGAAAAGCTTCTGGATCTTCCGAACCCGCCCACCTGTATCCTTTATCCGGACGATACGGCACTGATCGGAGGGCGGAACGTGATCCGCGGAAGGCATCTTCGGATTCCGAAAGACATCTCGGTTGCCGGATACGACGGAACCAGACTCAGCCAGCTCCTTTCACCAAAGCTTACGACGATCCATCAGGACACACAGCTTATCGGAGCAGAGGCGGCACGGAGACTCATCGGTCTCATTGAAAAACCGAAAACAACTCTCGTTGAGAGAGTCGTTATAGAAGGAACTTTAATACCGGGTGAATCGGTAGGAGAGGTAACTTCGAACCAATAACATTTTCTTCAAAAGGAGGAGAAACAGCAATGAAAAAGAAAGTTATCAGCGCATTACTTTGTGCAGCGGTAGCAGGCTCTATGCTTGCAGGTTGCGGCACAAACCAGGCAGCAGCCCAGGCGGCAGCAGAGGCAGCTGTGTCTGAAGCAGTGGAGGAAGCTGTGGCAGAAGCCGTAGTTGAGGAAGCTGTATCGGAAGCAGTTGAAGAAGAGGTCGCAGAGGAAGTCGTGGATGCTGCTCTGTCAGAGGGATCGACCCTGAACATCTACTGCTGGAATGAAGAGTTCAAGAGCCGTATCACGGATCACTATCCGGGATATGAAGAGGTTGACGGAACTCACGGTACGATCGGCGATGTCAATGTCGTTTGGAACATCACTCCGTCCGATGACAACGCTTATCAGAACAACCTTGACGAGACGCTCCTGAAGCAGGAAAGCGCAGCAGATGATGACAAGATCGACCTGTTCCTGGTTGAGGCTGACTACGCATTGAAGTATGTTGATACCGACTATGCAATGGCACTTTCCGATCTTGGAATCACGGACGCAGATGTTTCTGATCAGTATGAATATACCCAGAGCATCGTTACCGACAGCAACGGCAACCTCAAGGGATCTTCCTGGCAGGCATGCTCCGCTGGTATGATCTACAACCGCGAAGCTGCAAAGGAAATCCTTGGTTCCGATGATCCGGCTGACGTTCAGGCAGCAGTTGCTGACTGGTCCAAATACAAAGAGACCGCAGCAAAAGCAGCTGACAAGGGCTACACAATGTGCTCCGTAAATGACACCTATCGTGTATACAGCAACAACGTATCCGGCAAGTGGGTACAGGACGGCAAGATCGTAATCGATCCGAACATGCAGGCATGGGTAGACGATTCCAAAGAGCTCGTAGACAACAAGGGTGAGAACACCTATGATCTGTGGGGCGATGACTGGGCAAAGGGCAAGAAGCCGGAAGGAAAGATCTTCTGCTACTTCGGACCCGCTTGGTTCTTCAACTTCTGCCTTGACGCTGACCAGGAAGGCACCATTGCTAACCAGGGCGGCTGGGGATTCTGCGAAGGCCCGCAGTCTTACTACTGGGGTGGTACATGGATCTGCGCAGCAACCGGTACGGACAACCCGAGCCTCGTAGCTGACATCATCCTTACCATGACGACCGACAAGGACGTTCTCAAAGAGATCGCAACAGCTGATTCCGATTGCGTAAACAGCAAGAGCGTACTGGCTGATCTTGCAGGATCTGACGAAGGTAACATCGACCTTCTTGGTGGACAGAATCCGTATGCTGAGCTTGCAGCAGGTGCTGAGGGAATCGATCTTTCCAACCTTTCTCCGTATGATCAGGGCTGCAACGAGGAATTCCAGGCAGCTATGAAGAACTACTTCGAAGGCAACGCTTCTGAGGAAGATGCTCTTAACCAGTTCTATACTGCAGTAGAAGAGAAATATCCGGAACTGAGCCACTAAGCATCATTTAATTAAAAAGACCTTATATCGCCTGCCTGATCTTAGTCAGGCAGGCGGTCTTTTTCAAAGGGGTATTGCTTATGAAAAAAAGGAGCAACGTAGTAAAATATAATAAGTGGGGGTATATCTTTCTTATTCCATTTATTGTAATCTATATCGTCTTTCAGCTGATCCCGCTGATCAGCACAGTTACAAACAGTTTTTTTGAAAATTACCGGTCCGGACTGACACAGGTTGGTCCTAACTTTATCGGACTGGAGAATTATAAACAGATCTTCAGTACACCCGATCTTTGGAAGTATTTCGGAAATACGATGATCATGTGGGTACTCGGCTTTGTTCCGCAGATCCTCATTTCCCTGCTCCTTGGAGCATGGTTCTCGGATCCGTCACTTCGTCTTAAATGTCAGCGATTCTTTAAGACGGTCATCTATCTTCCGAACCTGATCATGGCTTCCGCGTTCGCTATGTTATTCTTTACTTTGTTTGCGGATACGGGCCCGATCAACTCCATCCTGATGCAGCTGGGTGTTCTGGCTGAACCGTACAGCTTTATGTCGCATGTCGGAAGTGTGCGCGGGCTGGTCGCCCTCATGAACCTGCTGATGTGGTTTGGTAATACGACCATTCTTCTCATGGCAGGAATGATGGGTATAGATCCTTCGCTCTTTGAAGCGGCATCCGTAGACGGTGCGACGTCAACCCAGACATTTTTCAAGATCACATTGCCGCTTCTTCGGCCGATCCTGATCTATGTGATGGTCACATCTTTGATCGGTGGTCTGCAGATGTTTGATGTTCCGCAGATTCTGACCAACGGTACCGGTGATCCGATGCGTTCGTCCATGACACTGATCATGTACTTGAATAAGCACCTGTTCAGTAAGAACTATGGTATGGGTGGTGCGCTTTCCGTATTCCTGTTTGTGATCACGGGTATTCTGAGTCTTCTCATCTTCCGGTTTACGGATAACCGGAAAGCCATTAATAAAAAGTAGAAAGGAGGAAAACACGTATGGACGAGAAAAAAGGTGTTGGTGTAGGCGCCAGAAGAGTAATCGCGTATGTCGTTCTGATTCTGATTTCCTTCTTCTGCCTGATTTGGTTTTATATTCTGATCATTAATGCAACGAGGTCGAATTCCGAGCTCGGCAGCGGATTCACGCCGATTCCGAGCACGCATCTGATAGAAAACTGGAAGAATCTGGTTTCGGGAACGTTGCCGATTCTGAACGGTATGTTGAACAGTGTCATCATTGCAGCTTGTTCCGCATTATTGTGTGTTTACTTTTCCACAATGACTGCATATGCGATTCATGCATATAATTTCAAGCTGAAGAAATTCATGTTCACCTTTATCCTTGCGGTCATGATGATTCCGACGCAGGTAACAGTTCTCGGTTTTCTGCAGTTGATCGATAAGATGCACATGACGGATACATTCTGGCCGTTGATCCTGCCGGCTATTGCGGCTCCGATCACATTCTTCTACCTGAAGCAGTACATGGATTCAACGCTTTCCATTTCGCTGGTTGAGGCAGCCAGAATTGACGGTGCCGGAGAATTCCGCATCTTCAACACGATCGTGCTTCCGCTTATGAAACCGGCAATCGCGGTACAGGCAATCTTCAGCTTTGTCAGCAGCTGGAACAATTACTTCGTTCCGGCACTGGTGCTGCAGTCGGATAAGAAGAAGACGCTTCCGATCCTGATTGCACAGCTCCGTGCAGCTGACTGGCTCAAGTTCGATATGGGCCAGGTTTACGTGATGATCGCGTTCTCGATCTTCCCGGTTATCGTCGTATACTTGATTCTTTCGAAGTATATTGTCGGCGGAGTGGCGCTTGGCGGCGTAAAAGAATAAGAAGACAGTTCATCAGAGAAACAAAAACACACCGGTTACCGAAAGGTTTCCGGTGTGTCTCTTATTTTACAGGGAATCAAGTCAATGCGGAAGATGATCTGTTACGCCTCCTGCCCGCTGCGCTTCATGGCACGTTCTCTTGCCCGGCGGAACCGCTCCAGTGTTTTATTCAGCAGCTCATCACTCTGGAACTGCTTCAGGGTCTCTTCGTCGATCTTGATGCGGTTGTCCATGGTCTTCATAGTATCGAGGATATGGATCTCTTTCGCGATCTCCGGATCGGAAAGATCCATAATCCTGTTGTTGCTGAACTGCAGTACAACAGGCGCCTGAAAATCGAGAGGATTCTCCTCAATAACTAGAGCCTTTTCACCGTTCGAAAGATCCACACTGCATCCTGCGGGCAAAAGTTTGATCGCAGAAACGAGTGCATTAACACAGGCGGGATCATATTTTTCCGGATGACGTTTTAAGTGACGGATGGCAGAGACCTCAGAAACCGGCGATTCTTCCATGTTCATGGCTGTCATCCGGTCATAGGTATCCGCAACACGGAGAATCTTCGTTCCGGGAAGAAGTCTGACGTGCTCTGATTCATTTGCACTGCCGGCAGTCATGATCACCTGTGAAATGATATCCAGTGTGCCCGGCGGAAGCAGGTCTGCGACCCGGTCTTCGTTCAATTTATCAAGCCCTTTCTTTTTGGAAAGAGTCAGCATTTCGAGCTCCGCCTTTGTGAATTGTTTGTGTTTATTTAAAATTTGCTGTTGGTCGAGGAATAAATAGCCGATATTATATAGAAGGGCAGAGGTGATCGCCTTCAGCTGTTCATTATAGGAAAGACCGAGCTGGTTGCTCATCATGGCAACTAGAATCCCGGTGTTGATCGATTGCTTATACACATAGTCGGAGGTGGAACGGATCGACTGTGCAAAATTGATCTTGTGATCGACTGTGCCGTATTTCCGAAGGACGCTTTGTGCGATCTTGCCGATGTCGGATGGTTCCTGGTTCGTAATGATCTGCATCATGAGATCACGGATCTGGAAGACAGACACCGTCTGGAACTGTTCGAAATCGAGATCTTCCTGACTCAGCGGCGGAAGGGGCTCTGCGGGCTCCAGAATGTAGAGGCCAATCAGGTTGAACTTGGAAATGCTCTCGATGCCTTTGATCGTCAGCTTTGTATCGCGGTCATAAAGCATGACGCCGATCTTGTTGTAGATCGGTTTTGCGAGCCGCATCCCGGTTTTCAGTTTTGAGATTTCGATGAATTGCATTAGGAACTTCTCCCCCCATAGATACTAAGTATAGTATAGCATAATTGACCTTTGTCGACAATCGGATATAATTAAAACCATGAGCAGAAAAAAAACAGTGATTCGTTCTCTGACGGCGCTTCTGGCGGCTGCGGTTCTATTCTCGGGAAGTACCGTGTTTGCGTCGACGACGAGCGACAAGATCAACGAACAAAAAGAAAAGATCGATGCCCTGGAAAAGCAGCAGGAAGCAGCCGAACAGGCAGCGGCAGCGGCGGCTGAGGAGGTGACCGGACTCAATTCCACGCTTTCAGGCCTGAACACAAGCCTTTCGGACCTTTCCAATCAGATTGAAAATCTGAACCAGAAGGTTGATGCAAAGGAACAGGAGATTTCGGGAAAACAGGGAGAGATCGCAGCGAAGAAACAGCAGATCGCCAGTGCAGAGTCGGCGCTTGCTGATATGCAGCAAAAGGCAGATACGCAGTATGCGGATATGAAGAAGCGTATCCAGTTCATGTATGAGAACGGGCAGCATTCACTCTTCTCGGCTTTGCTGTCCTCCAAGTCCATCTCGGATTTCCTCAACAAGGCGGAATATGTGGAGAGCATCAGCAGCTACGACAGGCTGAAGCTTGCGGAGTACAACGAGACGCACCGGCAGATTGCCGAGAAGAAGAAGGTTCTTGAGGCAGAAGAGGCCGAACTCGAAAAAGAAGAGGCTGCTCTTACATCGGCGAAAGAGGAGCTGGATCAGCTTGAGGATGCAACGCGGGAAAAGAAGGGTCAGGTTTCCGCGGCGATCACTAATACGCAGAATGATATCGCAAAAACGGCATCGGAGCTTGCGGATGCCCAGGCCATGGCAGAGGAGCTGGAAGCACAGATCGAGAAGGAAAAAGCATATGAGCTCGAGCTGGAGCAGCAGAAGGCAAGAGAGGATGAGGCCAGGATCGCAGCTATCAAGGCAGAAGAAGCAGAGAATACGGGAGCTCCCGTTGTGAGCGATTCCAGCTCGGATCAGGAGCTGCTGGCAGCACTGATCTACTGCGAGGCAGGCGGCGAACCCTATGACGGACAGGTAGCAGTCGGATGCGTGGTTATGAACCGTGTCCGAAGCCCGAAGTTCCCCAATACGGTGTCCGGTGTCATTTATCAGAGCGGGCAGTTTTCGCCTGTTGCATCCGGGCGTCTCGCAACGGTGCTCGGTAACGGACTCACAACGGATTCCTGCCGTCAGGCTGCTTCGACGGTGCTTGCCGGAAACCTTCCGTATCCGGATTTTCTTTATTTCCGTTCCGCGAGGGTCGCGCTGTCGATACCCGTTACCTGGATCGGGAATCAGCAGTTCTATTAAATCGACGAAATCTACTGTCAAAAGCCGGAAACGTTTATCTGGATTAAGTAAATGTAAAAAACCGATACTCACTGCATCCGGAACTAAGATTTTCCAAGACATTTGTGTAAGTGTATCTGCTTGCACGCAATCAGTCGCAACGCGCCATCCGGGCGCTTGCTCCCTGCCTTCGCCCTCCATGGCGAAGGCTTGCTGTTTACTCTCAAATGTCAGGAAAATCTAAGTTCCTACTGATGTTCGTATCGGATTATTACATTTACTTAATCCGGATCGGTGATGAGAGCTTATACTACAAAAAAGAGCGTGAAGCCATTGTAAAGAATTCCATGGATTGTGGAGGGGGATGTGAGAACTGTTCTTCCTGTTGGCTTGGCGGTGGTTCACCGTGGGATATATATCAGGATTATATTGATGGAAAACGTGAGATCAAAGAGATCAACGCTGAATACATGGAACATTACCGTCAGGGCAGGAATATCTTGTGAGGCATTGTTATGTTTGATGCACCTATGATCGAAACATCCTCTGAAGATGAACGAGAGTAATCCGTATTCAGGCTTTCTACATTCCTCTAATAATGCTTAAGTAGTCCTGTCTCTGATCGACTACAGCATAGACAACCACCTGCTTCTTATTTTCATCAACTTTATAAAAAACAAGATCTTTCTCCAAAATAAGAACCCAATATCCTTGCCGCTTTAACACATTGTATTTCGGTTCTACTCCAATATATGGGTTATCTCCCAGATTCATAATCGATTCTTCGAGATAATCCAACTTTTCCAATGCGATATCATTTCCAAAGTTTTCCGCAACATAAAGGACGATTTTTCGAATCAGAGAATCCGATGTATCTGTTCGTATAACTTTGTACTTCAATCCTTGCCCTCCTTAAGAAGACTCCTTAAGTCATCAAAGGTATCCTTCATAGGAGCAACTCTTCCGTACTTAACATCCTCGTCAGCTTCTGCAAGAATTTCCAAAAGCTCGATTCTTGCCTTCATCCTCTTGTATTCCTCATACGCAAGAGATACTGTATCTCCTCTTCCATTTACCGTAATAATTACAGCCTCGTTATCCTCACGGCATTGTCTGGATATTTCATTATAATGATTTCGTAAATCTGCAGATGGTCTGATTACTTCCTGCGGTGCAAACATAATAATCACCCCCGTTCAATATAGACGTATTATATCATCAAATGTCTATGCCTGCAATAATGATTATATATCTTTAATCCTTTTGCCGTAATAAAAGGCCTCCTTAAGACTTATTTTATCTTAGGAGACCTCGTTCATATACTGCTATTCCGTTTTACAGAGATTTTTATCCGACTTAAGACTGAAGCTCTATAGTGCCTTTTTAAGGCTTGCTTGTTAGATTTTCCGCTCAGACAGCTTCCTGAATACCTCCGCAACGGTCATTGTATTTCCATCCGCGCCCGCAAATCCGCTTCCGGAGAACTGTATCGTGCATCCGATAAAGGAAAGGTAATCATTGATCTTTTCCGCGGTTTCCGGGTCGGCAGCGCTTGCGGCAAGGTTCTTTAAGAGCCACGGGAACAGGAGACTGCGTTTGGTATAAGCTTCATTTTCAGTAGCAAAGTGTTCCATGCTGATCGAGAATGCAGCCAGAACGCTTTCGTTAAGAGGCGAAGCTTCCTTCTCTCCGGTCAGGAGATTTTGCGTTACAAGGGTTTCTCCTTCCGGATAGATCAGTGTATCATCGGAGATCATAACAGCCGAACCGCTTGCGACCGGAAGCCCGAGCGCTTCTGCATCCAATCGTACACAGAGTACACAGTGTGCGGAGTTCTCATTCATGGAGATCAGCATCGCGTCTCCGGAAGTATCACAAACAGGAGCGACAGACATTGCCATCGGATCCTCGGGAATATCCGGCATGATCTCTTCTGTCATGGCGGGCTCTTCCGGTATCACAGGCTCTTCAGCGACAACGGATTCTTCCGGTATCACAGGCTCTTCAACAGCGGCAGGCTCTTCCATGACAACCGGTTCTTCCGGTATAACGGGTTCTTCCATAGCGACGGGTTCTTCCGGTATCACGGGCTCTTCGGCAGCGATCGGTTCTTCTATTGCATCGGGTTCCTCCGGGACATCAGGGATGTCCGGAATGATCGGAGCTTCTTCCGGCATTTCAACCGGTTCCTCGGTAACGGCGGCTTCCTCTGGGACATTAGGGATGTCCGGAATGAACGGAACTTTCTCCTGTACCTCAGCGGTCTCTTCCGCGGCAACGGGTTCTTCTGAAATAACAGGTTCTTCTGTAGCGACGGGTTCTTCGGGTATTACAGGCTCCTCCGGAATTACTGGTATTTCTTCAGGTGCCGAAGCTCCTCCCAGCATGTCTGCAACAATGGCATCCACTGCGGCATCGGCGATGGGCATAGCTTCCGAAGAGTGAACGACATCGTCAGGCATGACTGAGGTCTCGTCAGCAGTCGGCGCTTCCTCTGCCAGCTTTAAGAGCTCATCCATGGAAAGAATGTCCGTGTTGTTTTCTGTTGTACTCATAGCAATTTCCTCCTCCTGATACGTGTGTGCCGATTCCCTGCAGTGTGATTCGATAATATCGGTTAAGGTGATCGTAGCATTTTCATCTTCTCCCTCGTAAAAGCCGCCCACAGAACAATGGTATCGGTTCTGGGAAAGGGAGGTGATCATCATGTCGACAGATCCGGCCCATTCAGCCTTTGCATCGAAGTCATCTGTTGCAAAGCTGCGTCCCGCGCAGACAGTCAGCATGGCGCTGATGAGATCCCCCTGGTTTTCAGTGGCAACCGTTCCGAGAAGTTCTATAAACCCGGAGGGAAGAGAGGGGACATTCATCACCTCGAGCGGACCGAAATCCGTATAGAGAATGACCGGTTCCATGCCGGGCACGCAGGAGAACAGCAGATTCCGATAAAAGACAAGCAGCTCTCCGTCTTTTAAGATAGGATAGTATTTTTCATTTTGATATTGGATATACTTCATGCCCTGATCTCCTGATTGAAAATCTACCTGTTTATCATACCATGCATTTCATCGAAATTCAAAAGAAACTCTGTTAATAATGACAAAAAAATGAAATTCCTTGTTTCCTTTTTTGTGTAAACGTGCTATGATAGTCGAGGAAGTCGCGTCCGACTTTTTTCTTTTTTTAATATTGTTAAAAATTTAACAAAAAAGATGTAAAGGAGAGAAAAACATGGCAAAAAAAGTGGTATTGGCTGGAGCATGCCGTACAGCGATCGGTACGATGAGCGGTTCGCTTTCGAACACTCCGGCAGCAGAGCTTGGAGCGATCGTGATCAAGGAGGCGCTTAACCGCGCAGGTGTTGCTCCGGACCAGGTAGAGCATGTTTACATGGGGTGTGTCATTCAGGCAGGACTCGGACAGAACGTTGCACGCCAGGCATCCATCAAAGCAGGGCTTCCTGTCGAGGTTCCGGCGGTTACGACGAACGTTGTCTGCGGATCGGGTCTTAACTGTGTGAATCAGGCAGCGCAGATGATCATGGCAGGGGATGCTGATGTGGTTGTTGCAGGCGGTATGGAAAATATGTCCATGGGACCGTTCGCACTTCCGAAGGGACGTACCGGTTATCGTATGATGTGGCCGAGCCAGAGCCAGGGCGCGCTTGTGGATACGATGGTAAAGGATGCTCTCTGGGATGCATTTAATGATTATCATATGATCACAACTGCAGACAATATCTGCAGAGAGTGGAACCTGACACGTGAAGAACTGGACGAGTTCGCATTCAACAGCCAGCAGAAATGCAAAGCTGCGATGGAGTCCGGCGCGTTCAAGAAAGAGATCGTTCCGGTAGAGATCAAGGTCAAGAAAGAGACCGTGATGTTTGATACCGATGAAGGACCGAGACCGACCGTGACACTGGAGAAACTTGCAGGTATGAAGCCGATCAATAAGGACGGATTTGTTACTGCGGGAAATGCTTCCGGTATCAATGACGGTGCAGCAGCAGTTGTTGTAATGAGCGAAGAGAAGGCAAAAGAGCTCGGTGTGAAGCCGATGGCGACCTTCGTAGCAGGCGCACTTGCAGGCGTTCGTCCGGAGGTTATGGGAATCGGACCGGTTGCAGCTACAAAGAAGGTAATGGCAAAGACCGGCTATAAGATCGAGGATTTCGATATCATCGAGGCAAATGAGGCATTTGCGGCACAGTCCGTAGCAGTTGGAAAGGACCTCGGCATTGATGTTGCAAAACAGCTGAATCCGAACGGCGGTGCGATCGCACTCGGACATCCGGTAGGAGCTTCCGGCTGCCGTATCCTGGTAACGCTTCTTCACGAGATGGAAGCAAAGGGTGCGAAGAAGGGGCTTGCAACGCTCTGCATCGGCGGCGGTATGGGATGCGCAACGATAGTGGAACGCTAACATCATTAATTTTTAAAATAATATTAGGAGGAAAATATATATGGTAGTAGGTGTAATCGGCGCGGGAACCATGGGTTCCGGTATTGCACAGGCATTTGCACAGGTTGACGGTTTCGAAGTTCGTCTTTGTGACATCAAGGAGGAGTTTGCAGCCGGCGGCAAGGCAAAGATCGAAAAAGGCTTAAACAAGATGGTTGAAAAGGGCAAGATGGAGCAGTCGGCAGCGGATGCCATTCTTTCCCGCATCAAAACAGGACTCAAGGATATCTGCTCAGACTGCGATCTGATCGTGGAAGCAGCATTCGAAGACCTTCAGGTCAAGAAGGATACCTTCAAAGAGCTTCAGGGCATCGTTTCCAAAGACTGCCTCTTCACTTCGAACACATCATCGCTTTCGATCACGGAGATTGGGAAGGATCTGGATCGTCCGCTGATCGGTATGCACTTCTTCAATCCGGCAGCACGTATGAAACTGATTGAGGTGATCAAGGGCGAGAACACTCCGGATGATCTCTTTGAGAAAATCGTCAAGATTTCGGAAGATATCGGAAAGACACCGGTTCGTATCAATGAGGCGCCGGGCTTTGCAGTGAACCGTATCCTGATCCCGATGATCAACGAGGCGATTAATGTCCTTGACGCTGGAACTGCTTCTGCAGAGGATATCGATATCGCAATGCAGCTTGGCTGCAACCATCCGATGGGACCGCTTCACCTCGGCGATTATATCGGACTCGATATCTGCCTTGCGATCATGAACGTGATCTATTCCGGCACGAACAACGATCCGAAGTATAAACCGGCTCCGCTTCTTGAGAAGATGGTTGCGGACGGCAACCTTGGATGCAAGTCGGGCAAGGGATTCTTTGACTATTCAAAATAAATCTAGGTATATCAATCGGGGCAAGTATGTTCGCTTGTCCCGATTCGTATAAAATACGAAACGGAGGAAGTTATCATGGATTTTTCTTTAGACAAGAAGCATGAAATGGCGAGGACGCTGTTCCGCGAATTCGCTGAAAACGAAGCAAAGCCTCTTGCACAGGAAACGGACGAGACCGAGGTTTTCCCGAGAGCGACCGTGGAAAAAATGGCGAAAGCCGGATTTCTCGGAATTCCGGTGCCGAAGGAGTACGGCGGACAGGGATGTGATCCGCTGACTTATGTAATGTGTGTTGAGGAACTCAGTAAGGTGTGCGGTACGACAGGCGTTATTGTTTCCGCTCATACTTCTCTTTGTATTGATCCGATCATGACATACGGAACGGAAGAGCAGAAGCAGAAATACGTTCCGAAGCTTGCGAGCGGTGAATGGCTTGGTGCATTCGCATTGACCGAGCCCGGCGCAGGTACTGATGCACAGGGTGCACAGACCCGTGCGATCAAGGATGGCGACAGCTGGATCCTGAACGGGTCCAAGTGCTTCATTACAAACGGAAAAGAAGCAAATGTATATATTGTGATCGCTGTGACCCAGGTCGATGTAGACCCCAAGGGACGCAAGAAAAAGAAATTCTCCGCGTTTATCGTGGAAAAAGGAACTCCCGGCTTCTCCTTCGGTACAAAAGAGAAGAAGATGGGTATCCGCGGATCCTCAACTTATGAGCTGATCTTTGAGGACTGCAAGATTCCGGGCGATGCACTCCTCGGACCGGAAGGAAAGGGTTTCCCGATCGCTATGCATACTTTGGATGGCGGTCGTATCGGTATTGCTGCTCAGGCTCTTGGTATCGCAGAGGGCGCTCTTGACCGCTGTATCGAATACACCAAAGAGCGTAAGCAGTTTGGTCGTTCCATCGCACAGCAGCAGAATACGCAGTTCAAGATCGCGGATATGGCGACAAGGATCGAGGCGGCGCAGCTTCTCGTTTACAAGGCTGCGAAAGCAAAAGAGACCCAGAAGGTTTATTCCGTGGAAGCAGCAAAAGCAAAGCTCTTTGCAGCAGAGACCGCTATGGCGGTAACGACGGAAGTCGTGCAGCTGTTCGGCGGATACGGATACATTCGTGAGTACGATGTAGAGCGTATGATGCGTGACGCGAAGATCACGGAGATCTATGAAGGAACGTCGGAAGTACAGAGAATGGTCATTTCCGGAGCACTGCTTAAGTAGACCGAAAGCAACTTGATGAAAATATGAAAAAAGGAGTAGAATACATGAAAATCGTAGTATGTATCAAACAGGTTCCGGATACCGCCGGCGGCGTGCAGTTCAATCCGGACGGAACTTTGAACAGAGCGGCGATGCTTGCGATCATGAATCCGGATGACAAAGCGGGTTTGGAAGCAGCTCTCCGTTTAAAAGATCAATATGGTGCAGAAGTAACTGTTCTGACGATGGGGCTTCCGAAAGCAGACGACGTTCTTCGCGAGGCGATGGCTATGGGCGCTGACAAGGCAATCCTTGTTACCGACCGTGTACTCGGCGGCGCGGATACCTGGGCTACCTCCAGCACCATTGCGGCTGCATTAAAGAACCTCGATTATGATCTGGTCATTACCGGACGTCAGGCAATTGACGGTGATACGGCTCAGGTCGGACCGCAGATTGCGGAGCACTTAAAGCTTCCGGTCATCTCTTACGCGGCAGAGATCAAGCTGGACGGAGATTCCGTCATTGTAAAGCGTCAGTATGAGGATCGCCATCACATGCTGAAGGTAAAGATGCCCTGCCTGATCACGGCTCTTTCCGAGCTCAATGATCCGCGTTATATGACACCGGGTGGGATCTTTGATGCTTATGACGAGAAAGAAGTCACCGTCTGGGGCAGACCGGATCTGAAGGAACTGGATGATGCGAATATCGGTCTTGCGGGATCCCCGACCAAGATCGCAAAGGCTTCCGACAAGGTACGTAAGGGTGCAGGTGAGAAAGTTGCGCCGGATACGCCGGATGAGGCAGTTTCGTACATTTTCGGAAAACTGAATGAGAAGCATATTATTTAACAGGAGGGCGAAAAAATGGGTTTAGAAGAATATAAGGGCGTATATATCTTTGCGCAGCAGGTAGATAAGAAACTCAGCAGTATTGCCTTCGAACTGGTCGGCAAAGGAAAGGATCTGGCAAAGGATCTCGGTACGGATGTTACGGCTGTGCTTCTCGGGCATGATGTAAAAGCACTTGCGGATGAGCTTGGAGAGTATGGTGCGGATAAGGTCATCGTGGTTGATGATCCGGCACTGGAAACCTATATGACCGAGCCGTATGCACAGGCACTGACCGCAGTAATCAACGAATTCAAACCGGAGATCATGCTGGTGGGTGCAACGGCAATCGGACGTGATCTTGGCCCGACCGTTTCCGCGAGAGTGGCAACCGGTCTTACCGCAGACTGCACGCAGCTCGATATCGGCGATTTCCCGCTGGAGCCGAGGGAAGGCGTTGAGCAGAAGCATAATCAGCTTCTCATGACCCGCCCCGCATTCGGTGGCAATACGATCGCAACGATCGCATGCCCGGATAACCGTCCGCAGATGGCAACCGTCCGGCCCGGCGTTATGCAGAAGCTTCCGAAAGAGGCAGGACGCAAGGCTGAGGTGATCGATTTTGATGCGAAGATCGAGAAAAACAATCGTTTCGTAGAGATTCAGGAGATTGTGAAATCCGTTGTGACGACAAAGAACATTATGGATGCGAAGATCCTTGTTTCCGGCGGAAGAGGCGTTGGCTCCAAAGAGAACTTCAAGATTCTCGAGGATCTTGCGGAAGCGATCGGCGGAACTGTTTCCTGCTCACGTGCAGTCGTTGAGAACGGCTGGCAGCCGCAGGATCTTCAGGTTGGCCAGACCGGAAAGACCGTCCGTCCGCAGGTGTATTTCGCGATCGGTATCTCCGGAGCGATCCAGCACGTTGCAGGTATGGAGGAAAGTGACATCATCATCGCGATCAACAAGGATGAGGATGCTCCGATCTTTGATGTAGCGGATTACGGGGTTGTCGGAGATCTCAACAAGATCGTTCCGCAGCTTACCGAGCAGATCAAAGCGGCAGTTGCGGCAAAGGCATAATCTTTCCGACTGACATTGAAGTGAACGTATAAGAAAAGGACTGCCGCACAGATTAGCGGCAGTCCCTTTTTCATTCTCTTAATCTTATTTGGAACGGTTGATGATGCGGACGATCTGAACAACCGCAGCGGAAAGAGCCAGGTTGATGATCAGCTCCACGATGAAGTTCACACCGGCGAGGCCGAGGAACATGTAAGCAGCTGCGTTCTCAAAGCCCGCTTGCTGCCCCCACTCGCTGATGGTGTCGAAGAAAAAGACACGGCAGCCAATGAGGAAAATTCCGGTGTTTACGACCGGAGCGGTGATCCCGGCAAGGATGGCTGCGAGCAGCGCATTCTTTTTTGCAACAGCGGCATAAACAAGTCCGGCAAAAAGTCCTGCAAAAATACCTTTGGCAAGAACGACGATGACGGTTCCGGGAGCGTTTACCGCAAGGAACGGTGCGGCATCACCGGTAAGAAGAACCACAACGCCGAACACGAGTCCGAGCCAGGCTCCTGCCTTCCATCCGCAGGTCGCGGCACCGACGATGATCGGAACCAGCACCAGTGTGATCGAAAAGACACCGAAGCGTATGTTTAATGCCAGTGCCTGCAGAACGATCACGACAGCTGTGAGAACACCGAGAAATGCGATGATCTGCGTGATCTTCATGTTCGGAGCTGCGACAGATTTCGTTTTATCATTCATATTCAGTTTCCTCCTTCGTTTTGATCCCGTCACATATGGGGCAGATCCGGCCTCACGCACCATCCGAGATGGCATCCATTCCGGTATGCGTTCTCCGGCACGAGCGGTATGATTTGTCCTATGATCGGGGTATGCTACTTAAGTTGCTTCATTATATAGTATCGGAGAAAAAAATACAAGAATAAGGCTGTTTTTGTTCCGAATGAAAAACATAAAAAAGGAGAACGTCATCTATTATGGTACCGTCAATCGCGCGACAGAGCGTAATTATTAAATGCAAAATTAAGAAATCAAGATTTTTGGGGAATTACGAGTTCTATTATGGAGCAGGTCTTTTTTTCAAATTATCCGGAGTGTCTGTTCCGGAAACAAAAGAACCGGAGCCGCTGAAGGAAGCGCTTTCTTTTGCCGCAGCTTCCTACGAACCGAAAAACGAAGAGGAGAACTATCTGATCAAAGGCCTTCTTGAAATGCCGATATCGCCGGAAAAAGATGAGGAGATGGAGGAGCTTTTTTCGATGGGACTTAGGGAGGAGCATTTGTGGCAGGTATAGATGGAAATGATTCCCAGGAAAGAAAAATTATAGTATAATAAGAAAGATTTTTGAACAGAGGAGGAAACGGATCATGATTGATTATAATACCAGACTGCTCTATCTGATGAAGTTTTTCGGAGCCTTGACCATGCGTTACCGGTTCCGTATGAAGGATCCGGTAAATCCTGAAGCTTTGAACAATGCGATGCAGAAAACCATGAAGCGCTATCCTTACCTTGCAAAAAAGATCGTGGTGAGGAATGGCGCTTTTATGCTTGAAGAAAACGAGCTTCCGGTACCGGTGCTGAAAACCCGTACGCCGATGCCCGCGTTCGGCTCAAAAGAGCTGAACTACCATCTGATCTGTGCGGATTATGAGGGAAACGATATCTGCTTTACGATCCTGCACAATCTTGGCGGCGGGAGAGGTCTTTTCCGCTGGACATTTTCCGTGCTGTACCAGTATATTTGGGAGCTGACCGGAAAGGATCCGATGATCGAAGGGATCCGCAGACCGGATCAGCCGCCGGAGCCCGGAGAGGAACTGATCCAGCCGTTTCTTACACTCCCGGACATTACGCCTGTGTGGGAAGGTTTTCCGCCGGAGGTGAAGCCGATCCCGCAGAGCAAGGTTGAAGAGATGCTTAAGGAGGATAAGCCGGAGGGAGCATACGTGACAGCACTCTTCCTGGATGAAGAGAAGGTAATGGAACGTGTGAAGGCGATCGGAGCATCTCCTTCGGTATGGTTTGCGATTCTATATTTCAAAGCGCTGCTCCGCTGCATTCCGGAGGTGCCGGAATATACGGATCTCGGCATTACCTGTGATGTCAGCGATCAGTACGGGTTTGCCGAAAGCATGTCGCTCATCACGAAGTTCATGCACCTTATTATTAAAAAGGAAGAAGCAGGGCAGGACATTGAGACCCTTTGCAAAAAAGGAAGAGCGGAATTAAAAAGCCAGCGTGATCCGGGCGCGACAAATGAACTTTTCAAGAAAGAAAGAGAGACGCTGATCCGGATGGAAGAGTGTCCGACTCTGAATGAAAAAGCGAAGTATTATCTGGAGCATTCCCTGATCGCGGATATGACGCCGAGTACGCTTGTCAGCTATGTCGGACAATATGAGATCCCCGGAATGGACCGGTATATTGAGCAGACCATGGTAAAGGGTTTCAACGCCACCAACGGTATCGTGATCACGGCCCAGAACGGACGCTTTGTGCCGGAGCTCGCGCATAAATACAAGGACGCAAAGATCATCCGTGCGTTTGAGGAGGAACTTGCTGCGGAAGGGATCGAGGTGCTTTCCGCGGAGCGCAACATGGAACAGAATAATTTCGGCGTGGAACTGCCGGAGGAATAGGAGAGTATAATAATGAAACAACGACTTTATTCGGGCTCGCTTCTCGGAATGAGTCAGGATACCAGACATCTGGCGGCAACGAACCCGTTTACGAGGTTTTTCCTGGATGAACCGGTGGACGGAGAGAGGCTTTCTGCGGCTCTTGAAAAAGCCCTTTCCGACTGCCCTTACATGCGATGCTCCGTGGTACCGGAGGAGGGGATCTTCCTTGCGGCGGAAGAAAACAGTGCGCCGCTTCCCCTGCAGACGAAGGAGCCAACGGTGCTCAATACGCCGGAAAACAACGGACATTCCTGTGCGGTTTATTACCATGATAATATGATCGGCGTCATGGTGACACATGCGCTGACAGATGGATGCGGGTTCTATTACTTCGCGAGGACATTGCTTGACCATTATTTCGGCGTTGAGGAAGGGGTCTACAAAGGCGCTTCGGCACCGGATTATGCAAAGGATCTCCTTGAGACGGAGCTTCCCGTTTCACCGGACTATAAGCCTGTTTCGATGCCGGAGGGACCGTTTTTCACGATCAAAAGTCCCAAGGCACCGGACTTTTCTGATTCTTTTCTGCTTCAGTCGACCTATGCCGAATTTCGTGCGCTTTGCAAAGAACTGAACGGTTCCGCTCAGAATGTATTGACGGCGCTCTGTATACAGGCGCTTTCCGAGTGCTATCCGGATAATAAAGCGAAGATCATAGCACGTCTTCCCATCAATGCCAGAATACTCATGGAGATTCCGAATACTTTTCAAAATGCAAGTCTTGCCAATATGCGGGTGGTGTTTTCCGCGGATGAGACCTCTGATCCAAAGGCCATGGCGGCGGAGATCGCTTCCCAATGCAAGGAGCAGAATACGAAGGATGCCATCGCATACCAGTGCAATCAGTGGCGAAATGTCCTGATGGCGGAAAACCATGAGGAGAGGATGAAGCGCATTGTTCCGCTGCTCGGACAGGATGCGGTTCTGATCAGTAACCTTGGAAGAGGTGTCATCTCGGATTCCTATGCGGAGCATATCACGGCGATGCTGCCGGGAGCGATGCTGTTTCCGCTGATGGTATACGGCGTAACCTTCGGACAGCGGATGGGCTTTTCCGGTTATGATGCTGCCGGAAACGGCAGATATAAAAAGGCACTGAAGAATGTGCTGGAAAGGATGGGACTAAAGGTTGAAGAACGTGATCCTGCAACAGGTAAAGCAATATAAAGGCGCTTTTATAGCGGCACCGATCCTGCTGATCATGAGCGGTCTTCTGGAGACCATGATCCCGCTGATGACAACGCACATCGTGGATGACGGTATTTCGCAGAACAATATCAGCGAGGTGCTGAGGTGGGGTGGATACATGCTGATCTTTGCGGTTTCGGCGCTTATTACGGCGCTGGTCGGCTATGTTTATTCCGCCAAAGCAAGCAGCGGTCTTGCCGCAAATCTTCGGGAGGCATTGTTTGTCCGGGTTCAGGGATTCTCCTTTGCAAATCTTGACAAATACGGTGTTTCAAGCCTTGTTACGCGTCAGACCACGGATATCACCAATATCCAGACAGCTGCGCAGACGATCCTGAACACTTTTTTCAAGACTCCGGTTGCCATTATCTATTCTCTTATTCTGACGGCACGGCTCAATGGAAGGCTTTGTCTGGTGCTGACGATCGGTGTGCTCATTATCGGTATTTTCCTGACTTTTATCATTTTAAAGAGCATCCGGATGTACCGCTCGGTTTATATGGATTATGACAAGCTGAACGGCAAGGTTCAGGAAAACGTGACGGGGATCCGCGTGGTGAAGTCTTTCGCGCGCGAACAATCGGAAAGCGAAAGTTTTGAAAAATCCGCAGGCATTGTCCGCAAAGGTTTTGTAAAGGTGGAGAATCTTCTCGCCTTCAACAACCCCATCATGATGCTCGCACTCGAATTCTGTTTCATCGGGATCGCATGGATCGGCGCGAAGTTCATCAGCGTCGGAGAGATGACGACCGGTGATCTGACAGGTTTTATCACCTATGCGTTCCAGATCATGTCCTATATGGCAATGCTGGTGCTTTCCTTTGTACAGCTGGCTTCCAGCTTTGCTTCTCTCCGGCGTGTTTCGGAGGTGCTCAGTGAAGAGCCGACGATCCGTGATCCGGAGCATCCGGTGACAGAGATGAAGGACGGTTCCGTACAGTTTGACCATGTTTCTTTCCGTTACGGGCAGGGTCAGGGCAAGAATGTTCTGGAAAATGTCGATCTTTCCATCCGATCCGGAGAAATGATCGGAATTGTCGGTGCGACCGGTTCCTCCAAAACTTCTTTTATCAACCTGATCTCAAGGCTCTATGATGTGAGCGAAGGAAGTGTTTTGGTCGGAGGCTGTGATGTCCGGGATTATAACGCGGATACGCTGACAGGCAATATTGCCGTGGTGCTCCAAAAGAACGTGCTGTTTTCGGGTACGATCGAAAGCAATCTGAAGTGGGGAAAACCGGACGCGACGGCGGAGGAATGTGATGAAGCCGTGCGGCTTGCTTCGGCAGATCAGTTTGTGGCGGAAAAGGAAGGCGGACTGGGATCGGTCGTTGAGCAGGGAGGAGCGAATCTTTCCGGCGGACAGAGACAGCGTCTCTGCCTTGCGAGGGCTTTGATCCGGAGGCCGCGCATCCTGATCCTGGACGATGCTCTTTCCGCGCTTGATACGGCTACGGAATCAAAGATCCGTACCGCACTTCGCGATGATATGCCGGAGATGACGAAGATCATCATTACGCAGCGTGTTGCGTCCGTCCGGGAAGCGGACCGGATCCTTGTACTGGACAAGGGGCGGGTTGCCGGGTTTGATACACATGAAAACCTTCTTTTAAACTGTGACATCTACCGCGAGCTCTGCAATGCGGCAGAGGCCGGAAAGGAGGGTGCGGCATGAAAGACACATTGATGCGGCTGATGAAATACATCACCAAAAATTACCGTTCCCATTTCTGGATTACAATGATCTGCGTTGTGGTATCCGCGCTGACCTCCACACTGGCGTATTCCTATCTTTCCGCGCTTGTGGATAAGTACATCACACCTCTCATTACGATGGATGATAAGACGGCCGGTTTTGCGGCTCTTGCCAAAGCACTGGTGTTTTTGATCTGCATTTTTGTCGCAGGCGTTCTGGCGCAGTTTATCCAGGCGCGTGCTGTTGCAAAGATGACGCATGGAACGATGTACACACTGCGCCGTGAGATGTTCGATAAGATGGAGCGTTTCCCTGCGAAGTATTTTGATACACATTCCCGCGGCGAGATCATGTCCGTGTATTCCAATGATACGGATGCGATCCGGATGATGATCAGTCAGGGTATTCCGAATATTGTTTCCGCGCTGATTACGGCAGTGGCGATCATCATTGCGCTTCTGATTCTCAATATTCCGCTGTCTCTTCTGGCACTGCTGATGGTGGCAGTCGTGATGGGAGTCAGCATGAAGATCATCGGGTCTGCACGGGGCGCTTATTCTGACCAGCAGGAAAACCTTGCGGATGTGAGCGGCTATGTGGAGGAGATCTTCAGCGGACAGAAAGTGGTCAAGGTGTTCCGCCGTGAGGAAACCTGTACTTCGGAGTTCCGTGAGCGGAATGAAAAGCTCCGTCAGAGTGCTTATAAGGCTTCGAAATACACGGGCATTGTCAGCGCCGTAAACATGGAAGCCGGAAACATCGTGTTCTACTTCCTGTTCGCGGTGCTCTGCAGTATCTTTGTCATTAACGGCTGGGGCGGCATGACGATCGGAAAAACCATCGCGTTCCTGTCTCTTTCCAAGACGATGAACGTGCCGGTAGTGCTTGCTTCCGGACAGATCTATTCCTGTGTTACGGCTCTTGCGGGAGCGAAGAGGATCTTTTCGATGATCGATGAGGAGCCGGAGGAGGATAAGGGAACAACGGCGATCACTGCAAAGGAGACAAAGGGAAGGATTGAGCTTCGGCATGTGGATTTCTCTTATGTTCCGGGAACCCAGATCCTTTATGACGTCAACCTGACAGCGGAGAGCGGCCAGAAGATCGCGATCGTGGGTACCACCGGTTCAGGAAAGACAACAATCACGAACCTTCTCAACCGTTTCTATGATCTGGATAACGGAGAGATCCTTTTGGACGGAAAGAATGTGACGGAGTTCCGCAAAGAAGATCTCCGGCGGCTGATCGGCATTGTCCTGCAGGATACGCACCTTTTCACGGGCACGATTCTTGACAATATCCGCTACGGGAATCCGGATCTTACCGATGAGCAGTGTATCGAGGCTGCGGAAAAGGCAAGGGCGGACGATTTCATCACAAGACTTCCGGACGGATATCATACGGTTCTGACAAGGGATGCGGAGAGCCTGGCGGAAGGACAGAGACAGCTCCTGAATATCGCAAGAGCGGTAGCGGCGGACGCACCGATCCTGATCCTTGACGAAGCCACCAGTTCCGTGGATCCGAGAACCGAACGGCTGATCCAGGAAGGAATGGATAACCTGATGAAAGGCAGGACATCTTTTGTGATCGCACACCGTCTTTCTACGATCAAAAATAGTGACTGCATCCTTGTACTGGATCACGGAAGGATTCTGGAGAGCGGGAATCATGAGGAGCTGATGCAGAAGAAGGGTGCCTATTACAAATTGTATAACGGAGCGTAGTTGCTCTTGGTAAGGAGGGAAATTAAATGGATGGAGTGACATTGAAGGAAGCCGGAAAAAGCACGGCGGTGATTTCTTTTGAAGGACGTATTTCAAGGGATAACGCCGAAGCGGTGGAACAGGAGCTGATGAAGCTTCGCAGTGAAAACGCAGAGGAGCAATTGGTCTTTGACTTTGAGAAGCTGGAATACATTTCCAGTGCGGGGCTGCGTGTGATCCTCAAGATGGCAAAGAACGAAGAGAAGCAGATTCAGATCTTTAACATTCCGTTGGAGATCTATGACATCCTGGAGGATACCGGATTTGTGCGGATGTTTGAAGCGCATAAGGCAATGAAGAAATACAGCGTTGCCGATTTTGAACTGATCGGACGTGGTGCGAACGGTGAAGTTTATCGCGTGGACAACGAAAACGTCATCAAGGTGTTTCAGAAGACCGCACCGCTAGAGGTGATCAACCAGGAGCGTAATCTTGCGCAGGAAGCGTTGGTGGCTGGTATTCCCACCGCAATTTCCTATTCAGTGGTGATGGCGGATGACCGTTACGGGATCATGTTTGAAATGATCAACGCGGATACCCTTTCCAATATGTTGAAAGGGAATCCGGACCGTTACGATGAGCTGACCGAAAAATATGTCGCACTTTATAAGAGAATTCATGAGACAGAGGTAGACAAGGAATGCTTTCCTTCCATCAAGGATATCTATTATGCTGCGATGAAGGAGTGTGAATCCTATTATACGTCGGATGAGATGGCAAGTCTCCGTGCCCTGGTGGAATCTGTGCCGGATCGCTCCACAATGATTCACGGGGATTATCATCCGAATAACGTGATGTTCCAGGATGATGACCTTATCCTGATCGATATGGGAGATGTGAGTTACGGGCATCCGATCTTCGACTTTCTTGCCACGGCGGCAACACAGGTGAATCTCGTAAAGCTTTCTCCGGAGTATGCGGCGATGCACACGAATATGCCGGTAGAGCTGATCACAAAAACCTGGGACAGACTCATGGAACGGTATTTCACCCAGTACGATGAGAAGAAGAGAAAGGAGATCGAGGAACAGATCGCACTGTTTTCCAAGCTTAAGGTGGCTCTTGCACCGTATTACGGTCGCGGGGCGGCACCGGAGATCATTCAGGCCAGCATTGAGGACGCAAAAGCGAATTTCCTGCCAAGGATCCCCGAACTGATCGGATCTATTGACTGGTAAATACATAGCATATAGGAGAGATTACGATGAAACGAATTGTTTTTTATTCCACAAACAGTAAGCACAGAGATAAGAGCAGCAACTGCACGGTATTCCCGAAATGGGCGGAGCAGTGGGATGAGATGGCAACGCGGCATCCGGACTGCGAGATCACACTGGTGGTGCAGCTGAACGGCAGGTATTTTCTGGACATTTCCGAAGGAGAACTGGTCCGTTCTCCGGAAAAGATCAAGGTGATCACGCTTCCGATGGAAGCAAAGCTCCCCGAATTTCTGGAAACCGTGGCGGGATTAAATCCCGACATCGCGGTTGCAATGCCGGGACCGGTCAGCGGCTATGACTGGAACGGACTTCGCGACGCGGCGGTTGCGGAAGGCCTCCGGAAAAAGGGGATCGATACGATCTGCTATTCCACGGATACCGCGCTGGACTGCTTTGACAAATGGCGTACGCATCAGGTGCTGAAGGCAAACGGATTCAGAATCCCGGATGCGCTCTACCTCCATTATGAGCTCTTCACAACGGAGAAACTCGGCGAAGCATGTACAGGTAACGTTTATCAGGAATATGTACTCTGGGAGATCCAGAACATGGAGATGCCCGTGGTCATCAAAAGCACTACGGGGTCTTCATCCATGGGCATTCATGTCGCAAAGGATTTTGAGGACGCAAAGAATTACCTTCTTTCCGATGAGCTTGTAGAGGATGTGCTTATCGAACAGTTCCTTGCGGGAGAGGAATACGGCGCGGAGGTTCACGGAGACCGCGGGAATTATTACGTTTCACCGCCGTTTCGGATCTTCAATACCGTGCCGGGGCAGCTCAACGATCCGCTTGGTGCAACGACGCTGAAATACGGTCCGATTCTGGATCCGGATCTTCATGTGGATGAGGTGAAAAGCGAGCTGAAGCGTATGGCGGAGCTGATGCAGTTCTCCGGTATCATGGAAGTGGATCTTGTCCTTGTGAAAGGCGAATGGTACATCCTTGAGATCAACAACCGCTGGTCCGGACTTACGACGCTGATCACAGGATCCCAGGGACGTCTTCCTTATGATGTCTATATGGATGAGGCAGTCGGCGCATCAAAAGACTATAACGATGTGAAAAATCTGACTTATGCCTGTCAGTTCAAGATGCCGAAGGTTGATGAGGAGGTTCTTACCGCGATCGCGGCAGAGCCTTGTATGAAAAGCGTTATCCAGTACGAGGTTCGTATGCCGGGGAAGGATGTTTTCTGGTTTAACGATGCCGTGACCGGAGGCTATGCTACCATGGAGGAGCTTCTGGACGGCTTTGAAGCATTGCAGAAAAAATATCCGGAGCAGATTCCGGCGGATCTGGTAAAAGCACTGAGAGAGAAAGAGGGGTCATGATGGAAAATATTGTAATCGTAGATGCTTTTTCAACAGGCGTCAATTTTATCGAAGATATCAGAAAACGCGGGTTTCACCCGGTGGTGCTCTGGACGAAGCGGAGCGATGCGATCTTTGAGGTCATGGAGGAAGTACGGAATCCCATCGAGCATCATTATAAGGATGTGGCTGATTTCATTGTGGAATGCGCTACGTTCGAAGAAACCTTTGAAATGGTGAAAAAGCTGGAGCCGAAATTCATTCTTCCGGGTGCGGATCTCGGTGTTGAGCTGGCGGCACAGCTGGCAGAGAAGCTTGGACTCCCCGGAAATAAAACGGAGCGCATTCCGGTCCTGACCAACAAATTCCTGATGCACCAGAAGCTGGTCGATTCAGGTGTTCGCGGGATCCGCGGGAAGATCGTTCATAACTGGGATGAGGCAAGGGATTTTTACCGGCAGGAGCAGTTTACGGGAAGCGTTTTAAAGCCGTACCGCGGAGCCAGCTCAGTGGACGTTCGTATCTGTGACAGCGAGGAAGAGCTGAAAGAAGCCTATGATGAGGTGTTCTCCACGGGCAACTATATGGGCGGCTCCGAGGAAGGTATGCTTTTGCAGGAACGTATCGTTGGTACGGAATACATCGTGAACACCGTTTCCTATGACGGACATCACAAGCTTTCCGCTGTGTGGAAGCATTCCAAGAAAAAGGTTGCCGGAGGCGGTATGGTCTACAATTATACCGAGACCTTGAGTGAACTTGAGACCGGATGCACTTCCCTGATACGCTATGCGTTTGATGTGCTGGACGCGCTCGGTGTGGAATACGGAAATGTACACAGTGAATTTATGATTGATGAGAAAGGACCGGTTTTGATCGAGGTCAACTGCCGTCCGATGGGAAGCGATATGGCGGCTCCGTTCCTGGATAAGATCTGGGGGCATCACGAAACGGATCTGGCTCTGGATGCATACCTTCATCCGGATGCTTTCCTTGCACATGTCAATGATCCGTTCCGCCCGCTCGCAAAGGGACTGAAAAAGCATCTGATCACCGATCTGGAGAAAGACATTCTGGCGGCTCCGGTTCTGCCGATCATCAGACGGCAGAAGAGCTTTTGCCGGGCAAGGCTCGGGAAAGCGGTTTCCGACCATCTGGCGCGCACCGTGGATCTCGATACGAGCGCCGGCGTGGTGTATCTCGCGAACGAGGATGAACGGCAACTTTATAAGGATCGTGATTTTCTGGAACGTGCGGAGACCCGGTATTTTGAAATGCTATTTTCCGGAGAAAAGAAAAAGGCATCGGATTGTCCTAAGAACCCGGATTCCATCGAGAGAGTTTATTTTGAGCTTCATCCGGTTGGATCGGTTCTTCTATGTTCGAACGAAACAAAGCTGCTTTCCGGCGTGACGGTGGTGGATGAGGACGCTCTTCCGGAGGCCGCGGAAGGCTTTGCGTTCGGCATCTTGGATCTTGCCTTCCGTGAAAATGAGGATCTGGAAACAATGGCGGAGACTTTCTTTACACTTGCGGAAAAGGTCAGAAAAGGCGGGAAGATCATTGTGCCGGAACGGACCTACTGGCATTTCCCCTGCGGGCTGGAATCCATCGAGATCCTCTGCGAAGCGGCAGGTCTTTTCATCGAAGCGCCGACGCAGGATTCCGGAAAAGTGATCATTGCTTATAAGAGGTAAGAAGTATGCTTTTGATTAAAGATTATAACAGGGAGCGGAACCATAGATACTTAAGCCACGGCCCCGGGGTATTCCATCAGGCACTCTACTGGGTATTGAGAGGAGAGACGGCTTTTCATGTAAAGAATCCGGAAGGGGACGACTATAATCTGGAGTACGTAGAGAATCAGAAATGGGCAGAGGCCAGCGAAAAGTATCCGGATTCCCCGCTGTTTCATGAGGATCCTTTGTATCCGCCATATCTTGTTTATGATGAGAAGGATAAATCGCGTCTGTGCTTCGACATTCTGGAAGGATTCGATAAGGTCTGGTTTGAGGAAGCAAATGAGTATACGGTGGTTCTGGCAGGAATACTGCTCTTTTTCACGGAACTGCCGGTCGTCTGCAGGGATGAAAGACTCCTCTGGTTTTACCCAGAGTCTCAGCGCCTTAAGATTTCGAAGGAAGTTCCTCCGGCGGAGGAAAAGACTACGCTGCGCGTCATCCGGGACTTCCATCCTTCCGCCTTTATCTGTGATTTTTTCACCGTGGATCAGGTGGTGCTCTTTCATCATATCTTTGTCTATCAGTGGCTGACAGAGCTTTCCTTTGATAAGGTGAAATATGCGGAGATCGTGGTGGCACGTTCAGAGGGGATCGGAAGCGTGCTCACGGTCTATGCCAGAGCACGTCATTTCTTTGAGCGTTACGGCTTTGAGATCACGCTTCAGCCGGGAAGCTCGAGATATGCGGATCACATTATCGAGAAATATTTCAATATCCGTATGACACCCGCGGATGCGAATGAAAGCAATACGATCCATATCACGAATTATTACGGGCTTCTCTTTACAAAGATGCTCCGTTATTCAAACGGGAATGATTTTGACATCCATTCTTTGAGCCCTTCTTTTGTGGCGGAGATGAAGGAGTACGGGGAAGCGGTGCTCGGGGACAAACGGATGCTCGGTATTCTTCTTCGGGGATCCGATTACATTGCTTCCGGCATGAGCGGCGCAAGCGCTCCCGTAACTGTGGAGTCGGCACTGCCGAAGATCCGGGAATGGATGGAGGAGGATGGCTATGATGGCATTTTCCTTGCTACGGAGGATATGGATATCTTAAGGAAAATGGAGGCGGCTTTCCCGGGAAAGATCCGCGTGGTCTCGCAGGAACGCTACAGTATCACCGACTTTACCAAAGAGGGCGTCACCACGATCAGCGAGCTCGACCGGAAGCGCCATCCCGGGGAGGATTACGATGTCTTTCTTGAGGATTCCACGGCGAATTATTTCTACGCGCTGTATCTTCTCTCCCGGTGCGACTCTTTCATGTATTCCGGACAGTGCGGCGGGATCGTCATGACAAAGTCGCTCTGTGAGAAGGGCTTTAAGCGGATGTGGTGTTTTGCGGAGAACAAAGAGATTGTATAGAGGAAAGGGAATAAAGCATGAGTGAAATCAGAAGGATCAAACTGCCGAATCTGTATAATTTCCGGGATCTTGGCGGTTATCAGGCCGAAGACGGAGGTCTGACAAAGTGGAACCGGCTGTACAGATGCGATTGTCCCGCGGATCTTACGGAAAATGAGTGGCAGCAGTTTTCGGAGCTTGGCATCAAAACCCTGATCGATCTTCGGAGTACATACGAAGCGATGGAGACTCCGGTGAAGGCTCCGCCCAGTTTCCGTTATATTCCCTGCCAGTTTTTCCGTGAGGAGGAGGGGGCGGAGCTGACCGCAGAGGCCGGGAAAAAATTCTTGGAGAGCCTGAGCCTTGATTACCGCGTTATGACGGAGAATGCGACCGACAGAATTGCGCTGATCCTTCGGACAATTCTCTCAAGCCTTTCCGAAGGAAATACCGCTTTTTTCTGTACGGCAGGAAAGGACCGTACCGGGATCATCGCAGCGGAGATATTGAGACTTTGCGGTGTTTGTGACGAAGATATCATTGCGGATTATTCGATCACGGAGATCTATAATGAAGAAGTGATCCGTGCACGTCTTGCAGCTATCCCAAAGGAGATCATGGATCAGGTATCGCCGGAAACGATGGCGATGGCAGCAAATTCCAAGGCGGAGACTATGCGGGAATACCTTGCATGGTCAAAGGAGTTCGGTTTTTCAAAGGTGATGAACGAAGAAGGGTTTACTTTTGAGATGCAGCGGACTCTCGGAAAGATAATGGTGACGGAAGAAAAGACGGAGAACAGATGAGACGGGTTTCAGATAAGAGAGAAATGCCCCAAAAAACACTTTCTGAGTCGGAACAGGAGAAACGGGGGAAAAAACCGAAAGTAAGGCTGCTTTTTATAGTCAGTTCTCTGATGATCGGGGTGAGTGCCCTGATCATCATTTTTCTCGTGTTTATTATTCAGGTCGTAGAGTACGGCGTTGTGGCAGGGATCCTCGGAGAAACCATCGCTGCTGTGGCGGAGCGGCATGCCGATGAGCTTGACGATTATCAATCGCTGCCCTGGCTGCTTTCTTACTGGGAGGAACATCGCGAGGACCTTGATCTTGATCCGAAACAGTTAAAGGATAAAAACAGCGAGATTTACAAAGCAAGACAGAACTATCTGTTTGTAAGTCCCCAGGCGATCACGGTGGAGCAGGCGCAGGAAATGAAGGAGGACATGCAGCGTATATTCGCAGAGTACTGCTATATCACTATTGCGGAGAGTTTTTCAACCTCAGCACATACAAACATCAATCTCATCAGTTCCTGTTTTCGACCGGGAGATGAGAACGGATACGTTTATTTTTATGACGAAAGCTTCGGAGATGACGGAAAGATTTCTCTTGGAACCACCTTCCAGATTAGCCCGGACTTCCTGAAATCGCTCTCGCAAATGCAAGAAGAAGGGAGTGACAAGGAAGATGAAGATTCCTGGCTCAATCTCGGCGTGGGAAATAGCCTGTTTTATAATTATTATCCGGTATGGGCAGATGGCCGCATCGTCTGTGTTGCGGCATCCGGATTTGAGAAAGATGATGTTCAGAATCTTATGGAGTCATGTGCTCTGATGCTTTTGATTCCGGTCATCGTTTTGCTGTGCATCCTTCAGCTTGTCCTGCTGCTGCTTTTGAATCGAATGATCGTAAAGCCTGCGAGAGCTATGCAGCAGACGGTCCGGAAATATTCGGAAACCAAAAACAGTGCAGATATGCGGGACGGTTTGAGGGGGCTTCTGAAAAAAAAGGATGAATACGGCAGACTTTCCGTGGATATTACAGAGATGGCTGACAATATTGACATCTATGTCGGGGAGATCAAAGAGGCCGCATCCGAAAAACAGAAGCTTTTTACGGAACTGGAGACGGCCGAGACGATCCAAAAAAGCCAGCTTCCATCCGTATTTCCGGCATTTCCGGAGAGATCCGATTTTGATCTGTATGCCTCCATGAATCCCGCAAAAGAGGTCGGCGGAGATTTTTATGATTTCTTCCTGATCGATGAGGATCATATCGCTCTGGTCATCGGGGATGTTTCCGACAAGGGGATCCCGGCTGCACTGGTCATGATGGCGTGCCGTACGCTGATCCGGAGTACGCTGCTGCAGGGCATTGCTCCGGGAGAGGCAATGACGCATGTTAATCGCCAGATCTGTGAGACCAACGCTGCGGAAATGTTTGTGACGGTATGGGTTGCCGTGATCGAGCTTTCCACCGGAAAAGGGATCGAGATCAATGCCGGTCATGAAAAGCCTGTGCTTAGGCGCGCGGGAGAAAGCTTTGAGCTTATAAAAAATCCGCATGATATGGCGGTTGGAACATGGGAAGAACAGACCTTTACGGAGCAGCCTTTTGAGCTTCATCCCGGAGATACGCTCTTTGTTTATACGGACGGTGTTCCGGAGGCTACTTCGGGGGCAAAGGAGCTGTTCGGGGCAGAGCGTATGCTGGATGCTCTCAATGAAAAACCGGATCTGTCTCCCGAGGAACAGATCCGGCATATGGAACAGTCAGTCAATTCGTTTGTCAGCGATGCCGAGCAGTTTGATGATATGACGATGCTGTGTTTTTCATTTTCGCCTAGTTCCCTTGATGATCGGTGAGATGTGCTTATATACAAGGAGTGTCACGACCACGGAGAGAAGGCCTTTTACAAAGGTGAAAGGCATATTGAAGATGAGCAGGCACTGCCAGAGATTATCTACACCCGGAAGGATCGCCTGATACATATTGATGATGGTATCCATCGGCATGAATGCCGTGTACACCGGGTATACAATAAAGTAGTTCGAAGGAACCGATACGATCGCCATGATTGCTGCGCCGGTCAGCGAACCGATCACGGCGGTCTTTTTCGTTTTATGCCGCTGATAGATCAGTCCTGCCGGAAGTACAAAAGCCACACCGAGAAGGAAGTTGGAAAGCTCTCCGACTCCGCCTGTCGAGGTGATGGTCAGATGGAGAAGATTCTTGACAAGGCAGATCAGTACGCCATAGACCGGACCCATCGAAAACGAGCCGATCAGTGCAGGGAGCTCTGAGATATCCATTTTAAGGAACTCCGGTGTCAGAGGCGTTGAGAACTGGATGAAAAACAGTACGAAGGAAAGCGCGGAAAGCATTGCGGTCGCCGTCAGATAGCGAACGTTGATCCGTTTCTTTCCGACCGCCGTCAGATCATCGCGCTCCTTTGGCACAGCCTTAACTGCTTCTTTTAGTTTGTTCATGGTAAAAACTCCTTTCACATATAAAAAGCCCCGATAGTCATATCGGGGCATAAAAAAATCATCTCTTCTCTCATCCAGACTGTACTGTCGGTCACGGAATCTCACCGTATCATGCCACTGCCCGTTAAAAAACGAACGAAGCGGCTCGTGGACTGACGCATTGCTGCGATCACCACCGGTCGGGAATTGCACCCTGCCCCGAAGATCCTTATGAAGCTGTTTTCTACATCAAAAACTATACTATGAGAGGGGGAGATTTGTCAACGGGGGATTTTGGGATGCTCCGTTTGTTGTTTCCCTTTTTGCCGGATGTAAAGGAGCAAAGTCCGGTCCTGATTATTCCGATATGAACAACTGGGCCTATTACGGGCTCAGTATTCCAGCATGGTGATCAAAACATTCCCGGCACCTCGGAATGAGAGCATTCGCCGACCGGTATAGGGATCTGCCAGGTATGCGCCGGGATCGATCCCCCGTTCCAGAAGACGTCTTCTGACGCGGTCCAGGTTTTCATAAGCAATCATCAGTGTCTGTTCCGGGAGTTCCTCCTCGTGGTTGGAACAGATGATCTCGATCTGTGTCCTTCCGATCTCAAAAAGGAACGAGGTTTCGTCAGAATTCTCCGGAACAAGCTGACGTCGCAGCGGAAGCCCCATTTTTTCCACATAAAAACTCCAGATCTCTTCTTCGTTTGTTGCCCGGATCGTTGTACGAACCAGTGTGGTTCTGTGAACAAAGGGAAAGAGTGTGCCGTCTTTTGCACGCTTTTTCCAACGTCTGTAATTATGTCTGTTTTTCTTCCAGTCAGGATCGGTAAGACGGTAGGCGCGCATGAGAAACAGGATGATACCGAATCCGCTGCCGAGAGTATTTGCAAGCAGATCACTGGTATCGTAATACCCCCGTTTTGTCAGGAGCTGGAAGTTCTCGATCAAAAGCGATAGGACAAAGCAAAACAGCAGCGTGCGTCGGATCGGCCGCATCCGGAACCAGCGAAAAAGGTAAGGCAGGAGATAGCCCATCGGCAGAAAGAGCATCGTATTCAGATAAAACTCCAGAAACTCTGTTCTTGGGAACAAAAGGTCGATGAGCTTGAGGTCTGCAAACTTTCCGATGGAATTGTTTATGAGATACTCTTCATGCGGGGGTCTGCCGATGAATACCAGATAAATAAGGACTGCCAGATATATAAGAAAAACAGAGTTCAGCAGGATCTTTCGTCCTTTCAGGAAAGAGTCTGCTTTGAGGCTGTCGCTGACCCCGCCCCATAGATTAACGCCGGCTTTTTTGCATACCCGTTCATCTATGATCGGCATGATCCAGGCCAGAGCGATCGTAAGCCCCGTGATACCGATCACCAGGATAAAGTTTGTGATATATGTATTTGCATATAAATTGTAAAAGCTGTTGATCTCCATATATCCAACTATAACACATTTTTGAAGAGGTATGGTAAAATACAACATGCAGCCATTCAGAGGAAGCAGAAATGAATAGAGAAGAAGACGAAAAAAGAATGAGAAGAGCATATAAAATGGAGTACATGTATCCAACAGATGAAAAGTCCTCCATTGAGATGGCGCCTTATTCCCCCAAATACCAGGGCTATGGTTATGGAAAGCAGATACTGCTTTGGGCACTGGAGCATATAGGTACAAGGCAAGTGATACTGCATGTGTCGGCCTGGAATGAAAAAGCGCGGATCATGTATGAGAAAACGGGATTTGAGATCACGGAAACGATAGAGATCGATTAGTGTCTGCAGAGGGGATCAGGTTATGAAAATTGCGGTGATACAAGCGAAATCTCAGGTGAATAAGAACAAAATGATCTTTGATGCAGTCGGGAAATATGCGGGGGGATCGGAGCTCTATAATTTCGGATGCACGGAGAAAGACAGGCAAGCCTTTTCTCAGAACCGTTCGGGCAGGGATATGACAGCGCTTACTGATTGGATCATACAAGTAGAATGGAAAAAGCAGATAAGGACGAAAATTACCGTATGATCAGGATCACGGATCTGAATGCTCCGGAAGTGGCAATCTATACCGGACTGAATGAAAAACAGGTCAAAAGGATATATGAACCGGAAACGGGATTGTTTATCTGTGAAAGCGTTCGTGTGATCGAAAGAGCGATCACGGCAAGTTACGATGTCATGAAGCATATTACGGGGTACTCTCTGACAGGAGGAGTGCTCGCGGCCATGCGAAGAAAAGCTTTGCCGGAGTTGAGTACATTTCTGCAGTCGCATCAGCGGATCGTGGTACTTGACGATGTTGAGAATCCGACAAATGTAGGAGCTGTCTTCCGATCCGCGGCGGCGCTTGGCGCAGATGGGATCGTTCTGACACAGGGGTCGGCGGATCCCTTATACCGGCGGGCGATCAGGGTGAGTATGGGAGCGGTATTTCAGATTGCATGGACATATGCGGATCACGCGCTGCTGCCGCTTGTTAAGGAGTCCGGGTCCGATCATATTGTCAGCATTCCGATGAAGCACGGAGTGGATTCATTGAATGTAGCGGCTGCAAGAACGATCGCATTTTGGGAGATATGGAAATGAAGTATATGATCCAACCGGTTACGATTGATGATTCTGAAGAGCTCTCCGCTTTATCAGGAACTGATTGATGCTTCCTCCGATCAGCATAAGAGTGACACAGGCATAGCCCCAGAAAAACATAATGACAATTGTTGCCAGATTGCCATAGATTGTTTGATAGTTGCCGTTGTAGCTCGCAAAGGCTGAAAATATCCATGTAAAGATCATAATGGCAACGGATGAAACGACTGCCCCGGGAAGATGGGATCGCGGTCGTTTTTCTGCGTCCGAGATAAAAGTATACAGCAGCGTCAGCAAAAGGGTGGTAAGAAGCAGCATGATCAGGTGGCGTAAATGCAAAATCAGGGTGGTAAGCACCGGAAGCTGGATCTGGTCGGCGCCTGTTGTATGGATCACCGTATCAAGGAGCACTATGCCTACTACGGACAGGATCAGAAAAGCAGCGATCGCGAACATTGAGATGACCGCGGTCAGGCTCAGTTTAAGATAGTTTTTTCTGCCCGGGATCTCATAAACCATACGAAGCCCGCGGATTAAAGCGGTGAGACTCTGTGCAGCATTCCAGATGACAACGATCAGTGTAAGAAGTGCAATGCCAGAGGAGCGAGCATAAACTTCGCGGATGGTTTGTGCAGCCAGATCATCAATGGCATCGGGTGTAACGGCGATCACGATATCGATCAGCTCCTCGGCACCGAATCCGGTCAGAGGAAGAAAAAGCGAGACCAGTATCAGGATCGGTAAGATCGATAAAAATAGAAAAAAGGAAATACTTGCTGCATATGTCGAAATGTCTTTATTTACCAAATCTGCGGCAAATTCCTTGAAAAATGTTTTTATTCGTCTCAGTTTTTCCTTCATATGTTCCTACATTCTGAATACACTGACATAACCTGATCGAGTATTTATTATAACAGCATATCCTTCTTTCAGCCACAAAAGATTTTTTCTCTTTTTCCAGTTTTCTGGTATCATATCATCATACGTGTTCAGTATCTGAGGCGTATGATTTTGCAATATCAAAAAGAAAGGGAGTTCATAACGATAGATTCCAGAAGGAGGACTGATCATTATGAAGATCGCATGGTTTTGCATTCCCGCACATGGACACACCAATCCGACGCTTGGCATTGTGAAAGCCTTGACTGAGCGTGGTCACACAATTTACTATTTTTCATTCGAAATGGTTCGGGAAAAAATAGAAAACGCAGGAGCAAAGTTCTTCCCCTGTGACGGTTACAATTTCGAGATGGAAGATAAGGAAAACGCGGATCGCGTCGGCAAGGACCAGGCGTTTGCCGTAGAGATGCTTGTTTCTTCCACGTTGGCGTTGGATGAAATGGTGACGGAAAAGATTTCCGAGCTGAAACCGGATGTCATTGTGTCGGATTCGGTTGCATACTGGGGGAAGCTTGCAGCGTTAAAACACGGATTGTCATATATCTCATCGACAACGACATTTGCATTTAACCGCGCCTCTGCACGGTATATGAAGCACGGCGCCGGAGAAACGTTAAAGATGCTATTTTCCATGCCAAAGGTGAATAAACAAATTAAGCGTCTCCGGGAGAAAGGATATCCGGTAAAAGGACTTCTGGACATCGTACAGAACGATAATGAAACCAATACGATCGTATACACGTCCAAATATTTTCAACCCTGTTCGGAGAGTTTTTCGGACAGGTATCATTTCATCGGTCCGTCCATGCGGCCAATCACCGAGAAGTATGAAAAGACAGCAGAGAAAACGGTTTACATTTCCATGGGTACGATCAATCAGAACCGCGATTTTTATCGCAACTGTATCGAAGTGCTCGGGCAGACCGGCTATCAGGTGATCATTTCCATGGGTACGAATCCGGATCATTTTGAGAATCTCCCTGAGCAGATTCAGATCCATGAGAGTGTAGATCAGATGGCAGTACTGTCGATCGCGGATGCGTTTATTACGCACTGCGGCATGAACTCCGCATCCGAGGGCCTGTATTACGGCGTTCCACTGATCCTGTTTCCTCAGACACCGGAGCAGGACGCAGTGGCAAAAAGAACTGAGGAGCTTGGAGCGGGACTTAGACTTCCTTCGATCGGAAAAGAGGATGTATTGAAAACTGTCACGCGGATCATCGAAGAGCAGAGCTTCAGGGATGCTGCAAAAAAAGTATCCGACAGCTTCAAAAGCTCCGGCGGGGTCAAAGAAGCGGTTGAGTTTATTGAAACTTTTAAGGAGGCTTGAAATGCAGTATGAACAGAAGATTATCCTGAAAAACGGAAAAGAGGCTTTGATCCGAAACGGTGACAGACCGGACGGAGCTGCCGTATTTGAGATTTTTAACCGTACACATGAAGAAACGGATTATCTGTTGTCTTATCCTGATGAAAACAGTCTTGATGAGGAGAAGGAGGCCGCGTTTCTGGAAGAAATGACAAAAAGCCCAAATGAAACAGAGCTCATTGCTGTTGTTGACGGAAAGCTTGTAGGAACTGCAGGGATAGAGGCTATTGGGAAAAAATACAAAGTCAGGCACAGGGCAGAGTTTGGCATCAGCGTATTAAAAGAGTACTGGGGCCTTGGGCTTGGAAAGGCGCTTACGAAGGCCTGTATCCAATGCGCCAAAGATGCCGGATACGATCAATTGGAGCTGAATGTTGTAGCGGAAAACGACACCGCTATATCTTTATACAAGAGTTTTGGCTTTGAGGAATTCGGACGTAATCCAAAGGGATTTAATTCACGGATATCCGGATATCAGGAATTGCTTTATATGAGGGTGGAATTATGAAAAGTGAGATAGTTGCTTTTCGTACCTGAAGATAAACCGTTTAGAGGACCTGAAGTGTACTCAAACGGAGATTACACTTATCAATGTGAGATCAGCGGTAATTATGAGTGGTTCCAGGGAAAAGAAATTATCTGCTACAAGGGTTCGCAGATATATGAATGCATATTTCATGGTGGATTAGTTGAATAACCTCGTGTTTTTGAAAGTAAAGAATGAAATATGTTGACAATATCTGTTCTGACAATTGAACCGGCACTGTTTGAAAGCTTTTTATCTTCTCATGTGATCAAACGCGCAGAGGAACTTCGGGTACTGAAAGTAAACCTGATTGACATTCGGGATTATGCCGGCGGGAGCTTTCGCCATATTGACGACTCTCCTTACGGCGGCGGAAACGGCATGATACTGAGAGTGGCTCCGGTTGTAGCGGCATTGGAAGATGCAGAAAAAAGAGTTGATGAAAAAGCTGTCCGTATCGCTTTAACGCCTCGCGGAGAGAAGTATACACAGAAGATGGCATGGAGTCTTTCAGAGGAAAGCCATCTGATCCTGGTTTGCGGACACTATGAAGGAATGGATGAACGCATTTATTCTTATGTGGATCGGGAGATTTCTGTCGGAGACTATATTCTGACCGGTGGAGAATTGCCGGCTCAGGTTATGATGGATTCAATCGCAAGGATTCTTCCCGGTGTGTTGAAAGAGGGCAGCGCTAGAGAAGAATCCTTTGAGAACGATTTGATGGAATATCCTCAGTATACAAAACCGCGGGAATTCCAAGGAAAGCGTGTACCGGATGTTTTGCTTTCCGGGAATCATGAGGAGATCCGCGCATGGCGTAAGAGCAAAAGTAGAGTTCTGAAGAAAACAGAAATCAGATCGGATCAGAACCCGTGGGAGAAGATCAGCCTTGACGATTATGAAAAGCATATGAGTCTGGACTCTGTATACCAACTGCAGAAGATGAATTCTATAATGAAGAAACAGTTTAATGCTTATCCGGTTAAAACAGCAATGGTCCTTGGTATTGCCGGTGGAAACGGGCTGGAGCATGTTGACACTGCGAAATACCAGAAGGTATACGGCGTTGACATCAATGAGGCATATCTGAAAGCGGTCGCAGACCGTTATGCTTCAATGGAAGGCGTTTTAGAGTGTCTTCATCTTGATATCGTCACGAACACCCGAATGTTTCCAAAAGCAGAGTTTGTGATCGCCAATTTGTTGATCGAATACATCGGATATACGGCATTTCAGAATGTGATCAAACAGACAGATCCCAAATATGTTTCCTGTGTGATTCAGGTCAATACAGATCAAGAAAAATGGGTCTCTGATTCTCCGTATCTTCACGCTTTTGATGGGCTTGATGAAATCCACCATCATGTGGAAGAAGGAGCATTGACAGCATCTATAAACGAGATAGGGTATTCTAAAATCTTATCCGGGTCAGTAGATCTCCCGAACGGGAAGCGATTGATAAGACTCGATTACACAAAGAAGTTTGACTGATACATTTGATAAAATGGGAGTACATATGAAAGACAACAAATCAGCATACAATTCCGGTATCTATGACGATAAGATCATTAATGTTCTTCCATATTATCAAGAATATCATGGCCAGATCATAGACCTTGTGAGAAATATGGGATTACATGATCCGGACTGGCTGGACACCGGGTGTGGAACGGGAACTCTGGCGCACAGAGTGCTAGATCAAAGCGATCTAGTAGGATGAGTTGCCACATAATGGGATGCAAGAAAAACAGCCAGACTGAATGAACAATACCAACCAGAGTTAACTTTCCTGCAGGACGGCTATGAGAGTTACCATGACTATGCCATCGTCGCGACAAAAGGGTTCACGTTTGAAGGACCGTTCTACCTTGACTATTCGGGAAAGATTATGGGATGGGATGAAGAGGCGGAGGTTCATGCAAAGAAACTGGTGGAAAGAGAGGTCAAGCGGCTTCATCTGGTCTCCGGTGACTACCTTCGATGGGTTCCGCTGAGAGTAATTGACTAATACAGATACGGAATGATGACACATATGTGTGTAGATACTACGGTCAGAGCGGCTATGGATTATGGGTATCAGGTAAAACTTGTTGCATTTGAAAGATGAAATGGTTATTTATGGAGGAATGCAAATGAATAGAAGAGATAAAGCGGTGCAGTATTTTTCTGAGGAACTGCATTGCTCCCAGTCTGTGCTTGCGGCGTTTGCCGATGAATGCCGCATTACGGAGGAAATGGCATTCAGGTTAGGCTCCTGCTTTGGAAGCGGGATGCGCAAAGGGAATGTATGCGGAGCCTGCACGGGCGCATTGATGGTTTTAGGACTGATGTTTGGCGAAGAACACAGTGGTTCCCCGGAGGAACGACAAAGGTCCAATCGCCTAAATGACAGGATGATGGATCGGTTTCAGCAGGTAAACAGAACCTGTATCTGCAATGAATTACTGGGCTGTGATATCACTACGCAGGAAGGCCGACAATATGCAAGAACCAACGGACTGTTCAAGGAGTTTTGTCCGAAGATGGTGGCGAGTGCGGTTTACATCCTGGAAGAGATCATAGAGGAGATGAGGGAACCGCTGGCTGATACAGTATAAAGAGGCTTTGATATAACATTTGCAGAGGTAAAAGATGATAATACTGATAACGGGGGCATCCCATGTTGGCAAAACGTTTTTGGCACAGAAGATGCTTGAAAAATACAAGTATCCTTATCTGTCAATTGATCATCTGAAAATGGGGCTCATTCGCAGCGGATATACCAGCCTGACACCTGAAGACGATGATGCTCTGACAGATTATTTGTGGCCAATTGTTCGGGAAATAATAAAAACTGCAATTGAAAACGGACAAAACCTGATTGTGGAGGGCTGTTACGTCCCGGCTGATTGGCGACAGGCTTTCGATGATCGTTATTTGAAACAGATTCATTTTCTCTGCCTTGCAATGTCAGAAGAATATATTGAAGACCATTTCGATGAAATAATCGGGTATGAATCTGAGATAGAAACCAGATTAGTCAAGGCAGATTGTACGATGAATGAGCTGAAACAATGCAACAAATGGTTTATTGATACCTTTCGTCGTTCAGGTGAAAAAGTCGTGCTTATAGAAAGTGATTTTGACAAGAAGTTGTCGAAAGTGCTTGAGTAATGCATTCGAGCTTATCATGGCACATAGGCTGAGTATGTTTCCGGCTATAATGGAAGCTTCTATCACATGCTTAATTCCTTATCCACTCATTGTTCTTCGAGCATTTTTTTGTCAAATCCCTTATTAAAGTCCAGGCTCTTGTTCATATCCATATCTATATCTATATCCAGATTCCTGTTCTTATTCAGGTTCAGGTCAAAACTCTGATCCTCTTCGGTCAGATCTTCCTCTTCATTAAGTCCCAGATCCTTTTCTTCCTCCAGCTCCACACCGAGCTCATAATCCTGTATTAGCTGTCGACTCTTCGTCAGGAGCTTGGACATTGAATCCATATCATTATACGTACTATAGTCAGTTATGAGGGCCTGCATCTGCGTAAGTTTTTCCGCGGCGTTAAAACGCGCCTGACAGTATGCATGGTAGAAGTTCTTTTTCCCGATCATCGCGAGAGCGCCCTTTTTGAGAGCGCCTGTCTTATGGCTTTCCATATACGCAGACCCTGCGTCTTTCAGCTTCTGCAGCTGTTTGGCAATTCTTTTTATGGGAATAAATTGCCCGTCCTCACCCAGGAGATGCCATTATTTCAAAAGCATATAAAGCTGCCGATACATCCTGCGGCGTCCCTCGCCGAGAAGATAAAGAATATCCTCCCGCACTTCCGGCCGGCCGAAGAGCTCCACCAAAAACGGCGCATAGTGTGTGCCTGCCCCCTCTTTGATTTCTTCTTCATAATCATCAAAGGTCTTTCCCCTGTTATAGCTGCGCCCTACGGTATCCGTTGCCGCATCCAGGCAGTCCGCCGCCAGAACGATGTCAATGATCGTCTTATAGGGGCTCTTTGCCGTATCAAAGTCTGCCGGATACCCTCTTGAACAGTCATACCACAGGTGATGCCCCTTGATCACGTCCACATAATCACGGGTGGAAGCATGCAAAGACGCGATCCGCGCACCGGTTATGGGGTGGCTCTTGATCATTGAAAATTCATCATCCAGGAGATTCCGCCCATACATGGAGACGACGTCCACGATAAACAGTTTTCCCAGATCATGGCAGAGGGAGGAGTGGTATGTGTAGAAAAGAATCTCCTCCTTTTTGGAAACAACCTGAGCTGCCGTGTCACAGCCCGGAAACCCGACAAAGAGCTCCGGATGAATGTCGAGCAGGTGTCTCGCCATACATTCCGCGAACCTCGCCACCATATTGATATGGACATAAGTGGGCGGGTGTACCGCGGCAAAGGCCTTGATGCTAAAGTCTTCCATCGTCAGACCGCCCGGAATTTCCCGAAAGCACTCCGGAAAGTTCGTAAGAAGGGTCACGCATTTCATATAAATGCTGCTCTGCTTCGGAATGCGATAAATATAGTCCAGGACCGTTTTTTCGATTTCGATGTATCGGTCAAAGTCCATTTCCGTAAGCTCGAGATTTGTGATCTTCGCGGTACTGAAGTACAGCGACGGGGTATCCAGATTTTTATTGATTCCCGTCAGCGAATAGTCCTCTGCGTCTCTTTCTTCATAAGCATTGTAATACGAATCACAAGCTTCTCTGGCGGAGGTATAGCCCGCCAGAACCGAAGCCATGTACCGAAGGTCTTTTTCCTGCTGCATATCTACAGCCGCGGTAATCATTTCATTGGTATTGTGCTCCAGAAATTCCACTGCCTTCTCGGCGTAAAGATATACTTTCTGCGCTACATGCCTTGGAATCAGGGAGTATGCGAGAAAGCTGCCGTAGTAGTAAATCCGGAATTCGTAGGCTTCCCAGTCATAATCCGGCAGCTGCTCCCGGTAAAACGGGTCTCTGAGTATTTCCTCTGCCTGCTTCAGGATCGAAAGACATTCTTCCCACCACAAATCTGGCATGGCATAGAGATTGCTTTCATACAGCAGCGCCCCCATCAGGGAAAACTGGAGAGTAGCGCCCTTCGCTTCGGGAGATAAGGCCGCGAAGGATTCCTTCTCCAGATGGCCTGCCAGCGCGTTCCTGTTTTCGATTGCCTGCTTTCGGATCCCCTCAAGCTCATCGCTGTCATATCTGGTCAGAGCGGAAATCAGGAAATAATCCCTTTTTACTTTTTTCGCCATGGCCTGTACTTTGGCGTTTTCATCATCCGTTTCGCCAATCATAAGCTCATGCTCGGTCAAAATCCGGTTGATGATTTCGGAAAGATGGACATCCACCTCCTCCATGGAATCCTCGTCCACCAAAAGCTTGTCAAACTGCAGAAGGATTTTCTGCATCTCATCCGTCAGTTCCACATCCGGAGAAATCATCGGTTTGAGCACATCATTGATGACTTTCCGGTTTTCTATGGCCAATTTTCCGATTTTGGAAAAATTTTCCACCAAAATCTGCCCGTATTCATCCGCGTCATTGATGTCGTTTAAATCAGGCGTGGATAATAAACGGATTTCCCGCATACGCTTTGCATATTGCTGAAATAATGACAAATACTGATCCTGTTCCATCGCTGTGTATCCTCCAAATATCTAAAACAACCGAGCGTTTCATTATAGCACTTTTTGCGCCGTTTTGAACAAATTCTTTTATCGCGCGCGAATTTCATTCATTTCCTGAATTCCTTTTAAGGCGGAGATGTAGTAAGATTGATAGATCAAAATCTTATCACATTGCAAGGAAAATCTTTTCTGCATTTTCCGAGTACAACTTTACACGGCCGCGAGATTCTATAGAGGTGTATTTCGTTGAATAAAGTTGATAGAATCAGATACAAAGAATATATTAAATGTGCTAACGAATGCCCGGCCAACCGGGTTTATCCTTTATCAATTGCGAACGGGACTCAGGATGGAGATATTTATGTTGATGGCAAAGGCTGTGTACTGTTTTGGCATTATTGCGGCTTTGCGTATATCTCCGGTGATGTGAGCGCAGATGTTCTTGAAGAAGTATATCGAAGTTTTTTGGTGTCTGATACGGAGCGAAGATTTTTACTCATTACAGATTCGGAGGTTGTTTCCGACTATTATTCAGGCAGAGACTTTCTTCGATTTGATAAAAGAATTGAATACACTCATAGAGGAATCCTTGAAAAGCAACCGAAACTTGATGCCTGCTTTGTTATTGAACGCATAACTGCAGACAATATAGGTGTCATTCAGGGAAGGATCACGCCATCTTTTTCATGGAAAGACAGAGATGTGTTTTGGCGGAACGGATTTGGATTTATGGCAAGAAGTAAGGAAGATGGCAACTTTGCAGCGGTGGCGTATTCAAGTGCGGTCAGTCCGGAGGAAGTGGATATTGGTGTTGAGACCACTGAAACATACAGACACCATGGTCTGGCATCCTATCTGGCATATGAGATGTGTGAGGAAATCATACGGCAGGGCAGAAGACCTGTTTGGGCCCATGCAGAAACAAATACAGGTTCTCAGAAAACGGCTCTCAGCGTCGGATTTAAGCCAATCGGAATAAATACGGTAATCCAAAAGAAGTAATACTCTTAAGTCGCGTATGTAGCAGTAATTGGGGTTTGAAGATAAGGTTCAGAAGTATACAGATATGCGATTAAAACCTTAGAATCAACGCATTGCGACAACCGGCGTTATGTGATATGCTACAATCACAAGCACGCAATGCGAGGTGATGATATGGATATAGCCAAATCGATAAAAGACTTGAGAGAAAGCACAGGGATGTCACGTAAAGAGTTTTCAGAACATACAGGCATCCCTGTCCGTACATTGGAAGACTGGGAGGCGGGGCGAAGAACTCCTCCGGAATACATACCGAGGCTGATTGCATATCAGTTGAAGTATGAAGAACTGATGAAAGGAAGGGAGGAGAACCTTCTATGAGAAATTTTGATAAACAGATGGAAATGGTTCTCTATCATTCAGATGAAGGGGATGTTTCTGTTGATGCTTATATAATGAATGATAGCCTGTGGATTACTCAAAAGGCTATGGCAGAATTGTTTGGGGTCGATAAATCCGGTATCAGCAGACACCTGAAAAAGATATTTGAGAGTGGGGAACTTGATGAAAAAGTGGTTGTTGCAAAAATTGCAACAACCAGTCCGCATGGAGCGATCCCGGGAAAAACACAAGATAAAGAATCTATGTTTTATAATCTGGACGCAATTATTTCTGTTGGATATCGTGTAAATTCAATTAAAGCAACAAAATTTCGCATCTGGGCGACTACAGTTCTTAAGGAATACATGACAAAAGGTTTTGTTCTGGATGATGACCGTCTGAAGCAAGGGAACCTATTGAATCAGATTTTGATAAGGCAGTAAAGAGAATGATTAAGGAACAGGCAGACGTATGAGTATAAGAACAAATTATGAAAAATGGTATGAAGGAGATGATTATTACTGGGGTATCGAACCCGGTAGTTTTCTTAATGAATTAGTAGATCTAAACCCTCCCTCTGCCGGGAAAAAGGTGCTTGATATAGGCTGTGGCGAAGGAAAAGATGCCGTTTATATGGCTCAGAAAGGCTATGAGGTATTTGCGTTTGATCTGACCGAAAACGGTATTAGAAAAACCATTGCTTTAGCTAAAAACAGAGGAGTTAAGCTCAATGCTTATGTTGATGATATTAATACATTCGTTACTCATGAGCAATATGACATAATCTATTCTACGGGTACGGTTCAATATCTGTTCGATGAGAATAAGATAGAGTTCTTTAAGAAACTGGAGAAGATAACCAAACCGAACGGAATTGTTTATATTAATGTTTTTGTCGAAAAATCCTTCCTCGAATTACCGCCGGATTGGGACCGGGAAGAGAAGATGTGGAAGCCGGGCGAGTTATTTACGTATCTTGCTGACTGGAAGTTCGAACGTATTGATGAGGTCATTTTCGAAGATCAAAGTGGCGGAGTCCCGCATTACCACTGTATGGATACAATTATCTGCAGAAAACAAAGTAATTTCTGATCAGATAAATGATTTGTTTCCTCATACAAACCCGGTTGATCGATACGGTTTCACAAACAAGCAGATTTGAAACTATCCATGTGATATTTGGAATCGGGTTTTTGACAAGCACGAGGAAGTGGAATATCTGCAGGAGAACGGAGCAGTTCTATTTCCCGACTTGAAGGATACAGTCTCCCAGTTGGCAAAAGAACACAACCTTAATATAGTGTCTGCTTATAACAAATAAAAATGTGCTGAAATGCCCGGAAATACTGATGCTTTAACGCATATCTGGTATAATTGAAGTGCAGGAAAAATACCTGTTTTCCATAAAAAACCTTGCACTTCGGAGAAACCAATGTA
>JAZOTN010000020.1:0-281651 GCA_045657665.1 Lachnospiraceae bacterium | reverse complement strand
GACCTTCCAGGTAGATGACTCCATGCTGACGGGGGACGAGATCGAAGTGCTCGCCCGGTCATTTGAGAGCATGTCTGAGAAGATAAATGGCTATGTCCACGAGATCGTGGAGATCACTTCGGAAAAACAGCGTCTGGAGACAGAGCTGACTGTCGCATCCCAGATTCAGGAGAACATGCTGCCGACGCATTTCCCCGCATTCCCCGACAGAAATGAATTCGACCTGTACGCGGTGATGGATCCCGCCAGGGAAGTGGGCGGGGACTTCTACGACTTCTTCCTGATCGATGAGGATCACCTGGCGCTGGTGATGGCGGATGTTTCCGGAAAAGGAGTCCCGGCGGCGCTTTTCATGGTCGTCGCGAAAACGCTGATCAAACACCGTGCCATGTCCGGTTTTGCAAGCCCTGCGGATGTTTTTAACGCGGCAAACCGGGTGCTCTGTGAGAGAAATGAAGAGATGCTTTTTGTGACGGCATGGATCGGGATTGTTACGCTCTCCACGGGTGAGATGATCTGTGCCAACGCAGGGCATGAGTATCCGATCATTCAAAAAGCCGGCGGGAAATTTGAGCTTTACAGGGATGAGCATGATATCCCTCTGGCAGCCGTGGAAGATGAGGAGTTCCATGAATACAGCATGAAGCTTGATCCCGGGGACATACTGTTCCTTTATACCGACGGGTTCCCGGAGTCCATGAACGAAGCGGCTGAGCAGTTCAGTGAGAAGAGGATGCTGGATGCCATGAACGAAGAGCCGTTTGATGATCCGAAGGCGATGGATGAGCATCTTCGTCTCAGGGTAAAAGAATTTGTCGGAGAGGCCAGCCAGTTTGACGATATGACGGCGCTTGGATTCTTCTACCGGGGGAAGTCTGAGAAAGGACAGGACTGACGCTTGTACGGATTTACCGAATACTTTGACGAAAAAAAGAACGACCGGCCATATGGGAGCACTGAGGAATACCGGAGGGATCTCGCATCTCTATTGGATATGACTCTGGAATACTTCCTCAGGGATAAGGGTGCGCGGTGCCGTGAAGGGAGCTGGCATCTCAGGGCCTCCTCCGTCAGCGAGGAAGAGCTGCAGGACTATTTTGATCTTCCTCCCGATATGAGACCGGAGGACAGGCAGTGTGCGGAGGCAGCGGAGGATGCGACAAAAGCGCATGAGTTTATCAGAGGGCGTGAAGAGAAGACGGAGGAGATTTTTCTTCCGTTTGCGCATCTTCGGGAGACGCTTTCGCTTTCTTTTCCGGAGGAGCTTGCCGTGCTGGTAGGGGCGTCCGTTCGATGGGATTTAAGGTACCTCCGGATCTACCGGTTTATACAGGATGATTATACCCTGCGGTTTCCGACAGAGGGAACGGTGGCAGCAGTGACTGCATTTCTCGGATACGGGGAAGAGGATGGAGGGACCTCTCTCTTTGCGCCGGATAAGACTCTCCGTACCTGCATCTTTGATGTACGGGGGGATGCGGCGGTAAAACGTTATCCGCCTCTTATGGAGCCGCTCCTCTTATCGGATACGGCATACGCGTTTCTGTTTGGAGACGATGATAAGGGGGAACTTCCGATCTGCATGGAAAAGGAGCCGCATGAGATCGAAGGCTTTTTTACGGAGATCACGGAGACGCTCAAAAAAGAGGAGACTCTGCCGGGGAAAGCCCGGTTTCGTTACATCGAAAGCGGCGATCCGGAGGATGTTTCGGCTGCGCTTTCCATGCTTGCGAAAAGGCAGGGAGGACCGTTTTTTGAACTTGATATCAAGAGGCTCCCCGGCGGCACCAATATCCTGAATGCCGTGACGTTTTACTTAAGGATGCATGACGGGATCATTCTGGTACGGGAGGAGAGACCGGAGCAGGAGGATACGGACGAGGCGGACATCCGGCCGGAAGGGTATGATCTTTCCGCGCTCCTTCCGGTTCTTTATGAACGTCTTCCGGGACGCATCGTTTATTTCTGCGGAGAGAAAAAGCTCCCGCCGCTTTCCGTTCCCACGGAGTGCATGCCGGCAGTGCTTTCGCTTCCGCTTCCCGATGTAAAGGAACGTATCCGGATCTGGCAGCATTATCTTGCTGTAGAGAGCATCATTCTCGAAGAGAATATTGATATTTTTGATGTGGCGGACTGCCATGAACTGAGTTATTCCGCTATCAAAAGGATCCTCCGACAGGCAAGGGAGACCATGGATGCACTGGGAGAGGAGGTCTTAAAGAGATCCCTTCTTCAGGATCTTCTGTTCCGACTCAATACTTCCCATTTCGAGCATCTGGCAACGGCTGTGGATGCGCATTATACCTGGGATGACATCTTCCTCGGCGCTTCCGAGAAAAAACGTCTCAAAGCGGCGTGCGACCGTTTCCGTCTCCGTAACCGCGTGGGAGCGGAATGGGGCATCAACAAAAAGAACGCTTATGGAAATGCCGTGATCATTTTAATGTACGGACCGCCCGGAACCGGCAAGACCATGGCGGCACAGGCGATTGCCAACGAGATCATGACGCCGCTTTACCGTGTCGATGTATCCCAGATCTTTTCCAAGTATATCGGGGAAACTCAAAAGAACCTTTCCCGGATTTTTGATGAGGCTGAAAAACGCAGTGTCGTATTGTTTTTTGACGAGGCGGACGCGCTGTTCACAAAGCGGACGGAGATCCGGGATTCTCATGACAAGTATGCCAACTCGGATACCAGTTTTCTTCTTCAGAAAGTGGAGGAATACAGCGGTATCACGATCCTTGCCACCAACAGCTACCAGAGCTTTGACAGTGCTTTCATGCGGCGGCTCACCTATGTTGTGCACTTTGAACGCCCGGATATCTTCACACGGGAAAAGATGTGGCGGACGATGCTGCCGGATGAGGTGCCGATGAACGAGGATATAGATTATGCCTTCCTTGCGGAGCGCTTCACGGAGCTGACCGGAAGCAATATCAAATCCATTCTCCTTACGGCGGCGTATTTTGCCGGTGCGGAAAAGAGAGAGGTCGGGATGAAAGATATCATTCTTGCGACGCGCTACGAATTTGAAAAGTTGGGGCGACTTATTGATTCCGAGGAATTCGGTAAGTATGCGATGTTCATACAGGAGACACCATGAACGATTCTTTTGCAGTGGTCTTAAGGGATCTTCGGACCCAGAGAAATCTGTCCCAGAAGCAGATTGCGGATATGCTTTACGTTGACCGCTCCACGATCGCGAGCTGGGAGACCGGACGGAGAATACCGGATGTATCACTGATCCTTAAACTTTCCGAATACCTGAGAGCGGATTTTGTCACATTGATGCGTTCCGCCCAGAAGGACGAGGAGAAACCCGAGGTGATCCTCGTGGACGATGAAAGGATCGTGCTGACGGGCGGTATTCCGACGATAAAACGCGTTCTTCCGGATGCTTCGGTCCGGGGCTTTAACCGGCCGTCCGAGGCGCTCGAATACGCAAAGCATGCATCGGTCGATCTGGCGATTCTGGATATCGAAATGGGAAAGGTCAGCGGGCTTGATCTCTGCCGGAGTCTTCTCTCGATCAATCCGTATACCAATGTGGTCTTTCTGACGGCTTTTATGGATTACTCCTTTGATGCCTGGGATACCGGAGCCTGCGGGTTCCTTTTGAAGCCACTTTCCGAGGAGGCTGTGAGAAAGCAGCTGACGCTGCTGAAATATCCGATGAAGGGGCTGACCGCGTCATGACCTGGTGGATCGATTATGTGAATTTTTCCGGTGCCGTCGCAGGACTTGCCATTGCTCTGATGAGCCTCCTGCTGGCGGTCTTCAGTCGTTATATGGAGGGAAGGGTACGAAGGTTTTTCATCGTGTTCTTTCTGATCGTTACCGGTTACATCGCAAGTGATTTCATTTCGCAGATTTCGAGTCTGATCCTGGGAAAAGATTTCTGGCTTCTCGCAAAGGTGACACTTTTCCTGGAGTCACTTCTTTCTTCCATGCTGATGCCGATGCTTTCCCTGTACTTCATCTACTGCGCGGGTGAAAACCGGAAAAGAAATAAGCTTCTTACCGCATCCTTTGTGCTCTGGATTGTCTATGCCGTGCTTCTTGTCTATGCGCAGTTTTCAACCGAGATCTATTATTACACGGAGGATAATGTCTATCACCGCGGCCCCTTATATCCGATTCTTCTGATCCCTCCGGTGGTACTGATGCTGCTCAACTTCGCAGGACTCCTTATCAGGAGAAAAAAACTCGCGCCGCAGCAGTTCAAAGGATTTCTTCTTTTTATCCTGATCCCGCTTTGCTGCATGGTGATCCAGATGCTTTTTTACGGTATTTACATGATCGTGATGGGAACCGCGGTGGCATCGCTGTTTCTGTTTGTTTTCATCCTGAATGAACAGACCGATAAGTATGTAAAACAGCAGACGGAATACTCGCAGCAACAGCTCAGCATCTTCGCGTTGCAGATGCGTCCCCACTTTATCTATAACACCATGACCAGTATCTATTACCTGGTACAGCAGGATTCTGTCAAGGCACAGCGGGTTATCTCGGATTTCACCAATTACCTGCGGAAAAACTATACGGCTGTTACCACAAGCGAACCGATCCTTTTTTCCGAGGAACTTGAGCACACGAAGGCATATCTTGCGGTGGAGCAGGTGCGTTTTGAGGGAAAGCTTTTTGTGAAATACGAGACGCCCGTGACGATGTTCCGTCTTCCGCCGCTGACGCTGCAGCCCATCGTGGAAAACGCGGTAAAGCACGGCGTGGATCCGGATTTGGCGCCTGTCACGATCATGATCCGTACCGCAGAGCTTCCGGATGCGGTGGAACTGACCGTGGAGGACAACGGCGTCGGCTTCAGCGACACGGAAGGAAACAGCCCGCATGAGGCACTGGAGAACATCCGCGGACGCCTTGATCTGATGTGCGACGGAACTCTTTCCATCACGCCGCGTCCCCTCGGCGGAACTGTCGTCACGATCCGCCTACCCAAAAACAATCCCGGATGATTAGTAAGGCCATGCCATAATAACAGCGTATGACCTCTGATATAAGCCGTCCGACAAGTGACACATCAATGACACACGACATCTCCGGATTTTTATGGTAGTATAAAATCTGGGATTTTTTTGAGAGGAGATCTTTATGGAAGATTTATGGAGTAAAAAAGTACTGATCATCCGGGCCCAGGAAAGCATTATCACAAGAGGAATCGCAAAAAAGCTGGAAGAACTGGAGTGTGCGGTCACCGTAGAACCGGAAAACGCTCCGAATATAAAAGAGGAGATCAAGGATACGGAACTGGTACTGATGTATCTGTCCTCCGACTGCATCACCAGCACGACCCTTAAAACACAGACGATCGCAATCTGCAGCCAGATCGAAGAGAATCTGAAGCAGACGATTGTTGTAGGGGAAAAAGAGCAGAAGGACAATATTCTGGAGGCTTTTCCTGTTCTGAAAGATCAGGTATGGCTGAACAGGCCGGTGGATATGGAGCTTCTGGAAAGGGAGGTCAGGTCGGCGTTCTCAAATCCGGAAGAAAGCGGAGAGAAGAAAAACATCCTTATCGTGGATGATGATCCGGCATTCGGCAAGATGATACGGGAATGGCTGAAGGATTATTATAAAGTCAGTGTGGTCACGAACGGCATGCAGGCGATCACATTTCTCGCAAAGCATCCGGTCGATCTGGTTCTTCTTGATTATGAGATGCCGGTTACGGACGGCCCGATGGTGCTGGAGATGATGCGCGCGGAAGAGACGCTTGCTTCGATCCCCGTGGTGTTCCTAACGGGGGTCAATTCAAAGGAGCAGGTGAACCGTGTCCTTTCGTTAAAGCCAAGTGGATATATCTTAAAATCCACGAGCTTCATGGATCTTCTCCGTTACCTGAAGGATTTTTTCAGGAAGCAGAAGAATGACTGATGAAAGCAGTCTTTTGGTGACACGGAGTAACGTTTAGAGGAAAATTTATGGTTAGTGAAAAAGCCAAACGTGACGAAAAATTCATCGTTTTCATCATCTCTCTGGGATTGATCGGATTGATGATCGAGAACTTTGTCATGAGATGGGAATTTTGGGTGCCGATCATCAGCATTCCCGGGATCGTCTCCCTATGGGCGCTGCACCTTTCGGAAAGGCCGGACTATCGCATCCGAAAGGTTTATTATTTTGTATTCGTAGTGATGATGCTGTTCTACCACGGGGTTCATAAGACGAGCTTTACGGATACGGCAGTTACCGTTGCACTTGCCATGTGCGTTTTTTCTCTGCTGAGTCATCCCGTTATGATGCATGTGTTTCTCGGAGAGTATTTCCTGCTGCTTTTCATACACCTTTTGATCCTCCCGGGAGGAGAACCGGTCAGCTATGATAAGCTTACGGTTTCTGTCATCATGCTTCATGCGATTGCAGTGGTTCTGGTATATTTTGTCTGTATCCGTGTGATCGAAAGCAGGAAGGAACTGGAAAAGTCAGATAAGGAGAAAGATGAGCGCATCGAATCCTATGATGCGGATATGGAAGACTTTCTTTCCAATATTTCCCATGAGCTGAGGACCCCGGTCAATGTTGTCAACGGAATGTCGGATATCCTTCTTCGGAAAGATCCGGGGAATGAAGTGGAATCCGTCAAAAGAGCGGGTCTGACCCTTGCGAACCAGATCGAGGATATTCAGGACTATATCGAATGCAGAAGAAAAAAGGTTCTGATCGAGGAGGACGATTACATGACGACCTCCCTGATCCATGATGTGGTAACGGTTTTCCGGTATATGGATATCAAAAAGGATCTGGAGCTGGTGGTGGATCTGGATCCCGAAGCTCCGGCGAAGATGCGGGGAGATATCAGGAAGCTCCACAAGATCTTCCGGCTTCTGACGGAGAATGCCGTGAAGTTCACAAAGAAGGGCGGTATCTATGTCAAGCTCTATGCGGAACCGGCCGGGAACGAGGTCAATCTCATCATAGAGGTTACGGACACCGGTATCGGTATGGATTGGAAAACGATCCGCGTCGTGTCGGACGGGCTGTACCAGGTAGATAAAAGCCGGAACCGGAGTACGGGCGGTATCGGCCTCGGGCTTCCCATCGTATACGGCTTCGTACACAGCATGGGCGGGTGCGTCAAGATCGAAAGTCAAAAGAGAACCGGGACGATGGTTCGCATCACCATTCCGCAGAAGGTGATCGATCCGCAGCAGTGCCTGATGATAGCGAATTCCTATCAGGGGGACTTCCTTTTCCACGTCAGACCGGATAAATACCGTGTACCCAGGGTGCGTGAGTTTTACCGCACCATGGCAGCGAACCTTGCATCCGGTATCGGGGTGCCTCTTTATCCGGCCGAGACCGTGAAGGAGGTAGAACGCCTTCGCGGGAATCTGGATGTCCGGTATGTTTTCATGGGTCAGGAGGAGTACGAGGAGAATCCCACGTATTTTGATGAGCTGAGCAAAGGGGATGTTGTGCCCGTCGTTTCGGCGGAAGCAGGCTTCAAGCCGAGCGAAGGAAGCCGCGTCGTGGTAATGCCGAAGCCCCTTTACGCATATCCCGTGATCCGGATCCTGAATGAGGGTCGGGAGGCGATGGACAGTGTGGATGATGACCAGGCGGCAAAACCTGAATTTGACGGATTGAATGCGCTGGTGGTAGATGATGAACCGATGAACCTCGTGGTGGCATCGGGGTTGTTCCGTGAATACAAAATGGAGGTGGATACGGCGGGAAGCGGAAGCGAGGCAATCCGCAATTACCGGAGGAACGGATACGATGTCGTGTTCATGGATCATATGATGCCAGGGATGGATGGTGTTGAGGCGATGAAAGAGATCAAAAAGGCCGCGTCAGAGATTAATAAGGATGTGATCGTGATCGCGCTGACTGCCAATGCTGTTTCAGGGGCAAAAGAAATGTTTATGAAAGAAGGTTTTGACGGCTTTATCGCAAAACCGATCGACATGGCGGAATTTGAGAGGGTCATGCTGCGCGTGCTTCCCGAAAAGAGAAACTGGAAGGGAGGGGACATCGCATGAGGCTAAAGCGTTTTATCAAGGATGTGAGAAAAGCGCTCCGGGATCCGGAAAGGGAACTTGTCGAGAGGCTTTTCATAGCGCTGACGATCGTATCGGAGGTGGTTGTCCTGATCGCCCTGATCGCGGACATCATTACCCGGGAAAATCCGGGGGAGATCCTGGTGCTTGTACTCACACTGATCCTGGTGCCGACCGTTACCTTTACCAGCATGTATAAAAACAGGATGAAGATCGGTATCCGCCTGATCGTCATCGGTCTCGTGTTTCTGATCCTTCCTGGCCTCTTCTTTTTCGGCGGAGGGATCGAAGGCGGAGGAGTGATCTGGTTCGTTTTTGCCTTTATGTATGTCGGCCTCATTCTGGAAGGGATCGAGAGGACCGTGATCCTCATCCTGCTCTTTGTATTGTCCGGATTCCTGTTTCTGGTACAGTATTACTATCCGGAGCTGGTGGCTTCCCACTCGCGCAGAATGTTCTTTATTGATTCCTTCATATCGCTCATGATGGTTGGTCTTGTCTGCTTTTCCATGTCCTGGACACAGAACCGGTTCTTCATTTCGGAGAACAACCGCGCGAAGAGAGAGGCAAAGAGAGCAGAGGAATTAAACCGTTCGCAGAACCGTTTCTTTTCCAGCATGAGTCATGAGATCCGGACGCCGATCAACTCAATCTTAGGCCTTAATGAGCTCATCCTCCGTGATGAGAGCATTTCGGATGAAGTGGCAAGGGATGCCGCCGGCATTCAGGGATCCGGCAAGATGCTGCTTGCGCTGATCAATGACATTCTGGACTTTTCCAAGATCAAGGCCGGAAGCATGGATATCGTCCCGGTGGATTACAAGGTCGGCGATATGCTTTCCGAGATCATCAATATGATGTGGGCACCGGCAAACGATAAGGGACTTCAGTTTGAAGTGAGCGTTGATCCGCAGGTTCCGGCCGTGCTTTTCGGTGATGAGGTCAGGATCAAACAGGTGTTGATCAATCTTCTCAACAATGCCGTGAAATACACGGCAAGAGGAAAGATTTCTCTTCATCTCGAGAGCGAGCCTGTTGATGATACAACGACCGAACTCAGTATCGCCATTTCGGATACCGGAATGGGGATCAAGAGGGAGGCACTGCCGTATCTTTTTGACGCGTTCAAGCGTGTGGACGAGGAAAAGAACAGGCATATCGAAGGCACGGGCCTCGGGCTTTCCATCGTAAAGCAACTGGCGGAGCTGATGGGCGGGACGATCTCCGTGAACAGTGTATACGGCGAGGGATCCACCTTTACCTTTACGGTCAGACAGACGATCACGGATCCTGCCGTGATCGGGGAACTGAACATCCATAATCAGTCCGTCACGAGGAAGAAGGCTTATGAGAGTATCTTCCGCGCACCCGAAGCAGTGGTTCTCATCGTGGATGACAATGAGATGAACCTTGAGGTGGAATCGAAGCTCCTTGCCGGCACCGAAATGAAGATCGATCAGGCTGTAAGCGGAAAAGAAGCGCTGAAGATGACGGTTGAACAACGATATGATGTGATCCTGATGGATCACCTGATGCCTGAAATGGACGGGATCGAGTGTATGGAAAGGATCCGGAGCCAGACGGGAGGACTTAACCGGAATACACCGGTGGTGGTCCTGACCGCAAATGCCGGAAGCGATAATATTGATCTTTATATGAGATCCGGCTTTGACGGATATCTCGTAAAACCGGTGTCGGGAGATGCACTGGAGAAGATGCTCATGAAACATGTCTCTCAGGAGAAGCAGATCAAGAACAGCAGGCTGAGGAGCCTCAGCGCAGAGATCAACGCGACGGACAGGTTTGCAGGAAAAGCGCCGGTGATCGTTACCTCCACATCCATGTGCGATCTACCGGATCGTATCGTCAATACACTTCGGCTTCCGCTCATTCCGTTTCTTGTGCATATGGATGACAACGTATTCAAGGACAGTGAACAGATGGAGGCGGACGAACTGATCCGCTTCCTGGAGGACGGAAAGAAGGTGGAGTCCTCGCCGCCGGATGAAAAGGCGTTTACGGAGTTCTTTGCGGAGATTCTGGAGAAGGCCCACAATCTGATCCATATCTCTCTTTCCACCAGTATGAGCGATGAATTTAGCATTGCCTCCGAGGCGGCAAAATCCTTTGACAACGTTACCGTGATCAATTCGGAATGTGTCTCAAGCGCCACGGGAATCCTTGTCCTCATCGGCTGCCGGCTTGTTCAGCAGGGTGTTCCCGCCGAGGATATCATAGCGGAGCTGGAGGAAGTAAAAAAGCGTCTCCGCTGCAGTTTTATCATTGACAAAACGGATTATATGGCAAGGAACGGACGGGTCAGCAGGAGAACCCACCTGCTTGCAAAGGCATTAAGTCTCCATCCGAGCATCCGGATCCGGGAGGATAAAACCGGCACCGGCGGCGCCTGGATGGGCAGCAGTGGACATGCATACAGGAGATACATACGCAGGGCGTTCCCGGTGGATATCATCCCGGACTCGGAGGTGCTGTTTATCACGTATGCGGATGTGCCCTGGGAAACACTTAATTGGATCAAGGATGAGATCAGCCGGATCGCGTTCTTTGAGAATGTGATCTTTGTGCAGGCGTCCGCGGCCATTTCCGCAAACTGCGGACCGGGGTCTTTTGGTATCCTCTATTTTGTAAAAGGCAATAAGTCCTATAATCTGACGACTTTCTTCGAAAACACGGAAGACGAAGAAACAGAAGATGAGGAGGACTACCAGGCGGATCCTATAGATGAGGCTGCGGAAAAAGCGGTCAGCATTTCCACCGCGAAGGAAGAAGAAAAAAAATGGTACAAAGGGATTGAAGGGATCGACGGAGAAGCCGCGGTAAAGAACAGCGGATCGGAGGAAGCGTTCCGATCGGTTCTTAAGATCTTCTATGATTCCGTTAAGGTAAAGACAGATGAAATCAGGCGCCTGTACGAAGAGGGCGACTGGGAAAACTATACGATCAAGGTGCATGCGCTGAAAAGCTCCGCGAAGCTCATCGGTGCCATAGAGCTTGCAGGGGAAGCACAGCGCCTGGAGGATGCGGGAAAAGCAAAAGATACCGGTTATATCAGTGAGCATCAGGAAGCATTCATGAAGGATTTCGGAAGATACGAAGACATCCTTGCGGAGGTTTTCCCGAAGGAAGAGGAAACGGACGAAAAGCCCGTTGCGGATAAGTTTTTGATGGAGAGCTTTTACGACGGACTCAAAGAAGCGGCGGAGGCAATGGATCTGGATGCGCTGGAAGAGGTCATGAAGGAGATCGGGGGATACCGTGTGCCGGAGGAAGAGAAGGAAAGATTTGGGGCAGTACGTACGGCCGTGGAAAACTTCGACTATGACGGGATTCTTGATGCGCTGAGGGAAGAGTAAAAGTATGGATCAGGTATTGAATACAGTCATCAGGGTCAATGACGAGGTCAACGGATTTGCATGGGGAACCTTCGGGCTGGTGCTGCTGCTCGGGACGGGGATTGTATGCACCGTGATCACCGGCTTTTTCCAGATCACGCGCATGCGGCACTGGTGGAAAAAAACCTTCGGAATCATGTACAAAAAAGAAGGGCGCATCATCAACGATTCCGGAGCTCTGTCACAGCTTCGCACCTTCTGTACGGCGCTCTGTGCCACGATCGGCACGGGAAATATCGCAGGCGTGTCGACGGCGATCTGCGTGGGAGGCCCGGGAGCCGTCCTCTGGATGTGGGTGGCGGCGTTTTTCGGAATGATGGTTAAATACGCGGAAAACGTCCTCGGTCTTTATTTCCGGCGTCGCAATTCAGAGGGAGCCTGGTCCGGCGGCCCGATGTATTATCTTCAGGACGGACTCGGCGGGAAGAAGCACCTCCGGATCCCGGGAAGGGTGCTCGGCATCCTGTTCTGCATATTTACGATCCTGGCGTCCTTCGGGATCGGTAACATGGGACAGATCAACAAGATCACGATCAACGTGGGAGAAACGTTTTTATCTGAAGTGGAGATGGGGGGGCTCTTCCTCGGCGTTCCCGTGGTCGACTGGATGATCGGCATCATCCTGATGGGGGTTGCAGCAGTGATCATTCTGGGCGGCTTCAGGAGGCTTGCTGCTGTTTCGGAAAAGCTGATCCCGTTTATGTCGCTCATCTACATCATCGGATGTCTGATCCTGATCCTGCTCCATATCAAGGATCTCCCGGCTGCTTTTTCCTCGATCTTCAAATTTGCCCTGGGGCCTGCTGCGATCCGCGGCGGAGCTGCGGGAACAGCGGTTCAGCTTGCGTTTAATACGATCAAGAACGGATGCAAGAGAGGAGTCTTTTCCAATGAGGCGGGGCTGGGATCCTCTGTGATGGTACACAGCAACAGCTGTGTGAGAGAACCGGTACGTCAGGGTATGTGGGGGATCGCGGAGGTGTTCCTCGATACCTTTGTCATCTGTACCATGACGGCGCTGGTGGTCTTAAACTCCGGTGCGATCGACCTGAATACGGGACTTATGAGAGAAGGGGTCAATGATGCGACACTTGTTGCCAAGGCGTTCGGAGCGACCTTCGGAACGCCCGGGGAATGGTTTGTAGTGGCGGTCATTACGCTGTTTGCCTTTACGACGGTCATGGGATGGTCCTATTACGGTGCAAAGGTAACGGAGTATCTGCTTGGTGTCACATGGGCGAGGATCTATCGCCTGGTTTTTATCGCGCTCATCATCTTTGGTGCCGTGATGGAATCCAATCTCGCCTGGGATATTTCGGATACCTTTAACGGGCTCATGATGATCCCGAATTTGATCGGGCTGATCGCACAGATCCCGCTCATCATAAGTATTACGAAAAACTATATTGACAGGCGCATTAAGGGAAAAGAGATAAAGCCGCTCCTTTCCTATGATCCGGATATACAGCGTGACGCCGAAAAGGCGGTTTCGAAGGGGATGTCTTAATACATGAAGAAAAAGATGAAATTCAGATTCCGGAGGATTTAAACGTTCTTTCAGAAATGGGGATCGATGTGGCACTCGGCATCAAAAACAACAGAGACGCGGATTCATACCGTACCCTGCTGAAGGTGTTTTATGAATCCGCAGGAGAAAAGGCAGAGGAGCTGGAGAAATATCTTGAGAATGGTGACGAAAACAGTTACACTATCAAGGTACATGCCCTGAAAAGCTCGGCCAGGATCGTCGGCGCAGCGGATGACATGGACTGCGATCGTGGAGCTCCTTCAGAAAGAATGAGGATAGCAGAAAATGAATGAATGGGTCGTCGTTGTGGACGATGAATCGGTAAGTCTTACAAATGCGAGGACGATACTGGGAACGCAGGGGATGAAGGTGTCCTGTCTGAAATCAGGCCGGGATCTTCTCAAGTTTCTGGAAAAGAATACACCGGATCTGATCCTTCTTGACATTCTGATGCCGGAAATGGACGGATTTGAAACCTTTCACGCGATGCGGCTTAAGGAGGAACAGCTTTCGAGAGCTCCGATCCCGGTCATCTTTCTCACGGGAGAAGAGGATAAGCAGGTGGAGCGCCGGGGTCTTTCGGAAGGCGCCTCGGACTTTATCCGGAAACCCTTTGACCCGGATATCCTGATCAGCAGGATCCGAAAGACGATTCAGAGCAGCAAAACCATTGAAACCCTGACAGAAGAAGCGATGACGGATAAGCTGACCGGGTTCCTGAATAAGAGCAGCGGGACGGAAAGGATCACGAAGATCCTGGAGAGCGCAAGGGGTGCGCTCCTTATTATAGACCTTGATAATTTCAAGCTCGTAAACGATATCCACGGGCACGATATGGGGGATCGGGTTCTGGAAGCCTTTGCGCATATTCTTCGTATGAATACCCGTGAAACGGACACCGTCAGCCGCATCGGCGGTGACGAGTTTATGGCGTTCATCGAGGAGATGAACGACAGCGAGGCGGTGGAGAGCTTTGCATCGCGTCTGAACGCTCTCCTTGAAGGGGACGCGAAAAAACTGATGGGAAATGACCACGGGATCCCGCTGGGACTTTCTGTGGGAGCGGTGTTTGTTCCGGAGTACGGAAGGGATTTCCAGCATCTCTTCCGGTATGCCGACAGCTCGCTCTACCGTGTAAAGCTGAACGGGAAGCACGGGTTTGAGGTGTATCATACCCTGGAAGAGACCGGGAACACCGAAGAGGATCTCCGCCTTGAATTAAACCGGGTGACCCATCTTGTTGAGGAACGCGGTGTCGGATCAGGTGCACTGCTTTTGGGTCCCGATGCTTTTTCGCACGATTACCGCTTTATCATGCGACTGATCAAACGGAATCATATGGTTGCGACGAGACTCCTTTTTGTACTGGAGCCAAAGGAGGCAGGGTATGATCTGAATGAAGCGATCCGTTGTTTTGGAGAAATCTTAAAAGAAAAGCTCCGGAAGATCGATATTATTTTTCAGAGCAGGCCGGATGGGTACTATCTTCTTCTCCCGGAGCTGACGGAAGAAAATGTGCCTGTTGTGATCGGGCGGATTCTGGGAGCCTGGGAAGGAACGAAATACCATGACAGCGTGAGGGTCTGTCATCAGTCGGAGACGGTATCTTTTACGGAGGATATGTAGAGGACGGGGTAGGAAGTGGACGGTTCTGTGTCGCATTTTAAAGCGACACGGAATCGTCTGCTTTCTACCCCGTCCCCTGTCTCCTGCCAAGGAGGAATTGTTGATGGAAGAACTATTTCCGGATGAATTGCTATTGCCGTCTCTCGATGAGGCGGCGGCGACATTTCGTGCAGACGGCATCGGAACCGAACTGACGCTTGGCTCCGGCAAGGAGCCGGGGATTGAGCTGTCCCTTCCGGAGGAGAAAGTGGTCATTTCCTGTGCGTCTCTTCCCGTACAGGAAGGGAGACCGCTGTTTCACTATTGTCTCTCTTCCCAGGGAGAGCGTTCCTGGAGCTTCCCATCGGTGCATCTCCCGACGGAGCTTCCGGCGTTCCCATATCTGCCGCGTCTTTATGACTGCCTCAGGCATGGTATGGAGGAGGATGAACCGGGATCAGAGCTTTTCCGGCAGGAGAGACTTAAGGAGCTGCAGGAAACTCTTGCGGCGCTCGGGTTTTCCTCAGAGCTTTCGGAGGGCACCGGTCTTCTTGTTTTCATGGAAGACGAAGACCTCCGCTTTACTTATGATTTTATCTTTCCGGAGCAATCGCTCTGTATCTTACATATCATCTGCGGCGGAGAGCACATCTTTCTCCCGGAGTACGGGAGTCTCCCGGATGCAGAGGCGTATGCCTTGATTTTATCGGTGGTAATCTGAGTGCGAGAGAGAGGGGAAGGTTTTGTGTCGCATTTTAAAGCGACACAAAACCTTCCCCTCTCTCCCTCGCACCCACTGTGTCGCATTTTAAAGCGACACAAAACCTTCCCCTCTCTCCCTCGCACGTGCTAAGATGACACTCAACTGACACATCTCGGATTATTCAAAATTTCCCGTTTTGTGATATCATATAGACAATATTTCCATGAATAATCAGGGGTCTTATAAAGCAGTAGAGGAGACGAAGAAAAAGCTGAAAGGCGATGAGAAGGCCATGTCTTGACGAACAAGGCTTCAAGGACAATAAGCCCAAGATGGTGGACGACTATGTACAGACCACCCAGGAGAAGAAAAAGTATAAGACCCTGAAGGATATGAAGACCAGGGACAGGGATGAATATCTGACAGCGGAATGGAACCGGTATGCAAATAAGTCCAGGAATCTTAAGAGAATGGCCGAAACGGATCATTGGACGGATCTTTCCAGCAAGCTTACCCTGTTTGATGAGGAGGTAGAGGTTCCGTTAGCCGCAAGACAGGCGGATGCGGTCAAGGAACGGGTAAAAAAGGGCAATACGATCATAACCAATGTATATGGGGAAGCCTTGTGGAAGGGTCAGCAGGCCTTTCAGAACAAACCCGGAAAGCTTAACTGTAATCATATCATCAGTATCTGTGGCGCGGTTTATGATCAAAGCGGGAATGTGATCCAGGGATTTCTGGTCAAGGATACCGGAGGCATCGGACGGAAGCTTCCGGATGGATCCCTCGTGGAAGATGCGGATGGGGATATCTGCGGCAACTACGACTTTGTTGATGCGTATACATTGGCTCTTGCCATTAAGGGGGATCAGAGCCATAAGGTTTACAGTATAGAGAAAAGGAGATAAAATATGATCGATTTTGATGATGTCAACCTGGCATTTGATCAGCTGCCGGAGCGCGCGATAGATCCGCCGCTGGATATGGAGAGTTCCTTTCCGCTGCTGCGGGAGATCGACGGCACGTTATATGTGGTCAGCATGATATACCTCTACGGAGAACATTATCCAAACCGCTTTTATCGTTACAATACAAAGACAAAGGAGGCGGAGTCTCTTTCCTTTAAGGAAGGTCTGCAGCGGATGAATATCAAGGAGTTTCCTTTGGAGGGCAAATATTACTGGGCATTTGCGGAGTGGGAGTGAGGAGGCTGTGTTCACTACCGGTGTGCAGATCTTCGCGAAGAACCAGGCAGAGCGAAAGAAAGTGCTTCAAACCCTGGTGGGATCGCTTCTGGAAGGGTGCAAAGGAGCTCTTACGGATAATACGCAGATCGCCCTTGTCTTTGACGAGCATGCTGATGCAAACGAACTGGAGCGGCTGTTTCACGGCCTCGTTGAGGTGGAACATTTCCAGGAATTCCTATTCCTGATCGGATAAGGTTTAACATTATCCTTTTTGCGGAGAGCTGCATCTTAACAGATATAAAACAGGTAACGTAAGGCTGCCGATGATTTGCGAGGGAAAACAAATGACAGAACAAAGATTGCGAACTTTATTTGATTATCAATGTTTTGAAAACAACAGCCGTCTGTCCGCAATGCTGTCGGATGCGCTTAGGCAATACGATTTCTCCGGAGAGGGAGAACTGTCCGATGATGACGTCGATCTGTTAAATGCTGCGGGAAGCAGCGTGAGCGATCCAAAAGCGGACGCGGAGAAGCGTTTATGAAACCGGCAGAAATCGACTGGGAGGCGGTCTACAGGGAATACGAGGGGAAAGTGCGTTCCTATATCAGGAGCCGTGTCGGAAATCCGGAGGACATTGATGATCTGTGCAGCGAGGTTTTTCTGCAGGTGATGCGCGGGCGGGATTCCTTCAGCGGTGAGCCGAAAGCCGTATCAAGCTGGATCTACATGATCACAAAACATACCGTGGCACTGCATTATCGGAAGGAAAGACCCTTTTCTGAGATTTCGGAGGAGCTGCCGGATGAAACGGATCTGGAGGGGCAGGTCATAAACCGGGAAGAACTGGACGCTCTGGCGGATGCGCTGGAACTGCTTGATAAGAGGCTCCGGGACATCATTCTCCTGCATTACTATGACAAAAAGACGCTGAAAGAGATCGCAGCTGCCATGAATATGTCGTATCCGAATATGAAGGTGCTGCACAAGAGGGCACTTGAGCAGCTGAAAAAGAATATTTTATAAAAAGGAAGAAACACTATGAACAACGGTCTTTTCAGAAAAAAAAGCATCGACAGGGTTTCATCCCCGGAGAAGCTGGATGACTACATCAGGGTAACGACGCCGAGCGTGTGGATCGCGCTGGCAGCCATGATCCTGCTGCTGGTCGGAGCTTTTATCTGGGGAGTTTTTGGAGAGGTTACGATGCACAGCAGTGACGGAACGGAAAAAACAGTCGCCCCGATCACGTTTATCATGAATTAGGGTATCACGGTGGCAGAAAAAGCAGTAAAGCATCCCGTCACGAAGGGCGTGGTCAAGGTACCAGTGGTGATGCAGATGGAAGCGCTGGAGTGCGGCGCCGCATCCCTTACCATGATCCTTGCGTATTATGGCAAATGGATCCCGCTGGAGCAGATCCGTGAGGACTGCGGCGTATCCCGTGACGGATCGAATGCGAAAAACATTCTGGTGGCGGCAAGAAGTTATGGACTTACCGCCAAGGCATACCGTTATGATCCTGAAAGGCTGAAGGAAGTGGGAAAATTCCCGATGATCGTTCATTGGGAATTTAACCATTTTATTGTGCTGGACGGATTTAAGGGAAACAAGGTATATGTGAATGACCCTGCCCGCGGGACGGTCATCATGACTTACGAACAGTTTGATGAGGGCTATACCGGGATCTGTCTGATGTTTGAACCGGGCGAAGCTTTCGAGCCTTCCGGCAAACCGAAGAGCATGCTGGAGTTTGCCAGAGGGAGATTAAAGGGCGCATCCGCGGCCGTGCTTTTTGTGTCAGTTACGACGTTCATCATATCCATGACAGGCATTATTTTGTCCGGCTTTTCACGGGTGTTTTTGGATCAGCTTCTTACCGGCAATGATCCGGACTGGCTGATCCCGTTTCTGATCGGGATATCCATCTTTTCGATCCTGCAGATTGCCGCAGCCTGGGTCAAGGCAATCTATTCCTTTAAGATCAACGGAAAAATGGCCATCGTCGGAAACATGACATTTATGTGGAAGGTCCTTCGGCTTCCGATGAGATTTTTTTCTCAGCGCATGGCCGGAGATATTCAGCAGCGGCAGGCTTCAAACGCCACGATCGCGGGAACACTGGTGAATACTTTATCGCCCCTTGTGCTGGAGACGGTGATGCTGGTCTTTTATCTTGTGGTTATGATCCGGTATTCACCGCTCCTTACGCTGATCGGCGTGGTGTCCGTGCTTGGACAGATCTGGGTTTCCCGTATCATATCCAATTAAAAGGATCAATATCACCCGCGTTATGATGAGGGATGCCGGAAAGCTCGCAAGTTCTACGGTGTCCGGTATTGAGATGATCGAAACCATCAAGGCCAGCGGTGCGGAAAACGGGTTCTTTGAGAAATGGTCCGGCTATCAGGCCAGCGTGAACACCCAAAATGTCCGGTTTGAGCGGATTGATAACTACCTCGGGCTGATTCCGCCGATCCTGGTTTCTTTATCAAATAATGTGGTACTGATCCTCGGCGTTTATCTTTGCATGACCGGTCGTTTTAGCATCGGTTCCGTGATGGCGTTTCAGGGATTTCTTGCGAATTTCATGATGCCGGCGCAGAAGCTGATTGACGGCGGACAGCTGGTGCAGGAGCTGCGTACCCAGATGGAACGCGTGGATGATGTGCTGAAATATCCGGTGGATGTGGATTTCAACGATGAAGAAATCGACGAGGATGCGGATTACGACAAGCTTTCCGGTACGGTGGAGTTGAAAAACATCACCTTCGGATATTCGAGGTTGGCGCCGCCCCTCATTGAGAATTTCAGCATGACGTTAAAACCCGGGAGCCGTGTGGCCTTTGTGGGGGCATCCGGCTGTGGAAAGTCTACCCTTGCAAAGCTCATTTCAGGGCTTTATCAGCCGTGGGAAGGAGAGATCCTTTTTGACGGAAAACATATTGATGAGATCAATCGGAGCGTCTTTACGGGCTCCGTTGCTGTCGTAGATCAGGACATTACACTCTTTGAGGATACGATCGAGAATAACATTAAGATGTGGGACAACACCATTGAGGATTATGAAATGATGATGGCTGCCCGTGATGCTCAGATCCATGACGATATCATGCAGCGTGAGGGCGGATACCGCTATAAGCTGACCGAGGGCGGACGGGATTTCTCCGGCGGACAGAGACAGCGCCTTGAGATCGCGAGGGTGCTCGCCCAGGATCCGACGATCATCATCATGGATGAAGCGACGAGCGCGCTGGATGCGAAGACAGAGTTTGATGTGGTAAATGCCGTGAAAGAGCGGGAGATCACCTGCATCGTCATCGCGCATCGCCTTTCCACGATCCGCGACTGTGACGAGATCATCGTCTTCGATCATGGCAAGGTCGTGGAGCGCGGAACGCATGAGGAACTGATGGCGCTCGGCGGAGCATATACAGAGTTAGTGACTTCTGAGTAATGATATAATCGGCGAAAGCCTGCTTTCGCCGAAGAGGAGGAGTGGCGAAGTGTTAGCGAGAACCGAGCTTGCGAGGTTTGAGCAGAAGCGTAGCCCGAGACGACGATGGGGTGGTTTGACGAACAGATAAAAGACAGAATGCGGGCTGATAACGAGGCTTTCGAGGATTCCTTTGTAAGAGCCGCAGGCATCATCATGGGGAGCCGTCTTTCCGCCGCCATGAATGACCAGCGGCAGGCGGCGACGGATGCGATCAGCGAGATCTTAAAATGCTATCACATCAAGCCTCGGGAAGTGCCGGATTCCATCACCGATATGAATGAGACGCTGGAGTATCTTCTCCGGCCTCACGGGATCATGCGGCGCAACGTTTCTCTGGAAAAAGGGTGGCGCAGGGATGCGGCAGGTCCGATGCTGGGGACTTTGAAGGAAGACGGTAGCGTTGTCGCGCTGATTCCCAAAGGAATGTCCGGATACGTTCTGATGGATGGAAAGTCCGGAAACCACATCAGGATCAATCATAAAAACGAAGGGCTTCTTGATAAGGAGGCGGTGGCGTTCTATAAGCCTTTCCCGGAAGGAAAGGTTGGCATGAAGGGATTGCTGCGGCATATCCTGGGGAACATCACGGCGGAAGATGTCTTTCTGATTCTGCTGGCGACCCTTCTTGTGACACTGATCGGTTTTATTGCGCCGAAAATGAATGAACTGCTGTTTTCAAGTGTCGTTCCATCAGGAAGCTATCGTGCGCTGATTGCCGTCGCGGTTTTTCTCATTACATCATCGCTCAGTGCGCTGCTGTTGAAAAGTATTAATGATATGCTGGTGTCCAGACTGACCCTGCATGCCGGCGTGTCAACGGAGGCGGCGGTCATGATGCGGATCCTTTCGCTACCGGCGGACTTTTTCAAAGATTATGGCGCCGGCGAACTTGCCAGTCGCGCAGGAATGGTGAATACCCTCGTGAAGGAGCTTCTTAAGGTCATTTTTACCACAGGTCTGACTGCGCTGTTTTCCCTCGCCTATCTTTCGCAGATTTTTCTGTATGCACCGGCGCTTGTGGTACCGGCAGTGATCGTCATCATCTTGACCACACTGGTTTCAATCCTTTCTGCACTTTGGCAGGTGCGGATTACCAGACAGCAGATGGAATATGCCACCAGGGAAAGCGGCATGTCCTATGCGATGATCTCCGGGATCCAGAAGATTAAGCTCTCCGGTGCGGAAAAGAGAGCTTTTGCCCGCTGGGGCAGGACATACAGTAAGAGTGCGCAGCTCCTCTATGATCCGCCGCTCCTGCTCAAGGTGAATCCGGCGATTACAGTTGTGATCACGCTGCTCGGGACGATCGCGATTTATTATGCAGCGATAAGGAGCGGCGTTTCCGTTTCCGAATACTATGCGTTTAACGCGGCTTATGGGATGGTGAGCGGCGCCTTTACCCTGCTTGCAGGCGTGGCGATCACGGCAGCACAGATCGAACCGATTCTTGAAATGGCAAAGCCGATTCTGGAGACGGAGCCTGAGATCGCGGAGGAGAAGCAGGTAGTGGAGCGGCTGATGGGCGGCATAGAGCTCAACAACGTGACGTTTACCTACAATCCGAATATGCCGAACGTCCTCGACGGGATTTCCTTGAAGATCAGCTCCGGCCAGTACGTGGCCATTGTCGGAAAGACAGGCTGTGGAAAATCGACGCTGATGCGGATTCTCCTTGGCTTTGAAAAGCCGCAAAGGGGAGCTGTCTTCTACGATGGAAAGGACATGGAGCGTATGGATCTGAAGTCCCTTCGCAGGAAGATCGGTTCGGTGATGCAGAACGGGAAGCTTTTTACGGGGGATATCTACTCCAATATCGTGATCAATAATCCGAGACTCACGCTGGATGAGGCGTGGGAGGCTGCGGAAATGGCCGGGTTTGCGGATGATATCCGCGCCATGCCCATGGGGATGTTTACCCTGATCTCGGAAGGACAGGGAGGGATTTCCGGAGGGCAGAGGCAGCGGCTTCTCATTGCAAGAGCCATAGCGCCGAAGCCGCGGATATTGATGTTTGACGAGGCAACAAGCGCACTTGATAACATTACGCAGAAGACTGTTTCGGAATCTTTGGAGAAGCTGAAATGTACCCGTATCGTGATCGCGCATCGTCTGTCAACGATCAAACAATGTGATCGGATCATTGTTCTTGATAAAGGGCATATCATTGAGGACGGAACTTATGACGAGCTGATCGCAAAGAACGGTTTTTTTGCAGAGCTGGTGGAAAGACAGAGAACTGACATATAGAGGAGGAAATTACTATGACAGTCACAACAAACAAAGAAGGAGAAAAACTCACGGTTGCACTGGAAGGGAAGCTTGGGGCTACTTCCGCACCGGAGATGGAAAAGGCGGTAAAGAACAATATCAGCGGCGTTACGGAACTGGTATTCGATTTTGAGAAGCTGGATTACATGGCATCGGCCGGTCTCCGCGTCCTCCTTTCCGCTGCAAAGGTCATGAAAAAGCAGGGAAGCATGAAGATTATCAATGTTACAGAACCTGTGATGGAGGTCTTTACCTTTACCGGAATGGCGGATGCCCTGGATATAGAGGCACTCTGATACAAAAAACTTTTTTGGAAACATGATGCTTTTTTGGGGGAAGTGCATCTTAACAGATGTGTAGTTTCAATGAGTAAAAAGGATCATTGGAGTGACGAGGATGGGAAAAACAGCATTTTATAAATCATATAATGCCGGAGACGGCGGAAAGGAAGGTGACGATTATGGATGAAAAAACGAAGGAAGCATTGAAGGGCATCTATGACAACCTGAGTGACGAGCTGAAGGAGAAGGCAAAGCAGTGCAAGACAATGGACGAGCTGATGGAGCTTGCGGACGGAAAGGAAAGGTAACAACTATGGATGAGAAGAAAGCTTTTGAAAATCTTGATGAGGAACTGAAAAACAAACTGAAAGCATGCAAAAGCAGGGAAGAGGCAGATGCACTTCTGAAGGAGTACGGCGGAGAATTGAGTGACGAGATCGTAGAGATCGTATCCGGAGGATTTGATATGTGGGGGTGCGGTTGGATGGCATGAAGACATGCTGGCATTTATCACGCTATAATCTGATATCGCAGCTGCCGCAAGAGAACCGGTTCGTGGCCGTCAATCTTTTTTCGGGGACAATGGCTGAATTATCGGAGCCTGTAGCTTATCTTTTAAGCGTTGCGGAGGAGCTTGATGACGACCATCCTGTCCTTGCGTATTTCAAACGCCTTGGCATGGTTGTTGATTTTGATGAGCTGGAGGCGCTCGCGAGCATGGGAAAATGCACATGTTCAAACTCGGGGTACGTTTCGCTTACGATCGCGCCAACCATGGCCTGCAATTTTGACTGCCCGTACTGCTATGAAGATAACAGACCGGGCAAAATGGAACCCTCAGTACAGGATGAAGTCATATCCTTTGCGGAAAAACTGATCAGGCATTTCAACCCGGAAAGGTTTCTTGTCACATGGTACGGCGGGGAACCGTTGCTGGCTTCGGATGTGGTTGAGTCGCTTTCGACGAGGCTTGTTGATCTTGCTGAAAGGAATCATTCTTCTTATTTTTCACGGATGATTTCCAATGGCTATCTGCTTACGGAAGAAAACGTGGCACTTATGGAGAGATGCCGTATCAGTCAGCTTCAGACAACACTTGATGGGATAGGCAATGATCATGACGTTACGAGACATCTTGCAGGAGGCGGGGGAACCTTTGAACGCATCGTGTCCAATCTGAGAGACAGGAAGCTCCCCTTTGAAGTTCGCATACGGCATAATGTCCATAGTGCAAATTATGATCAGATAGAACCTCTTAAGCGTTTTGTTGAGGAGCTGGCAGAAAAATCCGGAAACCGGATCTCGTATTATCCGGGTATCGTTCATGAAAGCACTGTGGCAGTTAATCGGGGGCAGATGACGCGGGTGGTGGAAGAGGAAAAGAGGCTCTGCAGTTTGGAGTTATCCCGGAACCTTGCGGATTATTTCGGAAGAGACGGAGTATATTGCGGATCACAGATCCTTCCCTACATCGGGATAGACGAGGCTGGCCGCCTGTATAAATGCTGGGAGGATATGGATAAGCCGAATCTAAGCTTCGGAAATGTTCGGACATGGGATGTCAAAAGACCGATAGTAAGTGCCGAAAATGCGGATAATCTTACTATGTATCTGAACACTGCGGGTCCCGTGCCGGATGAGGAATGCCGGGATTGTATCTGGCTCCCTGTCTGCAGAGGCGGATGCCCGCAGGCAAGACTGAAGGGAAAGCGTACCTGTATCCATTTTAAAAATGATAAGGATGCATTTGTTATGGCTTATTATGCTTCAGAAAAAGCTAAAGTAAGAAAAAGAGAAAGCACTACTTAATAATCACACAAAGACGAAAACAAAAGCAGCTGCTGCGCCAGCAGAATGTGTATGGTGTAAAAGGAAGAATATTTATGAACCTGTCATGCACCGTCTTTTTAAAGGCGGTGTATTTCTTTTCGGGAATCGGGAGTACCTTCCCGCCTGAAAGAGAGACATGAAACAGGCATAAAACAAGTCACATTAGACGAATTTAAGGTCATATTTCAGATTCAATTGACACAGCTGATATGTCATATTACCATGATAATATGTTGATATTGTAGACTTCGTAAGGGTTTGTCGGGAACCGTGACAATGTCAGAGAGACAGAGGTAAGGAGTTTCATTTTTATGTCGGATACGATGAAGACAGCTCAGCTTGATATCATACTCTCCTTGGGCAGCATGTGTGCAATCCTGGCATTTCTTGCTTTGATGACCGGGCTTGATTCAAAGAAGAAAAGGGCGTTGTTCTTTCTTGAGACCGGAGCCGCAGTGCTTCTTATATCAACAAGGCTTGTGTGGATATATGACGGCCTGCCGGGACCCTTCTCCAGAGGAATGGCTGTTTTAAGTAATTTTCTTGATTATATCTGTGTAGATATTGTTCTTTTTGCTGTCAATCTGTACATGAAAGAGGTGATCCGGGAGGCAGAGGGCAAATCTGCTGATCTTAAGCGGTTTAAGCTCATAAATATGCTGCTGGCTGTAGATGCTGCCCTCACCTGCCTTTCGCCTTTTACCGGAATATATTATTATATTGACGAAACCAACTCCTATAACCGGGGGCCTGCCATCGGTCTGAACTTCGCCATACCTTTGATCGTGGCGCTTTTGTTTATTTCTGTCATCCTGCAGTATTACGGGCGTTTGTCACGGAATAAGAGATTGCCGTTACTTCTTTTTGCCATTCTTCCGCTTCCGGCAGCTGTCATGCAGTTTTTTTTCCTTGGACTGGAAAGCGTCAACATCACAGTAGCCGGTCTTGCCATTCTCCTTTATCTGTTCGATCTTACGGATATCAAAAAGAATGCGGATATGTCGGAGCGTGCCATCGCCGCAAATGAGGCGAAATCAGCATTTTTGTCGAATATGTCCCATGAGATCAGGACACCGATTAATGCGATTCTGGGAATGAACGAGATGATCCTTCGCGAAGCGGATGACCCGAGGATATTATCACACTCCGGGAACATTGAAAGGGCGGGCAGTTCGCTTCTGGGTATCGTAAATGACATACTCGATATTTCGAGGATAGAATCCGGAAAGATGGAATTGATATTGGCAGACTATGATCTTTCCGAACTCATCAGCGATCTGGTAAACATCATATCTGTAAGAGCTGAGATGAAAGGGCTTCAGTTAGTGACGGATATAGACCCGACTCTGCCATGTAGGCTTTCGGGAGATGAAGTAAGGATAAAGCAGATTATCCTGAATCTGCTTACCAATGCCGTGAAATATACGAAGGAGGGAAGCGTAACATTTCAGGTATCCTGTGAGGAAAGATTCCGGGAGTCTGACAGGGTGGTGCTTAAGGTCGCAGTAACAGATACAGGGATCGGGATTCGGGAAGAAGATATAAACAGACTCTTTTTTAAGTTTGAGCGTATCGAGGAGGAGCGGAACAGAAACATTGAAGGAACGGGTCTTGGCCTTCCCATCACAAAGAAGCTGCTTAATATGATGGGCTCGGATCTTATGGTGGAAAGCGAATATGGCAAGGGCTCCACATTTTGTTTTCTGTTAGAGCAAAGCGTCATCTCCTGGGACGAGCTGGGGGACTATCAGAAGCTTTCCTCGGAACAGCAAAAGGATCAAAGCAGGCATCAGGGAAAACTCGTTTCCCCCGATGCCAGAATACTGGTGGTGGATGATTATGCAATGAATCTGGAGGTGGTTTCGGGACTTCTAAAAGAGACCCTCATTCAGGTTGACACGGCCATAAGCGGTGATGAAGCTCTGAAGCTTGCGGGGAAAAACCGATACGATATCATTTTCATGGATTACATGATGCCGGGAAAGAATGGTATCGAGACATTAAAGGAACTGAGGTCGCAAAAAAATGGTCCGAACGTAAATGTTCCGGTGGTATGTCTTACGGCCGATGCCATCTCCGGGGCGCGAGAGAAATACCTGTCACAGGGCTTTGATGGTTATCTGACGAAGCCCGTAGATTCCGAAATGCTGGAGAAAATCTTAATAAAGTATCTTCCGGCGGATAAGGTCACTATCGCAGAAAGTGGGGAGGAGGCTGCATCAGCAGCTTTGCCGAAGGAATTATCGCGGCTTTCATGCCTTGAAATCGTAGATGTTGATGCGGGCATCCAGGCAGGCGGTTCTCCTGAGAACTACCTTAAGATTCTGAAAATGTTCTATGATTCCCTTGACAAGCGGGTCGGGGAGATTACAGCGTATTATTCCGCCGACGACATAACCGATTATACGATCAAGGTACATGCTCTGAAAACGGGATTTCGGACCATTGGGGCCTTTGAACTCGGGGAGGCTGCCCTGTCGCTTGAGATCGCCGGAAAGAATCATGACACGGAGTATATTAAGTCACATCACGAAGAGTTTCTGAAAAAGATCGGGCAGTTCAAGGAGACACTGGAGGATGTCTTTGAAATCGGAGAGGGACAGGAGCAGGAGGTGGCCGGGAGGATTGCGAATGAAGAGGAAATGGAACGGATATTCGCGGAGATCCGGGCGGCTGCCGCAGATATGGACTGCGATAAGCTGGACAGTATATTTGACACAATGAAAGAGTATACGATTCCGAAAGAGCACAGGGAATTATACGATAAACTGCAGGAGGCCTCAGAGGAGTATGCGTATAGAACGATTCTTATGCTCTTGGATCGAGCATAAGGTGTAATATGGGTTATTGGATAACAGTAGTAGATGACGAACTTTTCAGCCTTACCAATGCGAAGAATCTTTTACGTGAAAATGGCATGAAGGTAACTTGTCTGCGCTCAGCAACAGATATAAAACACAATCAAATTACCGCCTTTATAGGAAGTTTTCATGAAGTCAAAGAAGAAAAAAATATCATTCATTATCACAGTCTGGCTGGTCGTGATCGTCATGGCTGCATGCGTAGCATCGGCTGTTCTGATTTTTCTGACGCTTTCAAAACGTGCGGAGAATCAGACATATGAGCTGGTGCAGCAGAATGTGGAGGATGTCAGCACCGATATTGATGAGTTGGCAGATCTGGCTTTTTACAGTTTCCTCGATCAGTTGTTTATGCGAGGTCTAAATTCTGTTTCAACGATAGACGATCCGGACGAGCTTTCAGCGATGCTTCAGGAATATTATCCGTCGGAAGGCACGGAAGTGAATATAGTCAATGCGGACGGAATCATTATCGCGTCTTCTGTCCCGGAATATATCGGATACGACATGCATAATGGGGAGCAGGCTTCGGAGTTTCTTTCCCTGATCGGCACTTCGGATACCCTGATCCAGGATATGCGGGAGGTTTCCTATGACAGCGCGACTCTGATGAAATATGCAGGAAGAGGCTTTGAAGACGGAAGCGGTTTCCTTGAGGTCGGTATCACACAGGATGTGTATTACAAAACGATCGCTGACGAAGCACAAATATCCGTGAGAAACAGAAGGGTCGGACAGAACGGATATCTGCTTGTCTGCGATGAGGATCAGAATATCTTAAACAGCTATCATGAAGAGTATGCCGGAGAAAGTCTTACAAACGCGGGGATCACCCTGGATCCGAAGAAGACGTATTCTTATGAAGGTGAAAAATGCGACGTTTTTGGAGTGCCAAGTCTCGTCATTATCAATCAGATCAAAGGAAGTTATGTGATCGGGGTATACCCTGTGAGCGAAGCGGCTAAGAGTGTCGGTATTACCGTGAGTGCAACAATCTTCGTAGAGTTTCTTGTGTTTACCATTCTTTTCGTAACGCTGATCATTTTACTCCATCGATTGATCGTGAACAATATGGTGAAGGTGAACCGGGCTCTGGGACAGATCACGGACGGAAATCTTGATGAACGGGTGGAAGTGCGGGATTCTTATGAATTTGATGCACTTTCTACGGACATCAATACTACGGTGGACAAACTGAAGGACTATATCGAAGAGGCTGCCGCACGGATTGATGCAGATCTTACAATCGCAAAGGAGATCCAGACATCGGCTCTGCCGAATACTTTTCCGCCTTTTCCGGATTTTCATGAGTTTGAACTGTTTGCCAGTATGGAAGCGGCAAAGGAAGTGGGCGGAGATTTCTATGATTTCTATATGATCGGGAGAGACACACTGGGCTTTCTGGTGGCGGATGTGTCCGGGAAAAGTATTCCCGGCGCCATGTTTATGATGAGAGGGAAGTCCGTGATCAAAAGTCTTGCGGAGAGCGGCATGCCGCCGGCGGATGTTTTTTCCATCGCCAATGAAAAGCTGTGTGAAGGGAATGAAGCGGATCTTTTTATCACGGCATGGATGGGATACCTCGACTTAGAGACCGGCATTGTTCATGCGGCAAATGCAGGTCATAATCCGCCGGTGCTGATCAGGGATGGAAAGGCGAAATATGTAAAGTTGCAGCCCAATCTTATGCTGGCCGCAATGGGGGGCATGATCTATAAAGAGTATACGTTGGAACTGCAAAAAGGCGATATTTTGTTCCTCTATACGGACGGTGTGACAGAGGCGACAGATGCGGATGAGAACATGTACGGGGAAAAACGATTGCTTTCGCTGCTGTCTTTCGGAGATCACTATCCTGAGCCGTCAGGCGAAAATGGCATCGCCGGAGCGGTATGCGAGCTGGTGACTGCCGATATAGAGAAGTTTGTCCAGGGAGCGGAGCAGTCGGATGATATCACAATGCTCTGTATCCGGTATTTGGGAGACGGCTGAAAGGATGCGGCTATGAGTAAAAAGGAGCAAAGAAATCTATGAAAGAAGCGGTGAACGCTATTCTTGACAAGCTCACTGGCGAGCAGAAGGAGCAGGCGAAGGAGTGCAAGAACATGGAGGATTTAATGAAGCTTGCGGGTGAGTGGGGGATCGAGCTGCCGGACGAATTGACCGATATGGTTGCGGGCGGTGCAATCTTTGACTTGCCGAAGTGAAAAGGAAGGCATAAAAAAAGAATCCTGTCCACGTGAAAGCAATACGAAACAAGGGAGGTACGTGATGAGAAAAGGAAAAGCTGCAAATCGGATAAGGATTGGGAGTGTTGTTCTGATTGCTTTGCTTTGTCTGACTGCTGCGTCTTTTGCCGGATGTGGTAAAAAAGATGTGACATATGAGCAGTTTAAGCAAATGACTCCGGAGGAGCAGGAGAAGACATTTGCGGAGCTTTCCGGTCCGCAGATCTATGCGCTTGTGGAAAGCAGTGATGAAAGCTGGCCTGTAACGGATTATGATCTCATCACGCCGCAGAATGCAAAAGAAACCATCGTCCTTTATAACAATCAGGGAGATCTGCATTTTAATCTTGCCTGGCCTCCCTATGGCGGCTTCCTTCCGGAAAGCATCGCATCGATCGGAGATCTTTCCGGAACGCTGGATGTCAGCCGGGATGGCGGGGACAGCGGCCATTCGATGTGTTATGGAAAAGATGCGGATGGAAGCTATCCAAACGATTCGGAGCGCAGTGTTCCCAAATCGTCTGCTACCGTTCGGACAGGCGTTCTGGATGTAGACCAGTACAAAAAGGTTCTGGATATCGTTGCGAATGGGGAGGATGATGACAGCAGACTTAAGGCGCTGGCCGAAATGGGGTATGATTCGGATATTGCCGGGCGCTTTATAGAGGATCAGGCCGCTTTTCCGTCCCGAGACGAGGTGTCCGGTCCGAATAATATCAATGACGGCGCTCTGTCTGTAGGGCACACGGTTGACGGCAAATATGGTTATTATGGAACCACTGCGCCCTGGGATGCCGGAGATCTTCATCTGGAAGGAGGAGCAGGCCAGCTTTGCACTGTCCTCAGCTGGGGGACGCTTTGCGACTCAGGACTGATCTACGACACCGGAACGGCGGAGATACATTAATAATTATCCCTTTTCCGAGAAACTGCATCTCAACAGATAAAAACACAAAGCCTTTTGGGCGGAAGAGAAACGAATCATGCTGGCCGGGATGGAGGGCACAATTTATAAAGAACATACCCTGCAGCTGCAAAGCCATGCTGTGATGCCAGTGTTGACAAGAATTGGCGGATATGCCATATTATGGAAAGACTTTATAACATATCGTTGAAAGGGGCTCCTGTCGCGGAGATCTTTGATAACCACAACAGGATGATCATGCTCGCAATGTATTATACTTGTGGCAAATGCCATCCCGTTTTTTTTGGAATGACACGTTTTTTTAACGGAGGTTCTTATGGTTGAAGTAACTAATCTTACCAAATCTTTTGGCGAAAAGATCGTAGTTAACAATACAACATGGACTGCAAAAGACGGTCATATTACCGGCTTTATCGGTCACAATGGTGCCGGCAAAACGACAACACTTAAGATGTTAACGGGGGCATTAAAGCCAACAGAAGGTACAGTTTTACTTAATGGTATCGATATAACCAGGAATCATCTTGAGGCAAAAAAGCAATTTGGATATGTATCTGATTCTCCGGATCATTTTCTTCGTCTTAAGGGAATAGAATATATTAATCTTATGGCAGATATATATGAGGTTCCGACAGAGGGAAGGGCTGAGAAGATAAAGGATATATCAACTCGTCTTGGTATATTTGATGCTCTTGATAATACAATCCTTTCTTATTCGCATGGAATGAGACAAAAGGTAATGATAATCGGAGCTTTGATTCATGAACCTTCTATTTGGATTCTTGATGAGCCTATGCTTGGACTTGATCCACAATCGGCTTACGAGCTGAAGCAAATGATGAAGGAGCATGTATCTAAAGGTAATTCCGTGATCTTTTCAACTCATGTACTTGAGGTTGCAGATAAATTATGTGACGAAGTTCTTATTATCAAGAAGGGTGAAATGCAATTTGTCGGGAGCGTAGAAGCTCTTAAAGAGAAGTACGAAAATGATGATCTTGAGGAAATATTCCTTAAATTGAACGGTATTAAAGTATGAAAAGATTATTAACCTTATATAAAATGTTAAACAGGAACAATGCCGTAGAAGATGGCAGGGGTGGCTCAAAATCCATTCTTTTTATGATTATAGGAATCATACTGGCCGTTTTGCTTGGCGTAGCAGGATATAAGTTCGCGGATGACATAGAAAGTGTCGGCGGGGTTGCCTCCATGCTTTCTATAGGTGGATTTGTTGCAGGTGTCGTAACACTTTGCCTGGGTTTTTTTATGATGATTAACAGTATGTATATGTCATCAGATATTGAACTTCTGATCACCATGCCTCTTTCTTCTTTTGAAATTGTAATTCTTAGAATCATGTCATTTCTCAAAATGGCATACGGAATAGGTCTTGTGTTTTTTGTACCGATTAATCTGGGCTATTCTCTGGTGAAACATGCCGGTGCAATGGAATGGATAGCTGTTGTCCTTGAGTTGATATTGGATCCGTTGTTTGTAACGCTTATCACAGCGACGGTCATTATTCTGATCATGAGTTTTGTTAAACTTTTCAGAAACATGGATGTACTTCGATACATAGGGATTATAGCGGCCTTCTTGTTGATTTGCATATACTTTTATTTATCCAGTGGTGACAATAACAATGTAGATACAGTATCTCTCATAACGAAGGTATCTGAAGTCGGTTCTAAAATGAAATATGTTGTGCCCGTATCAGGTTTTCTTGTTGATTTTATTGTTGGCAGCAACATCGTAAGCCTTCTGATTGATTTGGCAATTATGGCTGGTACGGTATTCATATTTGTCATCGTTGCGAAGTCATTATATTTGCAAGGTGCACTTAATATGCAAAATACAACCATTGGTGGCAGGATACTGGATGATGAGGCGATTCGTAAAGCCAGTACGAAAAAAGATGCACTGAAAGCGTTGATAAGCAAAGAGTTTAAAATGGTCAGCAGAAATCCGACTTATTCTCTTAATAATTTTGTTGTTGGATTCCTGTGGCCCATACTCGCGATCGTATTATTCAGAACGACAGCGCCATCTTTTGCGGTGATATTCGCTGAGGAAGCAAATACAGTATCGCAGACATTTTTACATATTAAATTCACGCTCTATATTACTGCGGCACTGCTTTTTATCATCCTTATTCTACCGATGCTTTATTCCACAATTGCGTATTCTTCATTGTCCAGAGAAGGCAATTCTTTCCCTGTGATGAAGCAAATACCGGTATCTTATGCATCACAGATTAAAGCCAAACTTTCCATTGCCGAGAGGATCCATCAGATTTCTACAACGGTTTATGTGGCGATCATAGCTGTTGTTTTAGATATCATATTTCATGTACCTGTTTATTATGCAATCATTCCGGTTGTCATGACTTTTGTTACTGTGGAGGTGTTTATATATGCGGATATGTTAACGGGATATAAAAAGGCAACGGTCAATTGGGATAATGAGAAGAGCGCAACAGAGAAAAACAGCGGCGGATTAATTTTCTTGTATCTAGCAGCAGCATTTGCAATGGTGGGGGCAATGATTTATGCAACGACTGTCTTTCCAGATGATAAACCGTTATTGATGCTTATTATTCCTGCTGTTATTACGATTATTCTGGTTGTGCTTATGGTGGTACTTAGACGGTCTGTTATTAAGAAAGGTGAGAAAAAAATAAGAACATTAAGATTTTAGGAGGTTGATTATGTCAGATTATATTATTGATATTGTGATTGTTGTGTTGTTCCTGTACGAAGGAATTATTATGATTGTCAAAAAGAATGGTGGTCATAACAGAAATATTGGGAGATATACGGAAGAATCTCTTGCTAAATATTCAATTGTTTCGGGAATTGCTTTTTTGGCATTTGCGGCATACGAGGTATTTATTCTGTTAAATAAAATGGGCGTTATGAATGTATTATCATCAATCGAGGACAGTACAGTACGTGTTCTTATAACGATAGTTCCCGTTGTTATCATTATTATTGTTATACTTGTTTTCCATTTTACAATCCTTAAGAAGGTTGACGGATATGTTGATTCTTCCGGCAGAAACAATAAAGGAAATAATGACGAAGAAGATTACTGATTGTTAATGAGGAGACAGGGGACAGTTCTGCGTCGCATTTTAAAGCGACACAGAACTGTCCCCTGTCTCACTACCCCCTCCCTCAAGGTGACACACAAGTGACACATCACAGCGCGTTTTCTGTGCTATCATTTCCCTGTAGAAAAGAAAAAAAGATTAAATTTTCAAGCGGCCTTTCCATCCCGGAGGCGCGGCGGAATGGCGTCGCCACGGGACTCATCAGGGAGTTTCAGAAGTTCATCATCCATACGGGAGAGCGGTATCCTGTGAGTGCCTTTTGTTCGGCATGGAAGAGGATGAGACAGGCGCGGTGCAGTTCCGTCAGGAGAGACTTGAAAAGCTGCAGGAGATCATTGCTGAGCTCGGACTTTCCTCGGAGCTTTCGGAGGGTGAGGGCCTTCTGGTATTTACGGACGAGGAAGAGCTTCGCATTACTTATGACTTTATCTTTCCGGAGCGATCGCTCTGTATCTTACATATCATCAGCGGCGGAGAGCATATCTTTCTGCCGGAGTTTGGAAAACTTCCGGAGGGAGACGAATATGCATTAATCTTACCGATGGTGGTTTAAAATCTAAAGGGGGCGTCGCATTAGCGCCATGCGGCTTTGCCGCATGTGCGATTTGCACAGAAGTTCGCGCGGGACCTTTGTCAGCATTCTCCTAAATGACACATAAGTGACACACCCCAATCATCTTTCTCATGCTATAATAGAAAACACATCATTTAAATCAATTATGGGGTATCGATACAGCAAGATCATTGTTAAGGAGGGAACGCTATGGCACAGTATCCGGGGGGGGGAGACCCGTATAATCTCTATCGAGCGCCGATCAATCAAAATCAAAGCCAATTCAATACGACGAATAACAACGGGCAGTATTTCAATGTGCCCGGTCCGAATCCCCTGAACATCAATCTGAATCCGCCACCGCCACCGCCGCCGCAGCCGGCTCCCGTGGAGGATTACGACTACGACAATAATCAGTACGACAACAACCAATACGTCGACAACCAGTACGTCAATAACCAGTACGACAACAACCAATACGTCGACAACCAGTACGTCAATAACCAGCAGTACGTGGGTCAGAATGTCAATGTTCCGCAGATGCAGCAGCCGGTGCAGCAGGCTCCGGTACAGCAGGCGCCCCAGCAGCAGCCGGTTCTGGGACAGCTTCCTCAGGGGGCTGCCTATGTGGTTGATAACATGGGAAATGTCACCGGCGTTCAGGTCTATACCGGTTCCCAGATGAATCAGCAGGGCATGCTGGAGCCTGTCTATCAATACTATTCCCTGAATGAGTGGCAGCAGCACCAGCAGCAACAGCAGAACCAGCCTCGGCAGCAGCAACAGCAGCCGCAAAGGCAGCGGAGAGTGGTGGGAGTTCTGGAGGCCAACAGCACCGCCCAGACCCATACCTTCCAGGTCCGCCGCGGCGGAACCTTTACGCCACAGAACAAATTCATCCGGCAGAATGCGCAGCCCATCTCCGACCAGGAGAAAAAGCAGTGGAAGTATGTCCAGTCTCAGGTTGCCATGAGTGAAGACACCAAGAAAAAGCTGAAGGGCGATCAGAAGCTTATTGCCAACGGACTTTCCACCCTGATGGACTATGACGAGACCATGGGGAAGCGTGTGTCCACTTCCAAGAGCTATATCCAGCTGCGTCACACCCTCCACAATTTCCTGGAGCTTCTTTCCGGCAATGAACAGGATATCAACCTGGAGGCCGCGGCAGATAAGGTCATCGAAGAGTGTAACGCTTACGAGAAAAAGCATAAGAAGCTTGGCTTCAGGGTCTGGGGAAAATACGGCAGCATCGATCAGGCAAGGCAGATCAAAAAGGTCATGAACCAGATCAAGGCCGGCGCCGTCGCCGGTTTCGGGGAGCAGCAGAGAAAGGAACGGATCTCGCAGGATTCCTATTCCAAGATGTATACCATCTTCAATGAACAGGGACTCCTGAGAACTGTGGATAATAAGCCCCAGATGCTACGGGATTATGAACAGGCGGAGCAGCAGGGGAAAAAGTCCAAGACCTTAAAGGATCGGAAAAAGGGTGAGCAGGACAATATCCTTATGCAGGACTGGAACCGTTATGTTCAGGGATCCCAGACTCTCCGGAATATTTCCACCCAGGACCGCTGGTCGGATGAAGATAAAAAGAAATTTGTCCGTGGGGCCAGGATCGAGGAGCTAGCCAGTTATACTTACTATGTAGCGCAGAATATACAGAATCAGTTGAAAAGCATCTCCGTCACCGGCCCAACCGGTCATTTTCTGGAGCCGAATGGTCAGGTGGATCCGATGACTCTTCAGCGTCCGCTTCTGACCGTGGAAACCTTCAACCTTATCGCCAGTCAGACGTCTGAGCAGATCAAGATCATGAATAACGCCCTGAGCTGCCTCAGGAAGGAGATGGAAACCGCGGAGCTGGATGCTCTTACCAAAAAAACTCTGGAACTTAATATCAATCATCTTTCGGACGTTATGAACGGGGTCATCACGGAGTATAACAACCGTATGGTTAACCAGTGGAGGATCACCCAGTGGACAGATGTCCGCCAACAGCAGATGCCCTTCAGCAAGGAGTCCGTGGATGTACCTCTTGCCACCAGACAGGCGGATCTTGCGAAGGAAAAGGTCAAAAACGGTCCGGTGATCAATTACCGCCCCGAAGACTTTGACCAATTCTGCAAAAACGCGGAGCGGACGCAGAACCACCGTCCCTGCTTTACCACCAATGAGGTAGAGGATGTTACTGCTCAGGAGACCAAACTGGCGAATTATTGGAGCTATCTTTGCAGCCAGGATAAGACTCTCCAGAAGGAAGCCCTTCACGGGATGTGGTCCGATCAGGATATCCGAAGGTTTGTGGCGATCCGAAAGGTGCAGGAAGTGCGGCGTTACGCGGTTTACCGACTGGAACAGGAGAAAGCTCAGCTTTTGAAGGATCATTACGATGCCCAGAGATGGGAGGAAGTAAAGACAGAGATCGACAATGCTGTCCGCTGCATCGGGAGCCTGGGCCAGATCATGAAGGCCGTCGAGACGGATCAGGTATTCGTGAACGCACAGCAGGAAGCACAGGATACCTTGAACGCATATCTGGAAGAAGTCAATGATATCAAATTCCGCGTCAAGGAAAACCGGAATGCCGAACGGAATCAGCTGCGCCGGAAACAGGCCATGGATCAGGAGATCAAGGAAGTCAACAATGCGGAAAAGCGCATGCAGTTCAATCGTGCTTCCATCACGAGGAACCCCATGTTTGCCCAGCAGTATCAGGACAGCCTCAGCATGACAGACGGCCTGGATATGAAGACCCAGCAGGGTAGATTCGAGTATATCAAGAGGCTGAAGGAATACAAACAGAAATACAATCGGCCGTTAACGCCGGAACTGATGACAAAGGCAGAATACCAGGCTTTGAGGAAGAAGAATCCCCCTATGGGTCTTGGTCTGCTGAACAGATTCCGGATCTCGGAGAAGAAGGCACAGAATAACGGTCAGCTTCCCCTGAAGAACCTTTATGATGCTCAGACCAATGCCCCCATTCAGCTTGCGAATTACCACATCAAAACGCTTCCGGATAATACCGGAGAGAGAAAAGAAGATTATGCCTGGGTGGAGCTCACGGATAAAAACGGCTGGAAAAAGACCGTGTTGGTATATCCCAATCCCAACAATCACAGCCGTACCATCAAGTGGCAGGCAGCCAACAATAACAAGGAATACGGCGGCACCTGCAGCCTCTCCAGTACCGCGGAGGCCATCAACATCGCTTATGACGGAAATATGATCACCACGGCCAATATCGCTGTAGATCAGTGTATGGAGATGCAGTATGCCAATGAAGTCTACCATCCGGAGCGTGACAGCATGGGCGAGACCATCAAAAAAGACGGTGAGGTGGTCATGTCCAAGGTCATCAATTTCCAGAGATGCGGCGGATCGGCTATCAATTACCTGCCCATCATGATGGAGGCATACGGCCTCGAAAGTGAAGAGAAGGAAAATATCAAGGATGATAATGTTTCCGCCGAGACCATCTTCAATGTATGGAAAGAGGAGCTGATGAAGGGCAATACCATCATGACCGACGTGGACGGCGAGAAGCTGTGGCAGGATCTGAATGATCCCAATACGCAGCTGGAGGCGGGAGATAAATTTACCAACCATTCCATCAATGTCTGCGGCGTGGTCATGGAGGGAAACGCTATTGCGGGCTTTCTGGTGAAGGACACCGGAGGTGTGGGACATATCGGCCCGGACGGGAACGTGGAGAAGGACGCGGAAGGAGACGTTTCCGGAAACTATGATTTTGTTCCCTATGAGCAGATGAAATATGCCATCCGGGGGTCTCAAAACGGCAAAGTAAAGGGCTGCAATACCGTCGTGATCAAGACCATGCTTGGTCAGAGAAATGAGGAAAAAGCCCGTCAGCAGCAACAACAGCAACAGCAGCAGTGGCAGCAGAATAACTTCCAGGGGCAGCAATGGTGATCTGTGGCCTTTCCGGGGCGATTTGCACTTTGCCGCGAATGATACTATAGTGAAATTATTACTTATAAAGGAGAGATGGCATGATTGATTTTGAAGAAATCTATGACGCCTTTTACCAATTGCCGGAGTACCAGCTGGGCAACCCGAGGCCTGATATCCAGTACTCTTTTCCACTGCTGAGAGAGATTGACGGGACACTGTATGTTTTCTTCATGATCTACCTGTACGGAGAACATTACCCGAACCGGTTTTTCCTCTACAACACCGAGACGAAAAAAGCGGAATCCTGGTCCTATGCGGAGACCATGTCACGCTTCGGGATCAGGGAATTCCCGGTAGAGCCTCCCGTCGGAGAGCCTCATGGCGAGGACGAGGATATCAGGCAGCTCTATTGGGACTCCATTCGGGAGGACGGAACCCTGGATAAAGAAGCTTTTCGTCTTTATCTGAACACGGTGATTGTAAAGGAGTGTCCGCTGGAAGGCAAGCATTACTGGGCGTTTGCGGAGTGGGATGATGAGAATGGATTTTAAGGAATTATCAAGGGATGAGGCTGGTATCCTCGTCCCCTCGCTGGATATTACACAGATGATCGGCGCTTATGCCATGACAGATGGAGAAGAGCGGATTGCATCCGCGGTGTTTCTCCCTTCTGCAGCTTCCCCGGCGGAAGCGGCTCTCGTGTATCTGGAGCTGCCCATCGAGGATGATCAGGCGGCCATGATGAACCGCTTTTTTGAGACCTGCTTTAAGAGCCTCAAAAAGGCAGGGATTGTAAGTATTTATTACCGAAGCAGTGGGGCATACGAGGAGTTGGCTGCCCGGTTTCCCATTCTGGTGAACGCCGGATTTGATCCCAAGGTCTATATCGGAGATACCTTAAACGGCTCTCTTTGCGACTTTCTGGAATCCGATTTTCTGAAAGATTTTTCAGGCGATGAGAAGGTTCCGCAGGCTCAGTCCATGGCAGATGGGATTCCGGAAAAATGGATGCCCCTGTTTCAGAAGTGCTGCAGCAACGTTGTGATCCGCAATCATTTCTTTACGGATCCATTCAGCTATATTTACGCAGACGACAATAATAACGGCGGGGTTCTCGGTATGTCCTATGATCTTATCGGCCCCAGCATCAACACTACGGCGGTGGAGATTTTTGCGGAAAATCCCACGAAGCGAAAAAAGATCCTGCAGACCCTTCTCAGTTCTTTCTTAACAGGATTGAAGGACTCCCTTCCGGAGTACACCCGGATCTGCCTTCTTCTCGATGAGCATGCCGATGTAAACGAGGCGGAGCGGCTCTTCAAAGGCCTGGTTGAGATGGAACATTTTCAGGAGTTTCTGTATGTGATAAACTGAGGCACCGACACCCAACCGAAACCCAAGTGACACACATACATACCCCGGAACGTGATAAAAAATATTCTGGGGTTTTTTGTGAAAGAATCTCAGAAATACTATGCAAAAAAAGAAGGGGACAGATTTGCCGCATATAAGGTGGATGACATCCCGGGCTTTGAAGACCTTATCGACGGTCAGCCCGAGCGTGCCCTTGCTCTTGTTTATGGTCGTGAAATGCAGAAGGCAGATAAAGAAACCGAGAAGATCTCCAGGGAGGATTTCCTGAAAAACACGCCTCTGATGTTCGCAGGCGGCACCATGATCGGCGGCATGGCACCGGAGCATATCGAAGGCTTTGAAAAGCACCTGAGAACACTCAGGAAGAAGTTAAGACCCAGCAGAAGAATGAAAATATCATCGAAGAAGGCAATGATGAGGATGAGGAACCCCTTGAGTTCCTGAGCGGCCTGGTCCAAAGGGACAAGGAGCTTAATGAGATGGAAAAAAACATGAAGAAAAAGTGATAGGAGGAAGCCATGACCATCACAAGAGTGGAGAAGGAAAACTATGAATGGTTTGAACCTCTTTTGCCGGAGGAACGGGCAGACAGCGGTGATCAGATCCTTGGCGTTATCGGAGACGACGGGAGCCCTGTGGCGGCTGCGATCATCTCCGGGCAGGAGAAAACAGCGATCCTGAAATGGATCTTTGTCCATCCGGATTACCGGAGACAGGGCGCGGCCACAAGACTCCTCTGGACTGCCACGGTCAATTTGAGGAAGCAGTATCATGTCATGCAGGCATCCTGGCTTTCGGATATGGAGGGAATAGACGGCTTTCTTACGGATATGGGATTTTATATCACAAAGGGAGATCCGGTCAGCATCGTCCCCGTAAAAGAACTTCTCTTCCGGATGAATAGTCACGGAAAGGTATCGGGAGGGGAAAGCAGCAGTTTCAGTCATGCACCGACACTGGATGAGATGAAGCAGAGCGATTATGTAAAGCTTCGGAAGCTCATGAGAGAAACTCCCGAGGGTGAGGCATTTCTTTCGATCTGCGAACGGAAATACAGCTTCTGCCTGATGGATCCGGATGGGGAGCCGAAAGGGTGTATCCTGCTTCGGAGCATCAATGAGGATATTCTTCAGATCGACTACCTGTACAGTACGCTTGGGGAAACAAGGACAGCGCTGCTTCTCCGGTCTGCTCTTTCCCGGGCAAAAAGTCTGGGGCTTGAGAACCGCGTGATCCAGTTTGTGTCTGCGAAAGCCGGTGCGGTCCGGTTTATTGAAAAGATCATGGAAACAGGAGAGGATGACACTGTGCACCTGCATTACGGATTATTTTCGATGCATTGATGAAGGAGGTTTCAAATGGGTAAAGGACAAAACCCGGATCAGGAACAGAAGAAAAAACAGGAAGAAAAAAACCTGATCATCAATACGGAAAAAACAGAAGAGATCAAGGACAAGATCGGTGACGGGATACCGCTGCCTGCCCAGCAAAACGCCCAGAACAGTCAGGTGAAGAATGCACTCAAAAACGTTCCGGTTGCGGTTCCGAAGAAAAAGGTGGCTAAGAAGGAGGATGTGGGACAGAAGATCCGTGCCCTCCATGCCAGCTGTTTCTATCTGTGCTCAAATGCGAAAAAGTTCAACCGCAACATAAAGAGCGATAAATTCCTGTCAAACCTTCGCATGGACCAGGTATGGAAAAGAGAGGGCGAAGCCAAGGATAAAAAGCTCCTCCAGGGGAAGATCGGGGACTATGAGGCGAGAGAACTTGATGCGGAAGCTCCGAGGGTCATTGATGCGGATAATCTCCCGACTGCGGAGGAGATCCAGCGAATCTTTCAGGATTTTGCCGCGATCACCGTGGAGAGCTTCAAGGTCAAAACGGACACCGAATTTATTGACCATCTCGAAGAGAACTTTGCGATCATCAAAAGCGCAAGAGAAGTGGAGAAGCTTCTGCTGCTCCAGTCAGACGGCGTGTTTGATCTTGCGAAGGAAGCGAGGGCGAACCTTTGTAAGAGCCTTGCGCTCTGTAATGTCATGGAAAAATGGATGGACGCGAAGCTTGCAGTCATGAAGGATCCGCTCTATCCGTATCTCAGGGGAACCGATCTTTCCCAGGCGGGCGAGGTGGCGAAGGTCATCGCCGGCTTAAAGAAACAGGGACGTACTCTGAATCTCAGTGACACCGATGAAAGTCTTGTCGTTTTCTTAAACAAGGTTAAAAACCTACAGGAGTCCGGCTTCCACAGGAGCCGCTACTTCGGAAAGAAGACCGGCGCGGAGTATGCCGGTGTCTTCAATGGGAATATGCAAAAGATCAAAGAGACTTACGAGCGGGAATTTGAAAAGAACGAGAAATACGAAGAGGATGAGGAGACGATCAACTCATGGAAAGCGGGCATCGGAAACCTTGTTGCCGACAAGACCGCAGGCGCGAAAGAGGAAGCCAAAGAATCCAAAGAGGAGAAGAAGAAGAAATCCGCTCCCATGGATCCCGGCGAACCCACCTTCCTGAAGAAGATCGACGAATTTAAAAAGATCCCCATCGATACCCTGAAGGCCGGCTCCGCCGAGGAGGTCATGAAGAGTCACGCCGTCAATGCGCCTCTCATCAAAAAAGCGGAGGAGATCCATAACCTCCTTTTGAGAGCATATTCCTCGGGAGAACTCCAGGACAAGATGGTCCCGGAGGACGTGATCATGCTTCGGGCCAGGATCAACTTTTTCTATCATGTCCGGGATATTGAGCAGAAGCTCCTCTTCGGCCTTGAAAAAGGCGGCATTGATGGGCGGAAGTGCACTCTGGATCAGTGGGCCAAGGATAACGGCGTCATCTTTATCGCCAATAACAAAGCCTTTATCAAACAGATCGAAACAAAGCTCACAAACGAGCAGAAAAACGTGAAGGAAAACGCGAAGGCCATCTGGTCTGTCATCCGCCGTTCGGATTACGGCGCCGCGGATCAGGAGACCAAGAATCTGGAGTTCGGAAAGAATGTCCTGTTCTGGCAGTCCATCAAGGGCGCCCAAAGTGCCCTGCGGGATCAGGATGCCCTGAGCGAAACGGTGCTGAAGGCCTGGTGCGAAAAAAACAGTCTTCCTTACGAAGAGCCGGATGAGGTGATAAAGACCTACATGCGGGGAAAGAGCGCAGAGGAGATCCGGAAGATCTACGCAAGGAGCACCGGCACGCCGGAGGAGCAGTATCTCCTCTATAAATCCATCGTGGAGGAAACCAAAGAGGCACTGGATCCTTCCGACTATTGTCTGGAGCAGTTTGCCCCGGCGGAAGGGATCCACGTGGATATGGCAAAGAAGACCACCCTGGCAAATCAGGCAGGTCTGGCGGGAGAGTGCCTCCGGAGGATGCAGCTCCTCCAGGATACCAATCCGAAGATGAAACTGTCCGAGGACGATACCGTCAGCGAGGAATGGGAGCATGAAGCCCTGGCCCTCAGCAAGTTTGCAAACGACCACCTCAATCCCCGGATGAGAGCCCTGATGCGGATGTCGGAAAGCCTTGATACAAGTCGGCTCTCCGTGATCTCCGCCGAGGATGTCAGCCGCTTTACCGCCATGGATGAAAAGGAGCTGAAGAGGATCCGGGAATACGCCGAGGATCGACTCAATGGGAAAGAAGAGGAGGCAAGGGCCGCAAGAGACGTGCTGACCCTTCTTGATTCCATGCAGGGCCTTGTCACCAGAGAGTTCAGCTATTTCGAAGGCTACGAAAAAGTACAGGAAAACGTCACCATGGAGACGGATCTGGAACGTCTCTATGAGACCTACCGGGAAAACGCCGGTCTCACCGTCATGGATAAGGAGACAAAACAGGTCTATGCCGAGATCCGTCAGATGAGCAGCGACCCGGTCTACACCAAAAAGGAAGAGCTCATGCGGCTCCGGAAGGACTGCCTCTATGAGCTTTCGAAGCACCATGGGCAGATCGAAGAGACCAGGTATCTGAACCTTTCCACGGCGCAGCTCCGTACTCTGACTCTCGATGCCCTGAAAAACCAGTGGAGTACCGAGCAGCTGGATAAGCAGCTGAAGAGCCTTAAAAAAGAGGGAAATGACGCGGAGCCGGGAAGTCAGTGGAACGAGTCCGAGCAGAAGGTGATGGATCTGGCCGCAGACCTCATCGGCCTTGGGATCCCCGACGCGGATGAGGCGGAGCTGTCGGCGGAGCAGCGGAAAACAAGGCTCCTTGGCATTCTTTCAAACCACGCGGAGATCCTGGCCTGGTTCTGCCAGAACAAGGACGCCGACGATGTCATGAAGGCCATGGAGGGGAAGGTAAAGCCGGAGGAAAAGAACCTCCTTACCGGCATCCGGGCCGGCCTTACGGGAGTCATGGACTGGATCAATGAAAAGGCCAAGGGCAGGAAGCTTACGGTCCGCAGCATCGAGGATCTTTTCAAGGAAAACCAGGGAGAACTGGGGAATATCATCGCCGCCGCGGATCAGTCCATCGAGAAGGCCATAAGCGATGGCACCAAGGGAGTGCTGGATCAGGTGAAGGCCGCCACGGAGGATATCTTTGTAGCTGCCCAGGAACAAAAGGGAGTTCAGGAAGACCAGAAAAACGAAGAAGACCAGATAAACGAGGAAGACCAGGAAAACCAGGAAGAACAGCAAAAAAAGGAAGCCGGGGAAGACGGCATTCCAAAGCTTCGGAAGATGCTTCGTCAGTCCATGAACAAGGAGAGCGGCGAAGGAAAGTTCATTTATCTTTCTCTCCAACAGTATTTTGAAAAATCATCTCCCGCCGCGAAACGCCGGATGATGATGTCCATGCTGAAAAGCACAACGCCGGCGGAGAATCCCAAGGACCTCACGGAGGAGCAGAAAAAGACGGAGCAGCGCCGCACTGCGGGACGGTATCTGGGCGGCCTCTTAAAGGGCGCAGGCCCCATGTTCCAGAAGATGCTGCAGGCGGTGCCGGATGACATGATGCAGGATGAGCTCCGGTCTGCCTTAAAGGATGTGAAGTCCAAACTTTCCCCCATCCCCAGGGACTACGTGGAAGAGCAGCTGGAAAAGATGAAGACCGCTTCCGGCGGCAAGGTCACGGAGCTTACCATGATCAGGTCCCTTGGGGCGGCCTCCGTGGGCCAGGCCTTCCTCTGCAGGATGAGCGGCCCCGGTGTAGAGCCCGGCGGCACCAAGGAAGTGGTGGTAAAGCTCCTCCGGCCCAATATCAAGAAGCGCCTGGATGAAGACACAGCGATCCTCCGGGAGATTGCGGGACAGGCGGGGGAGAGCATCTTAAAGGATTTTGAAGTCCGCCTCCTCAGCGTCAATGACGAGCTGGATCTCTCAAAGGAAGCGAAGAACGCCGTCGAAGCGGAAAAGACCTATAACTACGAGAAGGCGGATCCGGACCATGAAGTGACCACCGTCAAGGTCAGCAATGAGATCGCCGCTTCGAAGGATTACATGGTGCTGGACAAGGCAGAGGGCATCACCCTGGACAACTATCTGGATCAGATGAATCAGACCCTGGACCGGGAATGGGATGACTATGTAAAGCCCTTTGTGAAGGACGAGAAGCATAAGTACTTCGAGAACAGATATGAGCTCACCAAAGAAAAATGGCCCCTTTACCAGGAAAAGAGGATGCAGCTGAAAAAAATGCTGGAGAGTGTGATCAAACGCCAGAAGCATCTGGTGAAAGTATCGGATCTCTGGGTCCGGCAGGCCCTCTTTGGGACATCCTTCTATCATGGGGATCTCCATGCCGGCAATATCATGATCTCCGAAGACAAGGCCACTCTCATCGATTACGGCAACGCTTCCAAATTTACCGTGGAGGAGCAGGGCTACATCCTCATCATGACCAGCGCCCTTGGCAAAGTGGCCGGCAAGAATCCGGAGAGCGAGGACTATGAGCAGACCGTGAATACTTTTTCCAGGGACTTCCTGTGGGCCTTTACCCAGCTCCTCCCGAAGGGGGATGGGGAGATTGCATTTAAACGCCAGGTGGGAGGGAACGAAGAGACCCATCCCAGGCTCCGGGCAAAGGGTGCAGAGTTTCTGGAGAAGATCAAGGAGATCATGAAGGAGAAGAATCCCTATGCCACCCCGGATGAACCGGACCCCATGATCGGAGAAAAGGTGGCCATGATCTTAAAGGAGGCCCAGAAGCTGGGACTGCAGCTTCCGCCCCCCATCCAGGCTTTTTCCCAGAGTCAGCTCAGGATCCAGAATTCCCTGACGGAAATGAACAACCTGGCGAAAAGGATCCGGAAACGCCTGTCCCATCTGGATAATATGTCGTCAGGAACAACAGCGCTGGGATATTTTGATATCAAGCTCCTCGTAAAAGACAAAGCCCCGTCCAGGGAAGACACCAGGATGGAGCCGATCTACCGCGAAACCCGGACGTATCTGAGCAAGGGATATTCCAGAGAGGAGTTTGAGAAGGACGCAAAGAAATACGATGACGAGAAGGATCTGGAGGAATTCGACAAGAAATACTGTCCGGAGCTCGGTCCCATCCGCAACCGGTTTTTGACGAGGAAAGACAGCGGTGATCCGAACGATGTGGACTCTTTGTCGGATACCAGTATCACCAAAGAAAAACTGGCGCGGGTCTGCGCCCATGTCAGAAGGCAGCTGGAGGAAAAGAAAAAACAGTATGGGGATGACCATGAGGCATATGTGAAGGCGGCACAGACGGATCTTCAGAATCTGACCTTTGTCATCCAGTACTTCATCAACTTTGGTCTGGACAAGTTTGTCGGAGGGCCTTTCCGTGTCAGGCGTATGGCATCCGATGTCATGAAAGGGGATCAGGACGCCCTCGCGGAGTATCTGCGGCTCGGGGAAGAGGTTTTTCCCATGATCTTCCGGTACTGTGAAAATATCAACAAGCTCCGGCAGGTGCAGAACGCAGGCTTCTTTGAGAGCTTTAAGCTTCCCTCTCAGGACAGCGTGATCGCGGACATCTACAGAGACTATGAGAAGATCAACGAACTGAAGTCCCAAAGCCATGAGGTCATGGTGCGGGTAGAGGAGAACCTGTGGTGCGCTTCCCAAATGGACAACGCCTCCCTTTGCGGGGAACAATACGGTTCCGCCAGGGAGGATCATAAAGCACTGAATACGAAGGAACCCTTGAAGTCCCTTTATGCGGCAGCGGGTCAGGCGCTGCAGGAAATAAAGGAGAAATGCGATCCCATGGCAGCAAAGGTCGAGAAAGGGTGCAGGTGGTCGAATCTGGACAACCCGAAGTATTTCGATAAGCTGTCTCCTGAAGATCAGCAGGTCTACCTGGCATACAAAAAGAAGGTGTTGGATACCTGGAATTACTATAACTGGCAGTACAAGATCATGAGCTCCGAAATAGGGTTTGCGGAGGAACTGAAGGAGATCCTGGAGGAGCCGCAAGGTCAGGAGCTGAAAGCCGCCTTCGAGGATTTCCGGACGGATCTGAAACGGTATGTGGAGATCCGCTTCAAAAAGCAGCCCGGAACGGAAGAAGATTTAAAGAGCCTGGAAGCGGTCTTAAAGACAAAGGAAGCAGCCTTTATGAAGATCTACCGCGCCATTTCCGACCGGGAAATGAAGTCCTTTGTGCATACCTATTTCGAAGGCGAGGACAAAGAGAAGAAACCCATCCGTCTTGACCAGAAACTGAAGGACACCATGAACGTCATGTCGGATGTGGTCAGCGACAACAAGATCGCTGCTTTAAACCGCATCACGAAGACAGAAAACGGTCACGGGTATATCGCGAGGATAATGTGAGGATGGAGGAAGGACTGCGCCCTTCATCTCGACATGGGCAGTATTTTGAGTTATTATTAAGACTGAATAGCAGGGAAGAGACGGCAAAGGAGATGATGAAATGGCGGCAGAGAAACAGGCAGCGGTAACTCCCGGAGCGGATACCGAGGCTCTGGAGAGAGAAAACAAAAAGCTCCGGCTGGAGCTTTCCTCCATGCGCCATGAAAAAGAGCATCTGGAGCGGGAGATTGCCATGGTGGTCAACATGCGCTACCACCTGATGCCGGACAAGTATCCCATGTTTCCGGATCTGCCGGAGGTGGACATCTATGCGGACCAGATCGGTCTTGCGCAGGTCGGCGGCGATTTCTTTGATTACTTCCGGATAGATGCGGATCATATCGGCATTGTGATCGCGGACATCTTTGACGGAGGAAACGCGGCGGCGCTTTATATGGCGATCTTCAAGCTCTATCTGGCGGGAGAGCTTTCGATGGGATTTACCGTGTCGGAGATCATCGGCGTGGTCAATAACCGTCTGGCGCGCTCCAACGAGGACAACCTCAGTCTCTCCGTCTGGTACGGAGTCTATGAGATCTCCACGGGAAAGATCACGGTGGTGAACGCAGGTCATGAATCGCCTCTGATCCAGACAAAGAGCGGCATCCGCCATCCGGGAAATGAAGTGATGTCTTACCCGCTGGCGGTCATGGAGGGGATCAGCTATCAGAGTTATGAGATCGCTCTGGAACCGGGAGACCGGCTGCTCCTTTTCACCGATGGTGCCATCGAGGCGGAAAACAAAGAAGGTGAAACTTTTTCCGAGGACTGCATGAAGAAGGTTCTCGATGAGTGCATCGGTGAAAATGCCGATACGGTTGTAGGTGCTATGCAGGATGCTTTCTTTTCTCATGTGGGAGATCAGCCCTTAAAGGACGATGCTTCCTTCCTTTGCCTGCAGAGAAAGAGTTAATGAAGGAGAGGGGAAGGTGTAATCATCATAACGGGAGGTAAGCAGATATGGATGAGCAGCTACAAAATGATCCGATCCAGCAAGAGCAGCATGAGCAGCAACAGCAACAACATCAGTTTCAATATCAGGAAGTCCGGGATCAGCAGGAGATCAATCAGGTCAGCTACTGGGAACGCCGGAATGAATATATAAACCAACAAGATCGGGGTTATATTGCTACCAATATGTCCCACTCGTACAAAGCTGAGGGAGTGCAGGTTACCAAATTTAAGCACAATACCTTTGAAAAAGCGCTTTCCGGGTACGTGACCAAACATGTAAACAAGGACTATCTCCAGAATTACAAGGACATCTTTAAGTTGAAGTCCCGTTACAACAACAGTAACGTGAAAAAAGACCGGTATAAAAAGGTGAACCTCTATGCCTCCCGGGGAACGGCTTATGCGGCAAACGGTGAGGATACCCTGCAGTTTGACATCGGCGGATCCGGCGCCCACGACTTTTGCAGGGAGGCGTCCTTTAAGAACAGCAAAAAGGTAAGAAAGCTTTCGAACGGCAGTATACCCATGGACAGGGTAAGGACCTCAAATTATAAAATACTGCGGTTTCTGTCAAAGATCAGTAGATTTAAATGGTTCAACTGGATCCCGAGACTGCATGATCCCAATGATCCCCATATCCGCGAATACAACGAAACCGCGGATTATAACAGGGATGTGGTGCTGGGCAAGCAGGTCACCCTGCAGACCCGGGATGGGAAGCGGAAAAAATATGAGTTCATCCGCAAGAAGGATACCATGGATGAGTTCGGGATCCAGAAGACCAGATACAACCTGGGAGGACCGCAGGGCTTTTTTTCGCTTGCAAACACGGGCGACTATTCCATGGAAAATCTGGAGGATTACGTGCTTTCTCTGGGGAGCCAGTGGCTGGCACCGAAACTGGATGATATGATGAAGCGTCCGAGGGAAGACTGGAAGAACATTCATGTCATGATGCAGGGGCACAGCCGGGGCGGTACTGCCACCAGTATGGCTGCCATGCGGTTAAACCACTGGATCCATGAAAACTATCCGGAAGAAATCGCGATGTTGGTAAAATTTGATATCGTCCTTCATGACCCGGTTCCCGGGAAATTCTCCAGAACCGGGATCCGCGAGAAGGTGAATTTTGATACCAAATCGAAGTATGATAAGGATGGCAAAGTGATCCCGCAGAATTCCGGAGAAAACGGGAAATACCGGTCTCTGGAGGGACAGCAGGAGTCCACGGTGTTTTATTCTCTTCGTGTGTCGCAGGAGCATTTCTTTACGCCCCAGCAGGTCAACGGCGCGAAGCGGATCATCATCACGCCCTTTGGTCATCTTGAGGCCGGATATCCCAGGATGGAAGATGAGATGGCGAAAAATGCCACAAAGGAGCAGCACAGGAAGGCATATATAGATCCGCTTACCATGTCTGCTTTTCGGGGACACGGTATCAACAGTCTTCCGGAGGGGGTCTACTTTTCGGATGAGAACGGAACGCTGGTCAAGATAGAAAGCTGGGATGGGTATCTGAATGTGCTTGACAGGATTTACCATAAATTGCCGCTGCTTGCAAACAGTGATTCCCAGGAAAAGCGTTTTGCAGTCATTGGCCGGGCCGTAAGGGAGTTTTTCGATCGCAAGGATCAGGGAAAGGTGGACCAACATGAAGGATGAATTGATCTTTCCCGAGATCAACCTGGATACGCTGGACTGTTTTTCCGATCTCCTCTCCGAAGATATCGAAGGAGAACTGGAGATGGAAGGGTGCTACGGACTGGGGGCGGCTATTAAGTCAGGTGATATGTGGGGAACCTGCGGAGCGCTTGTCTACAGGATGGAGCCGCCGAATGAAGAACACGGCATTCTGGCGAAACTGCTATGGCTTTTTGTGGAGGATGAGGTCCGGGGGCAGGGAATCGGCATGGAGCTGCTCCGCCGGTTTTTTGAGATCCAGAATGACCTTGAGACGGAGGATGTCTTCTGTGAGATCTCCCTGAATCCTGCCTGCGATGAGATCACGTCCTTCCTTGAGTATGCGGGGTTTCTCTTTACCATCGCGCCCTGCAACCGGCTTGTAGTGGGGAAGCAGGATGTGATGCGCTCGATCCCGAGAAGGCACACGCCGCTGAGCGGGGCGTTCTGCGCACTCGGAACAGAGCATGATGGGGAGCTTGCGGATTATCTGATCCGAAACAGCATGGAGGATCTCATCGATGAGACCTGGTTTACGGAGGGGCGGATGTATTCCTATGACAGAAATTTAAGCTCTCTTTATATCCGGGACGGTATTCTTCTTGGCATTTTGCTCTGCGCGATGGATGGCCATGGACGGGTCTACCTGTATCGGCTGCATATCTCCGACAAAGAGGAAAGCAGGTTGAAAACAACCCGCGATCTGATCCAGAGATCCGCGGAGGCTTTTTATGATACTGCGGAGGCGACGAACGTCATGATCTCGATTCAGAGCGAACAGGCAGGAGCCCTCTGGGATCGACTTTTCCCGGATCTTCACCCCATCGATGTCCGGATGGGAATTTATGACGGAGAAGACACGGAGTGACAGAAAAAAGAGAAGCAGGAGGATATTATGGAAACAGAATTGATGGAAATCGACGGCACCGGCGTTCTGAAACTCAAAGGACGTCTGGACACAAAAACATCCAAAGAGGCGGCGGAGGTGTTTACTCAGGCCGGCGAAAACTACAGCCGGGTGATCCTGGACATGAAAGAGCTTTCTTATATCTCCAGCGCCGGAATCCGCGCGATTCGGAATCTTTATATGATCCTTTACAAAAAGGGTGGAGAACTCTCCGTGGAAAATCCGGGAGAGAATGTTCTCCAGGTATTCGAAATGACCGGGCTTTCCAGCCTGTTCCATTTGAAATAATCGGGAGAGATAATCGTTGGAGAATTCGGCGGATACCCGGCAGGAACGCGGGAAAAGAATTTTTGTTGCGCTGATCCCGGTCTTTATGAGCGTATGCTTTTTTGTGGTGCTCTTCATATTCGGGCGCTACGGCGTAGAGGACATCAAAAGCCCTTCGCTCTTTAATGCGGGCTATTTTCTGATGGCCATGCTGCTTGCGATCGTTCTGTTTGCATGCGGTTTACTGGATCGTACACAGAAAAAAGCGACGCGGCGTGTGTTTTTTATGCTCCTCGTATTCGACTTCCTTGCAATGGCAGCCGACAGCAGCTCTTATTTTCTGGACGGGAGACCGGCACTTCGGAACGCCCAGCTCTTCGGCGAAACGGTCGCCTATGGTCTGGATTACCTGATGTATTATCTGGCGGTTGTCTACATCATGCAGCTTCTGGAGCTGGATCGGGAGAAGCTCTCCATCATCATGCGCAGGATGTTTGCGGTGCCCTGCTTCATTCTCAGCGGCCTCGCCGTACTCAATCTCTTTATGCCCGTTTTTTTCTGGGTGGATGAAAACGGAATCTATTCCATCGGCCCCCTGGCTCTTCTTAATACCTGTTTTAAAGCTGTGATCCCCGTGATCTTTATCATCATAGCAGTTGTTTACCGGAAACGATTAAATGGGTATCACATCGCCGCTTTGATGGTGTTTACCGTGGCGATCCTGATCCTGGTCCTGGTCGATATGTTCGCGGATGATTTCTATCTGGATTACGGCGTGATCCTGCTTCTTGTGCTCATCATGTATGTCATTCTGAATCTGCAAAACGGCAACAAAGGGGCCGTGACGCAGATGGAATTTGATACCGCAAAGAAGATCCAGACCAGCATCCTCCCCAATCTTTTTCCGGATTTTGTGGATGTGCCGGAGTTTGAGATCTATGCGCTGATGACACCTGCGAGAGAGGTGGGCGGTGACTTTTATGACTTTTTCATGTTGGATGAAAACAGGATCGCGTTTCTGATCGGGGATGTGACTTCTCACGATGTGGGAGGCGCGCTCTTTATGGCGGTCAGTAAATCCATGCTCAATATGGGTTCGCAGCTGGGCGGGACACCGGCGGATGTTTTAAACGGTGTGAATAAACGGTTCAAAGATGCCGACTATCAGTCCATGAAGGCACGTGTCTGGCTGGGATTTCTCGATACCAGGACAGGGCACCTCGTTTATACGGGAGCAGGGATCCCGCGGCTGGCGGTGCAGGATCAGGAGGTGGACGGAAAGTTCCGTTTCGAACTTTTTGCAGATACGCCCCCGCTTGGAGAAGCGGCTAATCCCGGCTACCTTGACCAGGAAGTGAATCTTGTGCCCGGTGACCGGATCTTCCTTTATACAGAGGGGGTTCCGTCTTCTCTCGATGCGTCCAAAGAACGCTTCGGAGAAGAGCGGCTGCTTGCCGTCTTAAATGAAAATCTGGAAAAAGACAACGAGACTCTTTTGAAATCCGTGCAGCAAAGCGTTGATGATTTCATCGGAGCGGGACATCAGACCAGTGATATCACGATGCTCGGATTTACCTTCAAAAGGCCGAAAGAGGAAGTGACCGCATGAGAATACAGACTATGAAAAAAGGGAGCACCGTCGGCTTTGTAACAGCCTTTATCATGCTCGCAGCTTTTGCGGGTCTGATCGCGCTGCTGCTCCGATACAGATTGAACAGTCTGGTACCGTTTGCCGTGGTGCAGGTCGCGATGGATGTATTTGCTCTTTCGCTCGGTATATTGTTGTTCCTGATCTGTATTCAGGACAGAGCGGCTTTTGAGGGGCTAAAGCTCCGGTTTCTCTTTTTGCTTACGCTCGTGTACGCGGCAACCTTTGCGGATGGGGCGGTATGGGTGACCGAGGGACACGCAGAGCTAAGGATCCTCAGCATCATACTGGATACGGTTTTGTTCACTGCCATTGCACCCACATCCTATGCGTTTTTTGCATACGTAATGGAATATCTCGGGATCTGGGAGAAAAAAATCACCAGGATCATGGTTGCGATCATGCTGCTTGGCGCGACGATCTCGGTGATCACCTGTATCGTCAATATTTTTCATCCGCTCTATTTCAGCATTGATCAGGCAGGCGTCTATCACCGGGAAGCCTTCTACGAGCTATCCAATCTGTATGCGTATATCGCCGGGGTCGTGACTGCCATCGTGATCCTGGTTTACAGTAAGAGACTTCACGCTTCCCGGACGGCCATCCTTCTCAGCTTTGTTCTGACACCGGCCTTCGCACTGGTCGTCAATAAGTTCTTTTACGGTCTGACACCGGCATGCTCTGTCATGCTGGTTGTCCTTACGATCCTCTATGTCGTGTTGAATGTGGGGAGGAGCAGAGCCCAGGCCGTGGTACAGGCGGAGATGTCAACTGCCAATGCACTCCAGAAAGCCATGCTGCCGGATCTTCTTCCGGAAGTAGTCGATACGGCGGAATACGATCTTTTTGCGAGTATGAACCCGGCACGGGAAGTGGGCGGTGACTTCTATGATTACTTTCCGCTGGATGACCACACACTGGCGTTTCTTATCGCAGATGTTTCAGACAAGGGCATGGGCGCGGCGCTCTTTATGGCGGTCAGCAAGGCCATGATCAAGATGAGAGCACAGGCCGGCGGATCTCCTGCGGAGGTGATCCGGGATGTGGATGCGCGCCTCGGAAAGGATAACGACCTTGGCATGTTCGTGACGGTGTGGCTCGGGTATCTGGATCTTGCTACGGGACATGTGGTGGCGTGCAACGCCGGACATGATTTCCCGGCGATGTACCTGAAATCGGATGAAAGATCAAAAGACGGAGGATATTTTGTGGAAGAGATGCCGCACGGACCTGCGGTAGGACTCCTTCCGGGCATGGAGTTTCCGGAGATTGAGTTTGATATGGAGCCGGGGGATCGGATCTTCCTTTATACCGACGGCGTGAACGAGGCACAGGGCTCCTCCGGGGAACAGTTTGGTATCGAAAGACTCCTTTCGGTGCTTGATGAGAATAAGGAGAAAAGCGCCAAAGAAGTCTGCAAACATGTGAAAGAGGCCGTGGATGCCTTCGTCGGAAACGATCCCCAGTTTGACGATATGACGATGATGGCTCTGACATTCCGGGGATTTAGACAGAGGGAGAATATCGTGACGGAAAAGCTCCTTGTGGAGGCAACAGAGGATTCCCTGGATGAGATCAATGATTTTCTCGGGGAAAAACTGGAGGAAATGGGAGCGGATCCGAATGCACGGTTCCAGATCGAACTGGCGGTAGAGGAGGCCTTTGTCAATATTGCGTCCTATGCTTATGAAGACCCGGATGAAGAAACAAAAAAAGGCGATCTCTTCGGAAAAGTGGAGGTGGAGCGCGGGATCATAGAAGACCCGCCGGAGATCATCATCTCCTTCCGCGACGGCGGGAGAGCCTTTAATCCGCTGGAGACGAAAAAGGTGGATCTTTCCGGTCAGATGTTTATGGAAAAAGAGGGGGGCTTTGGCATCCACATGGTAAAGGAGACCATGGACGAAGTCACCTATGAACGCAGGGACAACGCTAATGTCCTGACGATGCGGAAGAAACTTTAAGGACCACGAGGAAGAGTTTACGGAGGAAGAGTGAGATGATCTGTTGGTATTCCGGGTTGGAAGAAATCGAAGAACTGGCAAATAAGAACGGGTATTCTCCGGAGGAGAGAATTCCGGTGCTCTCGGTGGAAAGAGAAGAACTCCTCAATTCTTCCGCGGTGAAAAAGTCCCTGCATGTGAGCCTTGAGAATATGAACTGCCTTGCGCTGGGGGAACTGTGGAGCTATCAGTATGAAGAGGTCAGCCAGTTCCTTCAGCGCTGTCATATCGAAAAAGATGACACATGGCTGGACGGCTTTGACGGGACGCTGAGCCAGATCGTATATGATCAGAGCGACCGCATCCGTGCCATCGTGCTATGCGTTGGAAACGAGGATGGGATCTTCGTGGATCTTCTGCTCGGAGCCTCCAATGCTGCTGAGTTTCTGATGACGGCGCTGCAGGCGTTTGTTCGCGCGGCTTCCTCCTGGAAGGCGACCGGGCAGGACCGGATCTACATGGTGTCGGCACAGGAGATCGTTCCGAAGCTTCTTCGTCGGATGCTGGACAAAAAATACGAGATCGCTGAGCTCGGAAACGTGATGTGTATCCCGGAAACGGACGACCCGGATTTCACCGGTGCCTGCGATCAGGCCGGGGAGGCATCCCTCATCCAGCGCAACGTCAACTGGAAGATTCCGTGGGCGAGGGATTTCAAAGCTTCGGGTAAATAGCGTGTGAGACAGGGAGAGAGAGGGGAGGGTTCTTTGTCGCATTTTAAAGCGACAAAGAACCCTCCCCTCTCTCTCCTTGTCTCACTACCCCCAGTCTCTAAAGGTGACACACAAGTGACACATCACAGCGCGTTTTCTGTGCTATAATATCCCTGTAAAAAAGAAAAAAAGATTATATTTTTAAGCGATTTGTGCAGGTTTTATGGAAAATTTGCAGTTTTTTTGGTATAATTGCAAAGATTATGAGGTGTTTCGTCATATTTTTTAAAGGAGAGGAATGAAGCTATGAACAATACGCAGCTGTACCCTTTTGAACGCAACCGGTATTATCCGAAAAAGCGTATGTCCAGCGGGGACTTTCAAGCGGAGCAGACCTACCACAACAACAAACGGCGGTTCTCCAACTGCCTGATGTACGGCTCGGGTGTGGTTTGCGGACTTGCGGTCTTCAGTCTGGATGACCTTTCGATCCTGGTGGAGAACGGAGTTGCCATTGACGGCATGGGCCGTGAGATCGTCGTGGATAGTTCCGACGTGAAAAAGCTTTCCGCCATCCAGGGCTTTGACACATTAAAGACAAATCTTGTCAGTCTCTGTGTCAGGTACAAGGAGGAGAACGCGCATAAGGTTTATGCCATCGACCAGTCCGACCCGAATACGGAGTTCCAGTACAACCGTATTCAGGAAAGCTACGAGCTGTTCCTGGTGGACCGGGATGACGTGCCCGAGGTCTTCGAGATGGAGACGGAGTTCCTTGCGCGCGGAGTGCTGCTTTCCGATGATCATTACCGGATCGAGTTCGTGATGCCTGCGACGGTCACGAGAGACCATATCGTAAAAGCACAGCTCGTCGTGACGAAGCTTTCCGACGAGGAAGTGCGTCTTACCTATCACGGGATCCTTCAGATTCCGGCATTCCTTTCCGAGGACGGCAAAAACGAGATCGCGGTGGATCTTAACGATGTGATCCTGGAGAACGGCGAGACCATTACCTTTGACTATTGGATGAAGGTGCAGAACTCTCCCGTGATCGAGACGAATGTGATCCTTCGGACCGGTTCCGCATCGGCTTATGAAAACGACAAGGCGGTTCCGGCACCGGGCAATTTCACGGTCAAGATCCTGCTTTCCAATACAAAGCCGAGAGAGCTTGTCATCCGCGAGATCGGCAAGATGAACCTCGAGATGAAAAACCTGGGCGGTCAGGGCGACTTCATCCGTCTTGCGGATCTTCGTCTGGTGCGTACCGACAGCGCGTACATCATCGAGGACGTTATCGAGACCAACGTCAAGCATTACATCGCGGCGCCTGCCCAGGAGATGCAGCGTCACGATTACATGGAATATTTCATCCACGAAAACGGTATCGGCCACGAAGCTACAGTTCCGGCCCGCCAGACGGAAGTTTATTCCGACGCGGACGGCAGCATGATGGGACCGGAGATTGCGACCGGCGTTCTTGAGATCCCGCTCGGCGAAAACGCGAGAAAGGGTGACACCTTCTATTCCGGCGAGATCATGCACGGGCTTGGCAAGGGCAATATCTATGTGGATGTAGGATACGAATTCATCAAGGAAGACGATCAGATCGGCGTCAATGCAAAGAGTACGATCTACGGCAATCCGGACATTTTTGCACGCGATCAGCGTACGGTGGTGGATGCCGAGACGGCGGTCCGCGTCCTCAATGATAAAGGCAGCTTTGTCGTCGGCGCAAGGCTTCTTAAGAACGTCGACTACCTCGTCCTCACCTATCGTTGGGTGGCGATCCGCTTCCCGGCAGGAAACGACCTTGGACTCCGGGAGGATTACTCCGGCAAGTCGATTTCCCCGGAGACCCCGACGATCAAGATGGGTGTCAAGGAAAACCATTATTTCGGTGTCCGCTTCAACAACATGGAGCCGGTATCCATCACCTACGAGCTCACAGAACCCAACAGCGGCGAGATCAGCTCCGACGGGGTATACACCGCACCAGCAAAAGCGGGCGTATACGAGATTCGTATCTACTGCACGGATATGCCGGTTGTATGCACCTACGCATATGCGATCGTGGAGAAGAAGGGCATCGAAGGTCTGGAAGAGGAACAGCAGCGCAGCATCGATATCAAGAACCCGCTATCGGGATTGCTTAAATAATGAGGAATAGCCAGTGATTTATCAATCGCAGGACATGCGCCTGAAGACAGTCCGCCTGATCGCGCGGAACGAAGTCAACGAAATACAGGTCTGCGAAAACTTAAATGATTCCGCACGCGGACGCTTTGTTGTGATCGCGGTAAGGGATCATGAAATCTTAAAGCGTTTTATTGAGCTGAACGAACAAGCGGAAGAGGTACAGGAAAAGGTTCTCATCGATTGCTTTTCCTGTGAAGGCCAGTACCTGATCGTCTATCCGTACAAGAACGAGCGCCCCTTTGAACTCTTTTATGTCGGCAAGGCGCTGACGCTATCCCAGGCAGAAGAGGTCTGTATCAACCTCATCATTGCCTGTATGACCAGCAACCTTCCGTGGCCGCTCCTCTATCTTGCATTGACGCAGGGACAGGTTCACATCGCCCGTGACAATTCCGTTTATCTCAGTTACGCGTTTGATCTCGCAGAGCTCAATATGGAGATCACGGAAAGAGATTGTGTGGTGGAATGCGCAAAGCTCCTCCTTCGTGTGCTGACGCCAAAGATCAGACGCGGCAGGCGGAAAGCCAACAGCTATGTGCTCCTTCACAAAAAGATCGATAAGAGAGCCTATGACCGTTTCCGTGATCTATATAAGGATCTCGAACTGGCAGCCGTGCACGAAAAGAAGAGGGGCATCCGTCTTCGCATCCGCATCTGGTTCGAACAGCATCGCGACACACTCTTCCGTATCATTCTCGTGATCAGTATCGCGCTCGGGCTCTTCGTGGTTCTGACGTTCCTTACGAACCTGATCTTCGGAGACGTTCCGTGGCTTCGGCTCTTCATCAGAAGCTTCGAGAAGATCGGTCTGGAATCGCTTTTGCAGTAGACCTTACGAAAAGATTGAAGAAAAACCGTCCCCGGGGCAGTTTTCTTCGTATAAAGAATTAAGAGGAAGTCTATGAAAAAACAAACAAAGATCACTCTGATAGTTGCCGCTGCCTGGGTAGGTCTCGTGACCTTTTATCTGGCCTTCATCATTCTCTTCCGCGGCTATACGGAAGAGCTCACCGACTTCAATGATGTAGCGGTCGGAGATCACGAAACCTACATTACAGACAACACGGAGCGTGGAGGTATCATCTACGAGATCTCCTCCAAGGGAAAGGTCAGAGGCATGTTTGAAACGCGTGCCACGTCCATGTTTTCCGGCTGGGATGTCTCTCAGGTGTATGTATACGACCGGATGGTCTACGCCGTACTGACCCGTGTCAAGATCGAGAACAAACAGGAGGTTCATCAGTATCAGCTCGTGGCGTTTGATGAGGAGCTCGGCGTTTCACACCGGACGCCTACGTTTAAAATCATGAATACGTTAAAGCTCACCGGGCTTTCTGTTAAGGATGACGGCGCGTATCTTACGTTCCTCAGCTCCAACGGCCAGCAGGCATATGTGTATCTGGTTCCGGATACCCAGTTCCTCGAGGTCAAATCGTTGCATCCTTCCTATAAGGATGAGCAGGAGTACAAAAAGAAAGAGATCCAGATCGGTGAATACATGGCAAAAGGGAGCGAAGCCGGACGGTTTTTCGCACAGGCCGAATATGACGACGGCATCCTCTATCTCCGCAGGGACAACGAAGCGCCGACCGGACGATTTGTCATCAATCCGGACATTGAAAAGCTTTTTGCGGAACGCAGCATGAACCTGTTCCAGCAGATCGCCGCAACGGGTATCAGCTTCATCGGCTACATCCTGGTTATGGTCGGCGGCGCGGTGGTGATCATCATGGTTTCCTGGCTCCTTCGCCTGCGGCGGAGAGTGGCATACGCGATCTTCACCTATGAGGTGGTGCTTGCGGTGATGATCGGTTTTGTATTCATCTTCATGATGCAAAAGACCAGGAGCATCGAGACTGACAATTACGAGCGCTTCGAGCGCTATTTCATGGGAACGCTGTTTGAGAATCTTCCGTCCGATGCGGATCTCAACTTCAACGATGATGTCTTTTATGATACGGATACCTATGTGATCCTGCAGAACCGGATTGCTTCCCAGATCGCATCATCGGAGGGCGCGATCGCTCTGGATGATATCTGTATCGTAAACCGCAGTACCGGTATCATCGCATTTTCGGGAAGTGGACGCAACAAGCAGTACATCGGAGACCTTTATGGAGAGCAGGCCGGATTTATCCTTTCGGATGTGAGTGAGCAGGTTCGCACGGCGACACGCCGTACGACGATCCAGGGAAAGGATTTCTCTCTGGTGGCAAAGACACTGGATGACCAGGAAGTCTACGATTACGCGGCGGTCGGCATTTCGGAATATGACAATATCATGAAGGGGTTCTTCTCGAACTTCGGCAACATCTTCCGGTTCTCGCTGATCCTCTTCGCGGCTGCCAGCTTTGCGGGAATGATCTTCTTCTTCCTGCAGGGAGCAGACCTTCGGCACCTCGCGGCAGCCTTGAAAAAGGTTGCGAACGGCCAGGAGAACATTGACAAACCCGCAGTGGTCGGAACGGATATGAACTACATGTGGAACTCGGTATTCGAGATCCAGAAAAAGATCCGGAACACCAACCGTATCAAGTATCTGACCTACGAGGCATATTACCGGTTCGCACCGAAGAACATCGAGCGGATCTTAAGGAAGGATTCCATCACCGAAGTGGTAAGCGGGAATGCGATCCAGCTTTCCGGTACCATGGCATTCCTTTCCGCACCGGGTCAGCGTACGAACAATCCGATGGATCTGGAGCGGATGAACCGCTTTATGGAGATCATCGAACATTACCAGAAGCAGGAGGACGGCATTTTCATCTCCAGCAGCAGCGACCTCTCGTTTATAAAGCTCCTGTTTTTGGAGGAAAGCAGAGAGGCGGCACATTTTGGCATCAACTTCCTCGAAGCACTTCGGGAGTGGCAGAAACAGGAGTTCCCCAATGCCTGCATACTGATGCATTACGCGCCGTTTGTATACGGCATTGCGGGAACGAGCGATCAGGCTTCGGCTTTTCTTTCCTCACCGGAAACCGAGGATCTCGAGTCCTACATGGACTGGTTCCGTCGGATGCGCCTCGGGCTCCTTATTACTTCCGCAGTACGGGATCACGAGGAAGAAAAATACGACCTTCGCTATATCGGTTTTGTAAGGCCGGATGCGGATAACCCGGATCACAGGGTGGAGATCTATGAGGTGCTCGATGCGTGCAGCACGAGAGCACGCCAGGTACGGCTTCAGATGAACGCGCGGTTCGCGGAAGCCCTGGATCTTTTCTACAAGCAGGACTTCTATTTCGCGAGAAACAGCTTCACCGATATTCTCCGCGAAATGCCCGAGGATGAGATCACAAAGTGGTACCTGTTTGAATGTGAACGCTATCTGAACGAGGCGGACGGCAGCAACTTTGTCGGCGCGCTTCATATGGAGTAGAGTAAATGAATCTGTTTCAAATACTGCTTCAAAGCTTAAAAGCAAAGTTTACGCCCATTGTTACCAGATTCCGGTATTACTTCAATCCGGCCTACTGGATGACACTGGGGATCGAGGCGATCCGGAACTTCTTTACGAAGATCCTGAATGTCCGGCCGCGGAACAAGGATGACTATTATCCGATGGGCCGCTGGCTCGTCAGTAAACGTCTCTGTTTTGCGATCGTGGTTGTGATCGGTGTGCTCTCCGTCATGTATATCTATTTCGCGAGGAACACATTGTTCCCCCAGCGGGCGGACGGCTCGATCAAGACGTATTCGTACAACTCGGTTCTCCTGAAATTTGCAAAGGGGAACGTAAGGATCAAAGGAAAATCCGGGTACCTCGCCTATGAAGGGCAGGTCAGTGACGGCGCCTGCAACGGTAACGGGACACTGATGAATCCGGAAGGCATCGTGGTCTACCAGGGCAATTTCCAGAAAAACATGTATGAGTCCATGGGCACGCAGTATTACCAGGACGGAATGCTCTGGTATAACGGCAGCTTCCATGAAAACCTTCACAGCGGTGACGGCAAGCTCTACCGTCCGAACGGGTCGCTTGAGTACGCAGGACAGTTCGCGATGGATATGAAGGAAGGCGACGGGATCCTCTACGACATGAGTAACAATCCGGTCTATACCGGCCGGTTTTCACATGACGAGATCCTGTATTCGAACCTCATCGGAAAGACCAATTCCGAGGTGGCCGCATCCTACACCGGCGAACGCAAGATGTACGTTTCCGGCATGGAGCGCGTGAGATTCCTGCCCGACATCGATGCGATGACGGTGGAGATCACGGATGACGAGTCCATTGATACGGATGCAAAGGTGGATTCGGTGTACGTCCTGAAGAAGAGCTTCAAGTACGGCAACCACACCTGCCAGACGATCAGCAGCCTGTCCGATATTCTCGGCTCGCCGGTATACGTCGGTACCTCTTATGCGACGCTGCCGGAGGCGCTGGCGATCAATTATCTTTATGACAGACGCGACCTGACACTGGATGGACGCGTGGATATGACGGAAAACGAAGTCTTCACGGAGTATACCGAAGTTGAGGACTACGATCACGAGTACGAGGTTTACCTTCACACGTACCACCTCGACGGATTGATCTACACCTTCGTCTCCAACCGTGGCTCCGACATTTTTGACTTCTACTTCATACACACAGAGTCGCTGTCGGATGTAGCAAATTAAAGGAAAAAATTATGACAAAAAGCAGCCGCCACAACTTCATATCGAGGCTTTCGAAGCGTCTGCTTGCATTCGCCCTGGTGCTCTCGCTTGCCCTTCCGGCATCGCTTGCATTGTCCGATCCGGAGTCGGTGCTTGCTGCCAAATCAGGAGCTCTCATCAAGCTTTCCGCGGCGAAAAACGTCTCCGTGGCAAGAAGCGAGAAGATCGAAGCCATCGAGCTGCAGATCACGACCAAGCGTGCGGCCCGCGATTCCGCGGTACGTTCCCTTCGTGAGAGAGAACACAACATGAGCACCTTCCGCTGGAGTCCGCTCTTGAACTTCAAGTTCCCGACGAAGCCGAGCGAAGCGGAAGCATACGAATTCCAGTATAAACCGACGCAGCTGGAGTACCAGATCAAGGAGCTCCAGCACAAGATCACCGACACAAAGCTCGGTATCTATGAAAACGTTTCCAATATCTATATCGGGATCATCCAGGCGCAGGAAGAACTGGATTTCCAGAATCAGCGTTTTGAAAACGTCGAAACCGCTCTGAAAAAAGCGGAGGTTCGCCAGAAGGTCGGCGAGGTTTCCCAGGAGGTCGTGGACAAACTCAGCGACCGTCTTGATTCGATCAAGAGCACCAGGAGCGAGCAGGAGACCAAGCTGCAGCGCAACAAGGAGAAGCTCAGCAAGCTCCTCGGGATCGACCTGACAACACGCTATACCTTTGAGAATGCCTTTGCGACAGCGGAGATGTCCAGAAAGGATATCGAATATCTTCAGACCTATGCGCTGGAGCGTGACCATACGGTTTATGAGGCACAGCAGGCTGCGGATCTCGCGCTTCTTTCCCTCCAGACGAATTATCAGCTTTACAGACAGCACTACGGTCAGTTCATGCCCAAGATCAGCTCCTTTATTCAGCAGGCAATGGACGGCTCCGATGTGGATCAGAAGGCGTTCCAGAAGAAATACGACGAATTCTTAAAAGATATCGATACACCCTGGGACGGCGACTACAAGATCCTCTTCATCAGCTTCCCGAAGGCCTGGCTGAAGGGTGATAACGACGGTGTCAACTGGATCCAGGATGATCCGAAGGTTCTCTTTACCAATACGCTCGATTACCAGTCCGCGCGGAAAGAGCTGGAAAACACCCAGCAGGATATCAAGGATGCCATCGAAGATGGCTACGATACATACATCGGTGCGAAAAAGGCCTATATGGAAGCCAGCAGCACAAAAAACGACCTGCAGGACAAGCTCGTTGCGGATGAGGTCAAAAACCTCATGGGCGAGCTCGGGAATGAGGAATTTGAAACGGAGAAGCAGGAATATGAAGATGCGCAAACATCAGCTACAGACGCCCTCGCTGAATACTCCAAGACCCTTTATTCCTACGACCGTACCACCTGCGGCGGCGTTTCCGAGTTCCTGGAGACGAGCGACGAGAACCAGCTCAACAAGGATCTCAACTCCCTTGAAGGTGTGACCAAAGTCGGTGCACACTACAGTATCCGTTCCATCATCTCGGATTCCGAGTTCGTAGTGACGATCGATGTGCCGCCTTATAACGATCAGGAGTTCCTTGAAGACGGCAGCAATAACCCTGCTTACTTCCCGTGGAATGTCACGGATTTTGAGCTTCGGATCAATAAGCGTCTCATCGGAACGCGTCAGCCGAAGGACGGCTCGGTCCGGCACTTAAAGCTCGATAAGGACAACGCCGACGAAGTCGTGATCCGGCTGTTTGATGTGGATGACTTTATCGACGATGTGGTCATCGATCCGACGGTCGCGTGGGGTCCCCTTGATATCACCGTGGCATACGAGATGCCGGATTCGAAGGATGGCGCCATCGGTACATATGAGGTAGAGGATGACACCAACACGGACATGATCCAGATGAAGTTCACCTTTGATCAGGATGCGGTGAGAAAGGAATTTGGTCAGGACAAAGAGGCGGCATACTATAACCTCTCCGCAGATCGCAGCCTGTATCTGTTCTCGGATCACCTGGTTTCGATCGATCAGCCGTTCAGCTATCTTTCCTTTATCAGGGGAGATCTGGCGCAGCTGACGATGCGTGTGTTCGATAAAGAGGGAACGTTCCTCGGCGGCGCCCGGTTTGATACGGTGAACAACCGCCTGGTCAAGGATTCTTCCGTCATGCTGGCGGATATGCAAAACGTAGTCGTGGCGGAGATCGCTGCGCAGAACAAGTCCGAAGAGCTCAACGAGGAACTGGCGAAAGCCCAGAAGGCATATCGTGAGGCGGAAGAAGCCGGTGATACCACCACCGCAGAGTATTATAAGAACCGTATCGCAACCATTCAGGAGCAGCTTGACCATGTCATGGACAATCTGACGGATGAGGAACTGGAAAAGGTTCGCACCGAGCAGGCGGAAGATGTCGAAGCGCTCGCGCAGGAAAAAGCGGAAGAAGCACAGAAGTCTGATGAGCAGAAGGCAAAAGAAGCAGAGGATGAACTGAAAAAGCAGCAGATCCTTCGTGATGCGGCAGAAGAGATCATCGGCAAGAAAAAATACGAAGAAGGCATGCAGGAGCTGAGAGATCAGCGTGATGCCTGGGCTTATAAAGAGACGGAGCTGCAGGAAAAATTCAATCAGCTCTCTGAGGAAAAGGGAGCCTCCGACCCCGAGGCGAAGGAAGCCCTCGCGGAGCTGCAGGCGGCGAAGCGCAAGAAACGTGAGCTCGAGGATGAGATCAAGACGCACTCCTCCTTCAACCGTGAAGAGTTCCCGGTCAGTGAGGAAGAGATCCAGGAAGAGCTGAATCTCCACCCGGAGGAGGTTTACGACCTGGCGAAGGACAGACTTACCAACCTTGATTCCTTTGCGGGACCCGCGTATGAATCGGCAAAGGCTGAGGCGGAGATCTACGGGATCGAGACCACCACGCAAAATGTACAGTTCCTCATGGGTTATACCGAGGAGCTGAAGCAGTGCAAAGCCATCGAGAAGCAGATGGAGATCATGCAGAAGGATCAACAGAACCTCCAGAAGCAGATGGATGACATCAAAAATCTCCCGGACGATGACCCGAGAAAACGTGATCAGACCACGATCCTTGCCCAGCTGGAAAAGGTGAATGAAGCTTATACCAAGCAGCTGGATATCCTGGCGAAGAGAGAGAGCAAGCTCAACCCGGCGAAGGTCTTAAAGCGGATGCAGATCTCCGATGAGATCAAGGCATATCAGGAGGAGTTAAAGCAGCTCGAAGTGATCCGTGACGATGCCAAGGATGTCTTTGACAGTGAGACGAAGATCCTGAATGAGACGGAGAAGCATAGAACCTCTGTTGCGCAGGAACTTGAGAAGTATAAGAAGGAAGTCGATGTCCAGAATTCCCTCATCCAGGCTTACGAGACTCTGAAGGCAGTGATCCTCGAGGCAGACGAGGACGATGATTCCGGTATCGCCGCGAGCTACCAGAGGATAATCGATAACTGCAAAAACCGGCTCAATGAACTGGAAAACCAACTGATCCCGGATACCCAGACCAAGCTGGATGAGGCGATTGAAGCCGTGAAGAAGCAGACCAAGAAGACGGACGACGCGGAAGTACCCTATAACGCCGCAGAAGAAGACGTCCAGGATCAGAACAAGCGCATCGACAACAAGATGGATCAGCTTAACAGTATCTAAGTAAACCGGGCGTGGTTTACAGGCAGAAGTTACTTACATAAAGCAATGAATGAGCAGGATTTTCGGATTGAAGATTTGCAACTTTCCAATGAGCGTGCATTTTCACTTGTGGATTTGCAGCGAACGTTCCGAGTGAGCGCAAACCACAAGTGGAAATCACGCAGATTAGAAATAGAGGAAGAAAGATGAAAAGACAGGGAAGGAGAAAACTGAATATCGGCAAGCGATTCATCAGCGTTCTCCTTGCGCTGTCCGTCGCCATCGCCATTCTCGCTCCTGCCCCGGAGCAGGTCCTCGCTGATGAGGCGTGGGAAGCGGATCAGACCACAACGATGCAGACGATCCTTGTCAATCTGATGCGGGATAACCTGGAGAAAGCCCTGAATGGTAACCCGGCAGAAGGCGGAGAAGATGCACAAGAGCCTGATGATGACATTAACACCAACTCCATCACTGATCCGGAGATCATCCTCACCTTCCAGAACGCAAAACTCGCCAACCAGTCCTGGGATACGGTAAATCTCCATGACGTGGCTGTCACGCTGATCAAAAAGCTGAAGGTAAATTTGGATGGGTCAGAGGCGCAGGCGGCAGACGAAAAGGTCACCCTGGATAACTCAAGGATCGTGGATTACACCGGAAATACGATGCGGCTCGATTATGATTACGGAGCACTGGGCGTAGACTGGGCAGTCACGAATGTGACCTATACCGCAGTCATCGGAGAAGAGAAAGCGCGGGAGCTTTTTGTGAGGTGTATCGAGGATGCGGGTAGCAACCCCTGGATTACGTTGTACAGCTACGGTACATTGGTCAAGACGGAAGCGGAGAATTACGCCAGTTCCAACAACGACGGCTCCCACAAGGACAGCGTACTGAAAAAGTACACATATCCGACCTATCAGCAGTACATCATGAAGGGCAATAAGATTCCCGAGGGAACGCTTTTCATCGGAACGTGGCTCATTGACGCCCAGTCCATAAACGGCCCGATCTACAATAAGGCAGTCCGGTCCATGGCTGAGGAAGACCAGCAGATCATGTACTATAAATCCGAGCTTGCCGGCGGCAGATGGCGCAATATCGCAAGCGCGAGCAGCCTGAATGCGATCCTCCCCGGCGGTGACGAGGTGGATGAATCCGAGCTTCAGGGATACTATGTCTCTGTCGTTGTCGGTCAGGACGGGATTCCGAAGGATGCCAAGACCGGACAGTATGTGGATATTTTCACGATCTCGAATCCTTATGATCTTGAGTACCTCCCCGAGCTTCGCGGGATCAAGCTCCAGCTCGATAACGGCAATCTAAAGCCGAAGAGCAAGGGCGGCAGTGGCTCCGGTGCCTATACCTATGACCGTATCTGGATGTTTTTCCATAACATCCTGGGCTACGATCGAAATGATACCACAAAAGCTGTGATCGAATGGTGGAAAAATCCTATTTTGCAGCGCCAGTATGAGGCATGGGATTATAACTCTGATGCGAAAATGAAATCCGAGGGAGCCGGCTGGCGGCGTTCTTTATGGGGGTACAAGTGGTGGTCCGATGATAATGACTACATGATCCCGAAGAACAAATACTCCGGCACTTATCCGGTGATTGATATGCTGCAGACCGAAGCGGAATACGGTCATGAGGTAACCTACTACTTCTATATCAGGAGAAATGATTATAATTACTGGAAGAGCAAAAACGTCTTCAACGATTATTACCAGTGGACCTGGCCCTGGACCAGGATCACAAAGTACCTGTATCCGACGAACTGGAAAAACGGCGGATATGTTTGGAGCGGGCTGAATTCGATCGATCTTGTTCTTTGGGGGGGACGGGTTGAAAACCTCAGAGATTCCAACCGGATCCAGCTCATGGGCAGAGCTTACCAAATGGATGTCCTGTACAACTTCCTTGGCGGAAACGACGCCATGGAGGCAGATTTTCGCAATAAGGTCGCGATCTTCAAACAGTTCTGGCTCGGTTCCTCTTCGATCCAGGACGATCAGACGGATAAATATGATGTGCAGCTGAAGGCTCTGGAAAACCTCTATCTCCCGTTGAAGCAGGCAGGGTATGATGAGGAAGCGGATCGGGCCATGAAGTTGCAGGAGCAGATCGACTCCGCCCGCCGTGCAAGAGCCATGTATAACCTCGTCCTCAACGAGGAGCATAATTACGGCTTCGGTGCACCGCTTAATAACCTCTTCTCCCAGGTGGCGTACGGTATGTCCCAGATCGGACGATCCTATTCTGTCATGGCACAGGACTACGGTGACGATGACGGGACCACCTTTAATCCGGATTCCACCATGGTGGATGTGGTGGGGGATGCCGTCGTACAGGCGACCAGCGCGTACAACAACTACAACGATCTTTCCCTGCAGAACGGTGATACCGTGGCGCAGCAGTTTGAATACGATACCAGTATGCAGATCATCAACAATGCTTCGCAGGGTGCTACGGCCATGATCCCGCGGCTTCAGAGCCTTCAGGATCTGGACAACATTCTTGCGGGTACTGTCGAGCATAAGGACAGAGAGCTCGGAGTCCTCACGACACTGCAGACGGCGGCGGATGCGAGGATCATGGAGGAGTCCCATGAGACCGCGAATTCGGATTATATCAAAGCAAAGAACGATCCGGACAGCTCCGAAGAAGAACTCCGAAAGATCCTGCAGAACCAGAAAGCCGGCCTTTCCGCTACTTTCGGCGAAGCACAGCAGTTCATTCGCGGCCGCGTGATCCGTAATGAAAGAGAAGCAGCCCTTGACTATATCGATCAGCGCATCAACTGGGCGGATGCCTTAAAACCCGGTGTTTCCTCCGATGATTACGGGAGCTACGAGACGGAAGCGATCGATGCCCATATCGAGTGGCTGAAGAATCTCAAGAAAGCAGTGGACCGGGGTCTTGGTACACCGGATGACGATCCGAACAAGAGGAAGGAAGATCTCAATCTGGAGAGACTGGATCTCCTCGATGAAGATGATCTGGACGGAGTAGACGCTCTTGACAAAGAGATCTCGGATACCGACCAGGATATAGACGACAAGCGCAACAAGAATCTGGCAGTCCTTGAGGGCACCGGTGATGCGGCAACGAAGGCGGACGCCGAGGAGGACCTTGACGATATCGAAGGCGCAAAGCGTGATATCGGAAAAGATATCAATAAAAAGATCGAAGGCGATGACTGGGAGAATATCTATCCTGATCTCGATGCTGCGGGAGACCTGGGACTCAACATGGATGATATTCTGAACAAGTTAAAGAACGCAGGAGCTCCGGCATCGATTTACAATTACGCCGCAGACAATGCGGAGCGCGCGAAGTCCAGCCCCTTCTACGATGAGTTGGATATTGACGACGGCGACGGAGATGAGGGCGATGATAACGGAGGCAACGGGCCGAATGACGGCGACGGCAGCGGCACGGGAGGCAACGGAGGACCGGGTTCGGGCGATGGATCCGGCAACACCGGCGGCGGCGGTACCGGTGGCAATACCGGCCCGGGAGGCCCGGGTGACGGTAGCGACGGCGGTTCTGGCGATAACGGAGACAGCACGGACGGTGGCGGCACAGGCTCCGGTGGCGCCGGAGGATCAGGAGGCGGCGCAGGCACCGGAGGCTCAGGCCTTGGCGACGGCGGCGGCAGCGGAAGGAGCGGACTCGACGGAAATGATTTAAACGGTGCTATCGAAGATGTTTTCGGAGATCCGTTTGACAGTCTTTCCGATTATGACAAGGCGAGTGCGACCGCAGGTCTCAGCAAGTTCGCGGAAAACAGGGACGATGACGAGCTCCGCAAGAGGGTGAAGGATCTGCTCAACCAGCTTCTTGCAGAGGGGAACGGATTCATTTACCGGCAGTATCTTGCCGACCAGGATAAGAAGTATGTGAGTCTCGCAGCGGTAGATAAGTGCAGACCGCTGACCAGAGCCAGATGCGTTACCATCGGGGACAAGGCGACGATGTCGCAGATCGCCGGCGGTTCTGCAAGCTACGTGTTTACGATCGGGGCGACCACCGTCGAGAAGAATAACGGAAAGACTTCAGACATGGATACGCCTACGGTGACGCAGTCGGATCCGAGTATTCACGGCAACCGCAAGGCGCAGTATCCGTATATTACCGAGGAATCGTCATCGCTGTATCTGCAGGACACGTGCGAGTATATCCCCGATACCGAGTGGGCCATTTTGATCGCTCCCTCCATGAGTAAGAAGGTTATCGAGCTTCTCGAGGTTCTTGACGAATTGGCTGACGAATGATCTACGGTTTGACACAGATTCGCTATCAGGTTTTCACGCTCACTTGAAATGTTCGCTAAGAAAACCTGACAGCAAATCTCAGGAAAAGTATGAAAAACATGAAGTTTCTGAAAAAACTTCATATCAAGAGACTCACGGCAGAGATCCTCGCGGCGGCGCTTCTGTTCACGGGAATTCCTGTGCAGGCGGCGGAGGGAGATCCGGCTGAGCAGCAGGAGACGCCCGCAGAGCAGGGGACTCCGGCAGGCCAGGAAACTCCATCAGACCAGGGAACAACGCAGGAAACACCTGCGGCCGGCGGGAGCACTTCGTCTACAGAAAAGTCCACGGAGTCGCAGCCGGCGGCGGAGACGAGCACGGAAAAGGAACTGACGCCGGAGCAGAAGGAAGAGGCGTACGACAAGTCGTTAAAGCGGAGCAAGTACGGCAAGCTTTACTATGACTATATCAAGGAAGGCAAGATCATCCCGGCGACAACGCTGTTCATCGGAACGTTTCTTATTGATGCGTCGGCTCTGAATCAGAGCTCCAAGGAACAGATCGAGACCGCTGAAGCCGAAGCCGCAAACACTGCAGCGGGCGAAGAGAATGTCAAAAAAGGCATCAGCAGCACGATCTACCAGAAGGCACTGCAGAGCCAGCTGACCTATAACCAGAAGGCAAGATACTATCGTTCGGAGCTTGCGGATTCCCAGTGGAGAGACATTTCCGAAGCGACGGATATCGAGGACATCATGGCATCCGCGCGCGTCGTGCCGAAGACCGAACTGGATCCTCTCATCATTACCTGCGTGGTAGGCGCGGACGGGATTCCGCGCGACCCCGACGGCAATGAGATGAACATCTTTGATTTTCCGAATCCTTACGAGATGGAGGAGATCACGGAATTAAAGAGCCTTCAGGAGTATTATAACTCCGGGCGGGTTTCCGAGAAGAGCACGGGAAGTGATAATTACCGGTATTGGAGACTGTATTTCTTCTTCAATCATGACAATATGTTTTTTGACCGCTATGCGACGACTCAGATGATGATCGACCGCGGCTACAGCAAGCTCGAAGAAGACTCATCCGGCAGGAAACTTGAAGATGCGTGGGATGAGGCAGAGGTCAAAAATAACATTCCGGATGATGATTACAAGGATTTCAAGCAGACCGTCCGTAACTGGCCGAATGCCAGAGACTCCATTACGGACCTCGCGGATCGTGGACTTGATACGACCTATAAGCTCTATCTTTCTTTAAAGAAAAAGAAACAGGACGAGGAAGCGGACCAGGCGTTAAAGCTCGCGGAAGCACTGGATGCAGAGAGGAGAGCGGAGGTTTTTTATAACCTTACGAAGAACACGAATATCCTTCTTAATTCCCGCACCCGCAACATGGACTATGAGCTCGCGGATATCGAGGCGGAGATCGAGGCATTGACGGCGGAGATCAATGAGATCAACACGGTCAATATCCCCGATCTGGAAAAAAAGCATGCCGATATGGAAGCGGAGCTGGCACAGGCGGACCCACTTGAGGCGGATGCCAAAGCGCAGATCCAGCAATATGAAGACGAACTGAACGCAAAGGAACTCGCGAAGGCACAGGCTCTGCCGAAGGAGGAATCGGCGGAGACAACAGTCACCACAAGTCTGGTTATGATCGATGAGAACGGCCAGGAAGTGGTTGTGACCGAAAACGACGAGGGAGAGCAGATCGCCATCGACGAGGAAGAGGCGAAGGAAGGAACCTCTGCAACAGAGAGTCAGGAAGCAGCGGCAGAGGAGACCGCAAAGGATCTTTCCAAGCTGGAGACGTTGTATGAACGTCTGGTGCGTTATACGAAGCTGAGCAAAAAGCTCGGACAGCAGCTCGTGATCCTGGAGGCTTCCAATCAGCTCGCACCGCCTGCGGCGGAAGCGGCGGCACTCATGGAAACCATCGAGGAGCTGAGGCACTATACGATCCCGAAATTAAAGAACACTCTGATCCCGAACGGCGAGAAGCGTGTTGCGGAGCTGAAGGCGGAGCATGAAAAGCTCGAAAGCCTTCTTGCAGATGCGCGGAAGGCAGAGCGTTGGACACTGGAGAAAACGCTGCAGACGCGGATCAGTGAAAATGAGGAATCAACAAAGGTTTATGAGGATGCGCTGAAGGAAGCGAATACACAGCTTACGGAGAATGAAGCGCTTCTAAAGGAGGCACAGCAGCAGCTGGATGCAGACCTTTACAAGATGAACGCTGCACCTGCAGCAGATTCGACCGAGGAAGAGATCCGAACGGAGATCAACCAGCTTGCGGAAGAGCTCGCCCAGATCCCGGACGACGCGGATGAGGAAACCTGGGATGCCTGGACGGAGAAGCTTTCCACCGGCAAGGCGAAGGCCTCCGCGCTTATAGATCAAAAGAACAGCGCTTCTTCCGCCAAGGAAGAAGAAAAGAAAGCGGTTGACGATGCGATCAAAATGGTCGAGGAGGCGATCGCCAGCCGCAAGAGTTCTCTGAATGCGGACCTGGAAGCGAATGAACACGAAATGCAGGAGCAGAAGGAGCGGATCGTATATCTCCAGGATCTGATCCGCTACATGCAGGAAGGGGCAGAAGCCAGACGCAATCAGAAAGAAGCGTTTGCGAGCGGCAACCAGATGCTGTCCGACAAATACCAGAAGGCAGCAGAGCTTGCGGATCTGAAGGCGGACCGTGCAAAGCTCGAGGCAGATATGAAGGATGACATCCCGATGCTGGAGAGCGAGAAAGCAAAGCTTCAGGCGGAGCAGGATGTGCTGAATGCCGAGATGGCGGAGCTCCAGAATCAGCTCGGGGCGCTGAATTCAGAGCTGGCGGTTCTCGACCAGGGCAGAGAGGCTCTTGAGGCAAGGAGCGCTGCGATCGATAAAGAGATCGAGGCGCTTCAGGCAGAGAAAGGAACCTATCCGGCGCAGGCTTATCAGGATGACAAGATCTATCAGCAGCTTTTAAAGGAAAGAGAAAGTCTTCAGGATCAGGTTAACACCGCGGAGACGGTGACCTTAAAGGAAGCGCGTCTCAACTTCTTCCGGGCATGGGAAGAAGAGGAGCGGGCACTTGAGAAGGCATATCTCGAAGCCGAGATGATGGCGCGGATCATGGAAGGCTCATCGGCCGGAAGCAAATCGACGGAGTCAACCGAAAGCACAGAAGGCACAGAGTCGACAGAAAAGACGGAGCCCAAAGATACGACGGACTATAATGCGAAATCCGATGAAGCGCTTAACGCGTTAAAACAGCACCATGAAGTCCTGACGGAAAAGACAAAGCAGCAGTATGACGATCTGATCCCCTATATCAATAAGGCAGCAGCTTCCGGAGCCGACTACGCGAAATCGAAGAACACGGCACAAAGTGACTCCGCCCAGGCGGCCATGGATAAGGATGTCAGGGAGCTGGCACGCCAGCAGGAAAACCGAAAGACCAGCACCGAGCGCCGGGTCAATAACAAAGAAGATGCTTTTAAGGAAAAAGGCGAAGAAGAGAAGCAGATCGAAGAACAGATCGAAGAGCTCAATATTGAACTGGATAAAAACAAGGCAAGGCTGACAGAGGAAAGCGAGCGTATCGCGGGAGAGATCCAGGATTGGAACAATGCGCAGAATAAAAAGATCAAAGCACTCCGTGCGGAGAAGGACAACATCACGGTAGAGCTTCAGCAGAACCAGTCGGACACCACAGAAAAACAGGTTGAGATCAGCGATAAGCAAGCGGAGATCGACAAGAAACAGCAGGAGATCGACGACAAGCAGCAGGAGATTGACGAAAAGCAAAAGCAGATCGATACCAGAGAAGAGCAGCTCGAGCGGATGCAGGTGGAGATCGATGACAAGCAGGATGAGATTGCGGCGAAGCAGAAAGAATATGACAAGATCAACAACGAGCTGAATGATTACACGGGCGGAACCAATTATGCGATCGGACCGACGCTGGAATTCTTAAAAACACTTTCCCAGGACGGCGAGTCGGATCTCGGACGAACCTATACGAATATGGAGGCTTATCGTGGCGCGGCTTATGTGGAGGATGCATCGCTCACGGCGGCCATCGACGAGGGGATCTTAAACTCCAGTGCGTCCTACGTCTCCTACCGCGAAAAGAGCATGAACCGCGGAGAAGAAGTTTATGAGAATCTTCGGTATCAATACAGCCGCAAGGTGATCGATGCGGGTATCGACGAATACATCGCACTTCCGATCCTGCAGAACATGGTGGACCTCGACAATGTTTACTACGATGAGGATGTGGTGCATAAGGAGAGAGAACTCCGGATGCTGGACAACAACCTCCTGCCGCAGTGCCTCGGACGCATCGAAAAGGCAAGGCAGCCGATGAATTCGCTTTCCGAATACGATCTGGAACGCGACATCTCGGAATACCAGGGCTACATCATGGCACGGACGAACCGGGATACGGTCAACAATTCCCTCGTCTTTGTACAGCGCCGTCTCACCTATGCGGAGAACTTGAAGAAGCAGGCAGGTACCTGGGCGCAGAAGCTGCTTGGCGATCACATTGAATGGTTAAAGCTTCTCCTTGCCTCCCTGAACAGCTCGCTCGGTGATACGGACAAGGATTTCAGCGATCTGGATGATTACATCAACCAGCTGATCGAAGAACAAAAGAAAGCGCTTGAAGAGGATGATCCGAAGAATGCAAAGAAGTTCGGGACGCTCATCGAGGGGAAAGAGAAGGAGAAGAACGATGCCATCGACAGTGCCATCGACCCGGATCTTGACCCGAAGCAGCAGCTTGATAATATAAACCGCATCGGCGGCAAGCCGAAGCTCGAGGATTATCTTACAAATCGGATCCTTAGCGAACTGGATGACGATGAACTCGAGATCGAGGATGATCTGGACAGACTCTCAGGCATCGGCGGCGACTTCGGACCGATCCTTGACGGACTTGATAACAGAGGCCTTCCCGATGACCTCGTAAACAAGATCAAGCAAGCCGACGCAAACAGCAAGCAGAATCCGCTCTACGGATATAACCAGAGTCCGCCGACAACCGGCGGTGGCTCCGGCGGCAGCGGTACGAATTCGGATACCGGGACGTCCGGCGGTGTAGGCTCCGGCGGAGCCGGCGGCACCGGCGGCGGGAGCGGCGGTACCGGCGGCAGCGGACAGCAGGGCGGTGTCGGCAAAGACAGAGGAAGTCTCAACGGAAACGAGATCAGCGATGCGATCAAGGATGTGTTCGGAGACGATGTCTCCAAGCTCTCCGATGCGGACCTGGCAGCGATCCTCGCGGCACTCGCTCTTTACGGCAAGGAATACGGCGATGACCCGCTGCTCGCATATGCGATGAGCCTGCTCGAGCAGATCCTCGGTAAGGGCGGCGCGAACGGCTTTATCTACCGCCAGTATCAGCTGGATGAAAAGACGGAATATGTTTCCTTCGGCTCGATCGATATGACGCGTGCATACAGCTTCTACCGGTACACGCACAAAGAGCAGAGCGCGATCCTGCAGCAGATCCTCGGAGGATCCGCAAGTTATGTGTTCCAGGTAGGTTCGGACACCATGACGGATAACAAGGGCAAGGAACATGAGCTCAGTAAGCCCACGGTCTCCCAGACCGACAGCTATCTCCACGGTACTACGGACACGCTATATCCGTACATCACCAGGGAAGACAGCGAGCAGTATCTCGGTATCAGCTGCGTTTACATGCCGGGTAAGGACTGGGCGATCCTCGTACCGCCGTCCCTCAAAGAGAAGATGGCAGAGCTTACCGAAAAACTGAATGAAGCAGCGAAATATCTGGCAGCAAACCCGATCAGTTAAAAAATTCGCAAAATTCACGAAATTTTGTGAAAAAAAAGTGCCCTGCGGCACGGAAACACGTATAATAGATAAAGAGGGAAGAATCCCGAAAAGGAGACCGTTTTGGCAGACTATACCATCATATCGGATGTGAGTAACTACATACTGACAGTTTTACGAAAGAAGATGTGTCCGGAGCCGATTCCGTCTCCGAACAACATCGAAGTCAGCTCCCCCTCATCGCAGGACGTGGACTACATTCTGGGCCTTTATCTTTATGATATCCGCGAAGAAAGCGATGTGGCCCGTCCCACGACGATGCCGAGGGGAAGGCTGCAGCTGGCGAGGCCGCCAGTCCCATATAGTCTTTACTATATGGTTTTCATAAACGCCGGTGGTCAGGCGGGATTAAAAGACCAGGACTTCCAGAAGATCTTGGGGAAATGCGCACAGATTGTTTCCGATAACAATTCCGTGCTCCCCAATCAACTGCAGAGCTGGCTGGAAAACCAGGAACCTCCGATTGTACTGTCTCAGGCGAAGATAAGTCTGGAGGAGAAGGTCAGGGTGTGGAGTGCGATCAACAAGCCTTATCAGATCTCACTCTTCTACAGGGCGGCACCCGTATTTGTTTCCAGCGAGGTCGTCATCGACGCTCCGCGCGTCGTGGATGCGCAGTTTGGTCTTCATGTGACTGGTGAAGAATGACCGGAAAGGAGGGATAGGCAGTAACGTGGAAGAAGGTTTGATCCGGAACAGGCTGGATTTACTTATCAGCCTTCAGGATACAACGACAGGAAGAGTCGTGGAAGATCGAAGCGTCAACTTCTCACTCAACGGCAAAACGATCAGACCCGCGCAGCGGGGAAACGGTAATTTCATTCTTTTGAATACCGGCAGAGAATGTGGTCTCATGCGAATTGAAGCGTTCGGATACGAGCCGTATGAAGTGGATATTGACTACGAGAAACTGGATGCCGCGATGCCTGCCGTAGAAGTGTTCCTGATACCGTCAGAGAACGTGAGAAGGGGAGAGGGTCTATTATCTTTCTCCGGAAACCTCCAGGGTCTCACATCACTGGAAGCGATCGATCTGGACAAGCCTATTTGCAGCTATCGGGAGTTTGACCCGAAGCACAAGGTCATGACCGTATTCATGCCGAACCGACGCATGAACATGATCCATACCTATTATGGCTTGGCCAACGTGAGAGACGGAACCTACGAGACCATCGAAGTCGAGAAGGAACTTCCCAGCGGGAAGATCCGGGTGAAGGAGCTTCTCACACAGGAATTTCCGCAGAACGCGCCGATCTGCCGTATACTTCACGGACAGATCTGGAAAAACGGAGACTTTTTGTTCCGGGTGCGGGACAGCGGAGCAGATGCGGTGTATCTGATGAAGTACAAGGTCGGAGACACCGAAAAATTCAAGACAGTCGACTTTCACAATTTAGAGGAAGCCAGACTGGAGTAGGAGGACGACGTGTCTCAATTTGTTACAACGGGTGCTACTTTAAAATGTTCCTTCGGAACTACACCATCAACCTTTAATGCCACCAGCGCGAAAACCGTGCTGATAAAAGGGAAACCGGTCGGGACGCTCACCGACGGAAAGGGAACGGTCAACATCCAGAGCTTTGGGATGTGCCGGAGCCTTGCAAATCCGGCGGTCGCATCAGCAACGGCCGCGGCGCTCGGGGTTCTTACCCCCCAGCCCTGTGTACCTGCAACGACAGGCACCTGGCTTCCCTCCAAGAGCAAGGTGATGGCGGGTGGAAAGCCCTGCCTCACAAAGGAGTGCAAATGCATGTGTTCCTTCGGAGGTACCGTGACAGTCGTGAATCCCGGACAGGCACTTTGCCTGCAAAGTTAGTAGCAGTTCAGGGCTTGGCCCAAAGAACGGTTACTCAAAATCAACCCAGAAAGGAGTAGAAATAATATGCCAGAATATTTTAGTCCCGGAGTATATGTCGAGGAATACGACAATTCCCCGAGAAGCATAGAAGGCGTTGGCACCAGTACAGCCGGCTTTATCGGCTTTGCAGAAAAGGGCCCCAGCAAAGGCGCGCCTTCTCTTGTGACCAATTTTAAGAGCTTTAGTAAGCAGTTCGGCGGTTTCCTTTCCGAGTACACCCATGGAGAGTACCGGTATCTTGCTAACTCCGTAGAGCAGTTTTTCGCTAACGGCGGAACCCGCTGCTACGTAGCACGTGTGGTACCGGAGGATGCTACCATCGCTTCCCGCAAAATGGGTATCCTCAATGTCAGTGCAGCAAACGAAGGAAAATGGGGCAACCGCATCCAGATCTCCCTGCATTCCGTTTTCAAACGTAAAATGCAGCTGCTCGCAAAGACCGGTGATATGACCTACACCGCAAAGAGCGTAGACGGTTTCCGTGAGGGAGATACCGTAGAGTTCAACGGCGAGTACAATCGTATTTCCATGATCTACGACGAGCAGGTTACCTTTGAGACGAAGTTCAAAGGAAATCCTGTGGATGAGGCCATCATTCCGAAGAACACTGTTCGCCTCGTTACCTTTGACGCGCAGATCCGTTTCAATGATGACATCGAGAATTACTTTGACCTTACACTCAACAACCAGTCTCCGGCATACATCGGTGCCAGACTTGCAATCAGCCAGCTGGTAAAGGTTGAGGCAGGTGACGTCAAGGATACGGTCATCAAACCGGAAAAAGGCGACAAGGAATCCCAACCGACGAAAGAGATCGGCAACCCGGTCGAGCAGATCCTCGGCAAGGGCGTCTTCGAAGGCTCCTTCACACTGGAAGGCGGCTCCGACGGCTCCATCAACAAGGTTAACGCAGGCACCTTCATCGGAAAGGATGACGGCCCCGAAGGACGTACCGGTATCCAGAGCTTCCTGGAGAACGATCGTGTTAACATCATGGCGATCCCGGGCGTTACGATTCCGGAAGTCGTAGTTGCTCTCGTAGCACACTGCGAGAATACCAAGAGCCGTTTCGCAGTCATCGATATGCCGAAAGAGACCTACAAGACCGACGACCTCATCAAGTATCGCGGCATGATCGACAGCACCTTCGCTGCAATGTATCATCCGTGGATCCAGGTATTTGACAGGAGCTCCAACAAGGCGGATTTCATTCCTCCGTCAGGTGCAGTCCTCGGCGTATATTCCCGTACGGATATCGCCCGCGGCGTACACAAGGCTCCTGCAAATGAGCCGGTGTTCTGCACGGATCTCAAGGTTAACTACACCAAGGCTGAGCAGGATATCCTGAACCCCGAAGGCATCAACCTCATCCGGGCGATCCCGGGCGAAGGCATCCGCGTATGGGGCGCAAGAACCGCTTCCAGCAACAGCGCTTTCAAGTATGTCAACGTTCGTCGTCTTTTCATCTATGTTATGGAGAGCATCAAGGCGAGCACGAACTGGGTGGTATTCGAGCCCAACGACAACACGCTGTGGCAGAGAGTCAGCCTCACCATCACATCCTTCCTGGACAGCCTTTGGAGAACAGGTATGCTTTCCGGCGGCAGCGCAGGCGAAGCTTACTTCGTAGAGATCGGCCCGACGACCATGACGCTCGACGATATCAGGAACGGCCGTCTCATCTGCAACATCGGTATTTCACCGAGCCGTCCGGCAGAGTTCGTCATCTTCCGTCTGACGCAGCATACGTCTGAAGCAGGCGGCGGCGCGACTGAAGAATCAGAAGGATAAGGATATAATACTTAGGAAAGGAAGGTAAATAAAGTATGGCAGATGCGGGAAGCACAGCAGGCACCAATACCACATATGCGAACAGTAAAGGTCTTGCTTATCCATTAACAAAAATGAACTTCCGGGTTCGTGTCGCAAACGTAGACGCAACCGCGGCTTTCAGCCAGGTGACCGGTATCGACGCGACAGTGGACGTCATCGAGTTCCGTCAGGGTAATGCACATTCTCTGGCACCGGTGAAGATCCCCGGACTCGTGAAGCATGGCAACGTAACGCTCCGTGTAGGATATACACTTGATTCCGCTTTCAAGACGTGGATTCAGGAGTGTGTATCCGAGATGAGAGGCCAGATCCCGCGTAACAACGTCGAGATCGAGCTCATCGATATCAACGGCGGCGCACCGCAGCAGTTCAGTACGGCGATCACAGGCGAGAGAGTTTGGCTCCTCACCAATGCATGGGTTGCGAAGTATACCGGACCCGAGCTTGACGCCAAGACATCGGATGTGGCTATCGAAGCAGTCGAGATTGCTTACGAAGAGCTTGTCATTCCGAACTAAACATTCAACCGTTATCCCCCGAGGAGCCTTTTTGGCTCCCCGGGGTATTCCGGTTTTTCCGACGCTTGGTTTTACCGACTCGTTGGGAGCATACTTGTCGAAGTATTTTGCATACGTATCACATCTTCCGTGCGATAAGAATTCCGACGAACTAATCGCAAACGAAGACTAAGACACTCAGCATGGGCTTCGTGCCCAAGTCTTCGTAAGCGATGGATTTCGTCTCCATATCGCACAAGTCAGAGTGATGCGCATGCAAAATCCTCCGACTCGGAGGAGCCGAAAGCTCGGGTGAGAGAATACAACACGTTTTGTTTTTCCGGAGAGGCAAGCCGGCTGAAGGCCGAGAGCGAACATCAGGAGGGACTTAGATTTTCCTGATATTTGCATCAAAAGTCAGCAAGTTCGAGCCATGGATGGCGAGAACAGCGAATACCGCGTCCGGATGACGCGTTATAAGCGGTTGCGTCCGGTGGAAGAATCCGGGGCAAATATCTTGGAAAATTTTAGTTCCGTATGCAGTTCGCAATCGGTCTTCAGCCGGCTTGCCGGACGTGAAAGAAAGGAGTCATAGAGTTATGGAAACCGAATTTGAATTTACACTGCCGAAAGGGTATCTGGATACTTCAGGGCAGATTCACAGGAACGGCCGGATGCGCCTTGCAACAGCAGGAGACGAGATGCGTGCGCAGCGTGACCCGCGAGTGATGAGCAACCCGGCATACCTTACGATCGTACTGCTGGCGGAAGTCATCACCGAGATCGAGGGGGTCAACATCATCGCCCCGGCGACGATCGAAAAGCTTTTCACGGCTGACCTGGCGTTCCTTCAGGATATGTATCAGCGGATCAATGATATCGAGCCGCCGACGATCCACTTTGTTTGTCCCGACTGCGGAAAGGAGCATGACATTCCGCTAAATTTTACAAACGAGGGATAAAGCTCTATCCGCAGGATGAGCTGTTTAAGGAGATGAGCTTCATTTCCTACTACTTCCACTGGAGCGAGAAGGAAGTCCTTTCCATGGACCATGCAACGAGGCGAAGGTGGTGCAGCGAGATCAGCTCCATCAATGCGAGCCTGAACCCCTCGGAAAATAAACGGGAAAAGAGCATTCTGGAAATGAAACCCACAGCAAGCTTCTACTAAGATCATTTTTCCACAGAAGCCGCTGAAAATAGATACAAGCAGCCGCAAGCATTTCAGGTGAAGAGAAATTCTTTGCCATGCGAAAGCGAGGTTACTTATGGCAGAAGCAGACAACTTTACAATATTAAATGATTACGGAAATACCGCGTCCACAGTGGCATCGGATGCGATGAAGGATCACAATGTGATCCCGGCGTACCGCTTTCAACTCAAGGTCAACGGTTTCTTTGACGTACCGCTAAAGGCTGTCCGTCCGATCGCCCGTAAGTACGAATACGAGCCGATCCAGGAAGGCGGCCTTAACGACTACGTCCATATCAAGAGAAAACCCATCAGCCAGCCCTACGAGCTGGTCGTTGAGCGTTATGTCCAGACCGAGATCGACGACAAGCTGGCGGTAGGCTCCAAGATGACGCTGCCTCTGATCCTCTATGTGGGCCGTGCCAACGGCCAGGAGCTGGAGATGACGGAAGCGGCCCGCTGGTATGTTTTCACCGGCGCCCAGGTATTGAACGTGGAATGGGGTGGTCTGGACAGTGAACGTGCAGGGCTCCTCACCGAGACTGTGACCATCGGTTACAACATGATGTTCTGCCTTTCTTCAAGTTCCGATCTCAACGATTCCGAGATCCCCTTCGATCTCCGCGAAGATACGGGTACCACGGAAGCCTTTGAGGATAAAATTAACAAGACAAAGATGCAGCTCCGAACCGTCAAGGACAGCCGTGTCGGTAAATACGCTCAGAAAAAAGGTATTATCGAGGCATCCATGAAGAAAATGCAGGAGAAAGCCCGTCTCTGGCAATTTGACGAGAATGGAATGAAGAGCGGGCAGGGCCCCGCCAGCCGGCAGAATGCGGGGCTGACTAATGTCAAGGACGAGAACGGTGCGGATATAACAGCTACCACCGGGCTTGGCAGAGTGGAAGAAACCAAGGAAGTCCTGATGGGCAAGAGGTCTCTATGGCAGTTTGCGCTGCAGGGTGATGAAGGATCGCAAACGGCGACTGTGGACGGCAACGGCGTCCGTCACGTACAGAATGCGACTACGGTGAAGGATGATAGCGGCAACGACGTCACCACCGGTATCGGCCGCGTGCAGGCGACCAAGGCTGATATGGAGGACGTCGGAAAGGCTCACCTGTTTGAGTTTGGCGACACAGCCAGCTCCATCATGGGTAATGGCAAGGTTTCTTCCCAGAACTACCGTCAGACCGGCGAAGACGAAAACGGCAATGCTGTCTATTCCGGTATCGGCAAAGAGGAAAAGAGCAAGGACAAGATGCTGGAGAGCAGGAAACTGTGGAAGTTCGACAAGACCAGCAAAGATGGAACCGGCGACGCATCCCGCTTGAATTACAAGACTGCGAAGGGTACGACGGAAGATGAGACGGATGAGAAGGCTTCCGGCGTCGGCTACAAGGAATCGTCGAAGGCGGAGATGGAAGCGCTCGGAAAACAGCATCTTTTCGAGTTCGGTACATCCAAGAACGATGTCAAGGGGAACGGGCTTGTTTCCGCAAGGAAGGACGAAAAGTCCACAAACGATAAATCCAAGATCACGCTCTGGGAATTTGACAAAAAGGCGACAGATACGACGAATCCTCCGATGGACGGCAACGGCAAGCGTCACGTTCAGAACGCAACAAAGGGTAAGGACAGCCGAGGCAAGGATACGATCAACGGGATCGGCCGCGTAGAGATCCGCAAGGCAGATATGGAAAATGCCAAGAAGCTTTGGGAAATCACGGATCAGTATACGAAAGAAGGCAACGGTGTCCGGAGTGCCGTGAATGCAAAGGTGACAACAGGCGATGACGGCGCAAAGGTTACCACCGGCGTCGGTTCCGTAGAGGATACGAAGAAGGATTTGGAAGGCAAAAGCAAACTGTGGGAGTTTGACGGCACCAAGAAGGATGGCGGCGGAAAGAGAAGCCGTCAGAACGCAACATCATCTACAACCGAGGACGGCGGAGAAGAGACCAGCGGCATCGGCGTGAAGGAGATCTCCAAAGAGGAGATGGAAAAAGGAGCGAACCTCTGGAATTATTCCGGAGACTTCCGTACAGCGGATGCGATCGCAGAGAGGATCGACGGCGAGCTTCGGAAATCCGAGATGGAAGATAAGGCGAAGGTACCGGAACCGATCGGGAAGCCTACTCCGAATCAGCCGAAGGCAAGGCTCTGGAAGTTCAGCAAGACCTCCAAGGCCGGAAAAGGAAAGTCTTCCCGCGCAGTAAGAGCGGATCGCGACGAGCTTGGCAAGAGCGATATGGAAGGAAAAGCAAGGAAAGGTTACTTTGCGAAACTTCCTTCCACCGGACAGAAAGCAGAGAAGCGGCTTTGGCCGGATGAAAGAAGTGCGATAAGCGGAGGTAATCCGAATCCGCAGACCGAACCGGTCCGGAAATGGCCGGATCAATCAAGCGCCGTTCAGCCAAAGAAGGGACAGACACCTGCCTCAAGGCTTTGGCCCCAGGCATCCTCGGCTGAGAAACCGAAGGCAGGACAGAAGCCCGAAGTAAGAAAGTGGCCGGATCAGAAGAGCGCAGAGCAGCCTCAACAGGGACAGAGTCCTGAGATTCGCAAGTGGCCCGACACCGAAAGCCATGCAAAGAACCCGAATCCGGGTCAGTCGCCGAAGGCACGTCTGTGGCCGCAGGTCCGCAGTGCACAGACTATCGCAGATTTCTTGATGCAATAACATCAGTACTTCGGAAGATTTTCATCAGAGATTTGCAGATTGCAATACCTCGGAGGATATTCACTGAGAGTTTTTGCAGAGAGCGTTTCAAGCGAACGCAAAAAGCTCTCATGAATATCCGACTATAGGAAGAATACTGAGAATACTGAAACATGCTGATTATAAAAGCTCCACTGGAAACTAAAGTAAAGGCAGACATCTGCGATTCCTACGAAACGTTCACGGAGAGAATCCGCGGCAACTACCAGCAGATCAGCCACTACATGGAAAGCACCGACCTCCTGCATCTTGTAACGCAGCCCCCGGAGGTGTTCCTGATGGAAGGCGGCGACACGATGTTTGCAAGCGAAACGAACATCGAAAACCGCCAGATCCAGAAAGTCGAGATCATCAACAACCTGATCAACCGCATTCTGGTATCCGCAGACGGAACCTTAAACTATCAGGACCGTGTTTACATCTCCAACATCCTCCGGCAGATCGGCATCCACGATGACCGGAAATTCATGCACGAGGTACGGAAGGCCTTCCGGGAGACCAAGGAACAGAACGAGCTTATCAATCTCTACTGGAACCATATGAACGAGCTCCGAAGTATGGTCACGGAGTATCAGGAGCAGAACGAGACGAGCATCAAAGAAGAGACCGAAGTTTTAAACCAGGAGGTGCTCCACCTTCACGAAGAGGTGAACGCAAGACTTCAGACCGGTGCGATCTACCAGATGCTGCAGAGCTTTTCCGCAGTAAGCTATAATCCGAGAAACATCACGCAGCAGCAGTATCAGTTCTCGGAAAACACGAGGCTGTCAAGAGAGATATTGCTCCAGCGTCTCAGGGAGAACGTTCGGGGTGAGAAGCAGCCTCTCGTATACCGGCATGAAAATATCTACGAGGGGACGGATCTTACCGAGAACGAGATCACGGTGGAAAACGTCAGCGAACGTGTGACATCGGCGGTCCTCCTCAATTTGATCGATAACATTTATCAGTCCTCTTACGAGTACATTGACCATAAACTGGATAACTGGTACCGGGCGGATGCCACATATTATCAGTCCGCGGAGAACACACTCTCCCGCATTGAAAACAATACCGCGTACATCCAGTATTTAAGAGAGGTGACAAACCGCACCGAAAATGAGATCGCTGAAGACCGGAGCGAGCTCTCCGTTCTGAACCAGATCCTGGATCTCAGGAGATGGTCGGATACAAGGATCCAGCCTTCCATCGGCGGAAACGTGTATGAAACGGCTGCGGAAAATATCAACATTGCGGGAGACACGTCGTTTACACAGGGCGACACCTATGAGACCACAGAGCTGACCCATGTGACGCGGCAAGGCGATACGGAGACGACGGAAGAGACTACCGAAGAAAACGTCGAAAATATCCGTCAGAAGCTATACCAGACTTACCAGCAGAACATCGCGCGGAATGAAAAATACATGCAGAACCTCCGGCAGATCATAGAGCAGTACCGGCCTGAGCAGCGGCAGAGCGTATCCCGGGAGGAGATGCAGCGGAATGCACTGGAGGCTTTGGAGCATCCGGAGCAGTTCCTGGAAACCATCCGTGAGGAGGGAACAAAGGAAAGAGAAGAACAGGCAGCACTCGCAAGAGCGATCGAATCGGCACTCCCGAGAGAACAGCAGATCGTGAACCGTCTGATCCGGCAGTACATCGAGGCACCGGAGGCGGAACGTGAAAAGATGGGGATTTCGGTCAACAACCAGTCGCTCCTCTTTTACGATATCTATCAGGCAACGCCCGAGAATGAGAGAGAACGTCTTCTCCACCCTCAGGAGGCTCCTCGGGAAGAAACCGCAGCGATGGAACAGCTCGCGCAGGACATTGCGGGTCAGGGTGAGGGAACGACGGAACGTCAGGAAACCGTCCGGAACATGGTCAGGGAGATTAGTGAGCGGGAAACCGAGCTCAGAGAGAGGGCGCTTGAGACCAGGACGGATGCGGAGCTCGTCCACCGAAGTGAGGTAAGGAGCGAGGACCAGGCTATTGTAAAGGAGATCACAGAACGCGTGATCGAACGCTGGAGAGGTGAATCCGGAGCAAGACAAAGGGCGCCTGAAACCACGGAGGAACGGGAGACCATCTCCTTTATCCATAAAAGCGTGGCAAACGAAGTTTCGGAGGAGGATCTGGAGGAGATCCGGCAGGAGATTTCCAGAAGCCGGGAGACCATACAGAAAAACCTTTCCGAAGAAAAAACGACCCAGACAACAAACTATACCACTACGAACCAGGTCACAACAAATGTGGTAGAACAGAATGAAGAAGAGATCCAAAGACTTATCAACCGTACCGTACGGAGGCAATTGGATACGATCACGGAAAAGGTGTACGGACGTATAGAAAAGCAACTCGATAACGAGCGCAGAAGAAGAGGATTATAAGTATGGCGGCTACAGACATCTTACAAGGTACCATGTTTGCCGGTCAGGTCGCGATCACTGCGGTATACGCGGGGCGGCTTCCGAAGGCTCAGCTCTTTGTCAGGAAAAAGGACAGCGGCGGCGCTTCCGTGGCTCTGGATGCCATCGGGGCAACGATCTCGGACGATGTGGCAGCTCTCCGGTCACTGATCCAGGGCGGCAGCGGCAGCGGAGCGCTCGGGGCTCTTGCCTCCAAAGCGGGACAGGCCAGCGGCACCGGCGCGGATCTCATCGCGGATACCGCGAAGAACAAGATGAAGGGAGCGGCGCTGGAGGCGGAGCTGAAGGCAAAGAACTTTGTTTCCATGACGGTGCAGTATAACCCCAGCTCCATCCGTCTCATGTCCACCGGCGGTAACTTCTACAGCTACGACGGTGCCGGAGACAAGGCAGTGGCGCAGGTTTCCAGTTACGAGAAACCGTCCACGGTTCACTTTTACGTGACGCTGATCTTTGAAGACATCAATGATCAGGATGCCTTCGGCTATCAGGATATCGCGCTCAACATCGGTACCGGTATCGAGCTCGGCAAATCCATTTACCAGAACGTCACCGGCAAGGGATATTCCGTGCGGCCGCAGGTGGAGGCACTGATCTCCCTCCTCATGCACAGGCGTACACAGCAGGTCATCTTTTACTGGTCCGAGATGTTCTTCCACGGGATGCTGACAAACGTGGAAGCAAATTATACGATGTTTAACAAAAAAGGTCATCCGATCCGGGCAGAGGTGCAGCTCAAGATCCAGCAGGCGGACAGCAACTCCATGTTCCCGTCGGATGTGAAGGCATGGGACGGCGCATTTGACGCCGCGTTCCCGTCAAAATAAAGGAGATGGCGTATGTTTAATCCTGCTGACCTCTTAAAACTCGGTGGGGAGTCCTTTGTAACGGCTCCCGCGTATATCAAGATCCGCGATATGCGAAGCCTCGGTGATGAGGGCTTCAAGACGCAGGCGGCGGAAAAAGCTCAGGGCGGCAGCGCCCTCGGTATGAATATCCCCGGCGGCGACAAGCTTAAGGGCGCTGTGAATAACCTGAAGGATAAGGCCACGAATGCAGCGAAATCCGCAGTCAGCCAGGTGGCGGGCGGCGGCGTCATGGGAGCGCTCGGCAGCTTCATCGGCGGAAAGCTCGGTATCGGCGGCCCCAGCAATGATGATTACGATAAGGTTTTCAAGGTGCAGTTCAACCCCTCTTCCCTGCAGATCAGCAGCCAGGGTGGTGGCGAGATCGTACAGAAGAGTTCCTATGCGAACTCCAAAAAATCAACCACCATTGAGATGGGTGTTACCATGCCCCACGTGGAGATGTCGGTGCAGCTCATCTTTGACAGCCTGACGGCGAACTATAAGGCATTTGCTTCGGACCTTGCGAACTTCTCCACGACGAACCTGATCAATGAAGGTCTGGATCTGGTGGGTGGTCTCGTGGGAGAAAAGCTCCTCGGGCAAAGCAGCGGAGTCGGCGTGCAGGCAGCGGTGGAAGGCTTTATCGCTGCCATGCGGAATAAATATACCAGGCAGGTCTGCTTTGAATGGGGCGACCTCTACTACGAAGGCGAGTTCAAGAGCGTCAATGCCACCTATACGATGTTTGACAGTGTCGGCCGGCCGTGTCGGGCGAAGGTAAATATGTCGATCTATCTGCAGGACGAGAAGGTCACGAACAGCGATCTGGGATACTGGGAGACCGCATACGACAAGGTCTTCGAGAACGGCTCCATCGATCTCTCCGGCGGCACCGCAATGAATGTAGCAAAGAGTGTTTTGAATTTCTAAGGATTCTTATGGCAACGACTTATTCTGACTTAACAAAAACATATGACTATTTCCGGCGTCCGGCCATGGAAGTGGAGGTGGACGGAAACAAGATCGACGATGAGTCCAAGACAAGGCTGGCTATCAGTGATGTGACTATTGATCTGACTGCGGGTTTCGAAGCATCTCAGGCGGTGTTTTCCATCTACAATGTCTTTGATCAGGCCAGCACCAGCTTTGATTTCAAGGCCGCAAAGAAGTTTATCCTTCTGGGTTCCGTGGTAAAGCTTTATGTGGGCTATAACAAACAGGGTCCGCTGGTATTTGCCGGAGTTATCACCAAGGTGAATTTCTTTTATGAGAAGGGAGATATCCCGGGCATTCAGGTTACAGCCATGGATGTGAAAGCGGTAATGATGGCAAACAGCTCCTCCAAGCAGCTCACGGCGAAGACATACGGCGATGCCGTCAAGGAGATCTTTGACCAGAGCATCTATCAGGATCTGAAGAGCGACGGTGCCATCTCGGAGCTGACGATCGGCTCCACTCCGGACGGCGGTGCAACAGCCGCGCTCACAGGTGCAGCGGGAGGCGGCGCGGCGGCGGGAGCCGCGGGAGATATGGCCAACGCCACGGACAAGACCATCGAGATGGTGGCGGAGAGCGATTACGAATTTGTGGTCAAGGTGGCAAAGAAATATAACATGGAATTTTTCGTTCACGCCGGACAGGTGGTGTTTCGCACAGCGAAAAGCGATACCTCCGTACATCTGGAGATCGACAACGAAGCGCTTGTACAGCAGCTCAACGTGGAGTATGACATCACCAGCCAGGTAGGAGAGGTGGAGGTTCGGGGACTGGACGCCGGCAAGGCCAAGGTTCTCACCGGCAAGGCCAAAAACAAGAACAAACTGTCTCAGGGCAACAAGGCAAAGTCTCTGGTCAGCGGCTCCACTTATGTCTATCTGGATCCTTCTGCCACCAGTACGGAAGAAGCACAGTACCGGGCGCAGTACATCCAGGAGGAAAGGACTTATCGTCTGGCCACACTGGAGCTGACTTTGGTGGGGATTCCGGATGCGGTACCCGGGCGGTTCATCGAGCTGAAGGATTTCGGCACCGGGGTGGACAACAAATATTACGTTTACTCCGTCCGCCACACCTTAGACAGCGAGGGGCATTTTAAGACCAAGATCATCGGCAGGGCTGCATCGGTAGCTTCTGCTCTCCCCGGTCTTGACAGCATACCCGGCGCAGATAAACTGCCGTTCTGATGATAAGGCAAAAGCCAAATGATAAAGAAGGAGAAAGCCGTTGGGAATATTTGATATATTCGAGGAAGTCAGTGAAAAGAAAACACAAAAGACCGATACGGGCGACAACCGGATCTTCGGCGTCATGGTCGGTGAGGTAACGGACAACTGGAGCCAGAAGTTCCCGGGCCGCGTCTGCGTCTCGATCCACACCAGAGACAAGGAGGCCAACGTCCTCAAATGGGCAAGGGTGACAATGCCTTCCGGAGGCACTGAATACGGTATGTATTTTCTCCCGGAGGTGGGCGACCAGGTACTGGTGGCATTCGAACAGGGGATTATCGACCGGCCGTATGTCATCGGGTGTCTGCAGAAGAATTCCAATAAATTCCTCAGCAAGAGCAAGCACCAGAAGAACCAGCATAAACGCATCGTAACAAGGCACGGCAGCACGATCGAATTCGAAGATGTAGCGGGAAAAGCTCCCGGAGACAGCGGCGACGGCACAAAGGATAAGATCAGCATCTACACGCCGGATAAGGCACACCAGATCACGCTGGATAACGACAAAAAGAAGATCACGATCATGGATAAGGAGAAGAACGCAAGGCTTGAAATGGAGAGCGGCAAGGGGACGATCCTCATGACGACGGTCAAGTCGATGACGTTCAAGGTAGGCGACAACCTCTCGATCGTGATGAACGGAAAGACCGGCAAGATCACGGTGCAGGCAAGTGATATCGTGATCGATGCAACCGGAAAGCTTTCCGTCACAGCAGGGGGCCAGGTCAAGGTTTCCGGCTCCAGCATTCAGCAAAGCTCAAACGGACTCTGCAAGATCTCCGCAAACGGACTTGTCAGCTTATCAGGAAAACCAATCAAGTTGGGGTAAAAAACGATGGATGAATACAACAAGGACTTTTTAGGAAAAGGAATGAAGTTTCCGCCACAGATCAACCAGGCGACCGGCCGTTTTGTGACGGTGTCGGAGGAACAGAGCGTAAGGGAATCGCTTTATCTGATCCTGATGACGCAGAAAACGGAGCGTCCGCTGAGACCGGATTTCGGAAGCGAGATCATGTCTTATACGTTTCTGGATGTCAACGGTCCTATGATCAACATGATCATCCGGACGATCTCGGACCAGATCGAGAATCAGGAACCGCGCGTGACGGACGTACAGGTGACAGCGGATACCACAAGCCGCACCGGAGTCGTGGTCTTCAACATCGGTTACACGATCGTTACCACAAACACGAAGGACAACCTGGTATTCCCGTTCTATCTGAACGCGGCACAGGAAGAGGAAGAAGAGGAGCCAGAGGGCTATGAACCGGAAACAGTCGAAGAAATTGAATCTTGATACCCGGACAAAGGTGGATATAGAACAGAAGATCGCGGAACTGTCTTCTCTCTATGACACCGGCTGGCATATGGATGACGAGAAGCCGGACATCGGCTCCACGATTGCGAAGATTTTTGCCGGTCAGGCGGAAGAGAACATTGGAAGGATCAACGATATTCTGGATCGTTATCATACCGAGTTTGTCAATATGCTGGACATTTCCCTGCTTCCGGCAAAGCCCGCCAGCACCATCGTGGTCATGAACCTGATGAGTGATACAGCGCCGGGCGCGTCGGTGCCGAAGGGAACCAAGTTGATGACCGGCGATGACACGCCGATGATCTTTGAAACGGACCACAGTCTCTATGTGACGAGCTCGAGACTGACCGCTTCGTTCATGGCGGACGCGGAGGATGCTACCATCATTCCGCTTTTCGGAGATTTTGAAAAGCCCGAGATCATTCCGCCGGAGCTCCTCATGGAGGATGTCGAAGAGACCGGGGAAGAGGAGGAAGAAGCATTATTACCGCCTCCCGAGACGCCTGTCATTTATTTCCCGGATGATGACGGGGGGGATGAGGAAACGATCCCGGTCTTCCCGCCCTTTACGCTGTTCGGACGGATGGAGGGTATCCAGCAGTGCGTCGCGGTGTTCTATCATGAGACGGTTTTTGATGTCGTGGATGATGTCATTTTTGTACGCCTCTCGGGAAATAAGGATCTTGTGGCAGACATTGCAAACGGGAGCTATCATTTTGAATATCTGACAAAGGATGGTCTTGTTCCGATCGAGTCCACAGAACTGATGGATGACGGCGAGACATTCCTCCTCCATAAGGTGATCGAGGGCAGGGAAGTGACGATCTCTGACAAGCAGTATCAGGTGCTGGTACTGATTTCGGATATCCCGGCGCTTGAGAACCAGCGCGTAAAGCGCATCGCTTTTTCTTCAAAAGGAAAACCGCTGCCGCCGGACAGTGTTACGAACGGATCAAACGATCTTGACGAAGACAATTTCCTTCCGTTTTCCGATATCCTTTCCCTTTATCAGGAGTGCTACATCGGGCATGATCGGTATTTCAGCAAGGCGGGGGCAAGGGTGACGCTGGACTTTTCGCTTGTCTTTGAGGAAAGCCGGATAGAGCTGACGCCGGAGCAGGAAGAGGAAAACTTAAAGATCATCAAGAGGCGTCCACTGGCTGCACGTCAGGAGTTTTCGGCACAATGCTATGCGGAAGAGGTCATGATCGAATACTTCAACGGCACCGGCTGGAAACGCCTGCCGCTGGATTCCGATCAGACCGCGCTTTTCGGTTCGAATAAGGCCGGAAAGATTCATCTGGAGTTCACCTGCCCGGATGACTGGGAGTCTACCGAAAGCGGATCCTACGAGGGTCGATGCATAAGGCTCCAGCTCGTCAGGGCGGATAACTGCTATCTCCGTCCGGGCATTCATCATTGCCCGAAGATCAAGAATCTGCTGCTTTCCTATTCCTATGAGGATACGTTTGTCGACGCGCAGCGGATGGAGGGGATCTACGGAACAAAGCGCTATGATCTGACGAGCAAGATCAAGAATGAAAAAGGATACCTTTTATTCCGGAAATCGGATTACAACGAGGATGCTCTGTATCTCGGCCTTACCAGCAGAATCGACAACGGTCCTGCGAGCATCCTGTTCCAGCTTCAGGACGGTATGCGGTTTTCCGGACTCAAGTGCCGGTTCGAATACCGCAGCTACGAAGGCTGGCGCACGATGAAGCTTCTGGATTATACGCAGGATTTCACGAAGTCCGGTGTTGTCATCTTTATGCCGCCGCATGATATGCAGCGCATTACGCTGGAAGGACATAAGCTTTTCTGGATCCGTGTGGTGCGTACACAGAAGCAGCAGGATGATGAGAACCAGTCGCTTCTTCCGAGGATCGAGAACATCTGCCTTAATGCCGTGCAGATTTCCAATATCGAAACGCGCCAGGAAGAGGAACTTTACATCGAGGAAATGGTGCCGAATATGCGATTTAATCTCGGTGCGACGAATGTCCTTGATGCGGATGTCTGGGTCAATGAGATGGGGCGTTTTTCGCGCGAGACGATGCTCCGCATGATGGACGAGGATCCGGACAGCATCCGGATCGAACAGGATGTGACCGGACAGATTACGGCGTTCTACGTCAAATGGAAGGAGACCGACCGGCTGGAGACTTCCGAGAATCCGAGAGTGTACCTTCTTGACCGTCTCAGGAATGAGCTGATCTTCGGTGACGGTATCCATACCTGGATTCCGCGTGTACTGGATGATGTGGCGCTGAAGTTCTCGGTTCGCTGCTGCAACGGTGCGGAAGCAAACGTTCCCGCCTTTTCCATCACGGATCCGCTCGGATATCTCATGTATGTCGGTCGGATCTACAACCCCGTCAAGGCATACGGCGGCAGCAACATCGAGGATATAGAAAACGCTTTGGAGCGCGGTGCGAGCATCTTAAGCTCCCGCAACAGGATCGTTTCCATGGATGATTATACGAGGGCGATCCTTGCATACTCCGACACTATTGATCAGGTGGCGGGGATTGTTGGCGAGACCGAGGATGGAAAGATCGACGATGCGGCGATCACATTTGTGCTCCTCATGAAGGATTTCCATGAAGGATCCTATGCATTCCACCGGATTGTTTCCGGCCTCAAGGAATATCTCATAAAGCGATGCGAGCTGACCGTTACCCCGCAGAAGCTCCAGATCATCGAGCCGATCTATGTGGATATTTCCGTCAGTGTCTGGGCGAACATCGTACAGATGGACGACAGCTTTGAAATACAGAACATCCTTCAGGAAAGCCTGACGGAATACTTAAACCCCTCCGGTTATGACCGGGGACGCGGTTGGAAGATCGGTACGATGCCGAAGAAATCGCAGCTCATGATGAGGCTCAATATCTTAAAGAGCCGTGCCGTCGTCAAGAAGGCCGTGATGATCGCGAGCTACACAGACCACACCGGCTTCCACGAGGTTGATCTCAACGACCTTAAGGTTTCGCCCTTCATGGTCTGCCGCAGCGGAAAGCACGAGATACATATCAGCATCTGATTTTAGGAGAAAGCTATGCTAACATACATCAGCAGCGATGCAAAATCATTTGAAGAACGATACGTCGAAGCGTTAACGAGCATCCCTCTGTATACGGACGAGTGGACCAATTTCAACCAGTCGGATCCGGGTATCACGATCCTCGAGACCCTGACCGGTTTCGAAACATTGCAGCAGGACAAGCTCGACAACATCCCGTACCGTGTCCGCCAGAACCTTCTTAAAATGGTCGGCTTCACGGTAAAGAAGGGTCGCAGTGCAAGACTCCTGCTTTCCGCTACGAATGTGAAGGAGCCCGTGATACTGCCAGCGAATCATAAGTTCCACATCGGCAACATCGTCTTCGAGACGAACCGAATGACGGAATTGAAGGACTACCGTATTCTCGGGATCTACGGCAAAAAAGAGGGCGAAGAGGAATTCCAGGACTTCGATATGCTCCTTGACCGCGAGACGAGAGTGCCGGCGCTGATCTTTGGCGAGAAACCTTTCGCGGGCGATATGCTCTATATTGTGACAAATGCCCTTCCCGCACCGGGAAGTGAAACAACGTTTTACTTTACGCTTCAGGAGCGTCACAATCGCAATCCCATGGATCCCCGTATGGAAAACACCTTTGCGCAGATCCGCTGGGAATGCCTCACGGAATCCGGCTGGAAAAAGATGGATGTTCGTGACAACACCAACGCGTTTCTGATGAGCGGTGAAGTCAAGCTCTGGATGCCGAATACGCCGGCTGCGGTCTGCACGGAAACCCCGCAGGAGGGCTACTGCATCAGGGTCGTGCTGGAAACGGCGGAATACGATGTTCGGCCGAAGGTAACGGTCGTGGACGCGTTTCTTTTTGAGGTGTGGCAGCGTGATACGATCTCTGAATGTCATTCCCTCAGCAAGAACACCGAGGTGGAACTCCGGAGTGAAATGGCGGAGGAGGCGTACATCGACGTGTTCTGCCGCGAAGCAAAGGGTGAGCCCTACCGTAAATATGAGTATCATCCGGACACTGAGATACAGGGACGCTATTACAGCGTGGAGCACGTGGGCTTCGGTAATTTCAAATATATTTTCGATAAAAAGACGAGAGGATTTGGTCCCGAGCGTCTCCGCGACTGTGTCAAGATCGTCATCTATACGGAGCAGGTGATGAGGCAGTATGTCATCGGCCGCGTGCTCGGATACGATGACCAGGAGATGCTGATCCCGTTTCGGAATATCTCGGCGCCTTCCTTCTGCCTGATCGCGCGAAGGGAAACAGAGGATGGGTACGTTTACGATTTTGTCCGTCCGGAGAAAAAGGACGAAGGCTCGCTCCATTATCATCTGCTGGAGAACGACGGACGCATCATCATAGAAGATGCGGGCGCTTTCATCGGCGCGGATCTTTTCCTTGCATCCGTTGCGATCACGGCCGGGGAGACCGGAAACATCCGCCCCGGGAATACGCTTCTCTCGGAGCATGATGACACGGATATCGTATATTACAACCCGGGATTCGGTACAGGTGGTGCGTTCCGTGAGAGGATCGAGCAGGTACGTCAGCGGTTCCTTATGGATATGCTGATGCCGTATACGGCGGTGACGGAAGATGATTATGAGAAGGTTGTGCTGAATACGCCGGGACTTTGTGTTCACAAGGCAAAGGCGGAGATGGACGAATCGAGGAACCTTGTACGGATTGCCGTGAAGCCCGGAACCGATGAGCATTTTCCGGGGCTGCCGGACATCTATCGGAAGATCATCATGAAGCGCCTTGAAGACCGGCGGCTTCTGACAACGCGTGTGGAACTGGTTCCGCCGGTATATATGCCGGTGAATGTTTCGGGAACTGTGTATGTCAAGATCCATTATGACAACAGTCTTGAAGAGATCGAGAGGGTCATCCGGGAGAAGATCGATTACCTGCATTCCGACAGGAACTTCGGTGACCGGTTGAAATTCGATGAAGTCTTTCATGCAATCGAATTTCTGGAGTGTGTGGAGTATGTTTATGATCTGTCCATCCGGCCGCAGTCCATCGTACATGCCAAGATGGTCGACGCCGATATCCTGCCCGCGGCAAACTGTCTCCTCTACCCGGGAACAATACAGATCGAGACGGTTACATTCGAAAGCTGAATGGTTTACGTATCGAGTTGACAAATTTGCCAATTCGATAATGAAAAGATATATAAACTACCAATTATCAGCTCCGGGGCTTCGGGATTTCCAAGCGAACATTTCAAAGTGAGCGTGAAATCCCGGAGACCCGGAGCATGAAAAAGGGAAAGCCTATGCCATCTATAACATATTCAATCAAGAAAAATCGACTCGAGCGATCATACCTGAAGGGTTTCTTCCTGGATCCTCAGACCGACACCATCCACTTCGACCCGGAGTCATCGTTTCACCGGCTCTATGTCACGAAGCTGGACGCCGCCGGTGACGACGCAACCTGGGGACGTCTTTCCTTCGCAGCTTCGCTTGAGGAGACACAGGTTCTTTACGTCTATGCCATGGCAACCAATCTGGATACGATCTATGACGCGGAAGGAACCTATGAGATCGAGAACCACCTTCTGGATCAGGAGTATCCGGACGAGGCGAAAAGAGATCTTCTCCATAAACTCGGAGCGGAGCGTTTCGTCGGCAAGAACGACATCCTTTTATATCGGCTGAGCGGACGCTACCTCTTTATATGTATCGAGGTGGTCGGCACCGGCGAAGGACATATCGGCAGAATTCGCGTTGACCGCGTGGGCGACAATTTTATGGACACCTTCCCATCGATTTACCGCGAGCGTGACAGCTTTTTCCACCGGTTCATGTCGATCTTTTCGTCGATCTACAACGATATGGATCACGAGATCGACCGTCTGCCCGAGCTTTTAGACCCGGATACCTGCCCGACAGACTGCCTTCCGGTGTACGCTTCCTGGCTCGGCATCGACCTTTCCGGAGACTTCCTTTCCGAGGATTCCATGCGCACCTTTGTCAAAGAGGCGTACCAGCTCAACCGGATCAAGGGCACCAAGAGATGCCTCATGCGTGTGCTGGAGATCGTGCTCGGTGAACAGGTGGTCATTTTAGAGCAGAACACGATCAAGGCGTATCTTGAGAAAGGAGAGATGGTCAGTGATACCGCGCTGGCACAGTCCAGCATCTACGATGTGAATATCCTGATCCGGAAAGCGCTTTCCGAGACGGACCGCCATCAGCTTCTTTATCTTCTGAACCAGTTTAAGCCTCTTCGGAGCCGGCTGCATCTCATCCAGCTTCGGGATTCCGCGATACTGGATACGGATGTCTATCTGGATATGAATGCCGTTCTTGCAGGAGACGTGGTCGGCGTCTTTGACGACAACATGGAAATGGACGATCAGGTTGTTTTAGATGAATAACTTTTAAAAATGTGATAGTATATAAAAGATTGGGAGAAAAGAGTTACGTGTGAAAGGAGTTATTCTTTATGACGATCACGGAAATTAAAACAGAGGACGGAATTCAGATTGATGTCGAAGGACAGGTGGATACCGTAACAGCACCGGAGCTTCAGCAGAAGATCCTGACCTCGTTCCAGAAGACGAGCCATGTGGTGCTGAATATCGAAAAGGTGGGCTATATGTCCAGTGCGGGCCTTCGGGCTTTGCTCCTTGGGCAGAAGACCGCCTCCAGTAAGGGAGGCTATCTTAAGGTGGCAAATGTGCAGCCCGCGGTCATGCAGGTCTTTAAAATGTCCGGGTTTGCGAAAATACTTGATATCGTATGATTGAATTTCAACATATTGATAAATACTACGAGGTATCAAAGACAGAGGTTTTCAAGGATTTCACTGCTCATATTTATCCCGGGGAATTCGTTCTAATCACAGGAGAGAGCGGCAGCGGAAAAAGTACACTCATCCGTATGCTTCTTAAGGAGATCGAGCCGGACGCCGGGAAAATCTATGTGGCGGATCACGAGATCGGACGTATCCAGGGCGACAAGATCCCTTTTTACAGGAGACAGATCGGAGCCATCTTTCAGGATTTCAGACTGATCAAAGAGCTTGATGTCTATGAGAATATAGAGCTGGCGCGGATCGCAGTCGGGGGAAGGAAAAAGGACAGCCCGACCCGTATCGGAAACATCATGAAGATGCTGAGGATCTCGGATCTTCGAAAGAGGAAGCCTTCGGAGCTTTCCGGAGGAGAACAGCAGAAGATCTGCCTTGCGAGAGCCATTGTCAATAATCCGAGGATCCTTCTTGCGGACGAACCGACAGCCAATCTCGATCCGGAGTATACAGAGGACATTCTGCGGCTTCTTAAGATCATCAACGCACAGGGAACCACCGTAGTGGTGGCGACACAGGATCCGATCCTGATGGCTGCGGAGGGTGTACGGATCATTCCTCTTGAAATGAGTCGTTCGGAAATGGACACGACGGAGCTTTTCTCCGGGGAACCGATGGACATCTTTGAACGGATGGAAGAACGTGTAGAGGATTATTTGGAAGAAAAGAAAAAACGCGTACAAGCGGCAAATGGAGTAAAGAACATGAAAGAGCTGAAGCTGGAAGCAAGCGATGAAACAATGCACGACGTGCAGGAGGCAGTCAGGGTTTTCCTTCAGGAACAGAGCTGCTCGGATGATCTTCTGACGACCATTCTGATTGCGGTGGAAGAGGTATATATCAACATTGCTCATTATGCGTACGGCGGGAGAACGGGAGAAGCGGTTGTGCAGATGGAGCTTGATTCGAACCCTGATCTCCTTCGGATCATCTTCCGTGACCGGGGGATTCCGTATAATCCGCTGGAAAATGAAGACCCCGACATAACGCTCAGCGCTGCGGAACGTCCGGTCGGAGGTCTTGGGATTTTTATGGTAAAGGAAAGCATGGACAGCGTGGATTACCGGTATGAGGACGGCCAGAATGTCCTGACCATCGAAAAACACCTGAGAGACGCTGCCGACTAAGGAATCTAAGGCTGAACAGGAGGTGAGATACCTTTCAGGTCCTCAGGATATTCATCCGCAGGGATTTCGTTCAGCTCCAGATACCCGTTGAAGCTGTACCCGATCTGCCCGTCATCGGTCTTGATATAAGACCAATCGGTGCCGGGGGTGATCACATAGCCGGTCGTACCTTTCGGAAGCCAGCCGATGATCTGCTCGGTAAGTCCGGGGCCCGTACGAAGATGGAGCCGCTGGATACGGGTAACTACCGTAAAACGATAATAATGCTGTTCCTCTTCTCCGGAGGTAAGTCCGCCGGAAATCGTATCGGTACCTGATGCCGTGGTGCTGTCATCGTTGAGGATCACGTCGCTGCTTGTGCCGGCAGCAGTCGCGCTTTCTTCGCCGCCGGTCCCGGTGGTATCAGAAGCCGATGCGGTTGCCGTTTCCTCGGTGGGAACAAGGATCTGCCCGACAACGGTATTGGTAACCATCGTGGGAGTCGGAGTCGTCCCGTTCACGGAAGAGAAGCTACCGGTAAAGCCATGATAGACACCGGCAAAGATTCCGGCACATACATAGAAAATCAGTACCCCGAATATGATGGGAGATTTTTTTAGGGATTCTGCGAATGCTTTCATAATCTATCCGATCGTGATCAGGTGGTAGGAAGCTGGATGTAAATGCCCATACCTTTTCCGGGTGTACTCTTGGCGTAGATTGTACCGCCATAGTAGGTCACAATGGCTTTTGCCTGATAGAGTCCGAGGCCGTTGCCGCTGATGCGGTTGCTGCCCTGGTAGTTCAGTTCAAAGATGTGGTTCGTTTCTTCCGAGGCAAGACCTTCACCGGTATCCTTGCAGACGATGAAGATATCGTCGTCGATGGAGGAAACGGTAATGATCAGTGAACCGTGACGGTTCATATACTTGATGGCATTGTCCACGATATTACGGAACAGGATCCGGAGCATATTCGGATCGGCTTTTACGAGGAGCTGCTCCTCAACTTCGGAGATCGTGATCGTTACGCCGGCTTTGACGGCATCGTCCTTGAGCTCTCTGGCAACGCTCTTTGCGATTTCGATGACGCTGACGGTAGCGCTTTCGGAACGATCCGGAAGGAAACCGGGCAGGATGCTGGTATCAATGTCATCGACCGGAGCTGCTTTTGCTTCTTCCGCTGCGAGATTGGCACTGTTAAGTTCATCCTGAAGACGCCTTATATCGGCTTCGGCAGCAGTGAGAGCGCCGTCCTTCTGGGCGATCAGGAGATCTTTCTCTTCCAGCTCCTGGCGGAGAGAATCGGTTTCGCTCTTCCACTCTTCCTTGACGGTGACGAGACGATCCTCAAGCTCGGCAACATCTTCGTCGGGTGTCTGGCTCGCCTGATAGCAAAGGAAGGAGAAAACGATGAGGAATACGCTGTGAAGGATGAAACAGATCAGCAGCAGCCACATATCCAGACGCAGAAATGCATAGAGCGTCAGGGCATATGCAACAGCGGATGCAAAAAGCAGGATTTTTTGAAGTCGAGACATTTTGAAAAACTCCTTTTAAAATGGCAACGGTATGTGGTATAATAATAGTTTTACTATTTTTCAACTATACCACACAACCAAACCGAATGCAAGAAAAAACAAACACATAAATTAAGGAAATCTTTTTTCGGGAGGAAACCTTATGAAGCTGACGGAACGCGTACTGAATGAAGAAAAACGGAGTCTCCGGGAAGCGAAAAAGAAAGCCGATTTCTGGCAGAACGAAGAAGATAATATGGGCTACATGTATGAGGACGCGCCAAAGTGGAAGCCACTTAACGAAGAAGAGGGCGTCTTTGCCAATAAGGACGATAAATCCATCAACACTGCGCCGAGCATCTTCGATCGGACAGCGATATTTAGGGTTAGTAAAGAAGAATAGGAGGCTACAAGTTGGAACCATTCAAGAGCTATGACGAATACATGAGCAACATCTTCGACTGCGTGAACCGCTGTCTGCACGTCTATCTCGAAGACTTAAAGCTCCTTTACTCAAACGGCCAGGGCGGTTACAAGAGTGTCCTCTACCCGGATCTTGAGATCGCCAGCGATGCCGCAAAAGAGCAGGTACAGCGCTTCAGCATCCAGCTGGAAGAAGAAGGCTCCGGAAACACAGAGGAGAAGAGCGAAGAGGAAGAGGAAAGCGAAGAGGAGGCCGAAGAAGAAAGCTCCGAAGAGGATGATACTCTGGAGGAGGATCTACTCAGCATGCTCGATTTCTTCGGCGCGGAGGGCGATGAGGAGGATGAGAGTGACGGTTCCGCTGATCTCGGCAGTCTTTTCGGAGGCCCGGACTCGGATGGGGGCGCGGACAATAAACCGGAGATCGAGATCACGAGACTGGATGTGACGAACCGGATCATCGAGATCCAGGAGCGTGCGGAACTTTCCGCAAAAGAAGGCGTTGTGATGCCGTTTTATGAGCTTTGCCGCAAGATGGGATTTGATCCTTTCACCGTGTTCTGCTTTGCCTGCGGTGTCCTTTCTTCTACGCAGACGGACTATGCCGGCATTTTCCAGAACGTCAACGAAAACGCAAACCTGTCCTCGCCGACGATCGAGTCCGCGGGGAAGCTGTATTTCGGGAAAAAGTATTCGATCACGGGCGCTTACGGCGATATGTCGGTGTGCTTAGAGCAGCTCCTTCCGGTGCTGGATCTCCATGTCGTCCCGTCCATGCCGTTCTCCACGGTGGTTTCGCCGGATAAGCGTATCATCGACTACCTCTTTGGCCGCGACCGCATGAAGATCGATGAGAACTACATCCGTTTCATGCGAAAGCTCACGAAAGAAGACGAGGAGCTGGACGAGATCCTCTGCAATGCGAACGTGCTGGAGGCCATGAGGATCGCCTACAAGGAGGGGAGCCGCCTGTTTTCCTATCACGGCGACGACGGTTCTGGACGGAAGTTCTTCGTCCGTACCTTCTGCAAGGAGAACAACCTTTCCGCCATCACGGTGAACTGTAAAAAACTCTTCGTCTACGATTACGCCTATGTGGAAAAGGCGATCTGGGCGGCGACGAGAGAGTGTATCCTGATGGACGGCTGCTGCGTTCTGGACGAGCTCCAGTACCGCGAAGAGGAAAAAGAAAAGTTCTTCGGCTACATGGATCTTTTCTTCACGAAGCTGACGGAAAAGGGCATCACGGTGTTCGCAAACTCCAAGGAGTCCATCAACTTCAAGGAGATCACGAAGGAACAGGTGACGCTCCTTGATCTTAATCCGCCGGATATCGACGGACGTGTTGCCTGCTGGAATTACTATGCAAAGGGCTTTGATTTTGACAGTGACGTGGATTTCTTTGAGATGTCCACGAAGTTCCTTTTCACTCCGGGCAAGATCCGCGACGCGATCCACTACAGCCGTTCCCTTGCGGTCATGGACCGGGCGGAAAAGATCAACCGCGCGACGCTGTTTAAGAGCTGCAATGCACAGATGTCGTCCGAGCTTTCCGCAAAGGCGACCCGCGTGGAAGCGAAGTTCGGTTTCGAAGACATCGTCATGAATAAAGACCAGCGCGAGCAGATCGGACATGCCATCGAGCAGATGAACAACAAGAAGCAGGTCTACGAAGACTGGAACTACATGAAGAAATACCCGTACGGCCGCGGACTGACGGTGCTTCTCTACGGGGCTCCCGGTACCGGAAAATCCATGATGGCGCAGGTGCTTGCGCATGAGCTGAACCTGGAGCTTTACCGCGTCGATATTTCCAAGGTCGTCGATAAATACGTCGGTGAGACCGAGAAATCGCTGTCCATGATCTTCCGCGAGGCAAAGAAGTGTAACGTCGTATTGTTCTTCGACGAGTGCGATACGATCTTTGCAAAACGTTCCGATGACGGCGGCTCCAACCAGGCGTCCGCAAATAACAAGACGGCCCTCCTGCTTCAGGAAATGGAGGCTTACGACGGCGTCTGCGTACTGGCAACGAACTACAAGCACAACATCGACCCGGCTTTCTTCCGCCGGATGAAATACATCGTGGAGTTCCAGTTCCCGAACGAGGATACGCGCGAGATGCTCTGGACCACCACGGTTCCGAAGACCACCCCCCTCGGCGAAGATGTGGATTTCCGGTTTATTGCCGAGAAATTCGAGTTTGCCGGCGGTAATATCAAGAACTGCGTGCTGAATGCCGCATTCCTGGCCGCAGAGGATGAGACCGCGGAGGGCAAGGTCTGCATGAGACATTATCTGAAGGCGATCCAGTATGAGTTCGTCAAGGTCGGCCGCGTCTTCACACGTGCCGATTTTGAACCGTACGCGGATATGATCTTCGGAGAGGAGACCAGAGGCTTTTGAGTAAAAAGACTGCCGAAAGTATGACGGATCCTTATGGGTTCCTGGAGGAATATGAGAAGGCGCTCCCGCTGATGCCGATCACGACGGTGGAGGAGGAGAGGAACGCCTGGTTTTCGTTTGTGGACATGCTGTGCCTGACCGCGATCTACCAGCGTGAGCAGCGCGTGGAAGAGCTTAGGGACCGTGTGGGAGCGATCCCCGGTGACACGGCGCTGATGTTGTCTCTGGAGCCTTTTGCGCCGACAGAGTTCCCGGCAACGGATAGGATCCGGGGGATCTATGACGATTTGATCATGGGAGAAGCGATCAAAGAGGAGCATACTCTTCCGATCGCGAAGATGCTGAGCCGGAGCGGGCTTTCGCATCTTGAATTCCTTGCGTTTCTTCTGACCTTTGCGTTTTCCCAGAACCGCAAATATCAGAGGGTTTTTGGCATTTTGCAGGGCGAAAAGGAGGAGACCGCAGGTCCCACGGCGGGACTGACGCTTGACCTTGCACGGTTCTATCTTCAGGAGAGCGAGCGGAAGGCAGCAGTGCTCCTTAGGCCTGACTCCTTTTTGAACCGTTATCTTCTTGAAAAAAGTGATCCGAGGCGCGATGCGGAACAGCTTTTCATGCCGCTTCGGATCTGCCAGCCGGCGCTGCTTGCAGCGCTCGGGGAACCGATCGCGCTCGGTCAGCTCCGGCTATGCGCAGAGGAGCTGCATCCGGCGGAGGACGATGAATATACCTGTTTTCCGAAGCTCGAAGAGGAAGCGGGACGGGTTTTTGCAGCGCTTTTTAAAGACGGGAAACCCGGTATCATCGAGCTTTGCGGCGAGGACGGGAGCGGCAGGAGATTTCTCATGCGGCTGTTGTCGGCGGATTTTGAAATGCCGGTGATCTCGGTCGACTTGAAAAAGCTTCTTTCACTGGACGGGAACCGCCAGCAGAGCATGGCGCGGGATATGATCCTGAAATCCGTTTTTGAGGATTCGGTGCTTTATCTTTATAACGCCGACGAGGTGCAGGGTGCATTCCCGGCGATGTATCTCCTTTCGGAGCTTCAGAGCTCTCTCGAGATCCTGTTCCTCGGCACGAAAAAACCTCTATCCACGGATGCGGCAGGGAGTCTCCGCGACTCCGTTTACCGTATCAAAATGCCGGAGGCGGATTTTTCGGCACAGCTTTCGCTCTGGATCTGCTTCGGAAGGGAGCTTGAAGCGGATTATCCGGAAGATCTGGATCTTGAGGAGCTCGTTTCCAAGTATACGATGAACCCCGGACGGATCCGGGAAGCACTGACGAATGCAATCCATGCTGCCCGCGGGTGGGATGGTTCGTATAATCTTACAAAGGAATGCCTGGAGGAACAGATCCGGCGGATCTGTGCCGTACAGTTCAAGGATACCGCAAAGCTCCTTAAGAGTCCGTTCACCTGGGAGGATCTCAAGGTGGATGAGAGGACGGAGAAGCTTCTTCGCCGTGTATGTGACCGCGTGCTTTATCGCAAGGTCGTCAATGACGATTACGGCTTCGCCAAAAAGCTTCCTTACGGACGCGGAGTATCGGTGGTGCTTTACGGCCCGCCCGGTACCGGAAAGACGATGGCGGCGCAGGTGCTTGCAAAAGAGCTGGGGCTTGATATCTACCGGATCGATCTTTCCCAGATCAGCAGCAAGTACATCGGCGAGACCGAAAAGAATCTGGGTGCGGTGTTTGATGCCGCAAGGAACTCCAATGCGATCCTGTTTTTTGATGAGGCGGATTCCCTGTTCTCAAAGAGAACCGAGGTTTCTTCCTCTCATGATAAATATGCGAATGCCGAGACCAGCTATCTCCTTCAGAAGATCGAGGAGTATCCCGGGATCTCGATCCTCGCAACAAATAACATGCAGAATTTTGACGCGGCCTTCAAGCGCCGGATCACCTATATCATTCCGATCGAAGAGCCTTCGGAGGAGACGCGTCTCATGCTCTGGAACAATGCCTTTCCGGAAGGTACGCCGCTTTCAAAGGAGATCGATCTGAGGCTCCTTGCAAATGCGCTGACGCTTACCGGAAGCAACATCAAGTCGATCTCCGTGGATGTTTCCTACCGTGCTGCTGCGGAAAACAGGGAGATCACCTATCAGGACATCGTGGAAGCCGTAGACGCGGAATGCATGAAGATCGGCCGCATGGGAGTGGGCACTGAGCTCCAGCAGGCTATCATCCGCGGATACCGTAAGTAACCAAGGGGGGATACCGCCATGGCAGAAGCATACGAAACCGAGGCTTTTGAAGAGATTTATAAGCACCCGGACTGGAAAATAGAGGCAGACCAGTTTGAAACCGACTTCACTAAGGCCCTTTATGATGACGAAGCCGTCAAGAAAGAGGGTCAGGCTGCGCTTGTGCATGTCAGCAACGTCCTGATTGCCTACAACCAGATCGACCGTGTCAAAGAGGATGTACATGGGATCCACAGCAATAAGAGGAACGAGATCGAAGACTCCATCAAGAAGGTGGAGGAGCAGCTGAAAAAGATCGAAGCCAAGGAGAAGAAGACTCCTGAGGATGAGGAGCTGAAGAAGCATCTGGACAAAGCCATGGCAGATGCGAAAAAGAGGCTGGACGATCTGGAAAAGGAGGAAAACGAGGCGTACGCCCAGGGTCTGTCTGAAGCCAGCATCAAAGATGATGAGGGTCAGATCCTTTCCAGCCTGATGCTGGGAGGCACCGGTATCGGCGGACAGGGCTATACCATCACGGACAATTCCATTCAGGACACGAGAAAGGGTGCCCAGTATATCCGGGAGCAGATGACAGAAAAGGGAACTCTGCTGGATCAGATGGCGCTCCTTGACAATGCCATGAATACCGGCGGTATCGACCTCGAAGGCGGTACTGATTTTGAGACCAGGAAAAAAGTAAAAAAGAAAAGGAAAAGGGAAGAAGGAGAAGAAGGGGAAGGGGAAGAAGTAGAAGTAGAAGAAGAAGAGGTCACGAATCATCATATTGATTTCTACTCCGGAGAGAATATGCGGAAGAAAACCCTGAACGATATGTTCCGGGATAAGAATTCCATGAATATCGGCCTGACTTCCAATAAGGTGGCGCAGGACGGCAGAGGCATCAACCACATGGCTCTGGAGGAATTCCAGAAACTGAACGATGAGGAACAAAACAACATCATCGGTGACGAGGGACTGGGCGAAAACCGCCAGGCCATCATGGATGTGGCCGGTACCAGAGAAGCGACGGAGGAAGCGAGAAACCGGAAAAAAGATAAGAAATGGCTCAAGCCTTTTTCCGTGGAGGAAGAAGAACAGAAGAGAAAGGCGGCTCAGCCGAAACAGACAGGGATCAAGGGCGTGTGGCAGTCCGTCAAGAATTTCTTTACGGGAGGGGATAAGCCAAAGCCCTTCGAGATCGACTATAACAATTTAAGCGACCGTCATAAGTATATGCTCATGCGGCAGGGACTGGATCCCGCCACTGTCAAGGATAAATACCGTATGGGCATGACGGAAGCCCAGAAGAGAGTTCTGGACCGCATCAAATATGAGCAGCGAAAAGAGATGCGGGATAAAAAAGCCCAGGAAAGAGGGCTCCTTAAGGGCTCCGAAAAACTGAACAAAGACGATACCTCCGATAAGCTCGACGGGATCATGAAGGACCGCGACAAGCAGATCGGCAGGGAACTGAACGAAAAGAATTTCCTGACCACGGAGGACGCGGAAAAGGTCGTCAAGGATCCGAAGGCGGAAACGGGACGTCTTATGAACAGCCCCAAAACCGCCCGGAATATGCTGGCGATGTACCGGTTTCTGACTACGGATGAAAAGATCCTTTTCAATTTCCGTCTGGCGCTCCTTGCCTATCTTGTACCTACGCGCCGCAATACGATCTATGAGGTGCTGAGCCAGTCCCACGAAGCCGGTGTAAAGGGTAAGGAGGATCTCACGGATCCGGTATTGATGTACGAATCGATCTATCCCTACACAAAGGATGAGATCCGTGCAAAGCTTCCCGGGAAAAAACGGTTCCCCCATGAGAAGGTTTTCCTTACCATGCTGGATGAATACCGGGATCAGCGTGATGAAGGCCGCGGCACCAAGAAAGAAGACCGGAAGGATCTTGTAAACAACCAGAAAAACATGACGATCGCAGAGGTGGCGAGGGAACTTTTGAATCCCGCGTCAGGTCTTGCGCTGTTTGCAAAGCTCCGTCTTCTTACCGATGAATCCATCACCGATGATGATATTAAAAAGCACATCGACCGTCTTACGCCGGAAGAACAGAATCTGGTCAACGAATTCATGGAGAAGCTGGCCAGAGAGCAGAAGATCAGCTTTGAGGATCTGAAAAAATGGTTCGTGGAGGACCTGGACAAACAGAAAGAGTACGATGATAAGGTCAATGCAAAGCAGCTTGAGCTGAACAAGGTCATGCGCGAGCTTACCGACGCCATGAAGAACTCTTCTACCTTCGACGGGAAGAAATCCAAAGAGCTGGACCGGAAGTCCAGAGACGTGGAAAACGAGCTGAATGACCTGAAGGACAAGCAGGATAAGTATCTTAAGGATAAGGATAACGTAGAGAAGCGAAAAGACTACCAGGAGCGCATGGAGTGGAGAAACGGGAGGCAGGATCAGGCCATTACCGCCGTCGGAAAGATCCGGAATGACCTCTTCCATCTGCTGACGGCAGCGCCCACCGCCTATGAGACCACTGCGGAAGCGGCAAATCCTGCACTCCGGAAGAGGCTTCTTGTGATCACGCGCCTTGCAAACCGTTTTCTCCTGGATTCCTTCGAGGGAGAGACGCCGCTTGAGGACACATACAAATTCAAGGAGTACCAGCCCAACCGGGAAGAAGTCTACCAGTCTGCGGTCAAAGAAGAGGCAGAAGGGACCCTTGGTATGTCCAAGGAAGAGCAGGAGGCAAAAAAGCGGGAGGAAGAAGAAAAGAAGGCCAGGATCGAAGCGGAAAAGGAACTTCGAAAGTCCCTTGCGGCACGCTGCGTTACCACAACCGCCAGTGTCAAAGACGACGAGCGTCTGCTCCCGGAGGGACTGGAGGATACGAAGCGAGTCGATACAGCCGCAGTTGGCAGGGCGATCAACCGTGTGGTCAATACCTATCTGAATTTTGATCCGGCAGCGGCGCAGAGTGTTCCCGATACAGACTTCCCGGATATGATCCCGAGACTCCTCCGGTATAATATGGCCGCAGCCCAGATCAAGGCGCTCCTTTCAAAGCGCCCTGACGCGAACGGTGCCGTCAGCGAAGAGAACCTGCAGAAGGTTCGCCGTGCGCTGAAGATGAGAGAGCCCATTGAGGAGTTCCTCAACAGGCGGAGTGCCGTTTTCACAAATAAGATGTTCGGAAACTACACCAAAGAAGAGTTTGAAGAGAAGCTGCGTTCCATCCGTGAGAAGAACGGAGAGGGCTTCTCGCAGGAAGAGTTGATGATGTATGAAGCCGTTCAGGACGCCAACGCTTCGGGAGAAGCTCTGGCCTCGGCTTCCGCAGACCGTAAAGAAGAGGTCGCTCCCGGCACTGAAAGCGGGCAGACCTATCTGGACAGCCTGAAAGAGCTCCGGACCGATTTGGTCACCACAGGTGTGGAAGATGGAAATAATGAGGAGCAGTACAATAACATCATCGGGCATCTCGATAACCTCATTACCGCCCTTTCCGGCACTTTTAACACAAAAACGGATATCGGCAGCGAAGCGGCCGGGATCGCCAAGATTTTCAGTGCATTAGATGTGTCCGCAACGGGGTACCTGGCTGCTGATGATGCTGATGAAAAACGGTCCGCACTGGTAGAAAAGGTTTACGGCATCGCAAACGGCATGTTATACAAATTCGGTCAGGCATCCTATCGTACTGTGGAGATCCTGTCCAAAAACAATCTGTTCCAGAAGGGAGAACATCTCTGGGCAAGAGTGATGGTGCTCGGCGCTCCGCTGATCAAGGACGGTGATATCGAAGGAAAGCTCACCAGCCGTCCAACTCTGAAAGATGCCGATCTGCATCTCACCAATGAGGAGATGGAGATGCATATGGAGGTCCTGGATCCCATATCCAAAGATATGAGCGAGAAGGAAAAAACCAGGGAAAACAAGACCCTCTCCCGTTTCCGTGCCCTGCTTGGCTCTGCGGATATGAATGAAATGAAGCAGACCATGGAAACATACAAACGCTGGGATCAGGAGGATGCTGATGCTGTAAAGAACAAGAGAAAGCATGAGCAGGAGCTTTTAGACAGTCTCGAGGAGAAGAAGGAAGAAGAGAAGGTCGAGCCTCCCGAGCAGGAAGAGCCGAAGAAGGAGGAACCTCCGAAGGAAGAGAAGCCCCTGGAGGAGCAGGAGATCGACCGGATCCTTGCGGAGCAGGAGGAAGCAAACATCGAGGCAAAGGAAGGGGAAGAGCAGACCTTTATCCAGTCTCTCCGGAGGATGCAGTCAAACCTCAACAAGCATAAGAGCGGAATCCTGGGACTCTTCGCGGACAAGACGAGAAATACCGAGATCGAAGAACTCCGTAACGGGATCGAGGGTTTCATCCAGCTTCTTACGAAGACGGTTTTGCCCATGGAGATGGATGGAAACGAAATTGCAAATGCGGATGAACTCCATAAGGAATTCCTGGAGCAGATCATGCTGCTTTCCAAGAGGGCACGTGGGATCAAAAAATATGCTTTTTATCGTACCGGCAAGGATGACGCAGAGGAGAGGGCGATTCCCTTTAAGGGACTTTGCAGAAGCATTTTCAGGCAGTTCAAATCCTTTGAAGGGATCCTGGACGGGCTCCTTCGCCTTACTCCAGAGACCGTAATGAAGAGCAACGCTCCGTCTGCTACGGGAGAGGGAGAGATGGGTCAGCTGCGCAATGACATTTCCTCCTATGCCATGAAGCAGAATCAGGACGGAAAGCTCCGTTATGTCTTTTTCCTGATCCGGGGCATGATGGCAAAGGGCGAAACAGGCTATGCCGCCCCCGAGAAATGGGAGACCAGAAAATCCCTTGAAAAGCGGATAAAAAAGAATGTTCCGAAACCCCCGGCAGCGCCGCCGGTGAAAAATGAGAATGAGCCGCCCGTGAATGAGAATGTCCCGCCTGTCAATGAAGAAGAGAATCTGGATGATTCCTTTGATGATTACGACATCCTCAACACGGGCATGGATGAGGAACGAATGAACCGGATACTGGAACGGGATTCGGAAGATGATGACAAAGAGCTGAATAAGCTGGAGAATGAGCTGAAGGAAGGCGATTACGAGGACGAAAAAGGTGAGCATGAGCTGAATGAGGAGCAGCAGGAAGCTGCCAAGAAGGAAGCCAGAAGGCTGGCCAAGGAAGAGGCTGAGGCTCTCCGCAAACAGAGGGAAGCCGCGCGGTCGCAGATCGTAATGCCAGAGTATAAGCCTGTCAGAGCGAGACGGAAAAAATCCAAAGATGACTTTACTCTTACGGGGGGGCGGGAGGAAGAAATCCCGGAGGGTGCCATCGAAGAACCCATCGAGCAGAAGATGGCTGCAAAACACACCTTCGAAGCACCGAAGCTCCGCACCAAAGACAAAGTGGCGAAAGGCATCGGGTGGGCTCTTTTCGGCATTCCGCATTTTGTGGGGAAGCCCGTGAAATGGCTTGGAAACGGCATTGTGTCCGGAGTCAATTTTGTCCTCAGGTGGGGCAAGAAGAAGACCTCCGGCATGCAGAAGACCGCAAAGAACGCCTCCGAAGAGTATCAGGCAAAGATCGCTGAGGAACTGGAAACCGTCCGATCCGGAGCAAATGATCAGGAAGTCATGGCGGATACCAGCCGTGTGCCCATGAACTGGGCCATGGAGACGGCAGGGGATCCGGAAAAGGAGCCCACTGTCACCGTTGCCGTTCCCTCTGACATGAATGAACAGGGCGAATACGCCCACGGCAACCACGCCTGGATGCGGCTGAACTACACCAGGAGAGAACCCTCCTTCGGAAGGCGCACCAGATACAAGATCGATGTAGGCTTCGGTCCAAGAGGAGGCCTGGGGCACGGCGGTGGCGTCACCAACGCTCTCCGGTCCGGCGGTGCCCAGGCGGCCCACGGGGCCCTCATCCCCGGCGAGCTCTGGGATGAGAGAAACAGCACCTATGCGGCAGGAAAGGATTATCCGGTGACGAACCGCCAGATCAACCAGATCCTGCTGGAGGCGGAAAGATACCCCGCCGGAGGATACAACCTGCTCTCCAGAAATTGCACCACCTTTGTGGCGGAGGTGACAAAAAACGCCGGCATCAATACTTCGGACATTCTGCAGAAAGGAGCCCTTCGCCTCGGAGGCGCTTTGGCACTGGAGCCGCTGGTGTCCATGGTTTCGCCTGTCACGAAGCTTCTCAGCGGTGCGACTTATCTCAAAAAAACCTCAAATGAGGATCTTTCTTTTGCAAGATACGGCGAGAAACAGCTCACAGAAGATGAGCTGAAGCGGATGCAGCAGGATAACGGCACAAAGCTGGAGGCCTATGATCCCACTACCACTATGCAGCGGATCATGGAGATCCAGCAGGAAGATAAGACTGAGATCAATGCCCTGGGAGAGGAGTTTGACGAGAAGTTAAGTTACACAGAGATCGCCGGGAAGGTCAGTGAAGAGATCGGCAAGCTGGTGGAAAAAGTTTCAACGACCTTAAATAGTCTTCCTTTGGGCGGAAAACTCTCGGATACCATCAGCATTCCTTATGGAAGATTCGTTGAGGACCTTGGAGCATTCCAAGACATGACCCCTGACATGATCACAGCCCAGAGCAGGAAATTTGCAGACGGAGTGAAAAAAGTCAGCGACTTCTATTACAACGAAGCCGGGGGAGATGTCCGCCTCAGAAACTCTTTTGCAGCGTTCATCGGGATGCTGAACCGTATGGGGATGATCTACGATAATGAGTATCGAAAGGCCCGCCACCGGGAAGAGGTTGCCCTCTTCGAGGAAAGCGACATCAGCGAGCAGCTGAAGCATCTCACCAGCGGTACGTCAAGAAATTATAAATACAACCGGAACGGAAAGACCACCGAGGTGGCCAGCGGTTCTGCCCAGATGATCGGTCACGCGAAAAGAGGCCGTTCCGTGGAGCAGATGGGAGAGCTTCAGGCGAAAAACAAGGGCAAGGAAAAGCTTCTTGGCGCTCTTGACCGGAGCATTGTCGATGATACCGCAAAGATCTGGCAGCAGGAGGAATTCAGTCAGGACGACGTGGATCTGGCTTTCGATACAATGCAGAATCAACAGGAAGGCCTCGAACATAGCAAGCAGGAGACTGACAATGACTATGATTTCAACGGCGCGGAAGTCATGCAGTCACTGATCTTTGAACGGATCTACAGCGGCATGAAGGGCCGGATCAAGGCCGGGAGCTGGTTCGTGAAAGAAGACGATGAAGTAGGCGATGTCACCGAAGAAATGTTCTACGGCAGGGCCAGACAGTTCCTTTCCTGGATGAAGCAGGATATGGAGCTTTCAAGGCGCTCCCATCCCGCGGAGATCGCGAGGATCCGCAGCTCTATCGCAAAGCGTCTCGGGTTCGATCCGAAAGAAATGGGTCCCGGCGAAGATCAGGAGGTGGCAAAGGAATACAATAAACGGTTTTATGAGAACTACCTGAAACCTTTGCTTGTGCAGACGGTCTTCAAGATTTACGGCGGCAGTCAGTATTTCAGTATCCTCGGTCTTTTGGAGCAGCAGATGGAGTCCATGACCGGATTGCTGTAGCAAACACGGAGGATTCTGCTTCTGATATAGCTGCTTTACGCAGACTGCTATCGACTTGATTTTGCGCTTCGCCTTATTATGCACGTCGTTTGCAAACTCGCTCTGCTCAAACATGCAAACGACGCACAAGGCATCCGCACAAAATCTGCGCCGATGACGCAAATGTCTGCTTTGAAACAGCTACATCAGATCGCAGAATCCTGTCGCAGCAATAATATCGGATCGACTATAGGGAGAAAACCAGTTGATATACTACGAAGCAATTTCAAGAAAGAATCTGCCGGATTACCGGGATGTGATCCTGCCGGATATCTACAGCGACCTCGTGGCATTTGGCGACGAACCCCTCGCCTTCGGATATCTTTGCATCGGTGCGAGGGATGATAAGTCAAAACAGACTGCCGGAGCCCTCATCGGGGAACTGCAGGCGGAGGAGGACGGCAGCGCCTCGGTTATGATCCGTTCCATTTTTGTGCGGAAAGACAGCAGAAGGAAAAAGATCGGCAATACCCTGATCTCAAGGCTTCTCACCGTTGCCGCGAGAACCTATCTTTTCGGAGAAGGGGAGACGGAGGCGGAGATTGCGCTGAAGATCGAATATATCCTTGCGGAATATGAAGCGGATCAGTTTACGGCGTTTCTTCAGCATTTCGGTTTCACGGATTTTGGAGAGGAAGCGGACTGCTACCGGATGAATGAGTGGGATCTGATGGAACTGGATATTTTGCGGCCGTCCTTTAAGCCGAATAAGAATGCCCGTCCTTTCTCGGAGGCGGGAGAGGAGCTCAGGACGGAGATTGATGAGTTTACCGGTCATACCATGGTGCCGGAGCTTTCGTTTGCCTATGTAAAGGGCGAGGACATTCTCGGCATGGTGCTGACGGAGGAGCTTTCTCCCGGGCACTACTGGATCGTGGATGCGGAGCATGACGGGAGTCTTACGGATGCACAGATGCTCTCGCTCCTTCGCACCGTTGCGTCTGCCATTGAGAAAAAAAACCGTCGGTTTACCGTGACGATAGCACCGGCGGATGAGATCCTGAAGGGGCTTCTGATGAGCGCCCCAGGAGTTGTCACGATTAAGCCCCGTCTGGCGTGGGTTTACGTCAATCTGGAAAAACCGGCGGAAGAATAAAAAACGGAGAGGAATTTTTGCATCATGAAAAGAATAACGGCTTTGTTTCTCGTCTTTTCCTTCGTGTTCCTGGCAGCGTGCGGAAAGCAGCCGGAGGAGAAAAAAGAAGAGGCGCAGGAAGTCATAGAGGAAGAACTGGAAGAAGTGGATATGACGCCTCCCGACTTTCAGTCTTATGAATGGAGCGGAGATTATCTGGATTCCACGGGCGGTCAGGCGATGCTTTCGATCCAGCCGAACCCGAAGCGCAACAAAGGCTATGAGATCCTGATCTATATCCCGGGCGGGGAGGATTCGTTTTCAACCTGGAGCTGCACGGGGATCTATGATGATTCGGTCGGAGGTCTTCATTATGACGACTGCGTACGTACCGACATGGACACGAGCGAGAGCGGCGGTGTGGAGATCGCTTATGAAAAAGGCACCGGCGTGATCATACCGAGCGGCGAGGGGAGCGATACGCTTCTCTGGATCGACGATCAGGACCGCCGCGGTGTGGATCTCCGCTTTGAAAGACTTGAGGGGCAATGAGAGAGGAAAAGGAGGACTTTATGGAAGTAGTTCTTTTTGACCAGAATACGGACAAGATGATACTGGATCAGGTCTTTCCCGAAGATATCCGTCGTATTTCCACGGAATACCTCGGTGCGGTAGGGGAGGACGGAGAGCTGAGGGGCGTTGCTTCTCTCGGCTATGAGCAGGATACGATCATCCTTCAGTATATTTTTGTCCCTGTGAAATACCGTTGGAACGGCGTCGGTACGGCGCTTCTTGATGATATCAGCGAGAGACTTTTTTCCAACACAAACAGTTATCTGGAGGCATACTTTGACGAAAGCGATGATCTTGAAGGCCTGAGGGGGCTGTTCCTTTCCCGCACGGATTATCATCTTGAGGATAACGGGAATTACGGCATCGCATATTGGCTCGGTCTGCCCAATCATTATTTGGAAGGAAGGGGGATGTAGCATGGAAGAACCTATCTATAAGGAGCAAAAAAAATACAATGAGATCGTAGTGAATAAAGAGATCCCGAAGCTGAACAACGCTCAGTTTCAGAATAAAAATGATGGGCTTCCGGACCCGGAAAAGGACGAGAAAGAGTTCAAAAAGCAAAAGCTGAAGAGAGAACTCGAGAAAAAAAAGAGAAGGATGAATAAGGGCCTGTTGAATCAGGTGAATAATCCGGAACTGTTTAAGCCCAAGGCGAAATCTATGGTCGAGCCGTCCGGGGACGCGTCTGCGGATCAAAAAGATATTCTTTCGAAATCCTTTGACCAGACATTAAAGAAGGAACCGCTTTATAAGACAGAGAAGAAGGAAAATCTGAAGGAAAACTCCATTGCGACAAAAGAGCTTTCCCGCATGAACATCGAGAATGGGAAGAAGATCGCAAGAGAGAATTTAAGTGATAATGACAGGATGAAGCTCATCCGGGATGAACTGAAAGCATATGCGGAGAAAAAACAGGAAATAATGCTGAAGGGCGTTCTTGATATGAAGGAGAGGCAGTACATCATAGACTGCATCTACCTTGACATGCTCATGAAGCTGCAAAATGCCAGCCGTGAGAACATAAAGAATGAGAAAGCACGGAACTCCTCGGTTAAAACAATCCAGGGGCTGATCGACGCTGCGGAGAAACGTTTGAAGGATAATCTCGCAGTGGTGGAGGAGCACAAACAGCAGAAGAATGTAAAACAGAACACGCCTGAGAAAAAAACCGGGAAGAAAACGGAGACAAAGAAGGAGCCTAAGAAGGAAACTAAGAAGGAGGAGCTGAATCCTCTGTACAAGGTCGAGATCAAAAAAGACGTCAAAAAGAAGAAAGAGCCGGAAAAGAAAACGACGAATAAGCCAAAAACGGAGATCCGCTACAATACCGGGAACAAGATCAACAATCAGATCAATAATCAGATCGTCAATCAGAACAACGGAGAGATTGAGATCAAAGGGCAGGAGCAGCTTGTCTTTGAGGGCCCGGCGCAGCTCTTCTATTATAAAAAGCAGAATGGCCCTAATAAATATCAGATGTATACCTTTGTCCGGAGGGAGCCGGCGAATCTGAAGGAGGCGCTTGAACTGCGTGCACAGGTCACCAAACATTTTGATGTGACATCCGAAAACTGCCTGCCGGCTCTTCATCAGCTTTATACTTACTTTGACCATTACGTGGAGCAGTTCGGACAGAACGAGCAGATTCCGTTTCCGCCGGAATATATGGAAAAGATCGATATCACGTCCTACTGTGCGGAAGGGAAAGGGCTGGAGGTTGCGGCACTCCTTCGGAACCGGATCACGGAGGGAGGACTTCTCTACAAGGATCTGAAAGGCGGTGCAAAGGAGGCCTATGATTACTATGACCGGATTGTAAAGCGTCTCATGGAAACCGATGGTACCCTGTCGGAAAATGTGGTACAGCATGAAAAGAGACAGACGCAGAATTATAACATCACGCTGAATAGCAATCTGAACACGGAATATGAGATGCAGGCGCCGTCCTCTAATGACTGCTGGTCCTGCGCCGGCTCCGCTATTCTCAATCATTACCTTCAGGGACCCAATTACAAGAAGGTTACCCAGGAGGCCTTCCGTGCGTTTAAGCCAACGCTGCTGACCAAAGAGGAAATGGGAGTAGATCAGGATACCTTTGATACACAGAAACAGGAGATCAATGTTTTTACCATTCAGAATCAGAAGAAGGACCGAAGGCGAAGCCCCATGGGAAATCCGTACATGGTGGCGGATTTTTACCTGCAGGAGTTGAAGAAGGCCGGGAAACAGAATACGGCAGTCCGTAAGATGGTGTTTCAGCCGGGCCGTGCCACCAGACAGAAGAACGGGGTTGTTGATTCTAAGGGGAAGAGTCTGGGCAAGGATACCAACGCGCTCCATAACCTTCGGGAGAAATTCAAGAAAACCGTGTATGAGGCTCTGAAAGGCAACAGTGCCATTACGCTCCTGAAGGGGATGCATTATCTCACCATTGTCGGGATCGACGGGGACACACTCAAGGTACACAACTCCGCCAACGCAGACAATAAGCCGGGTACCATCGAGACACGTAGTATCAATTCCATCATATCAGAGGATGCTACAGCCAGAGGCGTTGAGCTTGTGTGGTTCCAGTCCATCACGGACCCCGCGCAGATCACGAACCAGTTTAAAAATATTTCCTACGACCAGAACACAAAGCAGTTCGGTCAGAACGTCAAAAACTATTCAGAAAACATCGGACAGAAGGAAGGCATCGGTGCATGGAAGACTCTGGACGAGAAGGACGAGGATATCGCAGATCTCGTCATGGAAGGAATCTATCTGCCGAAGCAGCTCCAGTAAAAAAGGAACCACAGGATATGGCTGTTATAGATACGTTTGATCATAGTGAGTTTAATCCGGAGATTGAGATCGTCGAACAGGAGGAAGACCGCGGAATGGCGCGGATGCTGTTCGTCAAGGGCATCTGCCAGTCGGCACTCTGGCTGGATCCCTCTCTCCGAGGGGAACCGGTCCTAAAATACGCACGCCGGCTCCGTGAGGTCGTTTCCAGGGAATTTGAAGGGAATCCGCCGAAGGAAGCGCTTATCATGGGCGGCGCTGGTCTTGAGGCGCCCCGGTTTCTCCTTCGCGACATTCCGGACATCCATATCACGGTGGTCGAGGTGGATCCGGTGATGCAGGAAGTGGCGGAGAAGTATTTCTTCCTCGAAGACCTTACTTACGGCGGGAAACTGGATCTCATCATCGATGATGCCGCGGAGTTTATCGCCAAAGCGGTGGAGGACGGAGTCAAAAAGTATGACCTCATCATCGATGACGCCTTCTGCGGGATCAGTGCCGAGACGGCGCTGCTGACCGATACCGCATGCGAACGGGTCAGAACTCTCCTCACCGAAAAGGGAGTGTATATTATCAATCTTGTGACGGCATTATCCGGTTCGGATAGCTGGCCGCTTCTCATGGAGCGGGATATCATTCTCCGCTTCTTTGAGTCGATGCGAGCTTATCCGGCGATCCCGGATAAGGAGCAGGAGAGTATTCAGAACTGTATCGTTGCATCCTCCGGGTTTAAGAAAGACTAAGGAAAGCGACACGGAAAACGACACATAAACAAGATGCCGGGATGTTATAATGATCAGTAGGGACAACCGCCTATGGCATTGAAGCTGAAAGAAGAACAGAAAAAAACCGTATTAAAGCAAGGAAGTCTCACCGAAGGCGATGACCGGTCTTTTTTGATGGAAATGCAAAAAGACGAGGATGAGCATCAAGAGCCGGAACGGATTGAGAAGGACGAAGAGGAACCTGTCAGCGAAGACCGGAAAGATGTGTTTGAAACCGGCGACTACCAGACCATTATCGATTTTAACAGCAACGAATCGGAGTGGGATAAGGATCGGGACAACGGCGGTTACATGGATCATGTAACGGCTGCTGTGGACGAGTACCGGGCCGCCATGATGCAGGAGACCTGGCTTCCGGAGCAGGGGTTAAAGCTCAACCGTCCGGAGATCCGTTCTCTTGCCAAAAATCAGGGCGCGGCTGTCGTGGATGCGTGCCATGAATACGAAGACAATGTCAAGCCCTGGACGCCGCGCGGATTCCGTAAGATGGCAGCAGTCCAGCTTCTCCGCCAGAGCGTTGAAAAGCAGAGCCGCATGATGGCGGATGACCTGTCGGAATATGTCTTGAGTGACGAGGCGATCCAAAGAGGGACGGTTTCTTATGAGGAAATGGTTCTGGCCGTACAGTCCGGACATGTTACGACAAAGTCAAGGGAAGATGCGGTCCGCATCGTGGATGAGGAAGCCACGGATATGAGCGCCGATGATGACGGAAGGCGCAGGCGCACCGGCCGGCAGCTTCGGCAGGAGCAGCTTTTTTCCACGGATGATGAAAATAAGCAGAATACCCAGGAGCGGAAGAATAAAAGCGAGAACGTGAAAAAGGATCAGCATCGGTTTTCCACGCTGATGAGCTGTCTCGGAAAGGACGGCGCAACGCTCCTTCCATTTAATACCAGGACCGCGGACCCAAACGACGGTCTAAGCTCCCGGGAAGGCGTTTCCGAGTTTTCCGAATACAGCCGGATGATGGGAGAAAACAAGGCAGGTTTTGAGCTCAGGATGTCGGAGAAGGCGCTGAACCAGATCAATACGATCCGGATGCTGGGACTCATCGCAGGTGTCGATGATTACCAGAACCTTGCAAAAAACGAAAACCTGCTGTTCAAGTATCATAAAAGAGGACGGCGGATCGCCGTGGAGTCGGTGGTCTTAAAGGATCCGCCATCCGCTACGGGCGCATACAACGGGTTCCTCACAAAGCCCGAATTCGAGTCCTTTGTGGATGACCTGAAGATCGATCAGGGAATCGGGGAAAACCTGAAGGATGTATTAAAGCAGCTTGATGAAGGGCTGAGCGCCGACATGAAAGCCCGCGATCCGAACGTGCGGAAAAAGGTACACCGTCTTTTCGCGGCGCTGACGGTCTGGCTCCGGAGTGGCCGGAATGCCGATAAGATCCCGGACAGATTGTTCAATTAGGAGGAAGACATCATGAGAGAGAAAAACAAGAGCAGGGCGAGAATCATCCTGATCATTGCACTGATCGTCATCGCGGTCTTTTTGGCGATCATCATCGTGAAGTTCATTTCGCCGGGAGCAATGGCTAAGACCGAGGATTACATCGGGCAGTGGAAGGATCAGAACCGGACTGATGCAACGCTTGATCTCTGGGATACCGACCAGACGACGTTCATCGGGATGTGTACCTTCCAGAAGGATTCCGAAAGCGCGGCGTTCATTGATTTTGAGGCTGTGGCAAGTCGGGGTGGCCTTGAGGTTTATAACTGCAAGCGCACCGATATGCACTACGATCTCGACGGGAATGTGGATGAGACAGATGTTTATGAGAAGGCGACCGGAATGATCCGGCGCGGTGCGGACGGTACACTGACCTTTGAAGTGGAAGGCGATAAAGATTTAGGCGCATTTACATTCACACTGGAGGGAGCATACTGAGATGAAAAAGATTAAATGGAACAAAGGCACGGTCGTTTTAGGCATTATCATCGGAGCCTACGTCGTGTTCGGAGGCGCGGCGATCACGGTTTATGCGGTCGACGGACGCGTTGCGGATAAGGATGCAAATACGGCGGCGGAAGAAGCGAATCTCCAGGCGGAGGCACCGACCGAAGAAGACTATGTCATGTCCGAGGAGGAGTATCAGGAATTCATGAAGCTCTACGGTTCCGCGGCAACGGAGACGGAGACCGAAAATACGACAGCTGCTCCCGTTACGGAAAAGAAAGAGGATCTGAGCGCATATCAGCAGATGCTTGAAGAAACGGATAAGGTTCTTGCGGATGCCGAAAAATCCAGTGAGGAAGAGGAAGAGAAAGAAGACGAAAAGCCCGTGGATACGATCTCCGGGAATATGGCAACCGTGCAGAACGAGTCGGATGAAAACGTTGAAGTGGCGGTCATCGACGGTGAGGCAACGGGTCTTCCGGTGGCTTCAAGCGAGCAGAAGCAGGATACGGCAGAGGATAACGAAACCCAGGAGGACGACAGGAAGTATTACACCTATAAGGTTTCCGGGATCGATACTTCCCTCACACTCCACCGCACCAAAAAGGAAAAGAATGACAGCATCGACGAAATGCCGAATAACTATACCGGATATGTGATCGAGGAGCCGGCAAAGGAGGACAAACGGACTCTCATCATCTACAAGGGAAAGGTCGGTTACGGCAGCAATATGTATCTTAAGAAGACGGAGATCTCTGCGGCGGATTATCCGGAGGAATTAAAGAACATCACGGCGGATGACGCCGGAAAGGATGTTCTGAACGGAAAGACCGCAGGACCTGCGGAGGGACAATAAGTATTGCACTTTTGCCCCGACATCATGGTAAAAATAACGGGAATTTGATTCGAAAGGGGGAATCTAAAGCATGGAGTTGACCAGAATCAACAGAGAGAACATCAAGTATTTTCAGGCATTTCTTCCGGAGGAGCCGGAGGAGGCAAACATGATCCGTCTCGGAATGATCGAGGATGAGACGCCTTGTGCGGCCGCTGTTGTTCGGATCAAAGGAGATGAGGAGAAGGTCGCTGAGATCACCTGGCTCTTTACGGCACCTGAGTACAGGGAACTCGGTGCTGCACACGACCTTATTGAGGAGGTCAAGGATCTCATTGCTGACAGCGGGGTCAAGAAGATCTATGCGAGCTACTTCGAAAACAACGAAGGGATCGAAGGGTTCCTGAAAGCAGAAGGCTTTACCATTGAAGACCGGGAGAAGGTCTGCGCGATCCGTATGAGCGAGCTGGAGAAGCTCCCCGGTGTGCAGAAGCTCCGGGCGCTGAAATATCCGCAGAGGGTTGAGAACATTGCGAAGCTTCTCGTCAAGGAGAAGAATCTTCTGAAATCGTTTATCTATACCACGACAGGCAGCGGGGATTACCTCAACAAGAATGAGGACAAGCTGTCTATTGCTGCGTTTGAGGCGGACAAGCCGGTCGGCGTTGTCGTCACAAATGTTTCCGGGGATGATGACCTCTCGATCGATCTGATCTACAATACTTCGTCGCCGTCGTATATGGCTGGGCTCCTCAATCAGTTTGTATCGGCGGTGGAGGCTGCGGATCGGATGGGAAATCGGATCTACTTTGTCGCGGCCAATGACAAGATCGAAACGTTCCTCCAGTATCTGACCGGCGACGCGCAGTCATTGTTGCCATCAACGCTTCTCAAACGGGGGACATTGGAAGTATAAAAAAATGTGCCCGCAAGCAAAGTTGTTCGTATAAAGAAAAAAGGACATACAAAGACAGTTGAAAAATAGAGATAGAAACAGTTAAGGAGGAAATCCATCATGGCAGAGATTACCAGACAAAGACAACAACAGGCTGAGCTGCAGATGCAGCAGCAACCGATTCAGGAGCAGAAGAAAGCCCGCCAGGCAGGAATGCCGATGCCCGATATGCAGCTGGTTCAGCAGATGCCGGCTGAGATCCTCGCGAAGTTGAACGCGCTTCCGATCCAGATCCCGAAGAACATGTATGAGGGAGAGGCACTGACGAATCATCAGGAGCTGGTTACCGATCAGTTCCGTGAACTGAGCAACAGCACCGCACTCGTGGACCGGAAACTTGAGTTCCGTGAGTTCCACGCAGAGCAGCAGAGCCAGAGCGCATAAGATTTTTCATAAGAGAGTTATCGCATTAGTCAAATGGCACAAGTGTGCCATGCGACTGATGTGATAACTCTCTTTGACCTTTACTATGACCTTTCATTGAAATTTCAGGAGGTTTGAGATGGAACTGACACGTATCACGAAGGATAATCTGGAACATTTTCGTTTTTATCTTCCGCCGGGACATATCACCCCGGAGCAGGAGGCTGTCGGTCTCGTTTCGGATGACGGTTATGCCTGCGCAGCGGCACTGATCTCCGGTGAGGACACACAGGCGGCGATAGACTGGCTGTATGTGGATAAGGAATACCGCCGGATCGGTGCGGGAACCGCATTCTTAGAGCAGATGGAAGAACTCCTCAAAGGGGAAGCAGATTCGTTTTGCGTATCATATCCTTCAGATATCGAAGGAATGGACGAGTTCTTTGCGACGAACGGTTATCTCATCACCGACGGGGATTCCGTTTATTCCATTTCGCTCTCGGATCTCAAGGACAGCCAGGAAGCCAGGACCCTGAAGAAGATGGCGAAGAAGGAAGATGTCCGCACGCTCGACAGCCTCAATCAGGAAGAGAGGGAGGCACTGTTTGATTTTCTGGAGGGCGAGTACGGGCCGGAGGCAGAGCTTCTCCGGGCTGATTTCAAGCTGAGTCTTGTGACGCTGGATCCGAAGCATCGCGTGAATTCCTGCCTCCTCATCGAGAACATTGGGGATGACAAAACACTCTTTGTCACGCTTCTTGCCAGCAAGGGCGGCCCCAAGGCCACGGCCGTCATCGGGAAGGCGCTCACGGTCATCGGCGACAACAAAGACTTCGACGACTACATGATCCAGTTCGTTTCCGTGAACGAAAACATTGACCGCCTCGCAGAATCCCTCGGTGCGAACCTGAAGGACACTGAGGTTGACCACCTTCGTTTTGCTATTAAAGCTTTGGAATAACCAGATCAGAAAGCGGTGGAAGCAATACCGGATTCATTTGGAAACAGAATCAGTTATTGCTTCCACAGCTATTCTGATCGGAATTATAGGAAACATCGGAGTTTCGAGACAGCAGTATGCTGTGGATCGAAACGACTATAGGAAAAGGAGAACTGCCATGTCACAATATCCGGAAAACGGCGACCTGCTGATCATCAAAGAACAGAATAGCGTTCATAATGGATCGTTCATGCAGAACAGCATCCATGAAGAATCTCAGGATCAGGATATGAGCTTCCTGAACCCTCTGATCGAGAAGAACAAGATCCTGGAAGAAGAGGAAAAGAAGAAAAAAGTAAAAAAGGGAAAAAAAGCTCCGGACAAGGGTGCGAAATATGATCACTACGCGGAAAATATGCTCAATCTGGACCGGAAAAAGAAATCCGGCGAAGAGCAACTGGAAAATCCGGAGGATTATGTCGAGATCGAAGTCGAGGACAGCGATTTCTACAAGAACAATTCTCTTCCCGAGAAGAAAAAATATAAGAAAATCCGCGTCAAAAAAGAAGATAACAATCCGGTAAAGAAGGTTATCTATAAGGCTCCGATCGTGATCACGAGAGCACGCAACCGAAGTCTGGATCAGAAGATCTCCGATGCCAACGAGGACTTTTTCAGGATTAAACAGTACTCCTATCTGGCACGACGTCAATCCAAAATGGATGTCGGCAACCACAACTTCAACGCGAGATGGAGCGGCCTTAGTTTAAATCAGCAGATCAAACGCAAAAGGAAGGCTAATACGAAGATCGGATTCCGGAATGCCGCCAAGGCATTCTCCCAGCAGCGCGAGCAGGAGCAGAGGGAACTGCACGGGCCGGATGCGCTGCCGGTGGTCGAACCGGAGCTGACGGAGGAAAGGATCAATACTTTTCTTGCGATCAATCTTGATCAGTTTCATCTGAATACGGACAGGGATTTCACCGCGAATCTTGCGGCAAACTATGCCCTTACTGATGAAGCGGACAAGATGGAAAAGATGCTCGAGCAGGTGGTAAACGGCAAGGTGGAGATCCCTCCGGAGCGTATTGCAGAGGTTACGAAACAGATCGATCTTTTAAAGAGCATCAAGGAATGGATGGATGCGAGGCTTGACCTCATTAAGGATCCTTATTATGTGCTGCTCTCTTCCAGGGAGCTTGCGGATTCGACGGCAATGCTCGAAGGCCTTAGAACGGCAAAAGAGATCATGCCTCCGGGACGGGCGACCGACAGGACCAGGATACGTTCCGTCGAGAATTTCCTGGCAAAATATGAGCGCGTGAAGAACTGCCAGTTCAACCGCAGGAGATTCCGTGATGAGAACGATCTGACCTACCGCGATGAACTGAGGACGCAAACCGCGCAGCAGGGTGTCAGGAGATCGGAAGACATCTCAAGAAGGAAGCTGCTCCGGGAAGAGCGCGAAACAAGAGAAGGCTGGCAGGCAAGGGCGAGGGATATTGTCAGCCAGAAGAAGTCGGGGGCGGCACCAGAAAAGAAACCGGCTCCCGCAACCATGGAGCTGTTTACCGAAAAGCAGAAGGCATTTATGGAGCTCGACCTCAGTGCCTTTCATTTCAACGGGATCGAACCGCTTCTTGAAAATCATGCGGTTCATGATCAGATGTTTGAACAGGGAAAGGAAATGGAGCGTATTCTTGCGGAAGTCATGCAGGATGAGCAGAACAATGTACCGGATGAGCTTGTGATCCCGGTCCGTGCACGGCTCTCTCTTTTCAGAGACTTAAGGCGTCGTCAGGCAAATGCGTTCCGGGAACTGACCTCCAAAGATCCCGCCATGGACCATATGTCGCTCAATGAATGGATCAATGTTCATGATCTCATTCTCGTCATCGATCCGAAGCTTGAGGAGCAGAGGATTCTTGCGGATATGAAAGGGCATAACGATCATGCAGAGGCGCTGATACGCGGTATGAACGGGCAGCTCCGGCCCGGGCAGGATCTTTCGCCGGAAAAGGCGGAGCAGGCAAAGAAACAGTACCAGAAAAACCAGGTCTTCTGGGAGTTCATGAAGTCCGCCAAAGCGGATCTCGAGGCGCAGGACATAGAAACAACGGCCTATATCTACAGCTTTTTCGAAAAGAGGGGAGAGAACTATCCGGAGCTTTCCAATACGCTTCTTTACTATCTGCGCGGAAAGACCAAAGAGGAGACCGATGCCGTTCTGGAGCGCATCTCCGGCGAACCCGGGGAGCAGATGGCGCTGCATAAAGAACTGGCGGATCGTGCATTAAAAGAGGTCAATCTTGAGAGCTTCCGCCTTAATACCGGAAACCCGGCGGCCTTCATGAAGGATTTCAAACAGAAGCTTCACGAGTCACAGATGATCGCTGCAGCCGAAGAGGCTGTCGATAAGATCGAAAGGATCCGGAAGGATCATCCGGAGGCACCCGTTCCGGAAGGCTATGATGAGGAATATCAGAAGGAGCTCAGGGCTCTTTCCGATTTTGCAAGAGACCATATCGAAAACCGCATGAACATCCTGACCGGCATGGCGGACAAGGTGAATCCGGAGTTCCTCGGCGCTATGGATATCCGCGAGCTGACGCTCATGAAAGCGGACAGGAAAGCTATCCGCGAGGATTTGAATAAACCCGCCGACGAAGAGCACCAGGCGGAAAAGGCTGCTGCGGAAGCGTTCTTTAACACGGCGGATCAGCTGATCCGAAACAGGCTGGAGATCGGAGACTTAAAGCATGGAGACAAACAGAAGGTGGCCTCCGTTGATACAAAGATAAACCCGGTCTATCAGACTTATCGTCTGGCGTACGGCATCAAAGGAAAAGCGGATGAATTTGATGAAGGAAAGCGTCTGATCTACGACAAGATCGATGCGGTGAATGAGAGCCCGCTGTTTTCGAGCCGCGAAGAACTCCAGAGCCTCAGAGACCGCTGTATCGCAACGCTTTCCGATTTCGAACCGAACGTGCCGGAGTATCTTTACTATGACCTTACGACGCCGGTATTAAAGGATCTTGCACTCCGGAAGCTCAAGGAAAACTTAAGCACCAAGGAGATCATGGATACGATCGAAATCCAGAGAGCAGCAGGTATCAAGAGGGAGAAGGATCCGATCCAGCCGGAGTGGGGTGAAAAAGAGAAGGATGCGCTTGATCTCATGGGAGATCTCGCGGGAGAGCAGAAAGAGGGCTTTGAAGGCGCGGAGAGTCTTTTCAATCTCCTTCAGAACCATGCGGAGATCCTGACGGACATGGCAATCGTTTCCCTGAAGAACCCGAGTGAGGAGATCGAAAACCGCAAACGCTACCGCAAGCTGAAGGAGACGCTTGCGACCGGGGAGAACCTTTCCGGTATCCTTAAGGAAGAAGAAAACATCTTAAAGGAGTACAGGGAGAGACTTGATAACGCAAGGAAGGATTCGGATGAGGACTTCGTCAAGTATCTGGAAAGCCAGGTCAGGGTGCACGAAAAAGAAGTGGAGTCCGTCAAAAAGAGTCTCGAGGATTATGAAGAGAACAAGGATGCTTATAAGAAAGAGCTGAAGGATCTTTCCTATCTGGAACCGGGCGAAAAAGAGATAGAGGACAGAGAGGCGGTTCTGAAAGAGAACTACCGGAAGCTGGAAGAACTGGAAGAAAAAGAACGCGACGGTATCGGTGGAGATCCCGCGGACGTCGAGCTCCACGGGCAGTTCCGGCTTATGGATGAGCTTACGAGGAACCGGAAGGAGATCGAGGGGCTTCTTGAGAAAGAGGAGGCAAAGGAGAACAAGAATCCAAACGAGATCAAACGTCTTCAGACAGAGCTGGATGGCTATGATGCTTCCCTGGAAGAGGTTGCGGGGCAGATCCTTGAGCTTGAGCAGGCTAAGAAGAATAAGATCAGCAATGCTGAGGCACTGAGGGAGACCATTGCGCGGCAGGAGAAAGAACTCGAGAAGCTGAAAAACGGCGCCGAGATCCCGCTCGATGTCTTCGGCAATATGAGCCGCAAAATGGAAGGACCGGAGGGGATTCTTGCGAAAGAGATCGGCTCTGCACTTTCTCCTGTTGTGAAGTTCCTGGCAAAGAAGGCCGGCGAGAAGGGCATGAAGCTCAATAATATCCGGAAGATCCTAAGGGAGAAAGATGGCGAGCTGATGGGGCTGCTTGGCCAGGCGAACGATATGATCCGCAGTTCCATGGACAAAGCTTATTCCGATGTTACTGCCCAGGTCAAGGAAGTAACGAAGTACATGTTTGAGAATCTGAATACCCCTGTGGAGGCCTTCGCATCCGAACTGTCAGATCAGGGCAACGGTCAGACGGATAAAAAGGAGGCTTATTATCTGCACCAATATGATAAGGAGGATAAGAAGCACGACAACGAGGAGATGGAGAGGATCCGCAGGGAAACCGAGGAATCCTTAAAGAAGGACAATGCGGATGTAGAAGCCATTATGCGACGCCATAAGGAGCAAATGTCCTACGTCGGTCCGGATGCTCTTTTCATGAAACAGGCAAAGGAGCTTTTTACGCTTTCCGGTTTCAAAAATTCGGTGGAGCAGGAAGCACCGACACTCGAGAGCCTTTATCACAAGAACTGGTTCCCGGATGAGAAGAGCAAGGATGTTCCGGGAGAGGGTGCTTTTGTCCGGAATGTGCTTCAGAACTATTTTGACAAAGCATCCATTGAGGATAAAAAGTCCATGATGACGACCATGGTCAGGAGCCTGAAGCCGAAGATCCGTGACCGCGCGCATGCAAAGACCAATAAGTTCCGGCAGACCGGGATGTATCTCGGCGGGCTTCTTCGCGGGGCGGGACCTCTTTTGCAGAAGCTGATGCAGGGCGTGCCGAGTAAGTATCTGATGGCAGAGCTCAGTGAGGCGGTCGAGGATGTGAAATCAAAGCTCACGTCGATTCCGGACAGCTACGTAAATGAGAAGTTCCAGCAGATGATCGACGAAAGCAACCAGGAGATCACCGAGATCAAAAAGCTCCAGTCGCTTGGCGCCGCATCGGTCGGAGAGACTTTCCTCTGCCGTGTTTACGGCAAGAAATACCCGGAAGGAAAGCAGGTGGTCATAAAGATATTGCGCCCCGATGCTAAGAAGAGGATCGATCGCGAAGAAGATGTGATGAAGCAATGCGCGGAGGATACCAGCGAAGGTATGCTTGCCACCTATGAGGGTCAGCTGACCAAGATCCGGGAAGAACTGGATCTGACAAACGAGGCGAAAAACTGTGAGAGCGGCGCGGTCTATGAAAAGAAACTGGCTGACGTTCCGGGTGAGTGCACAAGCGTTCATGTGATGAAAGAGATCGCTCCGAAGAAAGATTATCTCGTCCTCGACAAGGCGGACGGAGTAACCATTGACCGCTACACGGGCTCTCTGGAAAAGAACCGTGAGCTGCAGAGAAAACCCTTCTATCATTATACGGTAGACAAGTATACCGGGACCAGCACCAGGGGAGTCAGTCTCGTTCTTACCTCCGACAATATCGGAAAGTTCCCGGAGGCCAGAACGAAGCTTGTTAAGGAACTGAACTCTCTGACAAAGAGAAAACAGCATCTTGAAAAGGTAACGGAGATGTGGATCCGGGAGAGTATTTTCGGAGACGGATTCTATCATGGTGATATGCATGCCGGAAATATTATGATCGATGATAATAAGGCCACGATCCTGGATTACGGAAATGCCACCAAACTGACAAAAGATCAGGTGAGCGGGATCTGTGCTCTTTCCGCGGCCGCGATGTACGGTGACGCCAGAACGTTCCTTGACCGGTTCCTGTTGCTCCTTCCGGAGGAGCAGCAAAAGCAGCTTTCCGGAGAGGATCAGAAGGATCCGCAGATGGCTTTTGAGAAGATGAGAGAGTTCACGATCCAGAAGAATGAGCTCCGGCAGAAGCTCTATGATATCTTTAAGCTCGGCACGGAAGAGCAGGCCGGAGACAAGCTGAACCTTGCGCTGATGGAATTGCAGAAACACGGCTTCCAGATCCCGATCGCCATATACAGTTATGTGCAGTCACAGGTCCGCCTTTCCAATGCCCTGGATGATCTGAACGCTCAGGAAACCGGTCTTCGCGCAGACATCCGCGCACTGGATCATATCGGTAACGAGAAAACGATGGGACAGGTGGACTTCATGATGCTTGCACAGTCCGGAGCCAAGCAAGCCCAGAAGCCGGAGACCTATTATAAAGGACTGCTTCAGGCCACTTCGCAGCCGGACGAAGCGGAATTTGTCAATTCGCTCATGGACAGGGAGAAGGATCAGGAAGGAAAGACTGCCTTTGAGAAGAAATACATGCCCATGTACGATAAGATCAATCTGATCATGAGCGGGAAGGCCACCTACGAGGAAGAGCTTCCCATGGCGGATGATGAATATGTTACAAAGCCCGTCCCGGTACCGGAGATCAATATCGCGGAATGGAAAAAGGATTATGAGGCTTATCTGCCGATCCTTGCTGCCTATAATCTGGCGTCAGAGGAGAATGATGAACGTATAAAGAAAGGACAGCATGCATCCACAGATCAGTCCATTTTCTTTGCAGATCCGCGTTATCTGGCCTGGAAAAAAGCAAAGGAGGAATTGAACGGAAAACTCATCAATACCTTTACGCTTCCGGACGGGAATCCCAACGGCCTTCTCGAGGGCTTCGGCAATCACTACGAACTTCAGGCCCAGGTCGGGGATGCCCTGCTCGGAAAAAGAGAAGCTTTCGACGAACTCGTCAATCTCTTTGAGAACACCATTCTTCCCGTCATTCAGCTGGCGAAGGAACTGCGGACGTATCTGGACAAGGGAGGGAACAAGGACAAAGCAAAAGAGCTTTTTGAGAAATTCAAGGATATCCAGGGAACTATGTCAAACCGGAACCAGGTGATCTTTGATATTCAAAAGGAGCTCTCCTATGACCGCATGGGCACCAACAGTCCGATGAAACCGCAGAGTGTCGCGGATAGCGGTGTCCGGGAAAATGACACGACCCAGTTCCGTGAAACGCTGCCGCAATGGCAGGCGCTTTCAAGCAAGAAGGAAAAAGACGGGCTGACACCGGAGGAAGAGAAGCAGTTTATCAAGCTGGGTCAGGATCTGGTGGAGAGCAGGTGTTGCGCAAATAACCACGATGAGATGAGGACCCGCATCAAAACACAGGAGCAGCAGCTTGCCCCGTGGTTTATGGATAAGGAAGACGGGAAGGCGCTTTATCAGGCTTTTGCAGAATTTAAAGCCCTCCGGGAAGAGGACATGAAATTGCGCGATAAGAACTGGGCGGATACGTCTCTTGTTCCGCAGAGAAACAAGGCGATGAGCAAGTTCCTTGCGATCTACCGAAAGATCGCAAACCGGCGGCTCAGTGTTCATGTCAAGGCCTATGACCAGAAGGTACCCGAGGAAAAGAGGCAGCGGGATTTCAACAAGATCTTTGAGGACGTGGTAAAAACAGGTCCCAGCTTCTTCGGACTTACGCCGAATATGACAAAGATCGCCGGCGCAGTCGGCATGTTCAAGGCCAAGGCATATAACAGCGGTGATTTTAAACCGGGATTGGATCTTATGGATACCGTTCCGGAGAAGCTCGGCGAAAAGCCGCAGCCGATCATCCTGAAAGATCCGGATGCAGGAGATGAGGACGAGGACTGAGAAAGGAAACAGGTAAATGAAGTATAGTGCAATTACAAAAGAAAATCTGGAGGGCTTCCGGTATCTGCTGATCCCGGAAGTGGCAGCCGCGATCCACAAAGGAGAGGAGATCGGTGCGCTCGGCCTTTATGATGAAGAGTGCGGGATGCCGGCGGCTGTTGGTGCCATAGCGGGGATTGCAGGGGATGGCGTGTTTCGGATCCTGTCCCTGTTCGTGGAAAAGAAATACCGGGGACAAGGCCTCGGGAGAGAACTTTTTGAGACCTATACCGCCGAACTGGAGCGCTTCGGGCTCCCGCTTTGCGCGGAGTTTCTTTCCACAACGGACGGAGACGCCAAACTGGAAAAGTTCTTTCTGGATCAGGGCTTTGAAGAGATCGGTCCGGATTCTCCCGTTGTGAGATTCCATCTGGGCGATCTTGATGAAGCGGAACTTGACCGGGAAGCCGAAGTGCAGATCGATGGCGGTTTTCTGGAGGAACTTTCCGAGACGGAGCTGCTCTTATCCGCACCAGTCGGCATCGATCCGGATGTCAGGATGGATCCCTTTCTTTCGACGGTGCTTAGGAAGGCAAGGGAAAAATATGCTAAAGAGACAGAGGTGTATGCGTTCGTTTCCGGAGGTGGGATCGGAGGCTTTATCGGACGGTGCTGTCATGACCCGGAGATCGTTTTGAGGAAGTATGTGAGATAATGATGGGGAACCTCTGGCGGATAACCCCACCAAATAAAGGAGAACTACAAAATGGATGAGATTTACAGCATAAAAAAACAGTCCCTGCTGCCGGAGGAAGAGACGCATGCGATGGCAGACAAGTCTTTGACGGATCAGAAGAACCGTCTGATCGACTGGGCGACGGACAGCCAGAACCAGGAGGAGTACCGCTCCGTATCAAGACACCGGATGGAGAACATCAACAAGGAATTAACGGACGGCCTCCGGAATCTCTACGGGATCACCGAGGTGGTACCGCTCCGGAAAAAGGAACTCCATCAGACTGTCCCTGCAGGCAGGTACTGGTGGATAAGCCGTCACAACGAGGAGAGCAAGCTGGCGAAGGCCAGGAAGAAGTACGGCGCCCAGATTTCGGTCAATTCCGTTCGCGAGCGCAAGGCGATGCGGGAATATGAAGAACTCCGTTCGACCCAGCTCATTGACTACGACATAAAGTCGGAGGAGGTCGAGAAGGGGCTTATGGCATTTTTCGGCGTGCAGAAATCCAGCTGGATCTTCTGGAAGAAGACCGTGGGTGCGCTCGGAAATGAAACCGCGGAGGAGAAGAAGGACGTCAAGGCCTATAATAAGCGCCTTCTTAAGCAGTATACAAAGAGCAAGGCGGGATCGAAGGAGAGGGCGAAGCTTCTGGATGAATTGCGTGAGAAGATCCAGACTTTCACAATTACTCCGACGATGCTTACCGACGGGTATCTTGCGGACAACTGCGTAAAGCTTCAGAGATTCGCGGATATGACGAAAGCCTTCCGGTTTCTCATCAAGACGAATCCCGGCTATCTGGAAGGACTGAATGAAGAAGACCGCATCATGCTCGAGCATACGATCAATAACGTCGGCCCGATCATCCAGGATTTTCTGGAGAAGCATCAGGCGTGCAAGCATCTTAAAAAGAAATCCGGAAGAACGGTTTATGCCGAGGACGCAAATAAGGATCTGACCGAAAGAAACAATGCACTCATGAAGGAAACCTGGAGCAGGATCCTTGAGGCGGATGTGGCGGAGCAGACTGCCATCGGATTAAAGAACAGCAAGGTACAGACGCACCTTCTGGAAGACGAGAAGGAGGCAAAGGAACGCAGAGAAGAAGAATATCCGCCCCTTCCCGATTATGCGATCGTGCTGCAATATGACACTACAGGAGAAAGCGAGAGACGTCTTCTTGCGATGCAGGATCGGATTCGCGACCGCGAGGGTGCTTATGAGCTGATTGGACCGGATATGGAGAAACTCTTTGAGCAGTTTTCCAGATCCATGATCACGCTTGATACCATTAAAGCCAGGTCGAGAGCCCTCAGGAAGGCTGTTGAAGAAACGGAAAAGGCACTGGAAAAGGATAAAGGTAACCGCAGATACAGCGCCTTTATTCAGTATGCAAAAAATGAGCTGAAAAACCTGGATCATGACAAGTCTCTTCTGGATCATCAGGCGGATCATTACGAGGATACACTGAAATTCATCACGGACATCCGCCTTACCGATAAAGACATGATTCTTCCCGTTAAGGATGAAAAGAAGGCTGAAGCGATCAAAAGCATCCTCAAGGAAGAGAACCTTACTTTCCTTCTGCATCTTGAGGATTGCCGCTTCTTTGCAAAGGAATTCACGGAAATCTCTGGTGGGGAGTTCCGCTTCAAAGAGGTCATGAAGGATGCGATCGGAAGGTCAAGAGGCCAGGAGGTGAAGCTCCATACGGAGAAGCTTAAGGATCTCGAAGCGAAATTCGGTACTCATAAGCTGGAGATCTATCAGATCCTTGCCCTGAAACCGGAGGATCTGGAAAAATACAACTTCGACGGATATACGGACAAGGAAGGCGTCCGCCATAACGGGGCCCATGACCTGACCGATGAGGTCAATTTCAAGCATATGAAGGAGATCGCATCCATCGCCGGAATGGATCTTGAGGAAGCCAGGGCGCACCTGAAACAGGTCTGTGAGGAGAGCGGAAGTACAAAGGAAGAGACGGAACAGCGGATGCTGGATCTTGAAACGAAGTATGCGATCTTCAAGGATTACGCAAAGAAGTGGGAAGGAACTTATGCTGGGATCAAAACCGAGGCCTATAAGTACGTGCCGCAGATCCCGGATATGGAGGGACAGAACGGCGTCTTTAAAGATCCTCATGTCTTTGAGGGCTATAAAAAGGAACTTGAAAAGAAACTGAAGAAGAAGGAGAGCGAGGATCCGAACTCGCCCGATATTGCCCGTTACCGGGATATGATCTCACTCATGGATGCGATGCTGATCCGCAACGGTCTTCTTTTTGAAGGAGATGAAGATATCAAACTCCTCAATGCGGAGGCTTATCAGGCGCGTTATCAACAGCTGAAGTTTGAGAAACGCCTTGGAAAGGCACTCAGATGTTTCCTGAAAAAACCGGAGGATGCCGGGGACCGCAAGAGACTTTTAAAACGTGCGGAAGACTCCCTTTTCTTCGAGGATAAGTATGCGGAGCTGAAAAAAACCTATGGCGATTGCCTCGCAAAGAATCTCATGACAGAAGAACTGAACGACTCCTTAAAGGATGTAAAGGACGAGGAGGAAAAGAGAAAGATCACGAGCGACTACTATGCGAAGCAGGCCGTTAAAGTCATAGAACTCAGGAAAAAGCTGACCCCGGAATTCTTTACGGAGGATTACATCAAAAACAACTTCGATGAGTTTGCAAAGACGATTCTCACTATCTGCAATTTCGGCCGGATGATCAATTCGGCAGATGCCTTTGATCTGATGATGGAAGGACTCTCCGAAGACAACCGGGATGCCGTCGGGGAAGCTGCGGATGTGATGCTGAACCTGTCGGATCACCTGCGGCTGGTGCTGTTCTCAGTTTTCAATGCAAACAACGTGGATTATGAAACAGGATTGATCTCTTACCGGCATGGTATCATCAAGCGGCAGCTCGAGCTTGTTCCGGAGGAAGAACTGGCAAAGCAGTATCAGGAGATATCCAAAACCTTAAAGGCCCATAAAAAGGCAAAGGCCGAGGAGGCCGCTGCGGGGAATAAAACGGCGGATACCTTTGACGAGATCAAGGAGCAGCTGGCGCTGATCAAGCGGTCCTTTAAGCTCATAGACGAAGCAAAGGACTACGAGAGCGACCTGGCGGAGGATTATCTGGATTACAACCTGACCACGCAGCTCAAAAAACTCCGGAATCTTGATACGCTTCTCGGTGCGGACAGGAAAGAAGCCCTCGTTAAGGCCAAGAGCCCCACGGAGGAGCTCTACCGGTTCCTATATGAAGATGCGGATTCAAAAGACCTGATTCTGGCCGGAGACAAGGAAGCATGGGAAAAAGCACTCAAAAAAGCAACCGGACAGAAGGGGGGCTTCTTCTCCAAAGGCCTTACAAAGGAAGCCCGGGACGTTGCAAAAGAGATGCTGACGGACCAGGAGAGGATCGAAGATTACCTGCAGTGGAAAGTCCGGCAGGATTCGAGGGTCTATATGAACGAGCGCAGCCGGATGCTGGGGGTTGAGGAATCCCAGGAGGATACCAATGTCGCACTTGAGATCATGGACTCCATCGAAGAGACCCATTCTTCGGTACATAATTCCGTAAACAGAAAGATGCAGAGAACCCTTTTCCCCGAGCTGGAAAAGAAAGGCATCGATCCCGAGCAGTTCATGCACCTGCTTCGCATCGTGCATAGAGGAACCTCCGGCACGGCGGGACGCATGGTGGATATCACCAACCAGTCCGTCAATATGGAAAGGACAGTGCAGTACCTGGATCCGGATTCCAAGACTGATTTTATCCTTCAGGTCACTACCGAGGTGATGAAGTTTGATATCACGGAAGACATGCTGTCTGAGGAATATTTAAAGGAGCCCGGGAATTTCCGCTATATGTATTTCGTGGCGCAGAAATTAAAGGCTTATGAACAGCTTTATAAGAACGACAAGGAGTCTGTTGAGAAAGCACTGAAGGAAGATTCCAAAAATGAAGACCTTCTCCAGAGAGTGAACGAGCGGTTCGGAACGTTTTACGGGAATCTGTCGGATCAGATCTACCAGCTGGTCTTAAACTTCGCGGCGAAGTACGGAGTAGATCAAAATGGGGCGCGTACCTTCGGCCTGACTTCCGAGGAGTATGAGCAGCTTTCTGCCGAGAGCAAAACGAAGACCTTTGCGACGAAATCCAAAAAGAATATGGCAGCGGCAGAGAAGGACTTCCAGAATAATGTATCGGAGATCCGGAAACGGTTTGCAGGACATCAGGCGGCAGTTGCGGCGGTAAGTGCCATTCGCAAGTATCCGGCCTTTGAAGTCGAAAAATGGCTTAAGGCAAAGCCGGAGACATCGGATGAGCCCTACAAGGCAGTCGGTGACGAACAACAGCTCATCGACAATAAGAAAGTGATCCGGGGCATGGAGGACGCGATCAGCCTCAAGGAAGAAGAAACGGAAGAAAAGAAAAAGGCCAGGAAAAGGGTCAAAAAACTGGACAGCCGTTTCCGGGTCGGCGATGTCGCTTATTTCCTTCCGTCAAGTCATTATTCAAAGGAGATGAAGCCCAGCCGGTCACTCGGGGAAAGGGACAGGGGCGTTCTCTCCCTGACCGATCTGTTTTCCGGCAATGCGGTCCGGCAGATGAATTATCTCCTTGAGGATGGGCGCCTTGAGGGGTTCCTTGAGATCTTCAGGAAGAATCAGAATATCTCGCCTTCGTCGAAACAGGATCTTTCCTCAGAGGATTATCTGTCACAGCATTTTACGGAAGAGCATTTTATCGAAGCAAAGAAAATGGCGGTGATTTCCCTTCTTCCCATCATCATACCGAATCTCTTTGATAATTCCTTTATCAAGTCGGCAGGCGTCAGCATGGAGGAGGTAATGAACTCGAAGGAATATCAGCTGGCCGAAAGCAATATCGAATCTCTTCGCGTGCAGAGTGAAGGAGTCAACAAGAATACCAGAGAACTCTATTCCAAAGGAGAGATCTCGAAAGAAGACAGGGAGGATGCGGCAAAACTGATCAGCAGGATGAACCGTCAGGAAGCCTTCGCGGAAGAAGACCGTGATCGCCTCCTTCCGATGCTCAGGACCAAAGAGGAGAGGAGCAAGGTGGCATCGCAGCTGAAGGAACTGAAGAAGTATATCGGATCGGAAAAGCAGAGAGAGTTTTATAAAAACTACGCAAGTGTTCTCCAGAAATATGCCGGTGTCTGCGGCGTGAACGTGGAATCGCCGCAAAACAGCCTCGGAAGCCTGATCTCCGGTATGGATCAGAGGAAGCTGAATGCAGCACTCGGTGCCGTGCGGACCGACTTCGAGGAAAGACAGACAGCGTTAAGGAACTCATAGAGGGAGTAGGGGACGGTTCTGAGGAGACAGGGAACCGTCTCCGAGGAATTGATGGATACATTAAAAGAATTCGGAACAATTTTATTCAGTATCATCAGCTTCGGCTGGACAGAAAATGAACGGGTTAATGTTTTTATCTATTACACGTCGACCCCTCTGCTGTTTGTGGGTGCAGGTACGATCATCCTTCTGCTCATTCTGAACAAGAGGATCCGGAAGCGAAAGAGACCTGAAGATCGGTTTATGTTCTGGGAGTGCATACTGGTGCTGATCCTTCTTGGAACGGAGATCTTTCAGGCGTTTGACGGACTTTTGCCCGTTTCGGCCGTGTACTTTTTCGCGGGACTGGCATCTGCGGTGAGAGAGTTCTGCTACCTGCTCACGATCCTGCAGTGGATGGTTTTTGTGGACTACAGCCTTTATCGGAGCCCGGATCATATCCGGCGGAGATATAAGTACGCCATTTTTCCGATCCTTGCGCTCATGGTCATGGAGGTGATCCAGGACATTGCTATTTTCGGACCATATGAGTTCACACCGGCTGCGTTCGTTTTTATGTACGTTTTGCAGTTTATAAAGCTTGCGGTGGAGCTCGGGTATATTATAAGAGCTGTGCTGCTCGTGGTAAGGCACCGGAAGGAGACCAGAGAGCCGAGGTTCCTCAGCCTCGGAGCCTTTATCATCCCGTTTGTTCTGGGACTTGAGTTCCGCATTTATGATGCATCGCTTATAGCGTTCGGCGTTCTTTTGACCTGCATAGCCGCCGGAAGGCGCGACCGTTATCTGGACTACGATACGGGCTTTTACAACAAGGAGTTCCTCGGGTTCCTCAGCAGATACCGTGACCGGAAAAAGTATGACGGTGGAAACGGCATTCTAATTAGGGCAGAAGGCCGTAAGGAGGACATGGCGAAGATCCTGAAGGAGCTGAGGCCCGAAGGTAGCAATGTTTTTTTCCTCGGTGACGATCAGTTCCTCATCCTTTCCGAATCCCTTCGCGGTTCCGCCGTGAAGATGGCGGTGATGACATTTACCGAAGCTGCGGAGTCATATGAGCCGCCGTTTACACCGGTGATCCGTTCGGCTTCGCGGAAGAACGGCGAATCGGCGGAAGCATTTGCCGACCGGCTGCTTGATGGCGGGGAAAACCATGCCGCTCCGAAAGGAGGGGTGCTATGATCAGCAGAGAGGTCACGGCGGAAGTGATCCGGGCTCATGAGGACCGGATCCCCTCTGAATTTTATGATGAGATCGAACGGGAGTATGTCCGGGGGCTGGTTGCCGAGGATGAGGACACGAAGGAGCTGACGGCGGTAGTCTTCTGGGAACTGAAGGACATGGAGGATGAGAACGTACCGGCGGAAGCAGAGTTGATGTGGCTATATGCGGAGAATGCTGCTGACGGGGGAAAGCTGCTGGAATCCATTGTAGATGTTCCGGAGTATGATGAGATCACACGGGTGTTTTTTGAACTTCCGGAGCTTGGCAGCACAGAGAAGGAGGCACTTACGAATGCCGGGTTCAGCGTTCAGAGTGCGGAGAGCCGGGATGTCTATGTGACGGTCGGAGAGCTGGCAGCGCTGAAGCTGTCGAAAAAACCGCTTCCCTCATACATAAAACCGTTATCGGAGGTGAATCCGCGTCAGTTCAAGGCGGGCATCATGACCAGCGTTTTCCACGGAAGGTATGGGCTCATGGATGATCTTCCGTTCCTGCCGATGACCAGATTTGACCCGGAGATTTCCTGTTGTATGATAACGGATGAGAGGATAAACGGACTTCTTCTGGTTCATGAGACGGGCATGGGTTATCTCAGAGTGGAGCTGCTGTTTGCCTTGCACCCCGATGCAAACATTCATCTTTTGAACATGATGCGGTTTTCCATCCAGGCCGCGGAAAAAGTCCGGCCATCGGATGAAAGGGTATTACTCAGAAGACACAACAAAGCAGCGATACAGGTGATTGCAAAAATGTTTCCCGACAAGAAAGGAGCTCCGGTACTGCGGGGGGAGAGAAAATACTGAAGCGGAAGGAGATATGGGAGACAGGAGCGTCATCTGTTTCCTTAAAGATATAATTCAGAATGGAGGTTCATTATGGCACAATTTGAAGATTATCTGGAGAGAAAAAAACAAAACCAGGAAATGGAGTACCGTTGGGACCAGGAGGAGAAGGGCATTCCGATGCAGAAGTTTGAGGTCGGGATGGACAGCATCGAACTCATCGATTACTATCAGGAGCGGCTGGAGAAAACTTCGTTTTCCGACCGGACCAAATACTACTTCGAAAACGCGGGTCTGATGGCGAGTAAATCCAAACGGTACCGGAACATTTCAAAGGGCGGCGGCAATGTGGAAGCGTTTGCATCGGTACATGGGAACCACTCTGCGGACAAGCGGAAAAAGAGTGCGAACAAGGCGGCGAATGCCTTCGGGAAAGCAGCTTTGCTCGCGGAAAAGTATCAGAAGAAAAAAAGCAAGGATTTTTATGAACTCTTCACAAGAAGGGAAGAGGTCATGCGCCTTCGGATGGAGGGCATGGAGCAGGCTGCGGAGACCAAGTCCACCAGCGATAACAACGAAATCTATCTGAAATCCAAAGCAAAGATCTCCTGCCTCATGATCCTGATGGACCAGCTGAAGAATCTGAAGAAGCAGGCTGCTCTTCTTGGGGATCAAAAGGTCGTGGAGAAGCTGACGAAAAAAGAGAAGTCCATCCGGAAAGAGCTGTTCAAGGTGCAGGATGATATGAGAACGTATCTTCCCACTACCGATCAGAAATGGAGGACGGAAAACGGGATCGAAAACTGGTACGATGATGAAGAAATGCGTGAAAGGGTAATGGATGCACGGGGGAAAGCGCATACTCAGAATATATATGACGAGGATATCCTGACGCAGATGAATTACAAGACGATCCGAAGCCACGTTGTGAAATACAAAATGAATTATCCATGCAACGTGGTCCGGCTGGATCAAAAGGGTCAGCCTATCACTCTGGCGGAATCAAAGAAGCTGGAATGGAATAAGCGTTATCAGGAAGCGCAGGAGGAGGAAGATCAGGAGACCCTGGATAGAATGGATCTCGAGGTATTAAAACGGATTGAAAACTATGATCTGCCGTCTCTCTCGGCTTTTGCGAATCATGATATGAATACGCTCTTCCGGCGCCATCCGGCGGAATACTATGAGATGTTTATCAGTGCCCCCGATTTTATCAACGCGCAAATGCAAAAAGAGGGAGCGGTAAAGGATGCCATTGATACTAATCCGGTACTGAAGCAGAAGATCGAACTGATGAAGGTCATGTCGAGGTACCTCAGGGCAAGCCTCATGAATTCCCATATCCATCTGAAGTCCGGGAATTTCACATTTGCGGAAAGCTCTCTGTCACAGGCGAAAGAGGATGATTACATCAGAAAGATCCAGGATGGATACTTGAAGCTGGATGAAACTCTGGCGCACCAGATCGAAGAGGAGGAGAAAAAGGGTCCGAAGATTCAGACCCTCGGTGAGAGGAAAGCGGAACTTACGCAGCTTAAGCAGACAAATCCCGGATTAACAGAGGATGGATACAAGATCTACCGTGGCTTCCGGGAGGAGAACAAGGTATACGAGGAGCCTTCCTATAAAAAGATCACGGAGGATTTTTGCCGCCTCCAGAGTGAGCGGACCGGAAAGAATGTGCTCGTCGGGGTTTCTCACAGCTTCGGCGCGATGCTCCGTGCGGTGCATTATGACAAAAACGGAAAACCCATCTCGGAGGCGGAACAGAAAAAGAAGGAACAGAATGACCGCTGGATGAACTCCTGGGTGGAAAAGGAGAACGAAACTCCGGAAGAAAAACAGGCGCGCGAAGCAACCCAGCTTGAGATCATTCAGAAGGAAACAAAGACGCTTTTTGCAGGCTTTGATTTCCCGGAGCCGAAGGATCTGAAGAAATGGACGAAAAAGATGCTGAAGGAAAAGCCCTTTGCCTTAGCCGAAATGCTGAAGCGCTCTCTCGCCTATGATAAGCTGGCGGAGTTCCATCCTGCCGTGAAGGAATACCGGGACAACCACCCGGTGTTTGCAAGAAAACTCAATGTGGCCATTGCTCTGAATCAGATGATGAATGACTTCACCCAAAGTTACTATGGAGTCAAGACCGCTTCTCAGGAAGGCTCGGAGGTGATCGATGCCGAAAATCAGGCAACGTTCAAAACGGATTTTGACGATAAGAGTAATCCAACGGGATTTGAGCAGCAGTATCTGGAGGGCTATACAGAACAGTATAATCTCCTCTACCCGCTGATGCTTGCGGAAAAAGAGGCGAATGAACAGGCTGAGCAGCACGAGCTGGAGGACTTGAAAACAAAGGCGGCAAAATACAAGAAAGATAAGAAAAAGCTGATTTTAGATGATGGAGACGGAGATGAAGACTGAACATGTTCAACTGACAAAGGAAAACCGGGAAGATTTTGAGAGCGTCTTCCCGTCTGCGTTCCGGGAGTCGGCAAATCGCATTTCGATCGGAGCATGCCGGGAAGACGGAGCGGTCCTCGGCGCGATCTCATTTGTACTGGTAAATGATCAGATCGACATTGACTGGCTGTATGTGATTCCCGAAATGAGACGCCACGGGGTTGCCACGGGGCTTATACGGGAGTTTCAGAAACTTGTGATCTTTACGGGAGAGCGGTATCCAGTGAGTGCCCGTTTTCCGGTAACAGAGGAGGATGTGAGCCTTCACCGGTTTTTTCTTTCCCTGTCGGGGGTGGAAGTTTCCTACTCTCATGATCGTTTCTATGTGACGGCGGAGGATATCCGGGAGGCAGTACCGCTTCACCGCAGTGCGAAGAGAGCAGTGGAGGTGGAATATTTTTTTGATGCCAAAGAGGACTGGCAAAAGAAGGTCCTTCATTCTCTGGAGAGGACATACGGCTTCTCAACGGCGGATTACGAAGAGTTTCAGGAGGATTGTGTGAAAGAGCTATGTCTTTATCTTGCGGTTCAGGGGAATCTCCTCTCCGGGATATTTGTCCAGCGTTCCGGAGATCGAAGCCTTGAACTGACATGGCTTTACGGAAGCTATCCGCGCGGACTGTTCCTTCTTCTCGGAAAGACCGCACAGGAGGCAGAGCGTCTTTTTCCTGAGGACACCCTGACCTTTGAGGCCATCAATGAAAAATCCGAGAAACTGGCAAAGCATCTGTTCCCTAGTGCCCGTTCCGTCTCAATCTACGAGGCGCAGTGGTAATTATCGATGATCTCCCGCATGCGTTCCTCGGGCTTTGTGAGCTTTATCATGGAAGCGTTCCGGTTTAATGTATCAATGATGGCAGCGATATAACGGTTCATACTGACGCCGAAGTAGTATTCTTTCTTGAGTAGTTCCGGCTTCTGATAGACGAGGTTGGTCGTGAAGATCCGGTCGAAGAGTTTTTCCTCGTAAGCTTTGTCCAGTTTTTCAAATCCGCTGGTAAAGAGGCCGAAGGATGAGAAGATGAAAACCCGTTTTGCACCGCGTTCTTTGATCTGGCGGCATACATCAATGATGCTGCCGCCGGATGCGATCATGTCATCCACAACGATCGCATCCATTCCTTCAAGGCTCCCCCCGCAGAAATCATGCGCGATGATGGGATTCGTTCCGTCGACGATGTTCGCGTAATCCCTTCTTTTGTAAAACATTCCGATGTTCACTCCGAAGATGGTGGCGAAGAACACCACGCGCTCTGTTGCGCCTTCATCCGGCGCAATGAACATGAGATGGCCGGAGTCTATCTGAATGTCTTCATATTCGGTCAGAAGCGCCTGTGTGAACTGCAGGGCGGGGGATACGTTCTCGATTCCGCGCAGGGGAAGGACGTTCTGCATCCTCGGATCATGGGCGTCAAAGGTTACGAGGTTGTCCACCCCGAGAAATTCCAGCTCCTTCAGCATCATTGCGCAGTCGAGGGACTCCCGCCCCGTTTTACGGTGCTGCCGGCTCTCATATAGGAACGGCATGATGACCGTGATCCTTTTTGCTTTTCCGTTGCAGGCGGCGATGACACGTTTCAGATCCTGATAGTGGTCGTCCGGCGACATCCGGTTCAGTTCGCCGTCCATTTTGTACCGCAGCGAATTGTTGCAGACATCCACGAGGATATAGATGTCTTTGTCCCGTACGGACTTACTGATCACACCCTTTGCTTCGCCGCTGGAAAACCTCGGGCAGTGGACTCCTATGAGGAATGAATCCTCTTTTCGCCATTCACAGAGGATCTGATCGATCCGCTTTGCTTTTTCCTGATAGGATTCAAGTGAAATGATACCCAGGCTGTTTTCGTTACTCATAAAAATCCCCCCTGAAATGAAGGAAAGACTGATGATATCACTCTTTCCTCAGAAGCACTTTAGATCCCCGTAAATTTGATCACCGGCTTCTCGTCACGTTCCTTGATGAGAGCGTTAAATTCCTCTTCTCCGCCGGTAAATTCCTGACCGTCGGTATCGTTGTTATTCTCGCGGCAGAACCCGCCATACTCTGTTTTGCCATCGGAGTCGCTCCGGTAGACATAATCCTTCACCATGATACCGTTTCCTTCCGGATTCAGGAAATCCACTTCGTATGTGCTTTCCCCTCCGCAGTAGATCATGCTGTCCGCATAACGAAGAGGCATGCTGTCCGCAATCACATTGCCTGCCTGAACAGGTTTTCCGTCCTTCATGACATAAACGGATGCGATTTCTGCGGTATGATCATCCTTTACTTCCTCCGCAACGATCAGGGCATCCTCCGCGTCTCCGAACTTCAGATTGGTATAACCCTGGCCGCTCTTCAGATACCCGATGATCTCATCATAGCTTTCAAACTCATAAATTCCGGACTGTTCCTGCACGAAGTCAGAGGGGCCGTCATACTCCTCATCCGAATTGCCGTAAGTTGCGACCGGAAGGAAAGCAAGCGTAACGGCGTCTTCGTACTCATCAAAATATTCGCCCTCGTCTGTCTTCAGCTTTCCGGTTGCTGTATCCAGAGTCACCTTGTTCATGTAGTCTCTTCCGCCGTAAAACAGCACATGATCAGCTCCTGCGGCAAGCGGGGTAGCAGTTCCGCCGCCTTCCACGTAACCGTACTCCATGATGGTTCCGTCCGGTCCTACGCAGTAAACTGTGCCGCCGGTTGCTGCCGTAGTACCGTCTCCGTTATCAAAGGTCAGATCTCCCGGGGCGATGACAAGCGCATCGTACGTCTCATCCAGATCCGCAAAAGCATAATAGGCATCCACGGGAGCGGCTAGGATCACTTCTTCATAGGAAGCCTCGTCCGCCTCAAAGACCGACGGTTTTTCCGTTTCCTCTTCCTGCGGAGCTTCGGTTTCCGGCTCTGCAGGTGCAGCCACGGATTCCGTTTCCGTAGTCACATTCTCCGCCGGCGCAGCCTCTTTTTGCCCGCAGGCCGTAAAAGCGGTCAGCGAAAGTGCGCCCGCAAGCAAGATCGCAAGTTTCTTTTTCATAATAGTTCCTCCTACTACTTTTTTATGTCTTGTCTTACTGAAAAATAATCTGCTTCATTATAGCACAGAACTTTCTTTTTTGTCCGTTTCCTCTTTGCCTTCCTTCAGAATTGCTTTGTTTTCATACATGGCAGTATCGGCGCGTTCAAATACCGTAGCAACGCAGTCGTCGCTGTCATATTTTGCGAATCCGCAGGCGATCACGATTCCTCCGGAGCATGAGGCTTTTGCATTGTGATCGTTGATCTTTCCGACCAAAGTATCGATTGACGTATAATCATCCCCTTCCGTAACCACAGCGAATTCATCGCCGCCCACACGGAAAACGGGGCTCTTTTTAAAGGTGTCGCAGATGATTTTGCAGGCGCCTCGAATGTAGTCATCGCCCGCCTGGTGTCCTTTTGTATCGTTGATGGTCTTGAGGTTATTGACATCGAGGATCACAATGGCAAATTCAGGTTCCCGGTGCTCTTCAATGAGGCGATCGAGCCTTTCCTCTTCGTCGAGATAAGCGTGCTTGTTCTTGACGCCTGTTAAAGCATCAATGCTTGCTTTGACCTGCGCCTGTGCAAGGCGCCTTGTGTAATCCTCTTCCCGCCTGACATGAGAATCCACGTCATTGATTCCGACAATAAGCTGTTTCCCTTCCATTTCTTCGATCATGGAGGCTTTGAGACACACATGCGTGGGCTTTCCGTTGATCATCAGACGGTAGCTCATGACAAAAATGCCGCTTTCCTCCACCTCAGAGAGCACGTTTTCCCGGGTGAAATAGGTCATGAACCGCTCGAGATCCTCGGAATAAATCACCTTGCCGATCTGTTCCCGTGAGGCCTCAAAGAATTCCGTTCCTTCTTTGGAAAGATCAAAGCTCTTGTATTCATCAGTGGCGCTGAATTCGTGGTAGGTGTCTGTCTCAGGATCCACGACGTAGACAGCAATGAAATCTCCGGAGAGCGCATTGAGACGCATATAAGCGGTTCGCTCCTCCTTTGCCTGCTCGGCAGCCAGGCGTGCTTTCACATCTTCATCGACATCCGCAACGCCAAGAATGATGAAGCGGTCATCGTCTTCCATTCGGGAGACCTTCATGCTAACATAAAAGGGTTCTCCATCTGACAGCAGGCGGTAGGTCATCATAAATACATTGTTCTTTTCGAGGGCGCTTATCAGGTTGTCATGGCTTATTGCACGAAGAACCCTTTCCTTGTCATCCGGATAGACATAGCCTTCTGCGTCGCGGATGCATGAAGCGAAGAATTCCTTTCCGCGCCTTACCTCGCTTAGAGCTCCTGTTTCGTTATCGGTGTGGTATTCGATGAATTCCTCTGTTTCCAGATTGATGTAATAGAGATCCTCATAGCCGTGAGCAAGAGTCTGGGCAATATGTGTGAAGATAATGCCGCTGGTGCGTGCTTTCTCATAGGCTTCCTTTGTTGTTGCGTTTTCTCTCTGGATACGCACCAGATCGGTGACATCTTCGCACATGCCGAGGAGACAGAGTCTCCCGTCGGGATCCGTGAATTTCAGTTTTGTGGTCTGAAACTGACGTCCGTTTCCTGCGGCATCTTTGACATCCTCATAGAAGATATACGGCTCGTCCATAGAGAGAGCCATGCGGTCGTCCTCTACGAAGGCCTTTGCAGTTTCGGGATCAAAGATCTGCTCGTCAGTGAGTCCGATCACACCATCCGGGTTTTCCTTGTGAGCATATTCTGCAAATGCCTGGTTGCAGGCAAGATAGACACCGGTCGTCGCATCCTTGGAAAAGCTTAAAGCCGGCATGTTGTCAAGAAGTGTGGTGATGGACTGTTTTAATATGCTGATTTCCCTTGCTTCGTCGAGCTTCTGCCGGAATTCCTCGCGTTCATTCCGGATGACAAGCGCCCGTAAGAGACATGTCCCGAGGAGATATGCGACTGCATACATCGGAAGATAGGGGAAGAGTGCCTGGAGGATCATAAAAAATGCCATGATCAGTCCGAAATGGGCGATGATAGAGTATTTTTTGCTTTTTTCGACCTCTTTACGCAGCCGGAATGAAGACTCCAGGGTATGGATCGAGATCAGGACAAGCAGGATGATCTGAGCGAGGAGAATGACGTATCGAAACGTGAGTGCGTGGTAGATGCCGTCAGGGTCAATTGAAAAAAGGAGCGGGAAAAAGATGTTGACAACTGAGAGAACCGCCACTATGAGCGCGATGATACGTCCCGAGTGAACGAGAAACGCTTCGAATCCGTTCTTTTCATTCAGGAATACCACAACGAACTGTGACCAGAAAAAAACGCCGATCGCCATAGAGAAGAAATAGAACGAGGTATCTGCAAAGAGAAGTGCAGGAATCTTCAGACTTTCCAGAAAACCCCACAAGACATCGGTGACCAGATAGATAATGATCGCGATCAGGAATCTCCGGTATATCACCCAGAACGGCTTGTCGAAAACCTTGTCCCGCTTGATCAGGATATCCCTGTTTTCAATAAGAAGAATAAACAGTGCAAGAATACCGATGGATGCATAATACATGGATGAGATCCTCTTTTTATGTTATCTTCTGCGATTCGTGAATCAATGATGAAGTCAGGTTTCACTCTTAATCGGTGATATATACAGGAATACTATATCATATTTCAGTTTTTAGTGCCATCTATGCATTTTCATCGTATACTATAGTAAGGAACATGGAAATACCAGATAAGGAGGAACCATTATGAAGCTGATCGGAGAATTAAAAGAAAAAGTGGAGAAGGCCGGGAGCCGTGAAGAAGCAAAGCAGGCGCTCGAGGATGCCGGTATGCAGCTGACGGACGAGGAATTGAATGAGGTGGCCGGCGGGAAACTTGAAAGTATTCTGAAAGCCAGAGGGGTCATATATCAGTTTAGTAACTCGATAGAACAGGATGGATAAGGACAACATTTTCCGGAAGCGGGTTGAAAACCGAAAAGAATGGAAGATCTGGTTTGTGATCTCATTTTGGATGATCGTGGTCTTTTTGGCGGTGGCAATCGTATATCTGACTGTTGTGAATGTTACGCAATATCGTAACATGATCGAAAACGCATACGAATACGTTGATAATAATGTGGAGGATGTCAGTGCCGACGTCGTGAATATGGCGGAAACCGAGATCCTCACTATGATCGAGCGACTGTATAATGCGGGGATCATTACCACAGCCGGTACGAGCGATACGGATGCGATCTCGGAGAAGCTGAAAGAGATTTATAATTCACAGGGAACTACATTGAGCCTGATCAATTCGGATGGGATCGTGATTGCTTCCTCGGATCCGGATGAGATCGGGAAGGATATTCATGATGATCCGGAGGAACAGGATTTCCTTGCGGTTCTGGACGGGACGATCTATGCGGGTTTTCAGGAGCTCCGCCCTTCCGACGATGATCCGCCCGTTATGATGAAATATGTGGCAGCAGGTCTCCCTGACGGCAGCGGGATCGTACAGGTCGGACTCGATGAGACTCTTTTTCAAAATGTGGCCATGGAAAGATCGGAGTTTGCCGTGACGAATCGTCGTATCGGAAAGGGAGGGTATCTGCTCGTAGCCGGCAGCGATCAGGTCATCAGAAACAGCTATCACAATGAATACAGCTGGGAAACACTTTCGGATGCGGGGATCATCATTGACCCGGACCAGGATTATTTTATGATGAATGAGGTCATTCCCGTGTTCGGGGTGCTTTCTTTTGTGTGCATCAATGAAACGCAGGGGATGTACATCGTCGGAGTCTATCCGGTCAGTGAGGCGAAAGACAGTATGCAAAATGTGATGAGATCCCTTTTGCTGCTCGGTGTCATTGTGCTTGCCATTCTGTTTGTCGTGATGGTGATCCTGATCAGGATCATTATCGTGCGGAACATGACCAGGATCAACAGTTCGCTTCAAAAGATCACGGCGGGCGATTTGGAGGAAAAGGTGAATGTGCGCGGGACCTATGAGTTTCATATGCTCTCCCTTGACATCAATAAGACCGTGGATCGTTTGAAGGGATATTTTGAAGAAGCGGAGAAACGGATTGATGAGGATCTGCAAAATGCCAAAACGATCCAGAACGCTGCGTTGCCGGGCGTCTTTCCGCCTTTCCCCGAGCACCGTGAGTTTGAGATCTTTGCGAGTATGACTGCGGCGAAAGAGGTTGGCGGCGACTTTTACGACTTTTTTATGCTTCCGGAAGATAAACTGGGATTCCTCATTGCGGATGTCTCCGGGAAAAGTATTCCGGGTGCCATGTTTATGATGCGCTCCAAAAGTCTGATCCGGAATCTTGCGGAGAGCGGTCTTTCTCCGACGGAGGTATTCGACGTTGCAAACAGAAAGCTAAGCGAGGGGAATGATTCGAAAATGTTTGTAACGGCCTGGATGGGTTATCTCGATCTGAAAACAGGTAATGTGCAGGTCGTAAACGCAGGGCATAATAAACCCCTCCTGATCCGAAACGGCAGGGCAAAATATGTGATAGGCCGTACGGATCTGATGCTCGGCGGGATGGAGGATACAATCTATACACAGCAGAAGATCGCACTGCAGCCCGGCGATTTTCTGTACCTTTATACCGATGGTGTCACAGAGGCAATGGATCCGGAGCTTCAACAATATGGAGATATGCGTCTGAGGCAAATCCTGTCGTTTGGGGACCATCCGCCCGAAGCTGATCCGGAATGCGGGATGACAAGTGCCCTGTGTAATCTTGTCGCCGGGGATGTGAACAACTTCGTGCGCGGCGCAGAGCAGTCGGATGACATCACGATGCTCTGTATCCGGTTTTTGGGAAATAGTATAGTATGATTTAGGGGTCAAAAGTCACATGCCGCTTGCGGCATTGTGACCTTTGCACCAAGAATCGCCTCGACATGCTAGCATGTCAGAGCGATTCCTTGTGCAAAGTGCACATGCGATTTTATCGCATGGCACTTTTGACCCCGGATCATAATATCATAAATCTTTTGCCCAATTCATGATATAATAGTTGCTATCTGAAAGGGGGATCTTAACATGGCAGAATATCAGGAGCAGATCAAAAGACATGCTCAGGGATTTGCGAAACATGTCCCCGGGAGAAGTTTATCTGATGTATTCCACGCGGAAGAAGAGTAAAATGCCTGAAGCAAACATGTCAAGGTCAAAAAAAGACGCGATCGGATATTTTATCAATGTGGTGATCCATCCGGCCACGCCAAATCCGGATCCGAAGAAACGTATCCTTGCCTGCGTGGGGGACAGCCTGACCTATGGCGCCGGTGTCAGACTCACAAGGCAACGGGATTCCTATCCGGCACAGCTTGGAGAGCTGCTTGGAGAGGACTGGCAGGTGCTGAACTACGGGCTTTCCTGGCGGACGCTTCAGGTGTCCGGGGATCTGCCTTATAAGTCAGACCGGTTTTACCGGGCGAGCCTTATTTGCAATGCGGAGATTTATCTTCTGATGCTCGGTTCCAATGACGCCAAGCCTTTCAACTGGAATGAAGACAACTATCGGCAGGAACTGACCGGATTTGTCAGCTCTTATCGTGATCTTCCGCAGCATCCGAAGGTGATTCTGATGCAGCCGACTGCGGCATGGAAGGATCGTCACGGGAGAGATCCTTTCGGGATTCAGGTGGATATTATCGGAAATGAACTGCATGAGATCATCGCAGAGGTTGGGGAAGAGACAGGCTGCAGGGTACTGGATCTTTTTCGTCTTTCAAAGGCGCATTCGGACTGGTTTCATGACGGAGCTCATCCGGACCGGAAAGGGAACGGGATGATCGCGCACTATATCAGGAGTGCGTTGATCGAATTTGGATGGATCTGAGGAGACACAGAACCGTCCCCTGTCTCCAAAGAACCGATAAAGGAGAAACCGTTATCGCGGGTGAACGCGAGGAGGAGAAAAAGGGGGTACGATCATGGATCTAGCACAGCTCTTAGATGCCCCGGCAGGATGCACAGAAAATCGCAGTTGAAGACGCTTCGCGTCGCGATTTTTGCGCGGGAAACGATTTAATCAGCGTTTCCCCAAGACTAAACCTGAGAAAGAGGATTGAACCCGAGATAGAGAATGGTTATAATAATAAATAGTTGTTATATTTTCTTTTAATATCATGAAAAGCGGATGCATGAAACGTAGGACATATGCAAAAGTTACTCATTGTCGATGATGAATCTATCCAGCGGACACTGGTGAAACGGTTTCTGACCGGAAAAAAGCTGACGATCCTGGAAGCGGCAGACGGGCCGAGTGCGCTCAAAATATTGAACACGGAAAAGTTTGATCTGCTCCTTTTTGATGACATGATGCCGGGCATGAACGGGGTGGATCTGCTTTCCAATCTGCGCGAGCTGAAAGCGAATCCGAACTGCAAGGTTCCGGCAATCGCCATGACAGGCCGTACAGGCGCTGATATCCGCTACACCTATATTCGTGCCGGGTTTGCTGAGTACCTGAAAAAGCCCGTGGATAAGGAAGCTCTGATCGAGGCGATCCGCATGCAGATCGGGGAGGATTTTCTCGGCGAGGATGAGGAAAAGAAAAAACCGAAATCGGAGGTTATAGGCAGTGCGAAATCCAGTGCGAGAGCGCTTCTTTCGAAGTCAGATCCGGAGAGCGCTGAGACGCCTTCTGGCAGTGTAAACCGCGTCGGCAAAGAGAAGGAAGAGAGCGAGGGCTCCGTAGTGCAGATTCCCGGTGTTCCGAAGTGGATGACCGATCTTTCGGAACTCGACCCGGAACTTGGTATCAAGCGGAACGGCTCGGCGGAAGGACTGCTTTCCGCGGTTCGGATCTTCTCCAATTCGGCGCAGTCCAAGGCAGATGAGATCGAGGATTTTTACTGGCGTGGAGATGTACGGAACTACACGATCAAGGTGCATGCGTTAAAGAGCTCCGCACAGATCATCGGTGCCAACGAGCTTGCGAGCAAGGCGGAAAAGCTTGAGATTGCCGGAGAGACCGGTGATTACGATACGATCAAAAAAGAGAACAGCGATTTCCTAATGGATTTCCGTTCACTGGCACGGTCATTGAAGGACGGGATCCGTAACACCAACTTTTCGACCGAAAAGCATGATGAAACCAGCAAGAAGGTCCGGGTGCAAAGAAGGATCGCGCTGCTCAGTTCGAAGGAGCATGTGCTCGTAGGCGGCATTGAAAACAAGCTGGCGCAAAGCGGTGTAAAGGTGGACCGGATGCCGGCGACCTTGAAGGATGTCGAGAACTGGTACACGGAGGCGGAACTCTATGTGTACTACATGGATGAAGAGGTTTTTGAGCGGAATGATATGCTCCTTTATCTGAGAGATCTTTGCATCGGCGAAGAGAAGAGCCTCATCCTGATCGGAACGGCCTTTGAATATCAGGAAGCGGTGAAATCGGTTCCGGAGAGCTGCATCCTGAAGTGGTATGAGAGGCCCTTTGATATGGACGTGTTCCTCCGTGATGTATCCCGGTTCTTTGACAATTTCGGAAAAGCGGATGTCCAGAAACAGATCCTCATTATCGATGATGATGAAACCTATATGATGATGATCGAGTCGTGGCTCTCGGATGTTTATCAGATCGAGATGGCAAATTCCGGTCTGCAGGCGATCCGCTGGCTTGCCAAGAACCATCCGGATCTGGTGCTGTTGGATTATGAGATGCCGATCACAAACGGCCCGCAGCTGCTCGCCATGATGAAGAGCGAGGTGGGAACGAGCAATATCCCCGTGATGTTCCTGACGGGAAAACAGGACCGGAACAGTGTGCTTACCGGACTTAACTTAAAGCCTGTGGATTACCTGTTGAAGACAATTGACCGGAATTCCCTTCGGGAGAAGTTGGAGGTGTTCTTTAAGATGAGGCTTCTTGAGAAGCGATGAATGACAGTACCTCTTCATAGGAGCGGATGCCGCCTGTGGCGGAGAACACCCCGGCGGTAAGACCTGCTGCCGCGGATGCGAAAGTGGCGCTCTCGTGAAGGGTTTTTCCTTTTAATAGAGCAGTGATCAGCCCTGCACAATAAGCGTCGCCGGCTCCCACCGTGCTGACGCATTTTTCTTTTCCGAATGCCGGGATCCGGTAACGTTCGTTATGTTCAAAGTCTGCGACAAAGGACCCTTCTTCCCCCATTTTCACAATAAAGACAGAAGGCCCGATGCCATTTATTCTATCTGCCATCCGGTCCGGATCGGTTTCGCCCGTGATCTGGACGGCTTCTTTGTAACTTGGCAGGAAGATGTCGGTCTCGGTGAGAGCGGGAGCGATCTGATCGAATGCATCGCCGGAGCGGCAGATCATGGTATCCATAACGGTACGGACTCCGTGTTCTTTTGCGCGGTGAAACAGGGCGGCAGTACGCTCGCCCGAAAGATGCTGCATGCGGTAAAAGCTGTTCATGCCAAGGAACTTTGCTCCGGAAAGAAGTTCATCCGTGATGGCGTCATCCGAGATCTCGGAAAAGATATCCGTACTGGTCAGAAAATGGCGTTCGCCGCCGGGCTCGATCATCACAAGACTTCTGGCGGTTCCGGCGCCCTCGATATATGCAATGCCGGAGGTGTCGACACCCCGGCGGCCGATCTCCTTAAGGAGCCAGGAGCCTGCACTGTCAGAACCGACAGCGGAAACTATCATTGAGGAGACACCCATGGCCGCAGCGTTGATGGCAACGTTTGCGGCATCCCCGCCCGGGAACTCTTTGATATCGACGTGCATGGAATCTTTTTCAAAGAAATCGGGCGTGACGGGGCTCACCAGAACATCCAGAACCAGCATGCCGATCGTGATAAGGTCTGCTCCCATAAAAGATCCCTCCGGTCAGCGGCAGCTGGTGCTGATGGATTCGATGGCAACCGCACCGCCGCGGACTACTTCGATGTGGCGAAAGCTCATCTTGAGTCTCGCGATGAGATCGTTATTGCGGCGTTCGGTCATCTTGCATTCAAAGAGGATGGAGTCCGGGCCGTCGTCCACGACATCCACGACATCAGAGCCCTTATGGAAAACCTTTGCGATGCGGAAGAGCTCCGCTTTTTCCTTATCGTCGATGTCGGTGATTTTGACGAACAGGATCTCCTTCATATGGATCGGCACATCGGTCAGATCAATGACCTTGATGATCTCGACCATACGGTTCAGCTGTTTCTTGATCTGTTCGAAGGTGATATCGTCGCTGGTCACGCAGATCGTCATGCGGGAGACGGTTTCGTCTTCCGTGGTGCCGACGGTGAGGCTCTGGAGGTTGTAGGATTTTCCGGAAAAGAGATCGGAAACTTTTGCCAGGACGCCGACCTGGTTTTCAACATAGAGAGCGATCCAGCGGTTTGTCATTGTCTGATTCATGGTGTTCCTTTCTATGATCTGATGTGTTTTTCTTGCTCATTTTAATATCATGTCGTACATGGCGTTTCCGGCTTTGACCATCGGCATGACGAGCTCGTCGGAAGCGATGATGAATTCGATGATCGTCGGAGCGTCTGAGTGACTCCTTGCGGTTTCGAGTGCGGCAGTGATCTCCGAAGGATCCGTAACGCGGAGCCCGTGTGCGCCGTAGCTTTCCGCTAGCGCGACAAAATCCGGTGTATAAGGCGGACAGTCCTCTCCGGGTCCCTTGCAGCTCGCGGGACAGGTGCTCCGCATCCGAAGGCACGTTCCGGAATACCGTTTTCCGTAGAAGAGCTGCTGAAACTGTCTGACCATCCCGAGATACTGGTTGTTGAAGATGCAGACCGTGATCGGGAGTCCCTGTGTGACAGCTGTAGCAAGCTCCTGGATGTTCATCTGGAAGCCGCCGTCGCCGGTGATGAGAACCACATCCGAATCAGGACAGGCGATCTTTGCGCCGATGGAAGCCGGAAGCCCGAATCCCATTGTACCGAGTCCGCCGGAGGTGATGAGCCGTTTCTCCGGTGAGAAGTCGACGAACTGTGTCGTCCACATCTGATGCTGCCCGACATCGGTCACAACAAATCCGGTCGGATAGAGCCTGTTAACCTCCGAGAGGATCATCTGCGGCGTCATGCCGCGCCCTTCGCGCATCGCCAGCGGATTTTCCTGATCCCATGCGCGGATTGTTTCCTGCCAGCGGACGGTGTCCATTTTTTCCGCCCACTCCAAAAGCTTTTTCAGTGCAGTGGCTGCGTCTGCCACGACCGGAACATCCACGACTACATTCCGGGAGATGGATGCGGTATCCACATCAATGTGAATGATCTGTGCTTTCGGTGCGAATTCGTTCAAGTCTCCCGTGATCCGGTCATTAAAACGGGTGCCGATGGAAAAAAGGACATCACACTCACTGACTGCCATGTTCGCCGCATATTTTCCATGCATGCCGCAGTTGCCGACATAGAGTTCATGTGTAGAGGGGATGGCTCCTTTTCCCATGATCGTCGTGACAACCGGGATCCGCATTTTTTCGGTAAACTCCTGAAGCAGGGCGGAAGCATTCGCGCTTGAAATGCCGCCTCCGGCCAGGATCAGGGGACGTCTTGCGCCCTTTAACATCTTGTAGGCTTTTTTCAGCTGTCCGACATGAACCCCGCTGCTGATCTTGTAGCCGCGGATCTGTACGTCCTTCGGGTATTCCGGGTCACCGGTCGCGATCTGAATGTCCTTTGGGATATCGATGAGGACGGGCCCGGGTTTTCCGCTGGTTGCGATGTGAAATGCCATTTTGAGGATCCGGGGAAGATCCTCTCTTTTCCGGACTGTCACACCGTATTTTGTGACGGAGCGCGTCATGCCGACGATATCGACCTCCTGAAACGCGTCGTTTCCGATCAGCGACAGCGGAACCTGCCCCGTGATGCAGACGAGCGGAATGCTGTCATAGTGCGCGTCTGCGAGACCGGTCACGATATTGGTCGCGCCCGGACCGCTCGTTACAAGAACCACGCCCGGTTTCCCGGAGGCTTTTGCGTAGCCCTCTGCCGCGTGGATGAGTCCCTGTTCGTGGCGCGGCAGGATGAGACGGATCTGGTCCTGGCGGTAAAGCTCGTCAAACAGATCAATGACGTAACCGCCCGGATATCCGAAGACGGTATCGACGCCTTCCTCCTGAAGCGCTTTTACAAATAGTTTTCTTCCGGTGATATCCATAAAACAACCTTTCTTTTCTTTCTTCGATAAGTTCAATATTAGTGGAATATTGTTTAATGCGCAAGAAAAATGTAGGCTTTTCGCCGGCTTTACCTGAAATCGACGATGTTGATCTGCAGCGTCCGCCTTCCCTGATACTCATTGATCTTCGGATAATAGATCAATGAGATTGTTGCGAGCTTTGATGCAGTCTTTCTCTCTTCGATCAGCGAAATGAGTTCCTCCGGATCGCCGAAGTGGATCGCTTCCATTTCCGTATCCTGATCCCGAAGTTTCAGTTTCAGAACATTTTGTTTTTTCCCGAAAACATTCGCGGATAGCACCTGTGCATCGCGGAGTGCGAAAAGCGGTTTTTCGTTTCCCTTTCCGAACGGTTCCATTTTTTGAAGCTCTGCGATCAGCTCTTCCGTAACATAACGGAGGGGAAGGACCATATCAAAACGGATCTTCGGCAGAAGATCATCTTTTGTCAGCGTGCAGCATTCATTGATACGGCGGGAGAATTCCGGAACATTCCTTTCCTCCAGAGAAAGACCGGCTGCCATGGGATGACCGCCATATTTCAGAAACAGCTCATTTACTTTCGTCATCTCATCGAACATGGAGTATTCGGGAATGGAACGCCCGCTCCCTTTCACACAGTCTTCGCCTTTTGTCAGCACAAACACCGGACGGTTCCAATGTTCCCTGATGCGTCCCGCAATGATCCCGGCCAGACTTTCATGGCAGTCCGGGAGGAAGATCACAAGAACCGGATTTTTAAGTAGCTCTTCTTTTTGGATCAGCTCCTCCGCGTCCTTCACGCCTTTTTCCGTCATATCTTTGCGGCTCCGGTTGAGTGCGATCAGCTCCTCCGCACACGCTGATGCTTCTCCTTCGTTTTCAGCGAGAAGGAGAGACAGAGATCTCTTTGCGGTATCAAGACGTCCGCTGGCATTGATACAGGGACCGAGAATAAAGCCGATATGATAAGCACGCAGCTCCTCGGGAGCAACATCGCTTTTTAAGATCAGCGCTTTCATCCCGGGATTGTTTGTTTTCTGCAGATGCATAAGGCCGATCCTTACGATGACACGGTTTTCACCGGTAAGATCCACCACATCCCCTACGGTTGCGAAGGCAGCGTTTTCATAGAACACATCCGCTTCCGCGGGCGGGATGGAGAAAAGCTCATAGAGTGCCATGACGAGCTTCCACGCAACAACCGCTCCGCAAAGGAGAGGATAGGGATATTGACAGTCCTCCTGCTTCGGATTTACAATAGCGTCCGCTTCCGGGATGAGATATTTTTTTTCGCCGTTTTCTTCGATATAGGGAACATCATGGTGATCCGTCACGATCATTGTCATGGAAAGATCCTTTGCATGCAGTACGGCTTCACGTGCAGCAATCCCGTTGTCGCAGGTTATGATGCAGTCGATCCCGTCTTCTTTTGCAAGATCTATGAGATGCTCGTTGATCCCGTAGCCGTCCTTTTCCCTGTCGGGAATGGCGGCATCCACGATGCCTCCGCAGCGCCGGATTCCTTTTACCAGAATATAAGTGGCATTCACCCCGTCGATATCGTAGTCCCCGATCACGCGGATCTTTTTTTGCTCTCTGATCTTTGCGGCGATGATTCCGGCCGCTTTGTCCAGATCCTTCATTTGATGAGGACTATGGAGCGAGGAGCCGTCGAGGTACTCAGGGATCTCTTCCGGCGAGAGCCCACGGTTGATCATCAGCCTTGAGAGCATGGGGGAAACATCGTATTCTTTACCGATGGCGGAAAAGTCCCCGCTTCGTCTGATCTCAAGCCATTTTGCTTTTTCGTTCATATAAAAATCTTCTTTCATTTTTTTCTTTTTCGTTTATAATTATAGCATATAGGAGGAGCGATATGGAGCATCATGTATTCCAGCCGGTTCCGCTGGATCTTTTTGAGATAAACCCTTTTACCAAGATCGATCAGGAGTGGATGGCGATCTCGGCCGGCACGGAAGAAAAGGCAAATACCATGACAGCGAGCTGGGGCGGAATGGGCACGCTCTGGGGGAAAAGCGTCGTATTCTGTTTTGTGCGTGATTCCAGGTACACAAAAGAATTCCTTGACAAGACCGACGGATTTTCCTGCACCTTTTTCGAAAAGGGGAGCCGTACCATGCTCAAGTACTTCGGTTCTGTTTCCGGGCGGGATGAGGACAAGCTGAAGAATGCGCACATGCATTTCGATTATGTTGAAGGCATCCCCTATATTAACGAAGGAAACATGGTACTGATCATGAAGACGCTTGGATCCTTCCCGCTTGATACGGCGAATATTCTGATCCCTGAGATCGTGGAGAAGAATTACCCGACGGGCGATCCCCATACGATGTACGTCGGGGAAGTGATTCGTTTGATGGCAAGATAAGGGATTTTTTTATCACAGCAGAGAACACCCCGTCCCTTCCAGGGCGGGGTTATATCATTTCACCACCTTTTAGAAGAAGCGTGAACATGAGCAATATAAATGAGCCCGGAGAGATATGTGTGTGAAAGGAAAGGAGTTTACATGGAAAAGAGTACTGAAAAAGAAATCATCACGACCGAGGAATGCAGTTCTGAAACGAAAAAAGAAATCATTACAGCCGAGGAAGGCAGTACTGAAGTCGCGGTTGTGGAAAATGAACGTTTTTCGTCAGATGTGAAAAGCCTTCTTCAGCTGATCGTTCATCCCGTCAGCACGGGAGAGGGCTTTGTAAGAAAACACAGCTGGAAGGCATGGGGATTTGCCATGCTTCTCCATGCAGTGATGGTCGGTTTTTTTAATCTGAGCCTTTATCACAGCACGAATCAGGCGATCCTTCGAGGTCTTATGCAGATAGGGGATGCTGTTTCGAAAGGCCTGTCCACGCTGTCCGATACGCTGATCGGTGCGCTGGAAAACTCGCTGGTCGCCTTGCTTTCAATGATACCGGCCGTCGGGGAGGCGATTTCCGGATTCGCAGATCAGCTCTTGTCTCAACAGATCTCACACCTGGCCCGTTATCTTTCTCTGGAAGTCCGGGATTTTCTGCAGCAGCTGTATCCTGCCTTAAAGCTTCCGGAGGGTCTGGGATTTCTGCTGGGACTTATTGGCACGCTGGCAGGAACGTTCCTTATCGCTTTGATTATGAAGCTGTTTATGCGGATCGCAAAGCATCCATTCCGCAAATACCAGGAAATGCTGTCTCTTCTGGCAATCCGGAGCATGATCAGTATACCCATTATATTTATTGCTTCCATCCTGGCGCTTTTCATTCCTGTGATCGGTCTGTTTGTTTGTCCTCTGGCTTTGCTGTTTGGTATTTCTTATCTGTATGCGGTGCTTCTGAAAAGTGTTGACAAGGATCACGAGAATCGTCTGCCTTTTGTATTCCCGTTTATCGTCCTCGTGATTCTGGGCATCGTACTTTTGATGGTTGCCATTACCGGAGTGAGCTCCGGTGTCTCCATATACCTCCGGCTTTCCGAATTCTTCCAGACGTTTACATTTGGTTAAGGGACTGACTGTCGAAACGGGATAAGATGATGCTCCGTTTTATGATGCGGAATGCTATGAATGATAAGTAAAAAATCTAAACACTACCAGATTTTGACAGGAGAAAAAATGGATAAGGAAAAAGAACTCAACACCCAGGTGAACCCTACATCAAACACGGCCATAACGACTTTGATCAGTTCTTCATGAAAGACTGATGTTCCCTACGAGACACAGACTTGATCACGTAAACCAGCATCCAGACCGAGAGGATCGTTGCAATTGCGGCGCCACGGATCTCCAGATGGAACCCGAAGATGAACAGAGGATCCAGAGCAATGTTTGCCAGCGTGCCGGTCACCAGCGGAAGGCCCAGTTTCAGTACTGCAACCGCAGGTTTTTCTTCTTTCAGGATGTAGATTCTTCTGTCTTCTTTCATACTTTGTATTTCCCCGATGTGCAGCTGTATCATATCATATTTGGACACTGACTGCATTATGAAGCGCTGCCCGGACGGGCAGCGCTTTTTCTCTGTTTTCGTTTTATAAGATTTCAGCTCTATCCAAAAATCACTAATGAATATGATTTATTTTGGAAAATTACATTATGTTCCTGCCAGGTACCTCCTTTCATTTTTTTCAGAATGGCCTTCTCTGTAATTTGCATTATGGTCCCTGGAAGCGCAGCTGGCAAGAATAACTCCTCGAACGGTATCAGAAACTCCGCGAACGGTAAATCAACGCTTCCGTCCATAGGAAAGATCGTACTCGATACACTTCCTTCTCACCGCATCCCGCTGACGGCGCGCGACAGGAATGTGTTCCTCCGGGAAGCAGAGCTCTTCGCTGGAATCCGCAGAGCTCACATTTCCGAGATTTACGATATGCTTTCGGCTGGTGCGGACAAATATCCGTGAATCCAGAACGGAGTCAAAGTGGTTCAGGTTCTCTTCCCTCCGGAACAGCCTTCCTCCTACATGAAATATGGTATAACCGTTATAGGCTTCCGCATAGTCGATCTTGTTCTGTGGAATCTCATAAGAATGGTTGTCGAGAAACAGACGGATCAGCTCCGCGCCGGGCTTTTTTTTCAGCACCTCATCCACGGCTTTCCATAGTTCCTCGTTGTTTACCGGTTTTGCGATAAACCGGCAGGAATCAATGATGTACCCCTCTTTCATGCCCAGAATAACCAGACCCAGATCCGGCGAGGCATGAAGCAGCTTTTCTGCGGACAAAAATAAAGAGATCCCGGCATCGACACCTTTTTTCTCAAAGATCTCTCTCAGAGAAACGATAAGGCGCTCCGCCAGGATCCGCTCATCGTCGCAGACCCCAACTTTTAGCATGTGATAACCCCCTCCTTGTAAATGTTTGTTTTTATACCCCAAATGCAAAAATGCAAGCACCAATCTACTAAAAATTTCCGTCGATGTCAAGGGGGATTTTTGAAAAGATTGAAGAATCATCTTTCGGGTGATATGATAAACAATCAGTACAGGAAACAGAAAGGACGTGTTGTAATGTCAAAGCTAAAAAAACCAATCGCACTGGGAATGTCTGCGGTATTTGCACTGTCGGTTTTTCTCGGGAATCCACTCCGGCTGATGGCCGATGAGGAGCCGGATGCGAAGATCGTCACGGAGCCCGTGGAAGGGGACTACAAGAACAAGCTTGTGATCATCCAGAGTAACGATGTTCACGGAGCTGTAGACGGGTATTCCAAGATTGCAAAGCTTAAAGAAACCTATAAGGATATGGGAGCGGAGGTCATTCTGGTCGATTCCGGCGATTTCAGTCAGGGCGATCCCGATGTAAACGACTCAAAAGGCGCGGAGGCAGTCACGCTGATGAATGCCGCCGGATACGACATTTCAACGGTGGGCAATCATGATCTGGATTACGGCTGGGAGCAGATGGAGAAGAATCTTAAGCCTGCGGAATTTAAGGTGATCTGCGCAAATATCCTGGAAGGCGATAAGCCGCTATTTGATCCGAGCATGATGTATGAGGCGGAAAACGGACTTAAGGTCGGCTTTTTTGCGCTCGATACACCCGAGACCCAGACCAAGACGAATCCGAAGCTTACGCAGGGACTTACCTTTCTGGCCGGAGAGGATATGGCAAAGTGTGCTCAGGAACAGGTTGACAGTCTGAGGGATGACGGAGCGGATATCATCTTCGGCATCACACACCTTGGCGTTGCCGAGGAGGCCGCAGCCGACAGGAATCGTTCCGAGGATCTTTATGCAGCGGTGGAAGGTGTGGATTTCCTTCTGGACGGACATAGTCATACGGTCATGACCGAGGGGGAGAACGGCGAGCCGATCCAGTCCACCGGTACCAAATTTGCATACATCAGTGTCGTTGTCGTGGATGAAGACGGAACGATCGAGGATCATTATCTGATCGATACTACTGACCTCCCGCAGGATGATGCGGTGCAGGAAAAAACGGATGAGGTTAAAAAACAGGTGGATGAGAAATACGGACAGGTGATCGCTAAAAGTGAAGTGGAATTTGAGGCAGACAAGGAGATCAACCGTCAGGTGGAAACCAATACCGGAGATCTTTCTACGGATGCGGTGATGTGGTATGTCGAAAATCATAAGGATGAGCTCAGCGCGGATCCGGAGAAGTGCGTTGCGCTTATCAACGGAGGCGCGATCCGGGCAGGGATATCCGTCGGAGATGTGACGGAACTCGACATTTACACGATCTTTCCATTTGGGAATACGATCAACTTGACGCAGATTTCAGGAAAGGATCTTCTGGAGCTCCTTGAAGCGTCGACTTTCTGCACACCGGATTCCATCGGCGGCTTTCCCCAGACGGCAGGGATCGAGTTTACGATCGACACCACAAAGGAATTTGACCAGGGCGAGCTTTATCCGAATTCCACCTATTATAAGCCGGCATCCATTCAACGGGTATCCATCCAGAGCATAGGAGAGAAGCCGTTTGATGAAAACGGAGAGTACACTCTGATCACAAACGATTTTACGGCAGCGGGCGGGGATACGGCATGCATCCTGGCGACATTGGATTCGCTCGAAACGGGACAATCCTTTGAGCTCAACCTGATGGACTATATTGAGAAAGAGCTTGGCGGCGTTCTGACCGAAGAGAAATACGGAAAGGTCAGAGGGAACCTTACGATCCTGACAGCGGACAGCGCGGAAACATCCGGGGAAAAGACAGAGGAAGCTTCTGAAGAAACCAAAGAAGAACCTTCTGAGGAGACCAAGGAAGAAACTTCAAAGGAAGTTATGGAGAATGCTCCGGAGGCTTCCGGAGATACATACACGGTGACGAAAGGCGATTCCCTCTGGAAGATCTCAAAGAAGCTTTACGGAACCGGCACCAGGTGGGAAGAGATCTATGAACTGAACAAAGACATCCTTTCGGATCCGGACAGGATTGACATTGATCAGGTGTTAAAGCTTCCGTCCGCAGCATAAAAAGGACGAGTTTTTCGGTTGTGATTTTAGCGCCGGGGTGTTAAAATATTTTCGATGTTTGTTTTTTATTTTTTTCGAATCAGGAGGGAGTCACATGAACAACTTAAAGCTTGATGTAGAGGGTCAGATCGCCGTTCTTCAGATCGCGCGTCCTGCAGCGCTCAACGCGCTGAACAGCGAAACGCTGGATGAACTGAACCAGGTACTCGGAGAGATCGAGGCGAGGGATGATGTAAAGGTTCTTATTTTAACCGGAGGTCCCGACAAGAAGGACAATCCGTATAAATCGTTTGTTGCAGGTGCGGACATTAAGGAAATGGTCAATTTCACCGCAGCAGAGGCCAGAGCTTTCGGAATGCGCGCGGCAGAACCTTTCTTCAAGCTTATGAACATGCGCCAGGTGACGATCGCTGCAGTCAACGGCTTTGCGCTTGGCGGCGGGTGCGAGATCGCCATGGCATGTGATATCCGCATCGCAAGCGAGAGTGCTCTCTTCGGTCAGCCGGAGGTCGGCCTCGGGATCATCCCGGGATTTGGCGGCACGCAGCGTCTTGCACGGCTTGTCGGTATGGGACGCGCGAAGGAGCTGATCTTCACCGGCAGCAATATCGATGCGCAGGAAGCATATCGTATCGGTCTTGTCAACAAAGTGGTTCCGAACGAAGAACTCATGGATACGGCGAAGAAGATGGCAGGGAAGATCGCGTCCAATGCAAGCTTTGCGGTTTCTATCGCAAAGGCGGCGATCAACAACGGCTACGATATGGATATCAAGAATGCGGTCGAGTATGAAGCAAACCTCTTTGGTATTACCTGCTCCACGCATGACAAAACAGAGGGCATGACCGCGTTTATCGAAGGAAGAAAGGAAAAGAATTTTACTGATTTTTGATCAAGGAAAACGAAAATGGGTAATGTAATATCTTTTATCGGCGGCGGAAATATGGGAAGTGCTATGATCGGCGGAATTATTTCCGCCGGTCTTTCTTCCAAAGAAGAGATCCTTGTCGCCGATCAATCAGAACGGGCGAGACAGGCGGCGAAGGACCGGTTCGGTGTCCGCGTTACGGATGATAACAGGAAGGCAGCGGCGGAAGCAGACATTCTGTTTCTTTCGATCAAGCCGCAGTTTGTGTATGATGTGATCAAGGAGATCCGTGAGAGTGTTTCGGAGAAAACGCTTGTGATCTCCATCGTCGCAGGTCAGAAGATCGCGTCTCTGGAAAAGGCGTTCGGGAAACCGATCCGTCTCATCCGTGTGATGCCAAATACTCCGGCACTTGTCGGGGAAGCCATGTCAGCGCTTTCTCCGAACGGCCAGGCTTTGAAGGAGGATCTTGAAGCCGCAACGGCGATCTTTGACAGCTTCGGGAAAAGTGCGGTTGTGCCGGAGCGCCTCATGGATGCCGTGACCGGTGTGAGCGGATCCTCGCCGGCTTATGTTTATATGCTGATCGAGGCAATGGCGGATGCGGCTGTTGCGGACGGTATGCCGAGGGATCTGGCGCTTACGTTTGCTGCACAGGCAGTCTATGGATCGGCGAAGATGGTACTTGAGACCGGAAAGCATCCGGGAGAATTAAAAGACATGGTCTGTTCGCCCGGCGGCACTACGATCGAAGCGGTTGCGTCCCTGGAAGCGGACGGCTTCCGAGGAACCGTCATAAAGGCGCAGAGGGCTTGCACCGAGAAGTCGCTGCAGTTAGGGAAAGACGCATAACAGGGGGCGGAAACTCATGTTTGGGATCAGTATAGGAGACTTCAAGTCCGGCTCCTTTCGGGAGATGGAGGAAGAACTCCGGGAGAAGGATAAAAAGATCGAGGAGTATGAGAAACTCCTTGCCGATCTTGCCAGGCTGAAGGAATCGAGCCAGGACTATTTCGACGGACTCAGGAAAAGCCGGAAGGCGATGGATCAAAGCCTTACCGGTGTTGTGGATTACGTGCACGAGGGTGGGGAACTGGCCAGCGCCGGGAACCTCACGGCGGATGAGATCGAGAAGGCGTTAAAGAAGCTCAGTGATGATGTAAAGGAAACCCGGGATCCGCTTTCCGAGGTACCGAGGCTCCGGGAGGAACTTGCCGCCGCATCGGAAGAACTGTCCGGGATGGGAGAGTTTTTCCGGAACATCAGCGTGACGTGTCTTACAGCGGCGATCGAGGCGGGAAGGCTCGGAGAATCTGCTTCAAAGTTTGTGAAGATCGCGGAGGATATCCGTATCGAATCCGAGAAAAGGGAGCATGGAATGACAGCGCTTTCCGATGCGGTGAGGGAGCTCTCCATCCGCGTGGATGCGCTCTCGGAAGCCAGTCTTCCTGACGCAGAGAAGATCAATGTGCTGAAAGAAAAGATGGAGGCACTGAAATACGATCTGGCGGAGATTTTCAAAAAACAAAACTCCATCCTGGATGAAATGGAGAACCTGGGAAAGAACTTCATTGAAGAGAGGGATGCTTCTGAGACGGCAGAAGAAAAATTCGGAGAATCCATCGGCAGGATCTCCTTTTCCGCCTGTAGTCAAACTCACGCTGATGGGGCAGAACCGACCATCCAGGGAACATGATGAGTATCATGAAACAGAAAAGTAACCAGAGCAGTTTCAGAGATGTAAGAACGTGACGAGGAGATAAAATATGGCAAGAAAAGAAGAGTTTACCTTTCCGTCCAGAGACGGAAGAACAGAGATCCATGCGGCGGCTTATTATCCGGATAACGGTCAGTACCGCGCAACGCTCCAGATCACACACGGCATGGTGGAGTATTTCGGACGCTATGAGGCTTTCGCAGAGTACCTTGCAGGAGAAGGGTTCCGCGTAGTCGGACACGATCATGTCGGTCACGGGGATTCCATTGTAAGCAGGGACGACTGGGGTTATGTGGGAGAGAAGCCATGCAAGATCTGGCTCAGCGATATGCATAAGCTCCGCACGATGTGCCAGGAAGAAGGAAAGCCGTATTTCATGCTCGGACACAGCATGGGAAGCTACCTGCTTCGGGAGTATCTTTCCCGTCGCGGAGAAAATCTGACCGGTGCCATTATCATGGGAACCGGCTATATGCCGGAAGGAACCGTAAAGCTTGCGATGAAGGTCGCGAAGTTCCAGGCGACGTTCCTCGGCTGGCATCACCGCAGCAAGCTTCTTCAGCAGCTTTCCTACAGCAAACCATACAAGAGATACTCGCTTGACGGATCGGATCTTACGAACACCTGGCTCACCAAGGATGAAGAGATCGCGCGGAAGTATTATAACGACCCGAAGTGCACGTTTATCTTTACGGTAAATGCATACATGGGACTCTTTGAAGCCGTACTCGGATCCTGCAGCGCGGAATCCATTTCGCGTCTCCCGAAAGATCTACCCGTTTTTCTTGTTTCCGGACAGGATGATCCTGTGGGGGATCTCGGTGTCGGAGTAAAAAAGGTGTACGATCTTTATCAGGAGGCGGGGCTTACCGACGTAACATGGCAGCTCTACGAGAACGATCGTCATGAGATCCTCAATGAGACAGATCGGGAAAAAGTATATAAGGATATCCTTTCCTGGATGAACGTCCGGATCAGGTAAACGTTATGCAGATCGTAAAACGAATGGACTGGCTCGACATGGCGAAGGGATACGGGATCCTCCTTGTGATGATCGCGCATCTTTGTGAGTGGACGCCTGTCGGGAGGGTGATCTATTCTTTTCATATTCCGTTGTTCTTTTTGCTCTCCGGCTATCTTTTTTCCACCCGGAGATCCTTCTCCGAGTTTTTGAAAAGGAAAGCACAGGGGATGCTCATTCCTTATTTCGCTCTTTCTTTGCCGATGATCCTCTGGGATATGTTTGTGGAAAAGGGAGGACTTCACTGGCCGTATGCGCCGATGATCGCAAACGGAAAGATCATGAGTCTCGATGGCTACGGCGGAACCTTCAACTGGGACTCGATCAGGGCACAAAAGCCGCTGGATGTGCTGGAACGCGATGTGCTCGGGCTCTTGATTCAAAAGCGCATGTGGACATTCTGGTTCCTTTCGTGCCTGTTTGTACTGAGCCTGCTTTTTTATGTGCTTGTGCGGTTCATCAAGAGAGAATGGCAGCGCATGATTATAGTTGCCGCCATTACGGCAGCCGGCTTTCTCTATGATCTTCTGGGTGGAAAGGCACTTCCCTGGAACGTGGATCTTGTGCTTACCACGCTTCCGTTTTTCTATGTCGGATGGCTTCTGAAAAAACACGATCTCTTGGAGAAATGGCTGTTTAAGGATAACAGCTACCGTGTGCGGAAATGGGGAGCGCTGATCTTTACAGTGTCTTTTATCATCAATGTGATATTCTGTTTTCTGAACTGGATCATTGCCGGCGAAGGGCTGGAGCTTTACTACAGCCAGTATGGATTTCTGCCGGTCATGTTCATAGCGGCATTTGCGGGGATCGTTGCCACGATCGTGCTCGGCGGGATCTATACCATTCCCCCGGTCAAGTACATCGGTGAACATTCCCTTGTCTATTTCCTTCTCCATCAGGGGATCTTTCTTCCGCTGAACCAGTGGATCCTGATGCGGCTTCACATCCTGCAGGGGAATGAGGGGATCGTTTTCTGGCTGAATGTGCTGCTGGTTGTTGCGATGTCCGCTGCCGAACTGACGCTGGTAAATTTCATCATCCGAAAGACCCCGCTTAAGGTGGTTCTCGGGAAAGGATAGGGAAAAGCGGATTTTCCGGATGACTTTTCATTTTCGGGCAAATAGGATATAGTATATATTCGAAAGGAAGAACCACATGAGTCAATCGGATTTCTGGGCTGAAACAGCAAAAGAGATAGTGGGTTCCGTCGAACGTGCCGTTAAATCCAAGGAGTTTGCGAATCTGGGAAATCAGATCAAAAACTCCGTGACGGAGGCAATGAAAAAAAGCGGAATCGATCCGGAAAAAAACGGATATCCGGGATCCGGGGGCAATGCGGCCGGTTACGGTCATGGCTCCGGGATCAACCGTACCATGCAGGCGCAAGGGGTACGCTCTTATATGGATGAACTGGTGCCGGCTACACCCTGGTTTCAAAAGCGGGTCAGTAAAAACATGGGACTGGGTTCCCTGATCGGAGGAGGTGCCGGTCTCCTGTTCACAGCCATTCCGGCGGTGGTTTCCCTGATCCTCGGACTTGTGGTGTCTTCTGCATTTTTCCCGGGAGCGGTGATCTTCGGCGGACTTACCGCGCTGTTTATCTGGCTTACTTCAAGGGGCGTCAAACTTCAGAAGCTTGTCAGCCGTTTTTATACCTACGGCGGCATTGCGGGGGATCGTGAATTCGTGACGATCGATGAACTTTCCAAACAGTCGGGACGGAGCCGGCTTAAGGTTCTCTCCGACATTCGACAGTTCCGTCAGAAAGAAATGCTTCCGATGGCGGCTCTCGACCGGGATGAAACCACCGTTATGCTGACGGAAAAGGCATACCGCGATTACCGTGCACTGGATGACCAGCGGACAGCGGCGGAGCGGGAGCTTGCAGAGAAAGAACGGGAGAAGATTGAGCTCGAGAATTCCGACCTGCCGGAGGATGTCAAGGACATTCTGGCGGAAGGACAGGCATATCTTCTTAAGGTTCGGAATTATAACGATGAGATTCCGGATACCGAACCGATGTCCGGAAAGCTTTACGAACTGGAGAATATCTGCAAACGGATCTTTGATCAGGTGCGCAAGGATCCTTCCAGTGCGAAGGAACTTCGTAAATTCATGAACTATTATCTGCCTACGACGGACAAACTTCTTGCTTCCTATGTGGAGCTTTCCAAACAGGGAGTGAGCGGGGAGAACCTTGCATCCACAAGGCGTGAGATCGAATCAGCGATGGATACGATCAATGACGCTTTTGAACGTCTTCTGGACAAGCTTTTTGAAACGACGGCATGGGATGTGTCTTCGGATATTTCCGTGATGAAGACCATGATGGCACAGGACGGGCTCATGGAAGCAGAGCCGGAAAAAGAGAAAGAAAAAGTACTCGTATAATAAAGAAAAAGGAGAGTGGATATGGACGGAGAAATCAAAGATTTTGAAGTGGTTGCGCCGACACTGACCTTTGGCAGTCCGGTAGCGGAACCGAAAAATGAGGTTACGACGGTCGAGCAGGCAAAGCCTATCGAAGAGACGCGTCTTACACCCGAAGAGCAGGCGCAGGTAGACGCGTTTGTGGAGCAGATCGATCTTGAGGACAGCAATGCGATCTTAAGCTACGGCGCCGGTACACAGAAAAAGCTTTCTGAGTTTTCCGAAAAAGCTCTTTCGTCCGTTCGGGCGAAGGATATGGGGGAGACCGGAGAGATGCTGACCAATCTCATCGGGGAGCTTCGCAATTTTGATATCGATGAGGATGAAAAGGGACTGAAGGCTCTTTTCAAAAAAGGCGCCAATAAGGCAATGACGCTGAAGGCGAAATACAGCAAGGTGGAGACGAATGTCGAGACCATCAGCAACGAGCTGGAAAAGCATCAGGTGACCCTCATGAAGGATATTGAGGTGCTCGACCGGATGTACGATGCGAATCTGGCGTATTTCAAAGAGCTGTCGATGTACATCGAGGCCGGCAAGAAAAAGCTTGCAGAGACCAGAGAAGGAAAACTGGTTGAGCTTCAGAAGAAGGCGGAGATGAGCGGACTTCAGGAGGATGCGCAGGCGGCAAAGGATCTTGCCGCGCAGTGCGACCGTTTTGAGAAAAAGATCTATGATCTCGAGCTGACGAGGACAATCTCACTCCAGACCGCGCCGCAGATCCGCATGATCCAGAGCTCGGATACGATGATGGCGGAAAAGATCCAGTCCACGATCGTAAACACGATCCCGCTCTGGAAGAACCAGATGGTAATCGCACTCGGTATTCAGCATGCGTCGCAGGCGGCGGATGCGCAGAGGGCGGTTACGGAGACCACGAATAAGCTTCTTCAGAAAAATGCCGATGCACTCAGCACTGCAACCATCGAGGCAGCCAAAGAATCCGAACGCGGCATTGTGGAGATCGAAACGCTCCGCCATACAAACGAGACCTTGATCAATACACTGGACGAGGTTGTGCGTATTCAGGCAGAAGGTAAGATAAAACGTGCCGAGGCCGAGAAGGAACTTGTTGACATCGAGAACCAGCTGAAGACAAAGATGCTTGAAGCGAGCAAGGCATAAGCAATGCCAAAGGAGGATATTTATGAAAAAATTTAAAACACGCAGGTTCATGAAACGACTGGCCGCTCTTCTGATGACATGTATTCTGACTATCGGAGCAACGGCAACCGTATTTGCGGAGGACGCGAAGCCCTATCTTGCACTCGGAGCGGATCTGACTCCGGATCAGCAGGCGACCGTGCTTTCGCTCCTCGGAGTGGATGCATCCCAGATCGGAAATTACAGCGTCAGCTATGTGACCAACGCGGAGGAGCATCAGTATCTGGATAAGCTTGTGGATCCGTCCGCAATCGGTACCAAATCCCTATCTTCGGTTGTGGTCTATGAGGCGCCGAAGGGGAGCGGCCTTAATATCACCACCAAAAACATCACTTTCTGTACGGAGGGAATGTATCGCAACGCCTGTGCAACGGCCGGGATTCAGGATGCGACGATCGTTGTCGCCGGCCCCAGTAATATTTCCGGAACGGCGGCACTGGTCGGTATTTTCAAGGCTTACCAGGAAATGAGCGGAAAGACCATTGACGTGGATACGATCAACGGAGCGCTCTCCGAACTCGTTGTCACCGGTAATATCGAAGGGGCTCTTTCCAACGTTGATCCCGAGACGATCGAGCAGCTCCTTGCTTACCTGAAGCAGTACATGGCAGAGAACAATCTCCACGACGCATCATCCATTGGTGCAGCGGTCGATGAGGCGGCGAAGGACTACAACGTGGTGCTTTCCGATTCCGAGAAATCCCAGATTGTGGATCTTCTTATGACGCTTGATAAGCTGGATCTGGACCCGAGCGCGCTTTCGGGTCTTGTGAGCGGATATCAGAAGGTTAACGAAACGGCATCTTCCATCGGGAACTTTTTCAAGGAGCTCGGGGAGAAGATCAGCGGGTTCTTTAAAGGGTTATTCGGACAGAAGTAAATAAAAAAGCTGTCGCTGATGCGGCAGCTTTTTTTATACTCTTCTGTTCAGGAAGGAGACCAGTTTGTCGAGCTGCATCGGGGTTCCCTGGATCTCCTGCACCCGGAGGCGGTTCTCCTCAGAGAAGCCGACCAGAATGTTGTGGTTGGCTTCGGCAAGATAATCGATGATACCGTCGATGTCCGACTTGATGTTTTTGGGGCACTGGATGTAGAGATGCCTGTTGGCGGTGATGCTCAGCGTATAAGTGATGCTGAAATGATACCAGAGAAATTTGTGCAGCGTGGAGTGTTTGTACACCCAGACGATCTCGTCGATCGGGACCAGCGCGACGTCACGGGCGGAGACCTCTATAAAGAAATGCTCCGTGATAAAGAGATCCTCTGTCGCGAGCTGAGGGAGACTCAGTAGCTCCACTTCTGCGCGCCGCAGCAGTTTTTTCGGATCACCGTATCGTTTCAGCATACGGATCGGAGGGGCCATATGAGGAAACCTGACGATGACAATGCACTTGATGAGTTCATAAACGGCGTAGACGCTGAAAAGGATCAGCAGGATAAATAGAAGAACCCCGACTTCGTAATGGTAGTCCGGTTCATTGAAAAACCAGGAGGAGAAGCTCATCTTGCTGCTTTCCTCGGAAATCCCGAGATCTTTTGCGATCAGTGATACAACGTCTCCCTGCAGCTCCCCGAAAGGCATCCGTTTGCACCTGATGACCGTTTCGTCAAGAAGAGGAAGCCCGCCGCCCGCCGTTTCCGGGGACAGGAGAACGAGGGAGAGTTCTCCTCCGACTACGGTATAATAGTAGTAGCCGTCCGTCAGTCCGAGGATGCTTTCCGTGTATCCCGTAAAGCGGAGATCGCGGAAAGTCACGACCGAGTATTCTTCCGGAGCATCCGCGCGGTAGGCTTCCGGAAATACGAAACTCCTGACATCGGAATAGAAATAGAGAAAAGCCGCAAAGCATAAAAAGACCACCGGAACTATCATGTTTTTCCGGTAGATGGATCGGATCCGTTTGGAAATATAGGATCGGTATTCGTTCATGCTGCGTCCTCTCTGCGAAATATAGCGCTTTCATAGTATACGTTGTTTTTTGGGGCAAATCAAGCATCCCTTGAATGTTGCAGTATGCTTGCTTTTGGCGGATAATCTTGGTAGTATTATCACATGGCTTTTTATGAATCGTTTGCGGGCGTCTATGATCTGTTTATGGACGGTGTGCCTTATGACGCCTGGATGAACAATATTTCCGGGATCCTTTTGAAAGAAGGGATAAAAAGCGGGATCGGACTCGATCTCGGCTGCGGAACAGGGCAGATGACAAGACGGCTTTCCGCGGCAGGATACGATATGATCGGAGCGGATGCTTCGGTTGCCATGCTCAGCATCGCAAGGGAAAACAGCGGAGACGGGATCCTGTATCTCTGTCAGGATATGCGCTCCTTTGAACTGTACGGGACGGTTGCTTTTGCGGTTTCTTTATGTGACAGCCTGAATTATCTGGAAGATACGGAAGAGCTGACGAAGGTCTTTTCGCTGGTGAATAATTACCTGGATCCGGGAGGCGTTTTCCTTTTTGATATGAACACGCCGCATAAATACCGGGATATCCTTGCGGACAATACGTTTGCGGAAACGAGGGATGAAAGCGCGTTTATCTGGGAAAACGATTATGAGGAGGAGACGCGGATAAACCGTTATGAACTGACGCTTTTCATGAAGGAAAAGGAGGACCTGTTCCGGCGGTATGAAGAGGTTCATCTGCAAAAAGCCTTTACGATGGAAGAGGTGAAAAGCTCACTGAAGAATGCGGGGCTTGTTCTGGAAAAGGTATATGATCTGACGGCGCAGGATCATGACGGGGCCGCCGGGATGGGTGAATACCGGGAGGATGCAGAGCGCGTGCTCTTTTTTGCGAGAGAGAAAGGAAAGCAATGACAGACGGATTTATCAAAGTGGCAGCTGCAACGCCCGATGTAACGGTGGCGGATCCGGAAAAGAATACGGACGAACTGATCCGGATCATAAAAGAGGCAGGGAGCGAAGGGGCGAGTATCATCGTGACGCCGGAGCTTTCCGTGACGGGGTATACCTGCGGTGATCTTTTCATGCAGGAGAAGCTATTAAACAGCGCCAAAACGGCCCTGAAAAGGCTGGCTGAGGAGACGAAGGAGCTCTCTGCGCTGATCGTTACGGGACTGCCCATGGAGTTCCGCGGGAGACTCTATAATGTTGCCGCACTGATCTCAGGCGGCGCTGTTCTCGGATTTGTTCCGAAAACGCATATCCCGAATTACGGAGAGTTTTATGAGGCAAGGAACTTTGTCCCGGCGCCGGAGCAGAATCAAAGGATCTGCTTCTTTGACAGAGAGATCCCGTTCGGAACGAAACTGCTCTTTGCCTGCCGGGAGATCCCGGAGCTGCTTGTCGGAGCGGAGATCTGCGAAGACCTTTTTGCACCGGATCCGCCCAGCACGAATCTGGCACTTGCCGGAGCGACTGTGATCGTCAATCTTTCCGCCAGCGATGAACTGACCGGGAAGGATACCTACCGGAGAGAACTTGTAAAAAACCAGTCTGCGAGACTGATAGCGGGATACATCTATGCGTGCGCGGGAGAAGGGGAATCCACGGGAGATCTGGTTTTCCCGGGGCATAACCTCATCGCGGAGAACGGCCGGATCCTGAAGGAATCAAAGCGGTTCCGGAACGGGATCATACTGTCGGAGATTGATGTCGCAAGGCTCATATCGGAAAGAAGACGGGAGACCTGTTTTTCCTATGCTATCCCGGGTGGCTATGAGGTGGTTGATTTTCATTTTTCCATGCAGCAGACAAAGCTCACGCGGGAAGTGGAGAGGGCACCCTTCGTTCCGGCTGATGAAAAGGAACGTCATAAACGGTGCGAAGAGATCTTTATGATACAGGCAATGGGACTCAAGAAACGTCTCTCCCATACACATTCGAAAAATGCCGTGATCGGGATTTCCGGGGGACTGGACTCCACGCTGGCACTTCTTGTGACGGCGAAGGCCTTTGACCTACTTTCCATCCCGCGGAGCGGCATCATAGCGGTTACCATGCCGGGCTTCGGAACAACCGACCGGACTTATGAAAATGCGGTCAGTCTGATCCGTTCCATCGGCGCGACCTTCCGGGAGGTACCGATCCGGGAAGCCTGCCTTTTGCATTTCAAGGATATCGGTCAGGATCCTGAGAATAAGGATGTTACTTATGAAAATGCCCAGGCCAGGGAGCGCACGCAAATCCTGATGGATATAGCGAATCAGGAAAATGCTCTCGTAGTCGGTACGGGAGACCTTTCGGAGCTTGCTCTCGGTTGGGCGACTTATAACGGCGATCATATGTCGATGTACGGAGTCAACGGTTCTGTTCCGAAAACGCTGGTGCGTTATCTTGTACGCTATTATGCCGATACCTGCGGCGAGAACGGACTTAAGAAAGTGCTCCTTGATGTTCTGGATACACCTGTCAGCCCGGAACTCCTTCCGGCAAAAGACGGCGTGATCAGTCAGAAAACAGAGGATATCGTGGGGCCGTATGAGCTGCATGATTTCTTCCTTTATTATTTCCTGCGGTACGGGTTTTCTCCGAAGAAGATCTACCGCATTGCGGCATATGCGTTTAGCGGGGAATATGAAGCCGGCGAGATCAGAAAATGGCTTACAGTCTTTGTCCGAAGGTTCTTCTCGCAGCAGTTCAAGAGAAGCTGTCTCCCGGACGGACCGAAAGTCGGTTCCGTTGCGGTGAGCCCGAGAGGAGATCTCAGAATGCCAAGTGATGCCAGTGCGGAGCTCTGGCTGAAGGAGATTGAGGAACTATAGAAATGCCATCCGAAACAGAAACAGAAACAAAGAAAAAAAGATCGGTTCCGGCGCCTCTGATGGCGATACTCATTTTTACGGTGACTGCGCTGGCGATCCTGTACATTGTGTTTGCGCTCTACTATCATCAGCATTTTATGCCGAACACGACGGTAAACGGGATCGAGACGAGCGGGATGAACGCGGCCGATGTGGAGGATCTCATCACGGAACAGGTCCGGGGATATGAGATCACTCTGGTCAGAAATGATGGAGAGACGGAAGCAATCTCAGGAGACGTTATCGGAGTCCATCCTGCTTTTCAGGGGGAACTGACGGAGCTAATCCATGCGCAGGCATCCCTGCTCTGGCCGTTATCCTTTTTCAACAGGCAGGATTATACGGTAAATACTCTCCTTGCTTATGATGAGAAAGCCCTTGAAAAGGAGATCGAAAGTCTCGATCTCCTGGCGGCTGAAAACCAACGGCCTCCGGAGGATGCACATCTTTCCGAATACACGGAGGAAGGTTTTGTTGTCGTGGAAGGAGACCCCGGGAGCACGGTTGACAGGGGTGTGTTTGATGAGGAGATACGTTCTTCGATCCTCGGAATGGAGACAACGTTTGACCTTACTGAGAAAGGGTGCTATGAGACAGCGGAGATCCATGCGGATGATCCCGATCTGAACAAGGTTGCGGAGGAACTGAACCGTTTTGCCGCACATACGATCACGCTGGAGATGGGAGAGGATACAAGGGTTCTCGGAGGAGATGAGATCGCTTCGCTCCTTTCCGTGGATGAGAACAACAAGGCGTCCGTGGATGAGAACAAGGTGGCATCCTATGTATCAAAGCTTGCTTCGGAGATCGATACGTATGGTCAGCCTCATGATTTCATGACAAGTTCCGGTACGCCCATTACGTTCCAGAGTGTGTACTACGGATGGGAGATCGATCAGGAGACTGAGAAGGAACAGCTTGCGGAGGATATCCTTTCCTCAACAGACGTCAAAAGGGAACCGGCTTATCTCCATAAAGCTGCCACGCACGGGGAAAAAGACTACGGCGACACCTATGTGGAGGTGAATATCTCCGCGCAGCATGTGTACTGCTATAAGGATGGGAAGCTGGCTCTGGATGCGGACTGCGTGACCGGGTGTGTGGTGAAAGGAACGATCACGCACGTCGGCCTGTATTCGATCTATGCGAAAGAAAGAGACCGCGATCTTGTGGGCGAAAATTATCGCTCTTTTGTCAATTACTGGATGCCCTTTGATGCCGGGGAGGGGCTTCACGATGCGACCTGGCGGTCGAATTTTGGCGGAAAGATCTATCTGACAAACGGCTCCCACGGCTGTGTCAATCTTGCGAAGAGCGTTGCCGCGGAGGTGTATGATCTTGTAGAGGTCGGAACGCCGGTCTTTGTTTACCGTATGGACAAGACAGCAACGGCAACCGAGGAGGAGATGGCAAAAATGGCGGTGTCCGCGATCAATTCCATCGGGGGAAATGTGACGCTCGGCAGTGAAGCGGCGATCAACCGTGCGAAAAACATCTATAACTATCTGTCGGCAGAGAATAAAGGACTGGTTACCAACATCGGACTGCTTTCCGGTTATGAGGCAAGACTGAATGCGTTAAAGAGCCAGGCAGCGCAGGCGTCCGCGGCTCAGGCCGCCGCTTTGCAGGCTGCGCTTGCGGCACAGGCCGGGCTTGTCGGAAATGAGTAGAGGAGAATCATATGGAAAATCACGAACCCGGAAAAAGAAAACGAAATAACGGGATCTATGCTTTGCTGAGCACGGCACTTGCCGTGGCGGTGATATGCGGAGGCGTGTTTTCAGGGACAATGCTTTATGACGTGATCGCTGCGGAGGAAACAGAAACAAAGGCGGCGACGGTTCAGGCGGAAGCAGAGACGGGTGATGCGGTGGAAGCTGCGCCTGAGGCACCTGCCGCAGTGGAAGACTATCAGGGACCGGTAGAAGCAGAAGGGGCAGAGGTGCCCTCCTTCCCGGAGATCGAGCAGCAGCCGGCTCTTCCTGAACAGAAAGTTTATGACGGGGATACCTTCCGTATAGTCTGCATCGGCAATTCCGTGACCCAGCATCCTTATGTGGCACAGAATGAGAGCCCGGAGGGATACTGGCTTCAGGACTGGGGCATGGCGGCATCCGCAAGGGAAAAGGATTACGCACATGTTCTGGAGCAGAAGATGGCATCCATCTACGGAGAGACGAGCCTTGAGGTATATAACTACAACGCATGGGAAACCGCGGAAGCTTCCGGGATCCCGAGGAGTACGCTCCTGCCGAATCTGGATCCCCTGTTTGAAGGGGAAAAGGGCGAGGATACGGATCTGATCATCATTCAGCTGGGTGAGAGCTGCACCATGTTCGACAACCTGATGCAGGATTATATCGATCTGATCAATTATGTCCACTCGAAAGCTCCGAATGCCGCGATCGGGATAACCGCTACGGTCATCATTATGGACGAGGTAAGGAATGCGGCAGTAGACAATATCAAGCAGATGATCTGCCAGAGCATGAGCCTTCCCTATGTCAGCATGTCCGGTTACAACGAATCCATGTGGGTCGGCGAAGGGACCGTGATCTACAATGAACAGGGACAGCCCACCGTGATCTCCTTCATTCAGCGTACCCATCCCGGAGATGTCGGTATGCAGTACATTGCCGATCAGATTTACACCGTATTGGAGCCTTACCTGCCGGTGGTGGGATAAATATGAATAATTGCTATACGAAATTCGATTTTGATTGACATTTCCCGTCAGGTTGGTTAAAATAAACAAGTAATTTCGGTCGAAGCGACGAAAAAATCGGTAAAACGTAGAAACCAGGAAACTGCATTCGGTTTTTCGTTTCAGAGGCCGGCAACATTTTCAACTTATCTTTTTTGGGAGGAAAAGACGTATGAAGAAAAAAGTAGTTTCAGTTCTTCTTGTTGCAGCAATGGGCGTGTTTACGCTTGCAGGCTGCGGCGGCAGTGCGGCAGCTCCGGCAGCAGATGCACCGGCGGCAGACGCAGGTGCAGCAGATGCAGGTGCGGCTGAGGAAGCTCCGGCAACAGAAGAAGCTCCGGCAGCAGATGAGGGCGCGGAAGAAGAAGCAGCTCCGACCGCTGATGTAGCGAGCGAGGGCGAGCATGAGCTTTCCGTTTATGCATGGGATGCAAACTTTAATATCCCGGCACTCGAAGCAGCAGCAGAAGCTTACAAGGCAGTGGATCCGGATTTCACACTGAACATCATCACGCAGTCCGGTTCTTCGGATGTTGAGCAGGCGGTTACTCTGGCAGGACAGTCCGGTGACTATTCACAGCTTCCGGATATCGTTCTCTTCCAGGATCACTACATCCAGAGATTCGTAGCGGATTATCCGGATGCATGGCAGGATCTTGAGAGTGCAGGCATCAACTGGGATGATTTCGGAGCAGAGAAGATTTCCTACAGCACCATCGGCGGCAAGCACTACGGTGCACCGGTTGATAACGGTACTGCAGTATTTGCTTATCGTACCGACATTCTTGATCAGTGTGGCTATACTCTTGACGATGTGACCGGGATCACCTGGGAGCGTTGGCTTGAGATCGCTAAGGACGTAAAGGATAAGACCGGTATGGCAATGCTTTCCATGGATCACTCCGGTGATGACCTTCCGTACATGTTCATGCAGGCAGAAGGCAAGTCTCAGTGGAAAGACAACACGACTCCGGACATCGTTGGTAACGATACTTTCAAGAAGATCATCGAAGTTATCGTACAGGGCGCTCAGGACGGCACCATCATCCTTGCGAACAGCTGGTCCGATTACACCGATCAGACAATCGTAGGCGATCAGGTTGCAGGCGTTATGAACGGTAACTGGATCATCCCGACCATCGAGCAGGTGGCTGATAACAGCGGGAAATGGGCGATCACCACGATCCCGACACTTGGCGGCGGTGAAGGCTATGCAGCAAACGGCGGTTCCTCTCTCTATGTAACCGGCAACTGCACGAAGCCGGATCTTGCAAAGGATTTCCTTGCTTATACGTTCGGCGGCGGTGAAGGCTCCATGCAGACCTATGACAACGCTCTGAAGAACGGCGGCGTTATCACGACCTGCATCTCCGCAGGCAAGTCCGATGTATACAAAGAGGGTGTAGACTTCTTCGACGGTCAGGCAATCTACTCCGAGATCGTTGAGATGGGTTCTCACGTACCGGTTGTACAGCAGAGTGATTTCCATTACAGCCTTCGTACTCTTGTAGGCAATGCGATCACAAACATCATCAACGGAGCAGACATCGATACCGAAATCCAGGGCATCCAGGATCAGATTGAGTTCGAGATTTCCGGAACACAGGGCTGATCTGAAATACAATAGTATTACCATGCGGGGAACCGGGTTTTCCGGTTCCCCGTTTAATAAAAAGGGGCAGTGCTCGTAGCGAGGGGGTATGTTACATTGGAGAAAAGAAAGGGATTTTCTGTCGGGGCAAAACAGAGAGCAGCCGGCTGGGGCTTTCTGATTGCTGCTTCGGTCATGATCGTTATTTTCAGCTTTTGGCCGATGGTATCGGCTCTTATCACATCATTTCAGACAGGATCCGGCGTCAAGATGCATATGGCGGATCCGATCACGTTCAATTATACCCGTATGTTCCAGGACAAGATCTTTATGACTTCGGTGGGAAACACGTTCTTCTACCTGATCATTCAGGTGCCGATCATGCTGATCCTTGCGATCCTCCTGGCACAGCTTTTGAACAACAAGGATTTAAAACTGCGCGGATTTTTCAGAACCTGTGTGTTCCTTCCCTGTGCGGTTTCTCTGGTTTCGTATTCACTGATCTTCCGTTCGCTTTTCGCAACAAACGGACTGGTTAATACGATCCTTACCAATCTTCACATTATCAATGAAAACATCAACTGGCTCGGGCAGACCTGGACAGCGCGTTTTGTCATCATCATCGCGCTGATCTGGAGATGGACCGGTTATAACATGGTCTTTTACCTTGCCGGTTTGCAGAATATCGAATACTCGGTCTACGAGGCGGCAAAGATTGACGGAGCAAGCGGCTGGAAGACTTTCTGGCATGTGACGGTTCCGCTTCTCCGCCCGGTCATCATCATGACCTTTATCATGTCGATCAACGGCACGCTGCAGCTCTTTGATGAGTCAGTCAACCTGACTCAGGGCGGACCTGCAGGCACGACGATGACGATGTCTCATTATATATACAACAACGCATTCGGAACCGGTGTCGCGAACTTCGGATATTCCTCCGCGATGTCCTTCTTCATCTTTATCATTGTTGCCATTCTGGCCGTGATCAATCTGAAAGTAGGTGATACACGTGACTGAGAAAAAACCAAAGATCAAAGGCAATATGATCCAAAGAAGACTGATCCCGAGTTATATATTCCTGTCCATCGTATCCTTCTTTTCGGTATTCCCGCTTTACTGGATGGTAACGGCAGCCACGAATAACACGGTGGATGTGGCAAGAGGAAAGATCTGGTTTGGCACCTATGGTGCGGAAAACTTCCAGAATCTCCTTGCAAATACGAACCTTTGGCGGTCGATGGGAAACTCCTTCCTGTACGCGATCGTGCAGACAGTGCTCTGCCTCTTTGTCTGCTCTCTCGCCGGCTACGGCTTTGAGCTTTACCATGACAAGGGAAAGGATATCCTTTTTGCGATCCTTTTGATGGCAATGATGATCCCCGGCGTTGCAACCATGATCCCGTTGTTTACGATGATGAGCAAGTTTCACTTGCTGAATACGGTCTGGGGCTTTGTGCTCCCTGCGATCTCGACGCCATTCATGATCATGATGTTCCGGCAGAACTCGAGGAACTTCCCGCCGGATATCATGGAGGCGGCCCGGATCGACGGGTTGTCGGAATTTGCCATTTTCTTCCGGATGTACATGCCGGTCATGAAGTCCACCTATGCGGCAGCGGCGGTTATTACCTTCATGAACGCATGGAACTCCTACCTGTGGCCGCGCGTCGTCATGACGGACAATAATGCTCAGACGATGCCCATCCTGATCGCAAACCTTGCGAACGGCTATACGGTCGATTACGGTATGCTGATGATGGGCGTGCTCTTCAGCACCATGCCGACGATCCTGATCTTCTTCATTCTGCAGAAGCAGTTTGCGGAAGGTATTACGGGTGCGGTAAAATAACTTTTTCAAACGAAGGCTTCACTGCGGGGCTTTGCCCCGTTGTGAAGCTTTTTTGAACCTATGATGTGAGGAGCGGTTGCTTGAATGCAAACATTGGCGTAATTGACGCAGATTTTCTGCGGACATCTCGTGAAAAAGAGGAAAAGGAGAGAAGGAGAACGATATTATGGGGAAGGAATTTGATTTTGCGATCGTAAAAGATCCTCGTATTTTTGAGGAGAACCGGCTTCCTGCGAGGAGTGACCATATCGCGTATGCGAACGAGGCAGAGCTGAATACCGGAGAGACAAGCCTGCGGATGAATCTGGACGGGATCTGGCGGTTCCGTTATGCGAAGAATCCTTATCTGGCGGAGGATGGTTTCTGGAAAACAGATTATGATTCAAAGGACTGGGATCGCATCCGCGTCCCGGCGCATATTCAGATGGAGGGTTATGATAAGCCTGCCTATGTGAATACCCAGTACCCGTGGGAAGGGCACGAATCTCTGGTGCCGGGCGAGATCCCGGAGGAGTATAATCCGACCGGGGATTATGTAACGAGTTTTACGGTTCCGGAAAAATGGAAGGGGATGCCGGTTCATATCTCCTTCCAGGGAGTGGAGAGCGGCTTTGCGGTATGGCTGAACGGTGTGTATGTTGGTTACAGTGAGAACAGCTTTGATCCGGCTGAGTTTGATCTGACGAAGCATCTTTTAGAGGGTGAAAACAAACTTGCGGTACGTGTTTTCAAATGGACCTCGGGAAGCTGGTTGGAGGATCAGGATTTTTATCGCTTCTCGGGGATCTACCGCAGTGTGTTTCTTTATCCGGTTCCATCATGCCACATCGCGGATCTTTCTATCGTGCCGACACTAAATGACGTGTTCAGCGAGGGTGATCTTTCCGTGACGGCGAATGTCGAAGGGGAAGGGAGTGCTGCGCTTTCGCTTTGCATTGACGGGGAAGAAATTCTCTCAGGAAGCGTTGATCTGAAGGAGCCCGGGAACAATATGTTTACCGGAACGGTGGATGCGCCGCTTCTTTGGAGTGCGGAGGAGCCGAATCTCTATGAGCTGACGATCACCGTAAAGGACAGAAACGGAAACGTGACGGAGGTGATCCGTCAGGACGTCGGCTTCCGCCGGTTTGAGATGAAGAACGGCCTGATGCTGTTGAACGGAAAAAGGATTGTCTTCAAGGGCGTGAACCGTCACGAGTTTAACTGCCATACCGGACGTGTGCCGGACTATGCCGCGGTGGAAAAGGATATCATCACCATGAAGCGGCATAACATCAATGCGATCCGTACCAGTCATTATCCGGACGACCGTGCGCTCTATCAGCTTTGCGACCGTTACGGGCTGTACATGATCGCGGAGAACAACATGGAGACACACGGGAGCTGGGATCCTTATATACGTTCCAAAATGGAGACTGTAAAGAAAATGTCTCCCGAGGATCAGCAGAAGCTGAAGGACAGGATCGTTCCTCTTTCGGATATTGAGGGCTCAAAGGAAGAGTGGGATTTTATCGTGCCGAACGACCGGGATGAATACGAAGCGCTTCTTTGCGATCGTGTTAATTCCTGTTATCAGAGAGATAAGAACCATCCTGCGATTCTGATCTGGAGCTGTGGGAACGAGTCTTTCGGCGGCAAGGTGATCCATACGATGAGTGAGCTTTTCAGGAAGCTGGATACGCATCGACTTGTGCATTATGAGGGCGTTTTCAATGATCGCCGTTATAACGATACGAGCGATATGGAAAGCCGGATGTATCCGAGCGCGGAGGAGATCGAGGAGTTCCTCGGAAAGCATCCCGAAAAACCGTTTATCTGCTGTGAGTATACGCATGCCATGGGGAATTCCTGCGGCGGCATGCATAAATACACCGACCTTTCCGATCGGCTGCCTCTTTACCAGGGCGGTTTTATCTGGGACTATATCGACCAGACCATTGCAAAAAAGGATCGCTACGGGAAATGGTTCCAGGCATACGGCGGTGATTTCGGAGAGCGTCCGACCGACTATGATTTTTCCGCGAACGGCATTGTCACAGGAAAGGACCGGGAGCCATCGCCGAAGATGCAGGAGGTGAAATTCAATTATCAGAACATCTCCGTGACTTTTGGAAAAGATCCGCTCGCATATACCATTCGAAATAAGAATCTCTTTGTAAATACGGATCGTTATGATGCATATGAAACACTTCTTGCGGATGGGGAGATCGTGCTGGTCACTTCTGTCGAGCGTATAGTGGAGCCGCTTTCAGAGGCGGATTTCAGAGTCTCCGATGAGCTTGCTGCGGAAATGAAAAGGCGCGATATCGCAGCGGAGAGTCTCGGGAAAAGGAAGCCGGAATACACGATCCGCGTTTCCTTCAGCCTTCGAGAGGATACGCTCTGGGCTCCGGCCGGACATGAGGTTGCTTTCGGGGAAACGGTTTTGAAGCGTGCAGTCAAAGCATATTCCTGCGACAGGAAGCTTCGTGTGGTGCCGGGGAAATGCAATCTCGGCGTGATCGGCGAAAATTTCCATGTGATCTTTTCATGGCTCTTCGGGGGGATGTCGTCCTATGTATACGGCGGCGTTGAAATGATCGAGAAGATTCCGATGCCGAATTTCTGGCGCGCTCCGGTGCAGAACGATATCGGGAACATGATGCCGCAGCGCTACGGACAGTGGAAGATAGCGAGCCTTTATGCATCCCATAAGGGGACGGAGAATCCCTTTGTTTCGAACGAGCCGGTGATCGAGACGAAGGAGCACAGCGTCGTGGTTACCTTGCGCTATAACCTGCCTACCGTTCCCGCCGGTGAGTGTTCGGTCGCCTATGAAGTATTCGGAGACGGAACCGTTGAGACAACGCTACGGTATACTCCGGTGGAGGGACTTCCCGACATGCCGGAATTCGGAATGCTCTTTAAGTTCAATGCGGATTACGATACCGTGAAATGGTATGGCCTGGGACCGGAGGAAACCTATGCGGACCGGAAGTGCGGCGGGAAGCTCGGGATCTATCAGAACCATGTGACGGATAATATCGCCGAGTACATTGTCCCGCAGGAATGCGGGAACAAGTGCGGTGTACGATGGCTTTCCGTAACGGATCACAAGGGGCGCGGCATGCTTTTTGAAGGCGACGAGTTGTCCGTTAATGTTTCGCCCTGGACGCCCCATGAGATCGAAAGCGCGATGCATCCGTATGAACTTCCGGAGATTCACTATACTGTGGTTCGTGTGGCGGAGCAGCAGATGGGAATCGCCGGGGATGACAGCTGGGGGGCGAAGACGCATCCGGAGTATTTGCTTGATGTTTCGAAGGAAAAGGTATTTACGTTCCGATTCAGGGGCGTATAACTATCATAATCCGTCTTGCGGATATCCTTAATGATCGTCTGTGAAGCTCGGAGGATAAGATGATAAATGGCCTTGTGCCGATGGAGGAAAAAAATGGAACATAAGGAATTGCTTTCAAAATTCAAAGAAGTATTCGGGGAAGGCGGAGAGCCGCGCGTTTATTTTGCGCCCGGCCGCGTCAATATGATCGGAGAGCATACCGACTATAACGGCGGTCATGTGTTTCCGTGCGCGCTGACGATCGGGACTTACGGCGTCGCAAGAAAAAGAGAGGATGAGAAACTCCGTTTTTGCTCGCTGAACTTCGAGGGTCAGGGGATCGTTGAGTCCTCTCTTTCCGATATGAAGCCCGGAGCGGAGACCCAGTGGATCTCCTATCCGAAGGGTGTGATGTGGGCTTTCGGAGAGCGTGGCATGAAAATGGAGACGGGACTTGATCTTATGATCTGGGGGAATATCCCGAACGGCTCCGGTCTTTCGTCTTCCGCATCCTTAGAGGTCCTTACGGGATCCATTCTCCGCGATCTTTTCGGGTTTGAGGTGACCAATCAGGATCTGGCACTGATCGGCCAGTTTTCCGAAAACAATTATAACGGCATGAACTGCGGGATCATGGATCAGTTCGCGTCCGCCATGGGAAAAAAGGATCACGCGATCTTTCTCGATACGGCGGATCTTTCTTTCGAATATGCACCTCTTGTACTTTCGGATGCGAAGATCGTGGTGACGAATTCAAACGTGAAGCATTCCCTGGTGGGATCGGCTTATAACACGCGCAGGGAGGAATGTGAAACGGCATTAAAGGAGCTGCAGAGCGTAGTGAATATCAAAGGGCTCGGTGATCTTTCCGAAGAGGAATTTGAAGCCAATAAGGATGCGATCAAGGATGAGGTACGAAAGAAACGCGCAAAGCATGCGGTGTATGAAAACCAGCGGACGATCCGTGCGGTGGAGGCGCTGAAAAAGAACGATATCAAGCTCTTCGGAGAGCTCATGAATGCTTCTCATGTTTCGCTCCGTGATGATTATGAAGTCAGCTGCGAGGAGATCGATGTTCTCGTCGAGGAAGCATGGAAGGTGCCGGGGGTCATCGGCTCCAGGATCACGGGCGGCGGTTTCGGAGGCTGCACGGTCAGCATTGTAAAGAATGATGCCGTATCGGATTTCGAGAAAAAGGTAGGGGCGGCATATGAAAGCCGCGTCGGGAAAAAAGCGGATTTTTACGTTGTGGAGATCGGCGACGGACCACAGAGACTTATATAGGGAAAGGAAAAAGCATTCATGAGGGAGCAGAGAATACTGGATCTTGCAGACTACGGCATTGCAACCGGCCTGATCACGGAAAGAGACCGTTACTACGTGATCAACCGCATCCTGGAGGTTCTTTCGATGGAGGAACTTACCGATGAAGCAATTTCGGCTCATAAAACCGTCATCACCGATCAGAAGTCCGCGGAAGCGGCTCTGGAGGGGATTCTTAAGGATCTTCTCGATGATGCCGCACAGGAGGGGCTGATCCCGGAAGATACGGTGACGTACCGCGACCTCTTTGACACAAAGCTCATGAGCTGTCTTTGTCCGCGCCCTTCCGAAGTGGAGAAAACCTTCCGGAGTCTGTATGAAAAGAGTGCGGTTTCTGCGACCGATTATTATTACAAGCTGAGCTGTGACAGCGACTATATCCGGCGTTACCGTGTGAAAAAGGATCTCAAGTGGGAAGCACCGACGGAATACGGGACACTTGATATCACGGTTAATCTCAGCAAGCCGGAAAAGGATCCGAAAGCGATCGCGGCGGCGAAGCTTGCAAAACAGAGCGGTTATCCAAAGTGTCTGCTCTGCAAGGAAAACGAGGGATATGCGGGCAGGGTGAACCATCCGGCCAGACAGAATCACCGGATCATCCCGATCACGATCAACGGGAGTCAGTGGTTCCTCCAGTATTCCCCCTATGTTTATTACAATGAGCACTGCATCTGCTTTAATGCGGAGCATATTCCGATGAAGATCGAGAGGGCGACATTCGGAAAGCTGCTTGACTTTGTGGCACAATTTCCGCATTATTTTGTCGGAAGCAACGCGGATCTTCCGATCGTCGGCGGCTCGATCCTTTCCCACGATCATTTCCAGGGCGGACACTATACCTTTGCCATGGCAAAGGCTCCGATCGAGAAGGAGATTTCCTTCCCGGGGTTTGACGATGTGAAGGCCGGGATCGTGAAGTGGCCGATGTCCGTGATTCGGATCTCATCTCCGGATAAAGACAGGCTGGTGGAACTCGCGGATAAGATTCTGCTCAAATGGCGCGGATATACGGATGAGGATGCTTTCATATTTGCGGAGACGGACGGCGAGCCGCATAACACGATCACGCCGATCGCGAGAAAACAGGGCAGCAGTGCGGACGGAGACTTTGAACTGGACCTTGTTCTTCGAAACAATATCACAACAGAAGAGCATCCGCTCGGTGTTTATCATCCGCATGCTTCGCTTCATCATATCAAAAAAGAAAACATCGGCCTCATTGAGGTGATGGGACTTGCGGTTCTTCCGAGCCGTCTCAAGGACGAAATGGCTTCCCTTGAGAAAGCAATGCTGGAGGGATCGGATTTAAGATCGGATGAGGTGCTCATGAAACATGCCGACTGGGCGGATGAGATCCGAAAGAAACATCCGGAACTTTCGGGGGAGAATCTGCACCGGATCATCGAAGAAGAGATCGGACTCGTGTTCAGCGCCGTTCTGGAGGACGCGGGCGTTTATAAATGTACTCCGGAAGGGAGAGAAGCTTTCCTGAGGTTCGTTGAGTCGGTAAAATAAAAAAGGAGTGTAACGGTCATGGCAACGGATTTTGAAAAGTTTATCCAGGAAGAGATTGAAAAGCAGAAGGGGCTTTATATACCTGTGAAAGCAGGCATGATGGAGCGGATGACCGTAAAAAGCGCACTGTGCACCAGTCTCCATCCGAATCCGGATGATGAATTCTGTTTTCCGGAGGTAGGGCCAAGCTACCGGATCATCTCACAGTATGTGGATGCCATCAATCAAAACCAGCGGAAAGGATTACCGATCTTCGACGAGCCGGTGATCGTTGAGAAGGTACGACCGGACGGATACATGCTGCTGAACGGACATCACAGGTGGGCGGCTGCTTTAAAGCTCGGGATCAAATCCATTCCGATCAAGATCGTGAACCTGCCGCTGGAGTCCGATATTAAAAAGATGCTGGAGAACGCAAAGCATGATAGGCGTGTGACGCTTGACCTGGACGAGGTGGTGTTCCGGGAGCCGGAGGATCCTGAGGTCGAAGTGCTGCCGAAGGCATCCCTCGCGAAGAAATATCCGAAACGTCTCCGGCTCGGGATCCCCGCGCTGTTTCATTTCCTGACGAAAAACGGCTATGATATCTGGGTGTACTCGGCGAATTATTATTCCATTGACGATATCAAGGATTATTTCAAGCAGTATGCCGTGAATGTGGACGGGATCATCACCGGTACCGCAAAGAAAAAGGCGTCGTCATCGAAGGCGGAGAAGAACATGGAAAAGCTCGTGGCGAACCACTATCCCGAGACGATCCACATTGATAACGACCTGGTGCTTGAGACAAAGGGACGTGATGCAAAGTACCGTGAATTTGAAATAGATGCTTCTTCCGGATGGTCAAAAGAAGTGATCCGGATCATCGGCGAGCTGAAAAAAGAAGAGGAAGGATCATAAGATCTTTGTAGTCTGCCGGAGGATGAGGTCTCCTGCGATCACGGTCTTGACGGTTCTGAAGTTTTCCTCCTCCACGGTTCTTTCCAGCACGGAAATGGCAAGCGTTCCGAGGAGGCGTTTATCTACACGGACGGTAGAAAGAGAGGGCGAAAGAACCTCCGCAAACGGAATATCATCGAACGCGATGATGGAGACATCCTCGGGGATACGAAATTCGGACTCCACGAGCGCTTTCACGATACCGATCGCCATCGTATCATTATCCACAAAGATACATTTCGGCGGCTTCATTCCTTCCTCGAGTCTTTTCCTTGTGCTCTCATATGCGCCCAGAGTGGTGGTCGGAACGGTAAAGATCTTTTCATCTTCAACCGGAATGCCGTGTTCAATGAGCGCATTCCGATAGCCTTCTTCACGTTCTTTAAAATTCTGAATGACCTGATCTCCCTGTACGTAACCGATATCGGTGTAGCCCTGATTCAGGAACCAGGCGACTGCGCGGAAAGCATTCTCCCGGTTATCGATTGCAACACAGTTGCAGTAGTAGTGGGGCATACTGTTGTCGATCACGATAAAGGGAAGCGGAACGAGATCCAGTGTGGGATAGTCTTCCTCGCTGATTTCGGTTCCAAGGATCAGGACTCCGAAAAAGGACTTATAGTCGATTGACTTAAATGCTTCCTGAAGATTTCCGATCCAGTTCATGATGATGAGATTGTAGCCGAGACGGTGACACTCCTTTTCCGCGGCATCCATAACCGTTGTGATAAAAGGAATGTTTTCCTCATATATAGATCCAAGCCGGGAATACTTGATAAAAAGGATGTTGCGGTTTCTGGAGGATGATTTCTTTGAGTAGGAGTATTGCTTTTCGTTTGCAAGCCGAAGGATTTCCTGACGTTTTTCCTCGCCGACGCCTTTTTTTCCGTTTAATGCCAGTGATACGGTGGCAGGCGAAACACCCGCAAGCTTAGCCAGTTCTTTGATCGTCATGTGGTACCTCTTATTATGGGTCGGTGTTTTAGTAAAAGTTTAGTATATTATAGGTGGTGTTTATATAAAAGTCAACTTACTCTGGGGAGAAGAAATTTATAAAAACTCTTGTTCTTAACGCTTCCTCGGATAAAATAAAGACTGGAGGGAAGCGTTATGAGCAGATTAAAGGAACTACGAAAAATTGTGGACGAAGAACTGAATAAAATGGAGGATGCGGATAAAAGGACAAGTGCTGTTGCGCATCTGTACGGCGTATCTCTGGCGGCAACCATGATCGCAAAGAAACGCGATCTGGATCCGGAGATCGCGGCTATGGCGGCTATGCTTCATGATCTGCATGCATATAAGACCGGTTCTTATGATGATCATGCGCATAAAGGTGCTGATCTTGCGAGGGAGATCCTCGGAGAGCTGAAGCTGACGGATGAGGAGGAGACAGAGATGATCTGTTCCGCGATCTACCACCATGATGACAAGCTGGTGACAGACGGCCCGTTGGAAGAGGCGCTTAAGGATGCGGACGTGATCGATCATTGCCTCAAGGATGCATCCAAGGTCGTGAAGGAAAAGGAGCAGGCAAGGTTTGATAAGCTGTGTGAAGAATTTGGTATGTGAGACATTGAGTCATTGAAAGGCGGAGACAGCGCGAATGAGTAAGATCGGATTATTAAATGCATCCTGTGCGGATCAGGAAGTCGATGCTGTGGTGAATGCCGCAAATGGCGGATTATGGGCCGGCGGCGGAATATGCGGCGTGATCTTCAGAAAGGCCGGAATGTCTGAATTGACGGATGCCTGCAGTAAGTATAAGACACCGCTTCATGATGGGGATGCTGTGATCACTCCTGCATTTAACATGAAAAATGCGAAAGCGATCATTCATGCAGTCGGACCAAATTTTGCCGTTACTCCGACTGCTTTTAAGGAACTGTTTAACGCATATTATAATTCTCTTGCAGTGCTGAAGGATAACGGGTATCACAGCATTTCATTTCCGCTGATCAGCTCTGGGATATTCGGAGGTTCGCTCGATCATCCGGCGGAAGAGTCGGCAAAACAGTGCATGAGTGCATATAAGAGATTTACGGCAGATTATCCTGACTACAATATTGATGTTAAACTATGTGCATTTACCGCTACGGAGATGAAAGAAGCTATGCGGGCATATGAAAGCTTTGAGTTGATCTGAACCTTATTTGTCTGGTATAGTCCGGGATAATGCTGAGGGGCACTCGCGTAAAGACGGATACGAAGCGGAACAGATTGGATAAATGAAAGGAGCTGGATATGAATATTGGTGATACGGTATATGTCAGGGAGCCGTGGACGTCCCTCGTGATCAAGGCAAAGGTGACAAGAATTCTGGACGACAAAGTTGACGTAAACTACAGGTCGTTTGTAGACAGGTTCGGACATGACATTGATTTCTTTGGCGGCAGCAACATGTACAGTATGGGTAGCGTTTACGAAACGGCGCAGGAGGCGCACGATGCTTTTATCAAAGACGAGAAGGAAAAGCGTCAAAAAGAGCAATATCTGAGCGAGATCAAGACAAAGGAAGACTTACTCGCATTTTCGACAACACACTGTCTTTTCGGGGACGGCATCGATTACGCTGCGGTGGCCGCATATAAAATCAAATGTAAAGAGATCCTTGGGATCACGATACGCTGAGATTTTCAGGTGATAAACGGTTTGAAGGGCTTTCCCTCACTGGGAGAGCTCTTTTTTTCATATTTTTCTGTAGAGGAAGGAGCGTTAAAAACAACACAAAACAACAAAATCAAACACATAAAAAAGCAAAAACAAAATAAAATATAGAATAAATAAACAAAAACCATTGACAAATCCGCGTATAATGGTACAATGAAACCAACAAAAACCAACAAAAACAACAAAATGGCAACAGGAATCAAAAGCGGGGGAAAGCTATGGTAACGATCAAAGGCGTCAGATATATGTCCGATTACGAGGCGAAGAATGCGATCCTTGATATCGGAAAGCGCATGTATATCAAGGGCTTTGTGGCGGCGAATGACGGCAATATCACGTGCCGCGTTGGTCCGAACGCCATCTGGGCAACGCCCACCGGTGTTTCGAAAGGCTTTATGAAACCGGAGATGCTGGTAAAGCTCGACCTTTCCGGAAAAGTCCTCCAGGGCAGTGCGAAACCGTCCTCGGAGATCAAGATGCATCTTCGGGTCTATGAAGAGGATCCGTCCGTTATGGGTGTGACACATGCGCATCCGCCGATCTCCACAGCATTTGCGGTTGCAGGGATCGGACTTGAGAAACCGATTCTGACAGAAGGGGTTTTGAACCTCGGCGTGGTGCCGGTAGCGAAATACGCAACGCCTGGGACCGAAGAGGTTCCGAATTCCATCGCTCCGTTTGTAAAGGATTATCATGCGGTGCTTCTTGCGAATCACGGGGCGCTTTCCTGGGGCAAGGATGTTTACGAGGCGTTCTACCGACTCGAATCGGTGGAATACTACGCGAGCCTTCTGATGTACACCGGCAATATCCTCGGAAAACAAAATCCCCTTTCCTGCGACCAGGTACAGACGCTGGTCAACAACCGCGAGAAATACGGGATCAGTGGCGGAGGTATTCCTCCCTGCGGACTTGCTCCGACAAATACGGAGGATGTGGTGACAAATGAGCCCGATGCACCGAGGCCGTTTACGACAGGAGGAAGCGGGTCTCCCGATGTATCGAAACTGAGTGGTGTGACGCCGATTGTGAAGCCTTCCGGAATGGAAGGAAAGGGCTGTGGCTGCGGAAGCGTCGGCGCGACGCCTGCTGCGACGGCAGCAGCTTCTACGGGAGCCTCAAAAAGCAAAGAGGAAATCATAGCGGAAGTTGTCCGCAGAGTGACAGAGCAGCTGAAAGGCTGATGGCAGGGAAAACGAGAGAGGGGGATCAAGAGAGCATGGAAATGACAAACGCCGAGATTGAACAGATCGTAAAAGCGGTAGTCGCAAACCTTGGACAAGCGGGTAGCGCGGTGCATGCATCTGTGCCGGCGGCGCCTTCAAAGGGAGACCGCGGTGTGTTCGAACGATGCGAGGACGCGATTGAGGCGGCTTATGCGGCACAGAAAAACTGGTATATGAATTACAGGGTGGAGGATCGTGAACGCATCATTGCAGCGATCCGTAAGGTTGCTCTGGAGCATGCAGAGGATTTTGCAAAGCGTGTGCATGAGGAAACCGGAATGGGCCGCTACGAGGACAAGATCCAGAAGCATATCGCCGTTGTCAACGGGACACCCGGCACGGAGTGCCTGACAACGGATGCGATCAGCGGAGACGCAGGCCTCATGCTGGAGGAGAGAGGACCGTTTGGCGTGATCGGTGCGATCACACCGTCCACGAATCCAACCGAGACCATTATCAATAATACGATCGGTATGATCGCGGGCGGCAACAGCGTCGTCTTTAATGTGCACCCCGGTGCGAAAAAGACCTGCGCATATGCGCTTCAGATCCTTCACGACACGATCGTCGCAAACGGAGGCCCCGCGAACCTGATCACGATGGTCAGAGAGCCCACGATGGAGACAGTGGATGTTCTGACCGGAAGCCCCAAGATCCGTCTGATGGTCGGAACCGGAGGAATGGGTATGGTGAACGCACTTCTCCGTTCCGGTAAAAAGACGATCGGTGCAGGTGCCGGAAATCCGCCGGTAGTCGTGGATGAGACGGCAGATATCCGCCTTGCGGCAAGGGAGATCTATCGCGGAGCATCTTTTGACAACAACCTTCTTTGCCTTGCGGAAAAGGAAGTCTTTGCGGTGGAATCCATTGAGAAGGAACTGGTATATGAGATGATCGCAGCCGGCGCGTATCTTCTTTCTGAAGAACAGACAGGACGGCTTTTGTCCATCGTATTCCAGAATAAGGACGGCAAATACTCCGTGAATAAAAAGTGGGTCGGCAAAAACGCTGGTCTCATGCTTGAGCAGCTCGGCATCCACGACAAGCCGGATGTGAGGCTCCTCATCACAGAGGTTCCGCATGATCATCCGTTTGTAATGGTGGAGCAGCTCATGCCGGTACTTCCTATCGTCAGCTGCCGTGACTTTAAAGAGGCTGTTGACTATGCGGTCATCGCGGAGTGTGGAAACCGCCATACCGCATCTATGTTTTCAAAGAATGTGGATCATATGACCTACTTTGCAAAGATGATCGAAACGACGATCTTTGTAAAGAACGGGGCAACCTTAAAGGGCGTCGGTATCGGCGGCGAGGGACATTCCACGATGACGATCGCGGGGCCGACCGGAGAAGGTCTGACCTGCGCGAAGAGCTTCACGAGATTTCGGAGATGCCAGCTGGCAGACGGTGGACTGCGTATCGTATAAAGGAGTATCCGCATGGCGAAACAGGCGATCGGATTTTTGGAATGTGCCGGATATGCAACGGTGCTGTACGCAATGGATAAGGCATGCAAAGCGGCGGATATCCGGATAGTCGGGATCGATACGATCAACCCGAAGGATACAAGCGCTTTCATACCGATGACAGCACAGGTCAAGTTTACGGGGACGGTGTCGTCGGTAAAGGTGGCATGCAAGGTGGCACATGAAGCGGCACTCCGGTTCAACAGCGAAAAGGAAGTTCTGACGGATATCATCGAACTCCCGTATGACGGGACGGAGGCTCTCTCGCATATTACGAAGATCCGCTTCAGGGAAGAAGGAGCATAAGGTGAAGAGACCGAAAGCTCTGCAAGAAAAGCTAAAATTAAATTTAAAATAAATATTAGCAACAATAACAACAAACACCAAAGATGAAGGAGGAAAACATCATGGCAGCAATCGGAATGGTAGAAACAAGAGGACTTACCGCATCCATCGAAGCGGCAGACGCAATGCTCAAGGCGGCTGACGTATCTCTGGTCGGTACGGAGAAGATCGGATCCGGTCTTGTAACGGTCATCGTAAAAGGCGAGGTCGGAGCTGTAAAGGCGGCTACGGAATCCGGACAGGAAGCAGCTTCCCGCATCGGAGAACTTGTGGCGGTTCACGTAATCCCGAGCCCGCACGAAGATGTTGCAAAAATTTTACCTACTTTAAAGTAATTCCGGAGACTTGTTCATGAAGTGGAATGCCATCGGAGTGGTTGAAGTCACAAGTTATTCGAATACGGTTGTGGTAATGGATGCCATGCTGAAGGCAGCTTCCGTTCGAATTGTCAGCTTCCACAAGAAGCTCGGCGGGAAGATGGTTCGCGGCGTTGTGGCCGGCGAAGTTTCTGCTGTTGACGCGGCGATGAATGCTGCGGAAGGCAAAAAAGGTGCGATCGGCAACGAAAACCTGAAGGTCGCGGTCACCATCAGCAATCCGCATCCGGAAGTGATAAAGCTCATGAACATGCTGAATGAAGTGGAAGAACGAGAGAATTAAAAGGAGATTTAAAAATGGCTGAAGAAAAGAAAGCTCCTGTGAAAACAACAGGGATCAGCAGAACGGCACTCGGAATGGTTGAGACGAGAGGCCTCACTGCTTCGATCGAGGCGGCGGATGCGATGCTGAAAGCAGCTGACGTATCGCTTGTCGGTACGGAGAAGATCGGATCCGGTCTTGTTACCGTGATGGTACAGGGTGATGTCGGAGCGGTCAAGGCAGCAGTAGAATCCGGACAGGAAGCGGCTTCCCGCATCGGAGAACTGGTGGCGGTCCATGTGATTCCGCGTCCGCACGAAAGCGTCGGCGAGATTCTTCCGTCGATCCGGTAACCGGAGGCAGCCATGGCAGCAGCGACCGGACTGGAAAACATCACAAAGAGTGTTCTGGAAGAGCTGACACGCCTTACCAATACTCCATATGCGGTTCCGGTAGGTGTTTCGGCGCGGCATATCCACTTGCAGAGAGACCATCTGGATCTTCTGTTCGGAGAGGGTTATCAGCTGACGCCGAAGAAAGCGCTGAGTCAGCCGGGACAGTATGCTTCGGAGGAGACCGTGGAGGTCATGGGACCGACCGGGAAGCCGCTTAAGATGCGGATCCTGGGGCCCGAGCGAAAAGCAACCCAGGTGGAGGTTTCGCTGTCCGACAGCAGAGTGCTGGGCTTTGTTCCGCCGGTCCGTACATCCGGCGATGTTTCAGGTACGCCTGGTGCGCGCATCAAGGGCCCGAAGGGAGAGATCGAGATCAAGGAAGGCGTGATCATCCCGGACCGTCATATCCATATGACCCCCGGGGATGCAAGGTGGTACGGGGTCAGGAATGGGGAACGCGTCAGTGTGCTGATCGAAGGACAGAAAGGCGGCGTGCTCTCGGACGTTGTGATACGTGTGGCGGAGACATGCCGGCTTGATTTTCACATTGATACGGATGATGCCAATGCATTTCAGCTGTTTCAGGGACAATGGGTTTCAATCATTAAGGGATAAACTATGATACTTGGCACGGTGAAGGGAACGGTCGTTTCCACAAGAAAATTTGATAATCTTCGAGGGTACAAGCTCCTGATGGTCGAACCGTATTTCGGTGATCGGGAAAACATTCTGATCGCGGCAGATACGATCGGTGCAGGAATCGGAGAGCTGGTGCTTGTGACAACAGACCAGACGACGCAGTATGCGATCGAAAAGAATGCGCCGGTAGACGCATTTATCGTCGGGATCGTCGATGCGCCGCCGGTTATGGGGAAATAGGGAGAGGTGTGATGAGCGAAGGGGAACTGAGAGTTCTTGCGGTGGCGGATCCTGCGGTTGCCGCATACACCGATCCGGAAAAGGATCTGCTTTCCGGATTTAGGAGCAGGGTGGTTTTTGATGCCGTCCCGTGGAGCGACTACTATGGCAAGATGCTTGATGCGTTCTCGGGAAAGGCGGAGTACGATATTGTCATGATTGCGGGACATCTCTGGCTTTGCGACTTCGCGTCCGCGGGGAGTCTTTCCGAGATCACACTCGATAAGGAGACGCTTCTTCCCGGCCTTGCCGGAGAGCTTTCTTATCAGGGCAGGACATATCTTTCTCCGTCTTTTTTTGACGGACATATCATTACCTATCGGAAAAGCCGGGTTCGAGAGGTTCTGGGGAGAGAACTTCCACCGGTGATCACACCGCAGGAATTTCTGGATGTCGCAGGCGCACTCTTTAGGGCGGACGGAAAGCCCTCCGTCGCGTTAAAAGCGGATCCATCCGAGATCTTTACGGATGCGCTTCCGTTTCTCCGTATGAACGGGCGCGATGTATATGATGCAGACGGAAAGGTTACTGCGAACTGCCCGGAGGTGATCGAGGGGCTTCGCGATTATGTTTCCTTAAAGAAGATGGCAATTCCCGGCACAGAGCATTTCGGGAACGGAGAAATCGCGGATGCCATACGGGAAAACAAAGCACCGCTTATCACGACATGGAGCGGTCAGATGGGCGTTGTATATGCTGACGGGATCAAAGATCCGGAGGATCTCGGCTATACCACGTTTTCAACGGCATGGTCCGTGGCGTGGTCGTTTGCGGTCTGTGCGTCTTCCGGGAAAAAAGAGCTGGCGGCGGAGTTCCTTTCCTATCTCCGCACACAGGAGATCGACAAGGCAGCAGGGGAGGTCAGCGGAGCGCCGGTGCTTAACGCGTCGTATGAGGGAGAGGGCATATCACCCTGGTTCCCGGTACAAAAAGAAATGCTGCATCAGGTTTCCACACTTCCGATGATGAGAAAAGCAGGAGATAAAAACGGGGTCTTTTATGAGGAGATCACGAAAGCCTTTGCCGGGGAGAAGTCTCCGGAAGAGGCCATGAAAGACGCTGAAGAACGAATCAGTCGAATATAGGGCGGGTCATATGAAAACAGTTATTCTCGGCGGCGTGGCGGCAGGAATGTCAGCGGCGTCAAAAATCAAACGCGTCGATCCGAGGGTCGATGTCGTGGTCTATGAAAAGAGAGGTTTTCTTTCGTACGGGGCATGCGGGCTTCCGTATTATGTCGGAGGCTTCAATGATGATTTCAGGCGCATGATCGCGAGGACGGAGGAAACCTTTCACAGCATGGGGGTCGAAACGCATCTCCATACCGAGGCGATCGCGGCGGATTTTCCGCGCAGGGAGATCACGCTCCGTGATGAAAACGGAAACGAATTCAAGGAAAAATACGACAAGCTGCTGATCGCTACCGGAGCGGAATCGGTTGTTCCGCCGATCCCGGGACGGGAAAAGGTCGGGGTGCATGTCTTAAAGAGCCTTGAAGACGGGATCTTTCTGCGTGAAGTGGGTTTTGATCCGGCGGTTAGAAATGTTGTGATCGTTGGGGGCGGAGCCATCGGGATCGAATGTGCGGATGCGTTTTTGAACCTCCGGAAAAGCGTGACACTGATCGAAGCGGCGGATCGGGTGCTGACCCCCTTTGATCCGGAGTTCTCGGAGGAGGCGGCAAACGAACTGAGAAGATGCGGCGTTACGCTCCGGCTTTCCGAAAAGGTTCAGGCGTTCTGCGGCGGAGACCATGTGGAGAGCGTGGAAACGGACCAGGGGACTTACCCTGCGGATCTGGTGATCCTGTCCGTGGGCGTGAGGCCCTCGACCGGATTTCTTACGGATCCGAGACTGAAAAAGGCAAGAAACGGTGCGCTGATCGTGGACCGCGAAATGAAGACGAGCATTACGGATGTATACGCGGCAGGAGACTGTGCGGTAACATATCATTCTCTGACGCGGGGACAGACTTACCTTGCGCTCGGAACTGTCGCGAATAAAACCGGACGGATCGCCGGTGAGAACCTCTGCGGAAGACACCAGAAGTTTCTCGGCGTTCTCGGCTCTGCAGCGATTAAGGTATGTGATCTTGAATTCGGACGGACGGGACTTGGCGAAAAGGAGGCGATGAGCCTTCGGGAGCCTGCGGCTTCCGTGATCGTGGAGGCCTATGACCATCCGGCGTATTATCCGGATCCGACACCGATCAAGATCAAGGTGATCTTTGAAAAACGTACGAAACGGCTTCTCGGCGCACAGCTCTGCGGAAAGAAAGGCGCGGCGATCCGTACGGACGTGTTTGCCGCCGCCATTCAGGGGGGTATGCGTACGGATGAACTCGGAATGACGGACCTGATCTATGCACCGCCGTTCGCGGGGGTCTGGGATGCCGTGCAGATCGCCTGCAATGCGGCCAAATAGTAACGCGAGATGAATGCTGTGTAAAAGGGATGAGATTATGACAGATAAACGCATGACATTAAATGAGGCTTCCAGGCTGGTACAGAACGGAGATACCGTATTTTTCGGCGGGAACGTTCTGCACCGTGCGCCGCTTGCGATGGCGCGGGAACTGGCAAGAGCCGGAAAAAAGGATCTTCATCTGGTGAAGACGGCAGGTGCGATGGAAGTGGACCTTCTCTGTCTCGCCGATGCGGTTTCCACGGTGGATGCCGGATTCATCAGCTATGAATCGGAGTTTTCCCTGGCGAATCACTTTCGGCGCGCAGTACAGGAAGGGCGTGTCACCATGCATGAGCATGCCTGCTATACCGTGATTTCTGCCCTCAGGGCGGCTTCTTACGGGATCCCGTTCATGCCGGTGGAGGGGCTGAAGGCCGGAGATCTTCTGGAGGCAAATGACTTCTTTGCAGAGGTGACGGATCCCTTCAGCGGAAAAAAGATGTATGCGGTGAAAGCCATTCAGCCGGATGTCGCGATCGTTCATGTACAGGAAGCGGAGCGGAACGGGAATGCCCTGATCAGAGGGCCGAAGTTCGAGGATGTGCTCGGGAGCCGGGCGGCGAAGAAGGTCATTGTGACGGCGGAGAGGATCGTTCCGGACAACCGGTTTTTCCACAGCAAAGAGAAAGCGGATATTCCGCATTTCCTCGTGGATGCAGTCGTTCAGTGCCCGAAGGGGGCGTTTCCGGCATCCTGCCCGGAGCTTTACGATATTGACCGGAGAAACTTAAGCCGGTTTAAGGAGATCAAAACAAAGGACGAGCTCGGCGAGTACCTTTCGGAAACGGAGGCGATGGACCATTGATGACCGGACAGTTTTCCATGATGAATAAAAATGACGAACAGTACCGTACCTGCGATATCATGGTGACGGCCATGGCCAGACTTATCCATGACGGTGATACGGTTTTTCACGGAGTTTCCTCACATATGCCGATGATCGCAGTGCTTCTTGCGAAGAGACTGCATGCAAAGGATGCGGTACACCTCAATATCCCGGGCGGTGTGGATCCGATGAATCCGCGCATTCAGAAATACACGAGTGCGGGGAACGAACTTTGCGAGCCGGCGTGCTCATACTTCCCTTTGCAGGAGGTGTTTGACCTCTCCATGAGAGGAGGTCTTTCGGTGGCATTCCTTTCCGGGATCCAGTTTGACGTGACCGGAAATGTCAATGCATCCGTCATCGGCGATTACCGTAAACCGAAGGTCAGGATGCCCGGCGGAGCTGGATCCGCGGTGCTGATCCCGACGGCACGTCGTGCGGTGCTCTGGAGGACCAAGCATGACAAGAGAACCTTTGTGGAGCGTGTGGATTTTGTGACGACCAGAGGGAATATCGACCGGATCGTGACGCCGCTCTGCATTTTCAAATATGAGAACGGTTTGCTCCGGCTGGAGTCGATCCATCCCGGTGTTACTTTCGAGGAAGTAGCGGAGAATACCGGATTCCCGGTTTCGAACGAGAACGTATTTGTCACGAAACCGCCTACAGATGAGGAGCTTCGAACGCTCCGAATGATCGACCCAAATGATTACCGGAATATAGAGTTTTAGCAGTAAAAGAAAGGTATGATGTCGGGGTCAAAAGTGCCATGCGATGAAATCACATGTGCACTTTGCACGAAGAATCGCTCTGACATGCAAGCATGTCGAGGCGATTCCTTGCGCAAAGGTCACAATGTCACTTCGTGACATGTGACTTTTGACCCCAGCATCTAGGTATCCGATATGAACAGAGTCAATTCCGTCAAAACCAGTTTTTTCGGCAAAGGTGCCATCACTCTTCTTACGGAGGAACTCCGAAAGAGGAATTATCATCGCGCGCTCATCGTGACGGACAGTTTTCTGTACGAAAACGGCACGGCAGAAAAAGCGGGACAGGCAGTTCTGGCGGCCGGCATCGAGTATGCGATCTATTATCAGGTGAAACCGAATCCGACCACGGAGGTGATCGGGGAATGCATCGAGGCGGCGAAAGCACTCGCTGTGGATTTTCTTGTAGCAGTCGGCGGAGGCTCTGCGATCGATACCTGCAAAGCTGTCAGCATCGTGCTCGCGAACGGCGGCGATGTGCGGGATTATGAAGGCGAGGGCAAGTCGGCAAGATCCGGGATACCGGTTGTTGCCATTAATACAACAGCGGGAACCGGGTCGGAAGTTACCAGCTTTTATGTAGTGACGGATACGGTAAGACATTCCAAGATGTGCATGATTGATACAAACTGTATGGTGGATATCGCGGTCAATGATGTGGATTTTATGTCATCCATGCCAAGAGGCCTTACGGCAGCGACGGGAATGGACGCGATGACACATGCGATCGAGGCGGCACTGACCTGGAAGGCGACACCGCTGACAGATAAGGATGCGCTCTGGGCAGTGAGTGTGATCCGCGAGTATCTGCCGCGTGCGGTTGAGAACGGTAATGACGAAAAAGCGAGAGAGATGATGGCGTATGCGGAGTATGTGGCAGGAGAGGCGTTTTCCAATTCAGGACTCGGCCTCGTGCATGCGATGGCGCATTCTCTCGGAGGCTTTTATAATCTTCCCCACGGGGTCTGCAACGCGATCCTGCTTCCTTTTGTCTTGGAATATATCGGACAATTTGATATGATGTATCCGGGATTTGAAAAACTCCTTCCGGCGATGGGGCTTCCCGCGTTGAAAGGGAAAGACGCCGTCAAAGCGGTCACCCTGTTTGTGAGGGAGCTGAGTAAGATCGTCGGAATACCGGAGAGACTTTCGGATCTGAAGGGTGTTGATCCGAAGGATTTCAGGGCGCTTTCGGAGCTTGCCATGGCAGATTCCTGCTATGAGGCGTCTACCGTAAAGCCGGATCTTTCCGGGATCATGGAGATCTATCATAATGCAACGGTATAAAGGAAGAGCCACATGTCTTCTTCAGTGAAAAAAAAGAAGAAAAAGGATCCGGTCCTTCATAAACCGGAAATACACGGCGAGCTTGTGAAGATACCGATGTCGGTGCCGATGCATATCGTATCGGTGGCATCTATTGCGCTTCTCGCCGTTCTTACTGTACTTACGATCCTTGCGATCAAAAATTCGGAAATAGTAGCGGCACTCTCCGGCACCGGACTTGCGTCCAGCTATGTCTATGTTGCTCTGCCGGTGCTCGGGTGGCTGATCTGCATCGGTTTCCGGTTTGCATGCAGCCAGATCCCTTTGGATATGTGGCGGCTTCCGATAACGGTCCGTGCCGGGATGAAAAAATGCAAAGGGACTCTGCTGAAATGGATGACGCTGCTTGTGGAACTGGAAACGGCAGCGGCCTTTATCTATATCCTGATCGCGCTGTACAGGGGCGGCGAACCCTCGACATTGGTGCTCCTGATATGGCTTGCCGCACTGGTTCTCTCCATTGCCATCCCCGGAAAGATGGCGTATGACCTAGGGAAAGAGTGAATGATAAATGGTCTGGATTTCGAAATCCGCCATGTAAAATACGATTTCAAAGGAGGCAACACTATGAAGAAAATCATGAACGCGCCGGAGTCCTATGTGGACGACATGCTAAAGGGCATCTATGAAGCGAATCCGGACATGGTGAAGTATGCAGCAGATGATCTGCGCTGTTACTGCACCACAAAGAAAAAGGACGGGAAAGTGGCGATCATTACCGGCGGCGGCTCGGGTCACCTTCCGCTTTTCCTCGGTTATGTCGGCGAAGGGCTGATTGACGGCTGTGGTGTCGGCGGTGTTTTCCAGTCACCTTCTCCGGAACAGATCGCGAATATCGCGAGAGAAGTCGAGGCAGGCGCAGGCGTTCTTTTCCTTTATGGAAATTATACCGGCGATATCATGACGTTCGATATGGCAACAGACATCCTTGATATGGATGATATTGTCTGCAAGAGCATTGTTGGTGCGGACGACGTGAACTCTCATAAAGATCCCGCGACGCGTCGTGGTGTTGCCGGCATCTATTATATGTTTAAAGCGGCGGGTGCAAAGGCGGATGAAGGCGGAGATCTTGATGCAGTGCTTGCAGCGGCACAGCTGGCGAAGGACAATACGCGCACCGTCGGATTTGCTTTGACGCCCTGCGTGATCCCGGAGGTCGGACATCCGAACTTTACACTCGGTGAAAATGAGATGGCAATGGGCATGGGTATCCATGGCGAACCCGGTGTCTGGAACGGACCGCTGAAAACTTCAAAGGAGATTGCTGAGGAATCCCTTGATACGCTTCTTTCGGATATGCCGGTCGGATCCGGTGAGGAAGTCGCAATATTGATCAACGGACTCGGAGCAACCTCAGTGGAAGAGCTTTATATCCTATGCCATGATGTAACGGAAATTTTGAAAGCAAAAGGTGTCAAGGTATATAAGGCGACGGTCGGAGAGTATGCGACCTCTATGGAGATGGCGGGCGCATCCATCACAATCTGTAAATTGAACGAGGAACTGAAGGGGTATCTCAATCACCCGGTGCATACACCTTTCATCACAATCAAGTAAGCAGGAGAGCAGAAAATGGATAAGATTACATTTGATCAGGTGCCGGAGCTGTTTCAGTCGGTCGGCGATCTGTTTATCGAAAAAAAAGAAGAGCTCTGCGACATGGACGCGAAGCTTGGCGACGGAGACCTCGGGCTTACCATGAGCAAGGGATACGGTGAGCTACCGGGGATTATGCTTAAGGAGGCGGAAGGTGTTTCGGGGGATATCGGAAAGCTTCTTTTCAAAGCCGGAACGAAGATGGCATCTCTGGTGCCCTCGACGATGGGGTTCTTGATGTCGACCGGTGTTATGGAAGGCGGAAAAGCATTAAAGGGTGCCTCCGAGATCGACGCAAACGGTCTTGCCGCATATCTCAAAGGCTTTGCAGCAGGGGTACAGAAGCGCGGCAAATGTGAAAAAGGACAGCGCACGATTTATGATGCGATCCTCCCCGCGGCGGAAGCTGCTGAGAAGTGTGCGGCGGAAGGCGGCGATCTGACGGCTGTGATCGATGCGGCGCTGAAAGGGGCCGAAGAAGGAAAGGCTGCCACAAAGGACATGGTGCCCGTTTTCGGAAAGGCTGCCGTTCATGCAGAAAGCTGCAAAGGTGTCGAAGATCAGGGCGCCGTGGCCGGATACTATAAGATTCTCGGACTGGCAAATTACATCAAAAAATAAGCTGAATGTTTAGCAAATAACTTTTTTTGAAAAAAATTTCGAAACGAAATCAGAAAATCCCGTTTTTTGACAGGCGTTTAAAAAAGCACGGAAAACGGGATTTTTCATGTTCCGGGTTTCCGATTCTATTTTCGAAAAACAGTTGTTTACTAAAATATGATTAGTTGTTTAGTAAAATTCAGTTTAGAAAACCGATAAACCTTGGTACAATTGACTAAACGCGAGAAAATTATCGTTTACAATGCTGTGCAAAAGTGATAGTATCTTATTGTCGAGGCGTAGTGCTTTGGCAATATTTCACAAAACCAGGGAGGAAAAGGTATGAAAAAAAGAATTATCTCCGTCATGCTTGCGGCTGCAATGGTCATTGGCATGACAGCATGCGGACAGACAGCAGCAGCACCGGCAGCGGATGCAGCAGCACCGGCAGCAGCAGAAGAAGCGGCACCGGCAGCAGATGCAGCAGCTCCGGCAGCTGACGAGACGGCAGCGGCAGATACGACAGGTTCCGCTGTTTCCCCGGTGGCAGGCAAGAAGATCGCTTACATCATGCTGATGAGCCAGTCCACCATCTTTAATATGTGGTCAGAGAATTTCGAGGGAACCGCTGAGAAGCTCGGTATGGAAGCAGACACATTCTTCTGCGACAACAATGCAGAGGACTGGAAGAACCGTATCGAGACCTGTGCGGCAGCTGGCTACGACGGACTTATGGTTTCTCACGGCGGTCAGGAATATGCATGGTCATTCCTTTCCGATGTTCTCTCCCGTTATCCGGATCTGAAGATCGTAACCTTCGATACTCCGTTCAAGGATGACAGCGGAAACGTTGCAAAGATTGACGGCGTTATGCAGTTCTTCCAGCAGGATGCAGGATTCGCAGCTGATCTGGTTGAATGCCTGATCAATCTTCCGGAGAACAAGGACAAACCGAAACCGCTGAAGATCCTTCAGGTTCAGCAGGGCGCAGGCTACAACAGCCCGTTTGACCGCCGCCAGGTTGGTTATCAGCCGTATCTTGATGATGGCACGATCGAAAACGTAGAGCGTATCGCTCCGACCGACGACAACAACCCGACACAGTCCATGCGTGATGTTACGACTGCTACGCTGGCAAAATACTCCGATGACGATATCGATGGTATCTGGTGCTGCTACGATGCATATGCACAGGGCGTATTCCAGGCACTTCAGGACGGCAACCGTCAGATCCCGATGGTATCTGTAGATATCAGCAACGAGGATATTCAGGCAATGCAGGAGCCCAATTCCCAGTGGAAAGCTTGCGCAACCACGAACTGGAACAGCAACGGCGAATTTGCTTGCCGTATGGTAGCTCTGGAGCTTGCTGATCAGTATGATGACATCCGTGCTGCATCCTGCTACTATGCAGACCCGGGTGACTGGCTTGAAATCCCGTCCTCCATCATTACACAGGAAATGGTTACCTCCAAAGACGGTATCACGATCGAGAATCTTGATGAAGTTGCACCGGAAAGCTATAAGGACACTTCCTGGATGCCGACCTGCGATTGGATGAAAGAACTTCTCGGACATTAATCAGAGCATCGGATCATTGATGTAATAAGAACAAAAGCAACGGGGCGCCCGTAAAAGGCGCCCCACAGTTTTAGATGAGAGGGGAACTATGGATAAAATTTCACTCGGTACCAAGAATGTGTCTATCGAGTTCCCGGGCGTGAAGGCACTTTCCAATATCGATTTTGAGATCACTACCGGCATGATCCATGCCGTGATGGGGGCAAACGGAGCAGGAAAATCGACTTTGATGAAAGTTCTTGCCGGATCCAATCCGACTTATACAGGAGATGTTCTCTACAATGGAAAGGTTGTTGAGGTCCGGAACCCGATGGCAGCGAAAAAGCTCGGCATCCAGATCGTCTATCAGGAAGTGGATATGGCGCTGGTGCCGAATCTGACGGTTGCCGAAAATGTGATGTTTAATGACACCGTCATGAACATGAAGGGGAAGCTCTTCATGAATTATACGAAACTTCGAAGTGACGCAAAGGAAGTTCTGAAACAGCTGAACATCGACATTGATGTCAAAAAGATCTGCGGATCTCTTTCGCTGGCGCAGAAACAGATGGTACTGATCGCCCGCGCGATTCAGAACTCCTGCAACTTTTTGATTTTGGATGAACCGACGGCGCCGCTTTCCGATACGGAGACAGCGGAACTTTTCCGCGTTGTGCGGCACCTTCGTGAAACACAGAATATAGCGATTATCTTTATCACACACCGGATTCATGAGGTACTTCAGATCTGCGACAGTTATACGGTCATGAGAAACGGGGAGATCGTGGACACGACGCCGATCACGGAGAGCACGACGTCCAAAGAGATCGTGGACAAGATGCTCGGTCGTTCCTTTGAGGAAAACTTCCCGAAGGAGCCCTGCGAGATCGGAGAGAAAGCCTTTGTTGTGGAGAACCTGACCGAGCGTGAAGGAAAGGTTAAGGATATCAACCTCTATATCCGAAAGGGAGAGATCGTCGGACTTGCCGGCCTCGTCGGAGGCGGAAAAACCGAGCTTTGCAAAACGATTTTCGGTGCCTACAAAAAATCCAGCGGAAAGATCATTCTGAACGGAAAAGAACTGAAGATCAACATCCCGACGGATGCCGTAAAGAACCGCATTGCGCTTGTTCCGGAGGAACGCCGTAAGGAAGGTGTCCTCGTTGCGGAAACAGTGACCTTCAATCTGGCTGCGGCTTCGCTTTCCAGATTCTGCAACGGCGGGATCTTTGTCAATGACAGAGCTGCCGGGAAAAACGCGGATAAATATGTGGAAGAGCTGGGGATCAAAACTCCTTCGATCAAACAGAAGGTGGCATTCCTTTCCGGAGGAAATCAGCAGAAGGTGGTCGTCGGAAAATGGCTCGGCGCGGACTGTGATGTATACATTTTTGACGAGCCTACAAAGGGCGTTGATGTCGGCGCGAAACATGAGATCTTCCGCCTGATCAACGAGATAGCGAAAGCCGGGAACTGCGTCATCTATGCGACATGTGAGAACTCGGAGCTTCTTTCCATCACCGACCGCATGTATGTCATGTTTGACGGACGGATCATGGCGGAGCTGGAAACCGCAAAGACGAATGAAAAAGAAATCATGCATTACGCTACCGGCGCGACCGATGCGTATGCAGCGAGCTGATTTTTTGGGAGGTTATTACTATGACTAAAACAGGTAAAGTCGGAAAACTTCTTGTGAACTGGGCGGCGGTCCTGGTTCTCATCGTTTCCGTCATCATCTTCACAATCCTGAGAGGAACGGCGTTCTTCTCGGTGGCAAATCTTATGAACATTCTGATGGCAATGTCCACGGTGACGATCTTCGCGCTTGCCGCAACCGTCTCGATGGCGCCGGATGGATTCGATATGTCGGCAGGTACCCTGGGTTCTTTCTGCGCGTATGTTTTCGCGTCGCTGTTCCTCTGGTTCAACCTTCCGCTTTGGCTTTGCGTAATACTGACCATCGTATTCGCCATGCTGATGTACCTCATCACGATGTTCCTGATCCTGGTCTGCAAGATCCCCGACATGCTGGCGACCTGTGCATTGCAGTTCGTCCATCAGGGTCTCGGGCTTGCCTTTACGGGCGGCAGTGCCGTTTCCGCAGGTATGAGTACCGCGGACTGGGCAGCAGCCTTAAAGGGTGGTGACAATAGCCCGCTTTCCACGGGATGGACCGAGGCAGAAAAGAACATCGGAAAGAACCCGTATCTCATTATCATCATGCTGGTATGCGTCGCGATTGCTTTCATTCTTCTGGAGCGTACGAAATACGGACGTTATCTGTATGCGATGGGCGGCAACCGTACGGCGGCAAAGCTTTCCGGTATCAATGTCAAGAAGATGCGTTTCATGGCAGGTATGTTCGCGGCATTCTTCATCGCAGTCGGGGGTATCGTCGTCTGTTCCAGAAACTCCGCCGCGCAGGTGAACGGTTCTGACGGATACCTGATGACATCCCTGGCCGCGGTCTTTATCGGGCGATCGGTCGGCGGACGGGAAAAATATAATGCGATCGGAACTGCGATCGGAGCGCTTCTCATTTCAACACTGGAAAACGGACTGACGATGTGCGGCGTGGTTTACTACGTACTTCCAGCCGTCAAGGGACTTGTCCTCTGCGTCGCGCTGATTGCGGCATACGCTAGTACGAAGGAGGATTAGGAAAATGGAAAATGCATTAAGTCTGGACACCGTTCTGCTTTCCGAGAACGGCAAGGATATCATTATCCTGGATCAGACCCTTTTGCCGAATGAATGCAAATACCTGACGCTGAATAAGGCAGAGGATATCTGGGAGGCAATCAAGAAGCTCAGAGTCAGGGGAGCGCCGGCTATCGGTGTCTGCGGCGCTTATGCCTACTATATTCTGGCAGATCAGCTGGATACGGATGATATGGACACGTTCACCGCAAAGTGCAAGGAACAGATGGAGTACATCAACAGTTCCCGCCCGACAGCCGTAAACCTCAGCTGGGCACTGAACCGGATGCACAGCATCCTCCTGGCGGAAAAGGACGGAAAAAGCGTTGCGGAGATGAAGGCAAGACTCCGCAAGGAGGCGGATGATATCCGTGAGGAGGACATCGCTATCAGCCGAAACATCGGCGGATACGGCTTTGAACTCCTTGAGAAGCATGGCAAAAACATCGGGATCATGACGCACTGTAACGCGGGAACGCTTGCGACTGCAAAGTACGGAACGGCTCTTGCACCGGTCTACATCGCTATTGAAAACGGCTGGGATCCGAAGAAGGACCTTCACGTATACTGCGATGAGACAAGACCCCTCCTTCAGGGCGCACGCCTTTCCGCATATGAGATGCAGGCCGCCGGAGTAGATACCTACGTGCAGTGCGACAATATGGCAAGCTATACGATGAAATCCGGAAAGATTGACATCATCTTTGTGGGATGCGACCGCGTGGCTGCAAACGGGGACTTTGCGAACAAGATCGGAACAAGCGGCGTAGCCATCATGGCAAAGCATTACGGGATCCCGTTCTATGTCTGCGCACCGTCTTCCACGATCGATATGACCGTGGCATCCGGGGATGAGATCTTTATCGAGCAGAGAAGCCCCGAAGAGGTGACCGAGATGTGGTACGCAAAACGCATGGCCCCGGAGGGAGTCGGCGTTGTGAATCCGTCATTTGACGTAACGGACGGAAGCCTTGTGACCGGGATCATTACGGAGAAAGGTATTGCTACGGCACCGTTCAAAGAATCCTTTGAAAAGATGGGGATCAAACCCGTAGAGAAATTCGTGGATAAACAGTAGCAGGAGGAGATCATGTCAGATTTTTCCAAATATTTTTTAATGATCAATGAGGATGATCCCGTCGGTACCGAAAAGGTGGTCATTGAGTATACCCTCAAAATGACGGACGGCATCGGTGAGAACAAGATTGCCTGGGATCATGCGACAATGAAGGCGGAGATACCGGGATCACACGGCAATCTGAACCATGTCTGCCGCGTGACGGACGGGAAAGGAAACCGCCTCTATATCAAACAGGCGGGAGATACGCTTCGTATTTCCGAGGATATGACGGCTACGCTGGACCGGAACCGTCAGGAATCCGAGATCCTGCAGATCGAAGAGAAGCTGGCGCCGGGCATGGTTCCGCACATCTATTTCTTCGATACGACGATGAGCGCGTGCGGGATGGAGGACTGCAGCGATTATCTCGTGATGCGTGATGCAATGCTGCAGCACAAGACCTACCCGCATTTTGCGGAAAATATTTCGACCTTCATGGTGAATACTCTGTTGCTTACGAGCGATGTGGTCATGGATCACCGCGAGAAAAAGGAACTGACGAGAAAGTTCATCACACCGGATCTGGATGACATTACGGAAAAACTGGTGCTGATGGAGCCTTATCTCGGGGCGGAACGCAACAACATCTTCGAACCGAACCGTGCTTTCATCGAGAAGGAGCTGTACGGTGACAAGGATCTTCATTTTGCGGTCAGCAAGCTCAAATTCCGTTTCATGACGGATGCGGAGGCGCTGCTCCATGGAGACCTTCATACCGGATCGATCTTCATCAATGACAAAGATCTCAAAGTCTTTGACTGCGAGTTCGGAACCTTTGCGCCGATGGGTTATGATGTCGGCAACGTCGTTGCAAATATGATCTTTGCGTATGACAACGGTCTTTCAACAGACGACACGGCATTCTGTGACTGGTGCGTGGACGCGATCCGTGATACAATGGATCTGTTCATCAGGAAGTTCAGGGATACCTTTGATAAAGCGGTGACAGAGCCGATGGCAAAGGTGGACGGATTCAAAGACTGGTATCTGGATAAGATCCTTTCAGATACCGCCGGATTCGCGGGAACAGAGCTTCACCGTCGTACGATCGGTATGGCGAACGTAGTTGACGTGACCGGGATCAGCGATGAGAAAAAACGTCTGCTTGCAGAACGTGTGAACATCCTGGCCGGTAAGGATTTCATTCTTCACCAGGAGAAGTTCCGCAGCGGAGAGGCGTATGCCGAGGCGATCCGGAAAGCAACCGAGGGAGCAAAGAATACACTGTGAGTGATGTAACCATGCTTGAAATGGTAAAGGGAGTGAGCGCACTTTATGCCGACTACACGGATAAAGTGCGCTCACTCGGCGCTAAAGGGAAAAAACGATCCGGAAAAGGAAAAGATGCCTTTGCTCACTGGATTGCAGGCGGTTTTGTGACGACGGACCGCGAGAGAATGTCTGACGAATTTTATAAGGAGCTGCAGGGAAAGCTTCAGCTGCTTCTTGCTGCGATGGAGGAAAAACCCGGGGAGGAGGCGGCGGAGGCGGCTGATGAACTGTCGCGCATTATGCTGGAGCCGAAGCCGAAGAACTCAAACGCGACGACGGATCTGATGAAGCGTGCGGTGGAGGCGGAACTGATGCCGTTTCTTTCCTACATGTCAAAGGAAGCACTTGCGAAAGGCGCGGAAACGCTTCTTAAAACTTACGGGAAATGGCAGATGCTTCCGAATGAGAAAAATCTGTATAAAAAAATGAAGGAGTTGTCAGAAACATGAGAGGTGATCTGGATTATCAGAAGATGGAGGCGATCGTCCGTAAGGCCGGAGAAAAGATGAAAGCTGTTACCGGATCGGATGAGATCGTACATGCGAAGGTGGGAAATGCGAATTTCTGCACGGATATGGATATCGAGATTCAGAAATTTCTGATCGCGGAGCTTTCGGTGGTTCTTCCGGAGGCTTCTTTTTACGGCGAGGAGGAAACGGAGGGAAGCACCAAAGAGGTTACGACGGATTATGTATTCTACCTCGATCCCATAGACGGCACAACTAACTTTATGTTCGGCTACGGGCACAGCTGCGTATCCTGCGGTCTTGCTTTTCAGGGCGAAATGATCGCCGGTTTCATCTATGATCCTTTCACGGATCAGATGTATACCGGCATCCGTGGGAAGGGCGCTTTTTTAAACGGCAAGAAGATGTCCCTTTCAGACCGTTCCATCGAGGACGGGATCGTTGCATTTGATGCAACCAGGTATAATGAGGGAGAAGGAGAACTGATAGACCGCCTTTTTGAGAATGTCAAGATCTTCTTCCGGAAGGCGCTTGCAACAAGAGAGGGAGGAAGTGCCTCCATCGGACTTGCGAGAGTTGCTTCCGGCGCAAATACATGTTATATTCAGTATGTTCTGAAGCCTTATGATTATGCGGCGGCGATCGTGATCGTGGAAGAAGCCGGCGGCATCATGACGCAGATGGATGGAAGCGCGATGAGCCTTTGCGACAACAGTTCCGTGATCTGCGGAAACCGCAGGGCTTATGAGGAAGCAAGAAAAATATTAAACAGGTAGGATGGTAAGTTATGGCAGTAAAAGAATTTAAAAAAGGAACCGAGATATTTCATCAGGGTGATTTCGGCAACGCGATGTACGAACTCATCGACGGGAAAGCAGGCGTCTACGTTCGCTATACGGACGGTGAGGAGAAAAAACTGACGGACCTCACGGCGGGAGCAATGTTCGGCGAGATGGCTCTGATTGATACGTACGCGAGATCTGCGACCGTGATCGCGGAGGAGGACCTTGTGGCGGACGAGATCAACGCTGAGGAAGCAGAGGCATATTTCAGGGATGATCCCGAAAAGGTAAAGAGGATCCTTGCTCATTTAAGCCACCGGCTTCGCGAACTGACCGAGGACTTTAATGACGTATGCGGATCCATCTACAAGGTGGAGCAGACCAGCGGAAATGCGGCCGCACGCGGAGAGGGCTTCCTTTCGAAGATCCAGAAGTTCCTTAAGATCGCAAAGACAGCAGAGCCCGACGATAAGGAAAGTGCGGAACAGACGCGCATCCACTCGGATGCCAAAATGAACGGTGAAAAAGTTACGGTCTCCCAGATATATAAAAAGGGCGAAGTCATTTTCCGGGAAGGTGAGATCGGAGACTGCATGTATTTCCTTTCTATCGGTCTGGTACGGATCCTGGCGAATTACGGGAAACCGGAAGAGAAAAAGATCACGGACATTATGGGCGGCAGCCTTTTTGGAGAAATGGGCCTCATCGAGAAACTTCCGCGTTCGGCAACAGCCGTTTCCATGACGGATGAGACCGAGGTGGATATCATCTATGAGAAGGATCTGGACGCCATCATCGAAAGAAATCCGTATCAGACAAAGATGCTTCTTCAGCATCTTTCCATGCGTCTCCGCACGCTGACGGAAGACTATATCAAGGCATGTAAAACGCTTCATGCCATGATCGTTGCGGAGGATGAAAAAAGAGAGCTGGATTCCGACTATAAGGGACTCCAGGCGTTATACAGTGCGCAGGCAAAAGCGCTGAACCGCTGGTAAGACATTAATGATCTACGCTGCAGGAGAGAGAGCCCATGCCGGACACCATCAAAAAAAGTGAAGTAATACAGGACAGTATCGTGTCCGATATGTCAGACGGAGTTATCGTCCTTGGCATGACCGGGAAGATCGAACTGGTGAATCCCGCTGCGCTACAGATCCTCGGAAAAACAGAGGAAGAGCTGAAGGGTAATTCCTTTTCGCGCTGCTTTTTTGACCGGGCGGAAAATGATGCGTTTGTACAGGCGATCCTTGATGCGGTTTATGAGGCAGACCAGCGGCATGTGAACTACGTTTCCTATTATACGGGGGACATCGTAAAGCAGCTTCGGCTCATCACATCTTTTCAGAAGGAAAAAGGGAAAAAGGTCGGTGTGATCGCGGTGATCAGTGATCTGACCGAGATCGATGAACTTCGGGATGCGGTAAAGGCCATGAAGCGGATCCAGAAGCTGAATCAGCAGCTGGAGATCCGGAACAAGCTTCTTAAGTCCACTTTTGGAAGATACCTTTCGGATGATATCGTAAAGCAGATCCTGGAAACGCCGCACGGACTTGAGCTTGGCGGAAAGAAGGCGGTCGTAACGATCATGATGAGCGATCTCAGGGGCTTTACGGCAATGTGCGAGCGCATGAACCCGCAGGACCTGACGCGCGCGCTGAACCATTATTTTCAGGAGATGTATGAGGAGATCAGCCAGTATAAGGGAACTTTGGTTGAGTTTCTCGGGGACGGACTGTTTGTGATCTTCGGGGCTCCGATCGAGGCAGAGAATCATGCATCGGATGCGGTGGCCTGTGCTGTCGGGATGCAGAGCCGGATGGATGATATCAACCGGTGGAATGAGGCGAACGGTTTTGAGCCTTTTGCCATGGGCATCGGTATCAATACGGGAGAGGTGGTTATCGGAAACATCGGGTCGGATCGCCGTACCAAGTATGGTGTTATGGGAGCAAATGTCAATCTTGCCGGCCGGGTCGAAAGCTACACTACAGACGGGCAGATCCTGATCTCGCCGTCCACCCGCGAGGCGGTTCTGGCCGAGCTGACCGTTGCTCATGAATTTCCGGTAACGCCGAAGGGTGTAAAAGAGGAGATTGTGATCTCCGAGATAACGGGCATCGGGGCACCTTATGACCGTTTTCTTACGATCAAACAGGAACCGCTTACCGCGCTTCCGAAGCCTTGCAGTGTTTCCTTCCGGATCCTTTCCGGAAAGCATGTGGAACAGGAAGTCCGGCGGGGCACGATCGAAGCCCTCTCGGAGAAGAGAGCGATGCTGAAAACGACGGATGATATTAAGGAATTTGATAATCTCCTCATTGATATCGGGGAGGAACTTTACGCAAAGGTAAAAAACAAAAACGATGATGGTGCGGAGATTATCTTTACCGCAAAGCCAGGGAGCTTTTCGGTCTGGATGGAGGAAGCCCTGGGAGTAGAGAAATGAAGCCGGTTTATGTTAATACCTGTGTTTACGGAGCACAGAAGTTTCATCTGATCCGCGACTATATTGATCTGTTCGGAGAGAATATCGGGTTTGAGATTCTTTCGATGTTTGATCTTCCTGAATTCGAACCGGCTTTAAGGGAGGAGATACCTTTTCTGAAAAAGCAGAGGATTTCTTTCCACGGTCCGGTTTTCTGTGCGGAGCATTCGGCAAAAAAAGGGTCAGATGCCTATGAGGAAACAATGTATCATGTGGGGAAGACCCTGGAATATACAAAGATCCTCGGCAGTACACATTTCACCATGCATCTTAACAACTGCAAAGTGGATCCCGGCAAAAAGGAGGAGATGCTCCGGAATGCTCTGGAAAACTATAACGAGCTCCGGGATATGTTCGAACCGTTTGGGTGCCACATTTACATTGAAAATACGGGAACAAAGATACAGGGTAATATGCTTCTTGATGAGGATGAGTTTGTCTCCGTATGCAAAAGAGAGGGGTTTGAAGTACTGATCGATGTCGGCCACGCAAATGCCAACGGGTGGGATGTCCCGAGGGTGATCCATGAACTTTCCGGCCAGATCCGTGCATACCATCTCCACAACAATGACGGAATACATGATGAACACCGCCGACTTCACGATGGGACACTCGATATTCAAACGGTGCTTGATGTGATCCGGAAAGAAACCAGCGAAGCGGAACTGATCATCGAGTATGTCCGTCAGGAGCAGGAAGGAGAGGGCCTAAAGGAAGATATACGGGAGGTACTTGAGTTTACGGATCATAGCTCTTGACGTACACGGTTTCGACAGTATAGAATGTAAATGTTCGTTCAAGAGGAGAGTATTATGGAACAGTACAAAAAAGAATTCATCGACTTTATGATAGAGAGCGATGTGCTGAAATTCGGGGATTTTACGTTGAAAAGCGGACGGAAATCTCCCTTTTTTATGAACGCCGGTGCATATGAAACGGGAAGCGAACTGGGACGTCTCGGGGGATACTATGCGGCAGCGATCCATGAGCATTTCGGAGATGACTTTGATGTGCTTTTCGGACCGGCTTATAAGGGGATACCCCTTTCGGTTGCGACAGTAATCGCATATGCAAAGCTGTACGGGAAAGAAGTCCGCTATGCGAGCAACCGGAAAGAGATCAAGGACCACGGGGATGCAGGGATCATGCTCGGCACGTCGCTTCGTGACGGCGACAAAGTGGTGATCATAGAAGATGTGACCACCTCCGGGAAATCCATAGAGGAAACCTTCCCGATCCTGAAAGCACAGGCAGATGTGGAGATCAGGGGGCTTATGGTTTCTTTGAACCGGCAGGAAAAGGGGCTTTTGGGAGAAAAGTCTGCCCTGGATGAAATTACGGAAAAATACGGCTTTCCGGCACGGGCCATTGTAACGATGAGTGAAGTGACGGAGTATCTTTATAATCAGGAACGCGGCGGGCGCATATTGATCGATGATGAGATCAAAGAACGGATCGATGCTTACTACCGTGAATACGGTATTTAACGGAGAATAAGAATTGGATAAAAAAAAGAAGGAACGTGTGATTGCACAGGTTCTTTTTCTGGTATATATGGCGCTGCTTGCGTATCTGCTTTTTTTTGCGGAATCAGCAGGCAGAAAAACAGTATCGGGAGAGTACCATTACAATTTTATACCTTTTGAAACAGTGCGGCTATATCTTACCTACGGAGAGCTGGTAGGGAGCGATGCTGTCATATGGAATCTGTACGGGAACGTGATCGGGTTCCTGCCGTTCGGGTTTTTCCTGCCGATTGTGCTGAGGAGATGCCGCAGATTCTGGATCACGGTACTCCTTACGGCAGTGTTCAGCGCTACTGTGGAGATCCTGCAGCTTGTGACAAAGGTCGGGAGTTGTGACATCGATGATCTTTTGCTGAATACGATCGGCGGAGCGATCGGTTACGGGCTGTTTGTTTTGTTCATCCGGATACGGGATTACATCCGGAAGTTAAGACATTCTGCCACAACGGACAGTATGGGAGTTTAGCCATGCCGAGAATGAACAGACTCCAGTTTACGGAAAAAAAACATTCGAAAAGAGCGCTGATCGGAGTGGTGCTTGCGGCAGTCAGTCTCGTCGGACTGATCATTCTCCTTGCGGTGTCTACGGCAAAACACGGGGAGAGCAGTGCGTACATCGGCTCAGGAGGGCTGTTCTTTCTGCTCGTCGGTATCGTGGCACTCTATTTTGCTGTGCCGACGTTAAGGGATGAGAACAGTTTTCCGATACTTCCGAGGATCGGGACGCTGATGTCACTTATCGCATGTCTGCTCTGGGCAGGGCTGTATGTATGGGGATTTGTTTACGGAGGATAGGATGTACCGGCTGATCTATAAAGAACAGAATGAAGAAGCGGCGGAGCGCTATACTCTGGCGATCGACCGCATCAGGGAAATCCCGGAAGAGACGGATGAGAAATATGCGGGGGCTTTTTTCCGGCAGACGGCTGCGTTTATCGGAATGGTAAACGAACTGCTGGTGCTCGAAGAATCCGGCGGGATCGAAAACCGAACCCTGGCAGAGTGCAGGGAATGGAATGAGCGTCTATTTGGGGGACTTTCGCCGGAGAACTATCAGAAAAGCTTTGCAAACCCGGACTATGCTGCCTCGGTTTTGCCGGAGGAATATGCTTCACTCCTCTGCTTTCTTTCCAGTGAGCTTTACGCGCTGATCCCGTATGCCTTTGAGGGCAGAAAATATGATATGACGATTCTTCTGGAGCTGTATCTGGAACTCTATGGGATCTTTGAAAACGCAAAGAGAGACGGGGAGGAAGTAAAGGCCGCTTTTCTTCAGGAGGCGGTTGAGACATTCTACCATGATTACGCCGCGCTTTTTGCCATGCGGGATGTACAGGGGAGAGTTGATCCGGACCTGGATTTCTTTACAAAGATTGTCATGGAAAGCGATCTTTCAAAACCGGAATACCTCTATCGTTACGGAGCATATATCGGAGAGAACGAAGAAAAGATATCCGTTTTTCTCTCCACGCTTCCGGAGGATGAGATCCGTCTGATGGCAAAGACGATTGCGGAGGGCTATCGCAAGGGCTTTGAAATGACGGGCAAGGATATTTCCAAGAAACGGTACGTTACTGTTGAATACCAGGTCGGCTTTGAACGCATCGTAAGGGAGCTGATCGACATTTTCAAAGAACTGGGGCTTCAGAGCGTTATCTACCGCGAGGCTGTGAACTCTTTTCAGGGTATGGGAAAAAGCGCGCGCGGGTGCTATGCGAAGTCGCTGAACCGCCAATATCTATTTGATCATAAGAATGACCGGGCTTATTATCTGACGAAGGAGTTCAACCGTAAGCGTATTGAGTCGCTCCGCAGCGCGTTTGAAGCTTTTAAAGAAAAAGCAAATCTTCAGGGAGGCCCGGCAGTGCTGGAGACCTTCGGGGAAGAAGACTTTGCGCCGGTTATGAAAAAATCCGCATCCGCCTATTCGGAGGTGCAGAATGAGCTGACACGGCACTATATGAGTGAGGCGGGTCGGATCACAAACGAATATATCATCGGGGAGGAACGATCCTTTACCTGCATCGCCTTTCCGCTTCCTTCTATCGGAGAGCAGTTCGGGGAGATCTTTGCAGAGACGGAGAAGCTCAATACTCTGGACTACGAAAAGTACCTGACGATGCAGCAGAAACTGATCGACGTGCTGGATCGCGGAGAAAAGGTACGCATCAGGGGTGCCGGGGCAAACGAAACCGATATGACGGTCGTGCTTCAGACGTTAGCGGATCCCGAAAAGGAAACCGACTTTGAGAACTGTGTTGCTGACGTGAACATTCCGGTTGGTGAGGTGTTTACTTCTCCGGTCCTTAGCGGTACAGAAGGAGTGCTCCATGTCAGCAGGGTGTATCTAAACGGCTTCCGGTTTGAGGATCTGAAGCTGACGTTTCGGGATGGGATGATCACTGATTATACCTGCGGGAATTTTGATAAGGAAGAGGAGAATCGCCGGTATATTTACGAAAATATTCTGATGCAGCATGAATCGCTTCCGATCGGTGAGTTCGCGATCGGAACGAATACGACGGCGTACCGTATGGCACGCACCTATGAGATCGAATCAAAGCTTCCGATCCTGATCGCGGAAAAGACCGGGCCGCATTTTGCGGTGGGGGATACGTGCTATTCCCATGAGGAGGAACTTGTGACATACAACCCGAACGGGAAGGCGATCATCGCAAAGGAAAATGAGGTATCCGCTCTCCGGAAAAGCGATCCCGGGAGGGCGTATCTGAACTGCCATACGGATATCACGATCCCGTTTGACGAACTTCTTTATATCAGGGTGGTACAAAGTGACGGAAGCGAAGAGAGCGTCATTGAGGACGGTCGTTTCGTTGTGCCGGGAACCGAAGAACTGAACGAGTCGCTTTGAGCGGAAAAAGAGGAGGACAGCTATGCCTGAGGTGGGAATTGTTATGGGAAGCGACAGTGATCTTCCCGTTATGAAAAAAGCAGCGGAGATGCTGGATCGTTTCGGGATCACTTATGAGATGCGGATCATTTCCGCGCATCGAGAGCCGGAGGAATTTTTTGAATACGCACATTCGGCAGAGGAACGCGGATTAAAAGTGATCATTGCGGGTGCCGGAATGGCGGCACACCTGCCCGGGATGTGCGCGGCGATCTTTCCCCTTCCGGTCATCGGCGTTCCGATGGAAACGAAGGCGCTCGGCGGAAAGGATTCCCTTTATTCGATCGTGCAGATGCCATCCGGGATCCCGGTTGCCACAGTCGCGATCGGAGGTGCAGCAAATGCCGGCATTCTGGCGGCGAAGATTCTTGCGGTCGGCGATGAGGGGCTTCTTAAAAAACTGAAGGAGTATTCAGCTGAGATGAAGGAAGCGGTCAAAGAGAAAGACAGAATGCTCCAAAATTAGTACTTGAAAATCTATATCTTGTGCTATAAAATAGACGAGGGCAATCAGATACGCTTTATATAGTAAACGAAAGACATGCGTTTACAAGGCAGTAAGAGGAGTGAGAGTTTTGCATAAGAACGAGGAAATTTTGCCGAACTTGTATGGGGTTCCGCTGGAAAATGAGTTTTATGATCTGATCAATGAATATTCCAGAGTGTACTTTATCGTGAATCAGGATTGTGAGGATGACTATATAGATATCCTTGCCGGAAAGATCTTAAAGGCAGATTGCAGGGACTATGTGTTTTACGGAACCTACGCGGAAAAGTGGAATGATAAGATCGAAAAGAAGGATCACCTGATGGATCCGCAGCAGGAAAAGGAGCCGATCCAGTCCTGCGGCTGGCTGGAACTTCCGAATTTTGCAAAGGATGTTCTTTCCGGTGTGAAGCACTCAAAGGCGGATCACAGGAATCTGTATCTGGTGTATGACGATGATGAGCGCTATCATGAAGTAAAGAGGATTCTGCTTAAGAGCTGCAACGGTGCAGCATAAAAGAGGGAGATATGGATTATAAAACAGCGGGTGTGGATATCGAAGCGGGGTATCGCTCGGTAGAATTAATGAAGCAGCATGTTGCGCGTACCATGAGGCCGGAGGTGCTTGCCGGTCTCGGTGGTTTTTCCGGGGCTTTTTCCATGGAACGCTTTATGAAGATGGAAAAGCCGACGCTGATCTCAGGAACTGACGGTGTCGGGACGAAGCTGAAGATCGCGTTCATTCTTGATAAGCATGATACGATCGGCATCGACTGCGTAGCGATGTGCGTGAATGATATCGCATGTGCGGGCGGAGAACCGCTGTTTTTTTTGGACTATATTGCCTGCGGCAAAAACATCCCCGAGAAGATCGCGGCCATCGTAAAGGGGGTAGCCGACGGATGCAGCGAAGCCGGAGCGGCGCTGATCGGCGGTGAGACGGCGGAACATCCCGGGATGATGCCGGAGGAGGAGTATGATATCGCGGGCTTTTCCGTCGGGATCGTTGATGAAAAGGATCTTGTCACGGGAAAGGAGATAAAGCCCGGGAATCTTCTCGTCGGGATCCGGTCGTCAGGAGTTCATTCCAACGGCTTTTCACTGATCCGAAAGATCTTTACCATGAACGAAGCAAAGCTGAATTCCTATCAGGAATCTCTTGGAAAGACACTCGGCGAGGAACTGATGACACCGACAAGGATTTACGTGAAAGCGCTTCGCGCGGCCAGAGAGGACGGCGTCCGGATCCTTGGGTGCAGCCATATCACAGGCGGCGGATTTTATGAAAATATTCCGCGTATGCTTCCGGAGGGGACGCATGCGATGGTTGAAAAGGACAGCTATGAGATCCCGCCGATCTTCCTGATGATGCAGCGCGACGGATCGGTGGACTGGCAGATGATGTACAACACATTTAACTGTGGCATCGGCATGGTTGTCGCGGTATCCGAAGATGACGCGGATCAGATGATAAGATCCTGCAAACGCGCCGGCGATGAGGCTGTTGTGATCGGCAGGGTGACGAGCGGCGACAAGGGAGTCACGTTATGCTGAGAGTCGTAGTACTTGTCAGCGGGGGAGGTACGAATCTCCAGGCGATCTTTGATTCGATCAAAAGCGGAAGCATCCGGAATGCGGAGGTTGTTTCCGTCATCAGTAATAATCCAAATGCATATGCCCTGAGGCGGGCTGAGGCGCATGACGTTTCACATGCGGTGGTGTCGCCGAAGGATTTTGAAAACCGGGAGCAATTTAACGAGGCACTGCTTTCCGCGGTTGAAAACGCGGAGCCGGATCTCGTTGTGCTTGCCGGTTTTCTTTGTATTCTGCCGGAAACGATCATCCGGAAATACCGGAACCGTATCATCAATATCCATCCGTCTCTGATCCCGTCTTTTTGCGGAACGGGATATTACGGGCTGAAGGTGCATGAAGCGGCGCTGTCCAGAGGCGTCAGAATTACCGGGGCGACTGTGCATTTTGTCGACGAGGGAACGGATACCGGACCGATCCTGCTTCAGAAGGCAGTTGAGGTGCTGCCGGGAGATACACCGGAAGTGCTTCAAAGGCGTGTTATGGAGCAGGCGGAATGGGTGATCCTGCCAAAGGCTATCGATATGATCGCAAACGGTGAATATGAGCCCCCGGTTTAGGAAAAGAACAGCAATCGTTTTAGGAGAGAAAACATGAAAGTATTGATCGTAGGAAGCGGCGGAAGAGAGCATGCGATCGCGGAGAGCGTAAGGAAGAGCCATCGCGTTGATAAGATCTACTGTGCGCCCGGAAATGCCGGGATCGGTGAGATCGCTGAATGTGTACCCATCGGAGCGATGGAGTTTGAGAAGCTGACGGCTTTTGCGAAAGAGAAGGAGATCGACCTGACCGTGATCGGGATGGACGATCCGCTCGTGGGGGGCATTGTGGATGCATTTGAGGCAGAGGGTCTTCGTGTATTCGGACCGCGGAAAAATGCGGCGATCCTGGAGGGATCAAAGGCGTTTTCCAAGGATCTGATGAAGAAGTACGGGATTCCGACGGCTGCCTATGAGACGTTTGATGATCCAGAGAAAGCATTGCGTTATCTGGAAACGGCACGTTTCCCGATCGTTCTTAAGGCAGACGGTCTTGCGCTCGGAAAAGGTGTTTTGATCTGCATGGATCAGAAGGAGGCGAAGGCCGGCGTTAAGGAGATCATGCAGGATAAAAAATTCGGTTCTGCCGGAGACCATATGGTCATTGAGGAATTCATGACCGGCCGTGAGGTTTCCGTTCTGACTTTTACTGACGGAAAGACCATCCGGATCATGAGTTCGGCGCAGGATCATAAGAGAGCAAAGGATGGGGATCAGGGCTTAAATACCGGAGGCATGGGCACGTTTTCGCCGAGTCCTTTTTATACGGCAGAGGTGGATGCTTTCTGCAGGCAAAACATCTATCAGCCGACGGTAGATGCGATGGCATCGGAAGGGAGACCTTTCAAGGGAGTGATCTTTTTCGGCCTGATGCTGACAGAAGACGGGCCGAAGGTGCTCGAATACAATGCACGCTTCGGAGATCCGGAGGCGCAGGTAGTACTGCCACGGATGAAGAACGATATCGTGGATGTCTTTACGGCCTGCATCGACGGAACACTCGATCAGGTAGAGCTGGATTTTGAAGACAATGCGGCGGTCTGCGTTGTTCTTGCTTCGGATGGCTATCCGGTTGCTTACGAGAAAGGATTTCCGATCCACGGTCTGGATGCGTTTGAGGAGAAGAACGGATATTATTGCTTTCATGCGGGAACCGCAAAAAACGCAGCGGGAGAGTTTGTCACGAATGGCGGACGTGTGCTCGGCGTAACTGCGACCGGTGCGACCCTGGTGGAAGCAAGAGCGAATGCGTATCATGCGACGGAATGGATCGACTATCAGGGCAAATATATGAGACATGATATCGGAAAAGCGATTGATGAAAACGATGCACCCCAAAAAGGAGGGGCCTTAAAATGAGCCTTGCAGATCAGATCTTTATCGAAATGTGCCGTGATGTTCTGGAGAATGGCAGCAGTACAGAAGGAGAGCGGGTGCGCCCGCATTGGGAAGACGGGACGAGCGCTTATACGATCAAACAGTTCGGGGTGGTAAACCGCTACGATCTCCGGAAAGAGTTTCCTGCGATCACGCTCCGTAAGACGGCGATCAAAAGCTGTACGGACGAGCTGCTCTGGATCTGGCAGAAAAAATCGAACAACATTCACGATATGGAAGCGCACATCTGGGACGAATGGGCGGATGAGAACGGCTCCATCGGAAAGGCTTACGGCTATCAGATGCAGGTAAGGCATTTCTACCGCGACGTGACGGAAGAGGGGCTTTTTGCGGCGTTCGGAGAGAATATGCATGCGCATGCCGGAAAGGTCGGAGAAGGGTATTTTATGGACCAGGTTGACCGTGTGATCTATGATCTGAAGAATAACCCGTTCAGCCGCCGGATCATGACGAATATCTATGTGCAGCAGGACCTGGCGGAGATGCACCTGTACCCCTGTGCCTACAGTATGACCTTTAATGTGACGCAGCGAAAGGGAGATGAAAAGCTGACGCTGAATGCGGTGCTGAACCAGCGCTCGCAGGACATCCTTGCAGCGAACAACTGGAATGTCTGCCAGTATGCGGTGCTGATGCATATGCTGTCGAGAGAGTGCGATATGGTTCCCGGTATTCTCGTGCACGTGATCGCGGACGCGCACATCTATGACCGGCATGTACCGCTGATAAAAGAGCTGATCGGAAGAGAGACTCATCCGGCACCGGATTTCTGGCTGAATCCGGAAAAGACTTCCTTCTATGAGTTTACGAAGGATGATGTCCGGCTTGATAACTATGTCACCGGTCCGCAGATCAAAGATATTCCGATCGCCATTTGAGGCGGCTATGCAAAGGATGATGATAATACTCCGCGCTGTCCGTCTGAGCGAAGCGAAGGAAAGGCAAGCGGAAAATTGTCATCATCCTTTGTGGTTTTACCAAAAGGAGGTCGAAATATATGACAGCTATCGTTGCAGTGGACCAGAACTGGGGCATCGGAAACGGTAACCGGCTTTTGTTCCGTATCCCGGCGGATCAGAGATTTTTCCGTGAAACAACAACGGGCGGCGTGGTCGTGATGGGCAGGAAAACCTTTGAGAGTTTTCCGAAGCAGCAGCCGCTTCCGAATCGTGTGAATATTGTGCTGTCACGTGATCCGTCCTTTCATCCGGAGGGTGTGATCGTGGCAAACAAAGAAGGGGATCTTGACCGCGTGTTAGAACAGCATGTGGGGAAAAAGGTTTTCCTGATCGGTGGAGCGCAGATCTATCATGCTTTCCTCGGCCGATGCGAAGAAGCACTCGTGACAAAGGTGGAGGCAGTGCGTGACGCGGACACGTTCTTTCCGGATCTGGATGCGGATCCGGACTGGATCCTTAAGGAAACGGGCAGCCCAATGGAGCATGAGGGTGTTGTCTTTTCTTTTTGCAGGTATGTACGCCGCTGATAAAACAGAATCCTCGTAGCAGAAGCAAAGGAGCCGGTTATGAATAAAGTGACAGAAAAAACAGAATCCCTGGTAGAATCCGTAAAAAAGATGTTTTCCCTGAAGGAAGACAAGGCCACCAATGAGGAGATCCGGTTCAGACTCCTTGACGCAGGCAAGATCACCGGAACAAACATGTGTGTCCTTGTGTGCGCCATGGTCGTCGCGTCCGTGGGCTTAAACACCGGATCCACAGCCGTGATCATCGGCGCGATGCTGATCTCCCCTCTGATGGGGAGCATTCTGGCCGCCGCATACGCCAGTGTGTCTGCAGATTATGCGCTTCTTCGAAAACACCTGATCGGATTTTTGATGCAGATTATCTATAGTGTCGGGGCATCCACGATCTACTTTCTTCTTTCGCCGATCAAGGAACCTACAGCTGAACTTCTCGCAAGGACGCACCCGTCTTTTTTTGATGTGATCATCGCATTTTTCGGCGGGCTTGCCGGGATCATCGGGCAGACGAGAGCTGACAAGGTAAACAACATTATCCCCGGTGTAGCGATCGCGACGGCGCTTATGCCTCCTCTTTGTACCTGCGGGTATTCCATTGCGAACGGCGAGTGGCGTATGCTTGCCGGAGCAGCGTATCTGTTTGCGATCAACGCTTATTTTATCTGCCTGTCGGCGGTCTTTATCCTCAGTCTGATGAAGATCCCGAAACAAAGAGAGCTTACGGAGAAGGAATGGAAAAAGCACCGGTTCCGTATGATCCGTAATACGATCATCATCACACTGCCGAGTATTTACGTGGTTTATCATATGGCCACTACGCAGTAGGAATACAGAAGACTTGAGACACGATAAAGGAGTGTGAAGGAAATGATCTCGTTAGTGATCTCACTTGCCGTACTTCTGGTCGGCTATCTTGTGTACAGCAGAGTTACGGAAAAAATCTTCGCGCCGGATGACAGGAAGACACCTGCCGTTGCGATCAATGACGGCGTGGACCATGTACCGATGAAGCCGTGGAAGGCGTTCCTGGTGCAGCTTCTCAACATCGCCGGAACAGGGCCGATCTTCGGGGCGCTGATGGGAGCGTGCTTCGGACCGGTCGTGTTCCTTTGGATCATCCTCGGATCCATTCTGGGAGGAGCTGTCCATGATTATATGTGCGGGATGATCTCCTGCAGAAACAATGGCGCATCTATCGCGGAAATGTCCGGTAAATATCTGGGAAACATCATCAGGTGGGGTATGCGTATTTTTTCCGTCCTCCTGCTCCTTTTGACGGGGACGGTATTTGTCAACAGTCCTGCGGCACTTCTTGCGGATCTTACCCCGGACAAAATGTCCGGAAATTTCTGGGTGATCGTGATCCTTCTCTATTACCTTCTTGCAACGCTGATGCCGATCGACAAGCTGATCGGCAGGCTGTATCCGATATTCGGGATCATTCTGATCATCATGGCGGTAAGTGTCCTCGGCGGCATTATCGCAGGCGGCTATACCATCCCGGAAATTCAGCTGAATAATTTTCATCCCAAGGATCTGCCCGTCTGGCCGTTTATGTTTATTACCGTGGCATGCGGTGCCATATCCGGTTTTCATTCCACCCAGTCTCCAATGATCGCAAAATGCATCACAAAAGAGAAAACGGGAAGACCTGTTTTTTACGGAGCCATGATCGCGGAGGCAGTCATTGCGTTGGTATGGGCTGCGGCCGGTGTTGCATTTTACGGAACGACGGAGATGCTCAGTGATGCGCTCTCAAACCTCGGGCAGTCTGGTACTGTGTATGAAATCTGCAAGACCATGCTCGGCAGCGTGGGAGGGGTTCTTGCTGTCATCGGGGTTGTGATTTGTCCGATCACATCCGGAGACACTGCATTCCGGAGCGCCCGGCTTATTCTCTCGGAGATCTTTCATCTGGACCAGAAAAAGATAAAAAACCGACTGGTCATAACGATCCCTCTTCTGGCAGCAGGAGCGGTCCTTACCAGAATGGATTTCGATGTGCTTTGGAGATATTTTTCCTGGGCAAACCAGACGCTTGCGATGGTGGCATTATGGACGGCGACAGCATATCTTCTGAAAGAATGTCATTACCGGTTCGGTTCGCTCCTTACCGCGCTTCCGGCTGCGTTCATGTCTGCCGTCAGTGTGACGTATATTCTGATGGCGAATGAAGGGTTCCGCCTCAGCGCATCCATTGGGTACCCGGTCGGGATCGTGTTTGCGTCGGTTCTGTTTGTGTTCTATGTGGTAAAGCTTTTTAAGACGCTCAGAAAACGGGTGTAACGGAGTAAAAAGCCGATGTATTCTTTGCTGCTGGCTGTGATTTATCTGATCTTTATCAGCCTCGGTCTCCCGGATTCACTTCTCGGATCCGGATGGCCGACGATGCAGGCAGCGTTTGACGTGCCTTCTTCATACGCCGGATATGTTTCCATGGCGATCTCATTTATGACGATCATATCTGCGCTTGTCAGCCCCCGGATGATCAGAAGATTTCATACGAAGTGGATCGTGATCGTTTCTATCATGCTGACGATCCTCGGGCTTCTCGGCTTTTCTTTTTCCACATCCTACTGGATGCTGTTTCTTTTTGTAGTGCCTTATGGCCTTGGAGCCGGCGCGATCGACGCATCCGTGAACCATTATGTTGCAAGCAATTATTCGTCGTCGGTGATGAATTTCCTGCATTGTTTTTACGGCGTGGGCGCGGTGATCAGTCCGAACATTATGGCACTGGCGCTCAGCAGGGCAAGGTGGAACGAGGGGTACCGCTGGACCGCGTATATCCAGATCGGAATTCTTCTTGTATGCATCCTGTCACTTCCGCTGTGGAAGAAAAACGAAGAAAAGAAAGAAGAGGCGGAAGAACCGGTGGCCGGCATCCGGGAGGCGGTAAAGGTGCCCGGCGTGGTGTTGACACTGATCGCGTTTTTCGCGTATTGCTCGGGTGAGGTGACCTGCTTTATCTGGACGTCAAGTTATTTTGCGGGCGTAAAAGAGGGGCTCTCCGACAGCATGATCGCAACGTTCGGATCACTTATATTCGGCGGACTGATGCTTGGCAGACTGATCTCGGGTTTCATTTCAAATAAGTTGGGCGACAGGCGTCTCATCAGGATCGGAATTGCAATAGAACTAATCGGGATTGTTATGGTCATGCTGCCAATACAGCATTATCTGCCGGCGGCGATCGGGTTTGTAGTCATAGGGACTGGCATGGGTCCTGTGTATCCGGCGATTCAGCATATGGCGCCTGCAAACTTCGGGAAGAAGTACAGCGCGGCGGTGATCGGCCTTCAGATGGCATCGGCGTATGTGGGCAGCACCTTTATGCCGATGATCTTCGGGATCCTCCAGCAGAATATCGGTATCGGGATCATGCCATTTTATCTGCTGGTATTTGCACTGCTCAATATCGGACTGCTGGAGCGAACCTATGCTGTTTTGAAGAAACAGCATAAAATTGATACGGAGTGAAGATGAAGATGAACAGCAATGCTCGTTGACACTGGGCAAACCGTTATGATACAGTAATATTCGGAAGAGTTCGCCGGATAATGCGGGCGGATTTTTTGGGTTTAAGAAGAAACAGGGGGAAAAAGAAATGGCAACACAGGAAAAGGGTCCGGCGGTAAACACCAGTAAAAAAGGTGCCGGAAAAGTAAGTGCAAAAGACAGCATCAAGACGAGACTGATCATTATCATGGCGGTTCTGGTAGCGGTTCCGCTTGCAACAGCTATCGTGTTCAGCGCGCTGAATACGGTGAGCATGGGTTCGAAGAACATTGTGGAAATGAACAACGTTCAGGCGGCATCCGTGGAAAAGGATCTCACGGATATTCTGGACACGAGTATGACTGCGATCCAGACACTGGGCAATTCTTCGGAGGTGTCTGCCTATGTTGAGGACCCGACGAATGAGGAGCTTGCGGCGGCGGTTCTCATATCCATCCAGAATGCGGATGCGACGATCGGAGACGGAAATGTCATAGCGATCTCCGGTGCAGATGGCATGCAGCTTGTCAAGAGCAAGGGTGACCTTGTGGACGTATCCGAGCGTGAGTATTTTCAGAAAGCGATCAGTGGAACAGTCTTTGTTTCCGATATGCAGGTCAGTAAATCAAACGGCTCCCTGATCACGACTTTTGCTGCGCCGATCTATAATCTGGACGGCTCTGCGGTCATCGGTATCATCCAGAGAAATTATGATCTTTCCGTGCTGCATGAGATGGTGGCAAAAGAGGTCATTGAAGCGCAGCAGGAGATCATTGTCGTTGACCGTACGGGTGCCGTGATCGCAAATTCGTCGTATGAAATGACAGCGGAGACTCAGGAAGATGCTTCGACGGAACAGTTTTACACGGACTCCCGAGGAGAGCAGGCGTCTGGCAATTATGTGAAGAAAGAGGGAAAAACAACCTGGATGATCTCCTGGATAAGAGAACCGAAGACCGGATGGGTAGTGGCGTCCTGCCGTTCGAAGTCTGTTACCATGGCTTCGACGATGCAGATGGTACTGATCCTGATCCTTGTCGGCGCGGCGGCGCTTGTTGTGGCGATACTCGTAGCATTCGGGACGGCAAGATCCTTTACGAATCCGATCTTCGTTATCAACGATACTCTGGATAAGCTTTCAAACGGGCGGTTCCGCAAGATCGAAGGGTATGACAACCGGAAGGATGAGATCGGCGAGATGGTGCGTGCGACCAACTCCGTAATAGACCGGCTGTCGGGGATCGTTTCGAATATCAAGCAGTCGGCGACTTCGGTCAGCAATTCTTCGGAAGAACTTGCCGAAACCACGAATCAGATTTCGCATACAGCAGATGATGTATCGAACGCAGTACAGGATATTGCCAGCGGTGCGACCCAGCAGGCGGAAGAGATCCAGAATGCGACAAACAACACGAACCAGATCAGCGACAATATCCAGAGCGTGACCAATAATTCCACGCAGCTTGAGGAATCCGCAAATTCCATGAGCGCAGAGAGCAAAGAGAGTGCGGCGCAGCTTGACAGGCTGAAGGTTTCTTCAGAGGAGATGGTGCAGGCAGTAGATGAGATCTATGAGAAGATCGGCGCGACCAGCAAGGCAGTTGAAAACATCAACAGCAAGGTGGAGGCGATCAGCTCCATTGCATCCCAGACAAACCTCCTTGCGCTCAACGCCTCGATCGAAGCGGCAAGAGCCGGCGAAGCAGGACGCGGTTTCGCAGTCGTTGCAGAAGAGATCGGACAGCTTGCGGACGATTCCGCAAAATCCGCTTCCGAGATCAAGGCAGAGATGGATGTCCTTCTTCTGGAGTCCCAGGGTGCCGTGAAGAAAGCGGAGGAAGTCCGGAAAGCAACAGACGAGCAGAGAGAGATCCTGAATTCTTCCGTGCAGAGTATCGACGGACTGATCGCCCAGATCGGAGAGACGATTTCAGGAATCCAGTCTATCACGCAGAGTGCGGATGCCTGCAACGATTCGAAGCTGGTCGTTGTGGATGCGATGGATTCTCTTTCCGCCATCTCCGAACAGAACGCGGCTTCTACGGAAGAAACCTCCGCATCCATGCAGGAGCTTTCCGCTACGGTGGCAACACTTTCCTCTGCGGCCGACATGCTGAAGGATGTTTCGAATGATCTGCTGACGCAGGTGGAGTTCTTTAAAGAGGAAGAATAAATAGTGATTCAGAAAGAGGTGCCGCATCGCGGCACTTCTTTTTTTGTACTCTTTCATAATACCAGCTTCTTGAAAAACGACAGGATGAATGGTAAAATATAACGGATATTGTGGCGAATTCTGTTTACATGAGGCAAGTAATGCGAACCTATCAGTATGCAGCGAGGACGGCGGAAGGAAATCCCTCTTACGGAACGATCGTTGCGGAGGACGAGAACGAGGCTGCGGCGCAGCTTCGTGAAAAATATGAGATCGTTGTTTCGATCCGGGAACGCAGAGGCGTTTTCTCTCTGACCGGAACGTTCGCTCCGGGCAGGGGCAGGGCATACATGCGCCCGTTCATCGAGATGTGTCAGGGGTTTGAATCCCTTCTTGGGGCCGGAGTTGCCGTTGAAGCGGCAGTGAGGCTTCTTTCGGAGGAAACGGGAGACCGGAGTTTAAGGCGCATCCTTGTCCTGACGCAGAATGAGCTTTCAAACGGGAAGGATTTTGTCGAAGCGCTTAGGGAAAGTGCCGGCAACAGGTTTCCGGAGGCAGTTTATGAAATCCTGAGTACGGGAGAAAAGGAAAGCGACCTTAAGGGGGCGTTTGGAAAATGCAGAGACTTTTTTGAAAAGCACGCGATGCTTGAGGACAAAAAAAGGACGGCGCTTTTCTATCCGTTGTTTGTGCTGCTCAGTGCCGTTGCGTTTTTTGTGATCCTGATGCTGACGGCGGTTCCGGCTTTTCTCGCGGTATACCGAGATCTCGGAAAGAATGTGCCGGTGCTTATCAGGGCATTGTCTGCTGTATCTTCGTTTGTACGCCAGAGCTGGCTGATCATAGTGATTGTCATTGCTGCAGTGATCCTTGTCTTCCTGATCATGCGTTTAACGGAAAAAGGAGATCTGCTGCTTGGACGGCTTCGTCTTCTGCTGCCATGGACGGGAAAGGCGGAGAGGCTTTCGGTGGCAAGCCTGCTTTTTGACAGCTTAAGGCTCCTGTTTCAAAACGGAAAAACGCTGGCAGAAGCGACCGGCCTTTCGGCAGAGCTGATGACGAACAGGAGCGCCCGGGCAGGGCTTTTAAAGATCCGTGAAAAACAGGAGGAGGGGGTATCATTCCTTGCTTCTTTTGAGGAGGCGGATTTCCTGCCGGAATCAGTTGCCGATCTTCTCGGCGAAATAGACGAGCAGGACCGGGGAGGGACGACGGAAGCGCTATCCGCTTCTGCGGGATACTACGATGCGGAGCTTGAGAGAGTGACGCGGAAAGAGGTTTCCCTGCTCTCTGCAATATTGATTGTTTTGATACTTCTTACAGCCGGTTTTACGGTGGTGTCCGTATTCTTTTCGATGTTCGGGATATACCGGGCTGTGTTGTAACAGGGAGAGATCATGTTGATATTACCAAAGATAAAATTTAAACGGGATCCGGAGGAACTGGAAGAGGAATTCGAAGAGGAACTGGAAGAAAAATCCGAAGAAGAATCTGTCGAAGAATCTGAAGAAGAACCTGAAGAAGAATCTGGCGAAGACCCGGAGACAGAACTTCGGGAAGATCTTGAGGAGGGGCCTGAAGAAGAGCTTTTGGAAAAGGAGATTCCAGAAGAGGAGATTCCTGAAGAGGAGACTCCTGAAGAGGAGACTCTTGAAGAGGAGATTCCTGAAGAGGAGATTCTTGAAGAGGAGATCCTTATAGAGGATTCTCTTGAGGAATCTTTCATGGAAGAATCTGAGCCGGAAGATTCTGTGACGGAAGCGATTCCGATTCCGGAGAAAGAGAAGAAGATCCGGAAAAAGAAACCGAAAACACTGCTTTGTTTTAAGGAAGAGACGGACGGCATTCGTATTGCCGAGATGATCGGCGAGGAAGAACAGCAGACTCTCTTCGTCCCGTTTTACGAGGAAGATGAGACAGAGACAGAGGGAGAGATTCTTCCGCCCGAGCAGGTCGGGAAACGGATCAAAAAGGCGCTCCGGCAGAACAAGATCCGCTGCCGCAGGGCCGCGTTTATCGTTCCGGAAGAGGAGTCGACGATCCGCAGCATCACGATCCCGATCATGCCGGAAAAACAGATCCGTTATAATATTCCGGCGGAATTCCGTCAGGATTTTAAAGAGGGACTGAAAGGTCTTCTTTTCGACTATGCGCATATCGAGGAAGAAGAACCGGAGATATCTCAGGAGATACATGCGCCCGAAGAAGCGGTGCCCATGGAAGAGCCTCAGGATCAGGGACCGGTGAAAGCCGAGCCGGCAGAAGAACCGGTAGTGCCGGAAATCCCGACGACGATGGATCTCGTGACGGCGGCAGTTCCTTCATCCAGGATGGAGAGGATAAGACTGATTGCGGCCGCATCGGGTCTGAAGCTCCTTGTTGCAGCGCCGGAAAGTCTTTCCAGACAGTCGTTTTTTTCGGAAAGTCCATTTTTATACGGGAAGAAATATACCATCAACTTTGCGCATGTCGGAGAGAAACGACTGCATCCCGCAGCCGCTGCAACCATTGCAGCGGGGTTGGTGCTTTGCGCGCTGGCGGTGGCTAAGTTCGGCGTGATCGACCGGTTTGAGGCGTTGCAGAAATCAGTAGAGGAGCTTGAGGAACTCAGGAACGAAGTGGAGAACGGCAAGGCGGAGCTTGCCTCCGGGGATGCGACTGCAGAGGAGTACGCACATTATACCTGGTCCGGGATGACCGACGAAGAATGTGAGCAGATCGAACGGATCCGGATCGGTGCACTTCTCAATTACATTGCGACTCAGGGAGCGAGCGTGAAATCCGCATCCCTTTCCGGAACGCTGCTCACGGTTTCCGTTACGGCGGATTCACTGGAGACGATCAGCCAGCTGACGGCGTCAATCGAAGAACAGGATATCGTTGAAAGCTGTACGGTGACAACCGCACAGAAAGAAGAAATGCGTGATGACGTTAACTATGCCGCGCCGCCATCGGATGTGATGGAGGTGGAGGTGGATGATTCCGTGACGCTTGATGAGACGCAGGAAGATGCGGACGAGAAGCCGGAGAAAGACAGCAAGGACGACGAAGATGCTTCGCAGGAGGCAGACGGAGAAGAGGAAGCTCCCCCGCTTCCGGAGGTGGAGTATCCGGAGGGTACAGTGGAAGCGCAGCTTCGGATCTATCTTAAAAAGCGTTCTGATACGGTAGGCAGCGCAGAGGGGATCGACACATTTGAACAAACTCAGGTTGAGGAGGAAACTCCGGCTGAGCCCGAGGAGGAAGCGACCGAAGAGGAAGCTGAGGAGGAAGAGGCAAAAGAGGAAGAACAGAAACCATCAAAAAAGGAAAAGCATGAAGAGGATAAGAATGCGACGGATGAAAGTAATGAAGATACTTCGGGAGACGGACAGGAAGATGCAAACCTTCCGACGATCGTGATGGATGAGAACGGGAATCCGGTGATGCAGGGAGACGCGGGAGAGACATACTGATGCAGGCGTTTGTTATATTTATGAAAAAAAGAGGGAAACTGCTTCTTTCGGTGGCGGTCGTCATAGCCCTTATCATACTGTATATCCTGCTTGTGGACCGTCCGGTCCGAAACGGGATGAAGTCGGCAAAGAAGGCGACAGAGCTCCTTACAGCCGAGTCGGAGAGAGTGCAGGGGGAGCTTACGGAGCTCCACCACATGCGCAGCGAAATGGAGAAGATCGAGACCGGCCAGGAAGAGAAAAGCTTTATGCCAAGCTACAATAACAGCAAGCAGGAGCTGGATTTTCTAAACCGCACACTATCCTGGGCGGAAGATTATTATATCGGATTTGATCAGGTGACCCGCAGCGGAAATCAGATCCGCAGAGGATTTTCGCTGCAGTTTAAAACCAAGAATTTTGCTTCGGCGGTCAGTATCCTGAATGATATCGAACATGGAGACAACCGGTGTCTTGTCGGAGATGTTTCGTTTTCTCCGACGGAAAAAGGTGCGTATCTTATGGAGGGGGGAGTGCAGGTCAGCTGCAGTGCGACTTTTTATGAGACAGTCGTTGGCGGTACACCCGATGCGGAACTCCCGGAGGATTCTTTGAATGATTAAAGGAAGTGTCAAGAAGCCGTTTGTGGTTCTGGTCGCCGTCATTATCGTGATGCTGATCGGAGCGGTTGCGCTTATGCGTATGGAGACCAGTCTCCTGCCGGATATGGATCTTCCCTACATGGCAGTGGTCACAACGTATCCCGGCGCGACACCGGAAAAGGTGGAACAGAACGTTTCAAAGCCCATGGAGGGAGCGCTTGGAGTGGTGACCGGTGTGGAGAATGTGCTCAGCACCAGCGCAGAGAACTATTCGGTGATCACGCTCGAATTTGCGGACGGAACGAATATGGATTCTGCCATGGTAAAGGTGAGCTCGGCAGTCAATCAGATCGCGCCGATGCTGCCCGAAGAGTGCGGCACACCGAATATCATGGAGATCAGCATGGACATGATGGCGACGCTTTATACGAGTGTCAGCTATGACGGAATGGACATCTATGATCTGTCGGAGTTCACGGAGGAAACGGTTGTTCCGTATCTGGAGAGGCAAAACGGTGTTGCAAGTGTAACGGCGGCTGGGCTGGTGGAAAAGACTATCGAGGTACGTCTCTCCGAAGAAAAGATTGATGAGATCAATGCGAAGATCCTGAAAAAAGTCGACGAGAAGTTCGAAGAAGCCGAGCAGGAGATCGAGGATGCAGAGAAGAAGCTCCTAGAAGGTGAGGAGGAACTGAAAAAATCGGAGGCAACCCTGCGCCAAAAAGAAAAAGAGTATAACCAGGCGAAGGCATCCATGACGCCGGAGATGCTGGAAGCAGCAGGTCTTTCCTCGGCAGGAAGTCAGATCAGTTCCGGAAAGCGCAGGATCGAGAATGCGAAAAAAGAGCTCGAGGCCGGCAAAGAAGAACTTGCGGCCGGCAGGGAAGAGCTCCTTGCGGCAAAGGAGGCTGCCGAGGAACAGGCAAATGTCGATCAGCTGATCTCGCTGGATACGCTATCAAAGCTCATTTATGCACAGAACTTTGCGATGCCGGCAGGATATCTTGATTCCGAGGATGATCATCAGTGGATGCTGAAGGTCGGTGAAAACTATGATTCCCCGGAAGATATCGAGGACATGGTGCTGACTTCCATAGACGGGATCGGAGACATAACGCTTTCCGATGTCGCGGAGATCACCGTGATCGATAATGCCGGAGACGCTTATACAAAGGTAAACGGGGAACAGGGAGTCCTTCTTTCCATTTTTAAAAACAGTACTGTGGGAACCAGCACGGTGTCCGATGCGGTTCACAAGGCGATCGGAAGCCTTGAAGCGGAATACCCGTCCCTTCATATCGTCCCGCTCATTGATCAGGGCGAGTTTATCGATATGGTCATTCACAGCATTGCTGTCAGTATGCTCATAGGAGCGCTTCTGGCCATCGTGATCCTTGCAATCTTTCTTCTGGATATCCGGCCGACGCTGGTGGTGGCGTTCAGTATTCCTTTCAGTATCCTGACTGCCATTGTGATCATGTATTTTACGAAGATCTCCATCAACCTGATGTCTCTCTTTGGCATCTCGCTTGCGGTCGGTATGCTGGTGGATAATTCCATCGTTGTCATTGAAAATATCTATCGTCTCAGGTATCACGGTTTGTCGGCGCCCAGGGCGGCTGTGCAGGGTGCGAAACAGGTGTCGGGGGCAATCATTTCTTCGACATTGACAACGATCTGCGTCTTTTTCCCGATCGTGTTTACGACCGGAATGGTAAGACAGCTGATGCTGCCGTTTTCCCTGGCTATCGTCTATGCACTCGTGGCATCGCTCGTTGTTGCCATGACACTGGTTCCCGTGATGGGATCCGCGCTCCTTCGGAAAGCCGCTCCGAGACAGCATAAGGTATTTGACCGGATACAGGATGCTTACGGAAAGGTGCTTGCGTTTTTCCTTAAGGTCAAGATCATCCCGCTCGGTATTGCGGCCGGCCTGCTTGCTTTCTGTATTTATGAGGTGATCGTTATGGGCGTGGTTCTGCTCCCGGATTCCGGATCAGAGCAGGTAACGCTGGAAGCAACCGTGGATGAGGAAAAGACGGAGGAAGAGTGTGCAGTGATCTTTGACCAGATCGTGAATGCCGTTGCCGCAACAGATGGGGTGGATGTGATCGGCGCAATGGACGGCGATGCCGCTTCCGGTATCGCGGGTGCCTCGCTTTCGAGGGAAGCAAGGGATTACCACATGCTTTCCGCCTATATCATCCCGGAAGAGGGAATGAACACCACGAAGGATCTGAATGCGCTTCTTGATCGTATCCGGCAACAGACGGCGGATATTGAGGCCGAGATCGTTGTGACCAATTCCATGATGGGCGAGATGACGGCGCTTCTCGGCGAGGGCCTTGAGATTGATATTTACGGAAATGATTATGATGAAATGACACGGATCTCCGAAGACTTTATGGAGATCATCCGTGAGACCGGCGGGTTTACGAATATTACAAACGGTCTGGAGGAGCCCGCTGATGAGGTGCATCTGATCATCGACAAGGATGAGGCGATGCGGATCGGGATTACGGAGGCGGAGATCTATCAGAAGATCGCGGAGCGTTTAAAGACCGAAGATACGGCAGCAACGCTTTCTGTGGACGGATCGGATATGGATGTGCTTGTTGTGGATGAACTGGATCCTCTGACAAACGGGAACATTCTCGATATCGAATTTGTTGTGACAAAGCCGGATGCGGAAGGAAATCCGGCAGAGGAAACACATAAGCTTTCCGAGGTGGCGAGGATGACCACCGACCAGACGGTTTCCACGATCGAGCGGGAGAACGGCACCAGAATGCTGGCGGTAAAAGCGGAAGCGGAGGATGGCTACAACCTGACGCTTCAGACGAGGAAGGTGACGGAACGCCTTGAGGCATATCAGATGCCGGCTGGCTATTCCTATGATTTCGGCGGAGAGATGGAAAACATCTATGACATGCTAAAGCAGATGGGACTACTGATGATCGTCGGAGCGGTTCTGATCTACCTTGTGATGGTGGCACAGTTCCAGAGTCTCCTTTCGCCGTTCATCGTGATCTTTACGGTGCCGCTTGCGTTTACGGGAGGACTTCTCGGCATGATGGCGACCGGAACACAGATGTCGCTTGTATCATTGATGGGTTTCCTCGTACTGATGGGAACTGTCGTAAACAATGGTATCGTGTTTGTGGATTATACGAATCAGCTCCGTCTGGGAGGTTTGGAAAAGAGGGATGCACTGATCGCTACGGGTAAAACACGTATGCGTCCGATCCTCATGACGGCTCTTACAACGATCCTGGCTATGCTTGCCATGATACTGAATCCGGAAGCGGGGGCGGAGATGAGCAAGGATATGGCGATCGTGGTGGCGGCAGGACTTCTGTATGCGACGCTGATGACGCTCTTTGTCGAGCCGGTGCTTTACGATATCTTTTACCGTAAGCAGCCGAAGAAGGTGGATGTGGGCAGCGACAATCTGGATGATGTACCGGATGACGCTGCTGAGTACCTTGCAAGTAAAAACAGCAGGGAGTAAGATAGGAATAAGTTTGCATGAAATAAAAGGAGGAGAAGAGAATGGCAAGCTTTGGATTTGGACAGCTGATCGACACATTAAGAAAGGATCCGAAGAAGATCGTATTTACTGAGGGAACCGACCCGAGGATACTGGAGGCGGCATCGCGCCTTCTTGCTGGAACGTTCCTTTCGCCGATCCTGGTCGGCAATCCGGATAAGATCTTTAAGGCAGCAGAGGAAAGTGCCTTTAATATCCGCGGCGCGGAGATTATTGATCCCGAAAACTTTGACCGGATTGATGAGATGGTAGACATTTTCTGTGAGCTGAGAAAGAAAAAGGGTGTGACGCCTGAGGAGGCGAGAAAGACCCTGAAGGCAGCAAATTATTTCGGTACGATGCTGGTTAAGATGGGCATCGGCGATGCACTGCTCGGCGGAGCGACGTATTCCACCGCAGACACGGTGCGTCCGGCATTGCAGCTCATCAAGACGAAGCCTGAAAATTCCATCGTATCTTCTGTGTTTATTCTGGTACGCCCCGGTGCATCCGGTGAGAACGAAGTGCTTGCGATGGGAGACTGTGCCATCAATATCAAGCCGACGGAGGATGAACTTGTGGAGATCGCCGGAGAGGCATCCAAGTGTGCACAGATCTTCGGTGTGGATCCGAAGATCGCATTTCTCAGCTACTCCACATGGGGCTCCGGAAAGGGCGAGGATGTGGACAAGATGCATAATGCCGCAGCGAAGGCGAAGGCAAAATATCCGGAGCTTGTGATCGAAGGCGAGCTTCAGTTTGACGCAGCGGTTTCACCGAAGGTATCGGCAACGAAGTGCCCGGAAAGTGCGATCGAAGGTCGCGCAAATACCTTTATTTTCCCGGACATCAACGCCGGAAACATCGGTTACAAGATCGCACAGCGTCTCGGCCGCTTTGATGCGTACGGACCGATCCTCCTGGGGCTTAACGCCCCGATCAATGACCTTTCCCGCGGCTGCAACGCTTCGGAAGTGTATTCGATGGCGATCATCACGGCAGCTCTTGCATAAAAGAACTGTGCGAAGAATAAGGGAGAAATAGAATGAGTGTTGCTGAGATCCTTACAGTGATCGCTTCCATGATCGGGGGATTGGCGCTGTTCCTGTTCGGAATGAACACGATGAGCAAATCCCTTTCGACGATGACCGGCGGAGTCCTTGATAAATTACTGGGTGTCGTGACAAAAAACCGTTTTACCGCGTTCCTGTTCGGAACCGGTATCACGGCTATCGTGCAGTCTTCTTCGGCGGTATCCGTGCTTACGGTAGGTCTGGTGAACTCGGGTATTATACGGCTTAAACAGGCAGTCGGACTTTTGATCGGCGCGGCCCTCGGATCCACGGCAACCGCTTGGCTGCTTTCTCTGAATGCATTGGATGGTGAGTCTGTTTTAATGACGATCACCAAACCCAGCTTTTTTGCTCCGTTTCTGGCGATCGCCGGAGTGGCGATCACTCTCTTTTCGAAAAAGCAGAAGGTGCTCAGCATCGGTACTGCACTGCTTGGATTCGCGGTCATGATGATCGGAATGAATCTGATGAGCCAGGGTGTGGGGCCGCTGAAAGAGCTCCCGGCACTCCAGTCCGCTCTTATGAGTTTTACCAATCCCATTATAGGATTTCTGTTTGCGGTTTTATTTACGATGCTGATCCAAAGCTCTGATGCCACGGTCGGTATCGTCCAGGCATTTGCGCTTTCGGTGGGCGTTACCTACGGTATGGCGATTCCCCTGATCTGCGGGGCACAGGTGGGTACGTGTATTACGGCGCTGATCTCTTCTGTCGGCACATCAAACAACGGAAAAAGAACCGCGCTCATGAACCTCTATTACAGTCTCCTGAAGGTGATACCGTTCATGCTGCTTTTCTACGGCGCGAATTCCATCTGGCATTTTACATTTCTGGAGGGATCGGTCGGTGCGATCGGTATCCCGCTTGCCCACTCTCTGATCAATTTGTTCGGAGCTCTGCTCTGGATCCCGGGAGGAAACCTTGTCGTTTTTCTCGCAAAAAAGACAGTTCCTGTCAGCGAAGAGGAACGGCGGGCAGAGGAGAATGTGCTCACCATGCTGGACGAGAACCTTTTGTCCAATACGCCCATTGCACTTGACCAGACCGACCGTGCAGTCGGTATTCTCGGATCAACTGTCGGGCAGGCGATGGAGAGCATGGTTCAATACGATCAGGAAAAACAAAAGGAAACGGTCTTCCTGCTGGAGAGGATCCGGCAGTACAGAGATCAGATCAGCAATTATATCACGAAGCTGGCAACCCGTACGGGAGATACCAGGGACACCGCTTTTATTATGTTACTTACGAATGCAAGCACGGCGTTCGGGGAGATCGGTGTGATCTGCGAGACCATCGTAAAAAGTGTTTCCGGATTTCTTGAGAAGGGAGGCTCGGAGTTGCTGAGGGATAGTGACCGGAGAGAACTCCGGGTACTCGGCGACGCGATCCATGAGATTTTAGCACTCACCATAAAAGGCTATGAGACGAAGGATGTGCTGCTCTCGGGCACGATCCAGTTATACCGGGAAGAAGTGATCGCCATGAGCGAGATCGTCAAGAAACGTCATATCAAGCAGGCGCATGGCGAGGAGGGACGGAGGTTTTCGACGACCGGCTATACCGAGATCTGTTATACACAGGAGCGTCTGATTGATTACTGTGATATTGTTGCGGATTCCCTGATCAAGTATAATCGTTCGATCGGCAAAACGAGGGAGATTTCCGGGGAAAAAGCCGACATAACAAAGAAGAAGATCCAGCACCTGTTTCTGGACAAATACGAACTCCTTCATATCAGTGTTGACGAGGATGGAAGATTGAGCGATTCAGAGGAATAAAGGGAGAGACCAGCTATGAAGAGTCAGACACAAAAAAAACGAGGAAGAATGATCAGGATGACAGCCCTGCTCCTTGTGGCAAGTTTTCTTTTTTGCGCCTGTGCACCCGAAGCCCAGATTGAAAAAGCCGAAAACAGGTTTGAAAAAATGCAGGAAAAAGTAGAGAAAACCGAGAGCTTTAAAAATACGGTGCCGGATGACCGGGCGGATTTTTATGACACACCGCTGGTTGGAGTTCCGAACGATTATTCCTATGAGGATAACTGGCTGATGCTCCCGGAGGAGATCACAAGCGATGTGGATACCTTCTACGTGTATCCAACCATTATCACAGACTCCTCGGAGGATGCTCCGGCCATTGTCGGGATCGACAATCCCATTATGCGTATCGGGGCTTATGATACCTATGAAAAGAACGCAACGGCCTTTGCGGACACTACTAATATCTTCGCTCCCTTTTACCGTCAGTCCAATATGGCGAAGGTGGCAACCTTAAGAGGCGAGGAACTCGAAAATTTTCATAAGCAGGAGCAGCGTACCGATATTTATGCCGCGTTGGATTATTATTTCGAAAATTATAACGAGGGACGCCCTTTCATCCTGGCCGGGCATTCCCAGGGCTCCATCCTTCTGAAGATCGCTCTGGAGGAGTACTTTCGGCTGCATCCCGAATACTATGAACGGATGATCGCAGCTTACCTTGTAGGATTTTCCGTTACAAAAGACGATCTTGAAAAGTATCCGCATTTGAAATTTGCAGAAGGCGCGGATGATACGGGAGTCATTGTCTCGTGGAATACGGAAGGCCCGGGAAATAAGGATGCGGACAACATCGTGGTGGAAAAGGGGGCTATTTCGATCAACCCGATCTCTTGGACAAGGTCTGATACCGTTGTACCGGCTGAAGACTGCCCCGGAAGCAGGATAGATGATATGGCCGGTGCACTTGAGGATGCGATCGTGTCTAGTCGGTTTGAATACGAGGAGATTGAAAACTCGACAACAACCCTTGATGAGTTGATCGTAAATGTGATTAAGGAATCCTTTACGGATTATTATCCAGGAAAGGCCGATGCGCAAGTGGATCCTGAGAGAGGTGTCGTGATCTGTACTACGAAATGTGTTCCTTTTATGGAGATGACGGATCCTGCTGTACCGGATATTTTCGGACCGGAGAGTTATCACAGCAGTGATTATGCACTGTATTATTACAGCATCGCTGATAATGCGGCAGATCGGATCGCGAGTTGGAAGAAATGAAGAAGATCATCCATGCCTTGAGCAAAACACCCATTTTTCCTCTGCTTCTTGCAGCGTCTCTGCTATTCTCCGGCTGCGGAAAAACCGAGCCGGAGATTCCCGAGGTCACCGAAACGGAATCGGAAACGATCCCGGAGTTTTTTGACGGAGCCGGAGATGAGGATCCGGATCCGATCTTAATCGAGGCTTCGGAGACAGAGACGGAGACTGAAACCGAAACAGAATCGGAAAGCGAGGCAGAAGAACCCCTTACGGAGACAGAGGCTCTGATCCGAAAGAAAACGGAACAGAAGCTCTCGGAGATGAAGCTGGAAGAAAAGATTGCCCAGCTTTTTTATATTACACCGGAACAGCTCACGGGAATGAGCCAGGTGACCGCTGCAGGGAGCACGACGGAACAGGCATTGAGGAACTATCCGGTAGGCGGTCTCATTTATTCGGAGCCCAATTACCTGGATCCGAAACAGCTTCGGGAGATGCTCGGTACGGTGCAGGGGTTCGCATTGAAGGGGCAGGAGATCCCGTTGTTCCTTGGTGTCGATGAAGAGGGTGGTCGTGTGCGCCGGATCGGAAAGCAGGAAACGGCAGATGTTCCGGAGATCGGCTCAATGCTGGAATATGCGGAGCAGGGAAAGGAAAAGGTCTATGAGGCTGCGGACATCATAGGGTATTATCTTGAACTTTTCGGATTCAACATGGACTTCGCTCCGGTGGCGGATGTGCTGACCAATCCGGACAATGAGGTGATCGGGAACCGTTCGTTCGGAGAGGATCCGGATCTCGTTTCGGAATGCGCCGATGCATATGCGGATGCACTTAGGGAAAATGGGATCATCCCGGTTTACAAGCATTTTCCGGGACATGGGGATACCATCGCTGACAGCCATCTTCAAGGGGTTTCCATTCCGGAGGATTATGAAACACTTCTGAAGAGGGAGTGGCTTCCATTCCGTGACGGGATCGATCAGGGGATTGAATGTATCATGGCAGGTCACATCTCCGCGCCGAATGTGACCGGGGACGAGATCCCTGCGACCCTCTCGGAAAAACTGATCACGGGTGTTCTCCGCGGAGACCTCGGGTTCGATGGGATTGTCATCACGGATGCGCTGCAGATGAAGGCCATTTCAGAGAATTATTCTGCCGGGGACGCGGCGGTAAAGGCGTTGCTCGCGGGATGCGATATGCTCCTTATGCCATCTGACTTTGAAGCCGCATATCAGGGAGTGCTTTCGGCTGTGCATGCGGGTACATTATCGGAAAACAGGATCGATGAATCGGTGAGAAGGATCCTGACGGAAAAATACCGCTGGATGAGTGAGTCGTCCATCGGACTTTTGGATCCGGACAAGGGCGAATACTTTTATTTCATCGATGCAAAAAAGCACTGGCATACTGCCTATCTGGACCCGGAGCTTCCGAGAAACGACTATGACAAGTCGCTGTTTCGGAAAGAAAACGGGGTCATTTATTATGACGATACCCGATATACACTCCGCCGGGGGATTGATGTTTCAAGGCATAACGGCAACGTGGATTTTCAGGCAGTAAAGGCGGCCGGCATTGATTTTGTGATCCTGAGGGGAGCGTACCGGAGCTACGGAGCGAACGGAGAACTGCATCTGGATGAGAAATTTCATGAGAACCTGCTTGCAGCCTCTGCTGCAGGGCTTGACACCGGTGTTTATGTTTTTTCACAGGCCATTTCAGAGGAAGAGGCGGTAGAGGAAGCAGAGCTTTTGCTCTCTGCGCTTTCCGGTGCTTCCATTTCCATGCCGGTCATCTTTGATCCCGAATCGATCCTGGATGACGAGGCGAGAACCGACAATGTTTCGGGAGAGCAGTTCACAAAAAATACCATCGCGTTTTGCGAACGCGTCAAACAGGCGGGGTATCAGCCGATGGTATACAGCAACATGATCTGGGAGACGGAGTTTTTGGATCTTTCCGCGCTCACGGACTACCCGATCTGGTATGCGGATTATGAAGACAGTCCCCAGTCTCCGTACTGGTTTTCCATGTGGCAGTATGCGGAAGACGGCACTGTGCCGGGAGTGGATGGGGTTGTTGATCTGGATGTAATGTTTCAAAAACTTTGAAAGGGTAAAAATCATGGACAGACTTGCATACATCAAGGAACAGCTGAAAATAGCAGGCTACTTTGAAGACGCGGCACGTACGATCACCTTTGACCAGTCGACGGTGTGCCCGGAAGGAGCCATGGAGGAAAAAAACGGGATGATCGCCTTCCTCGAGGAGCAGGCCTTCCGGATACGGCAGGATGAAACATTCCAGAAAAATGTGCGGATGCTTTTCGAAAAGAAAGAGGGGCTTTCAGAATGGGACCGGTATCTGGTGGAGCAGCTTTATCGCCGGGACCTTATGGAACGGAATATCACGCCGGAGAAAAAATATCTGTTTTCGATGACGGAAAAGAAGGCGTTCACTGACTGGACGAGGGCGAAGGAGGCTTCCGATTTTTCCATGTTCTTAGAATCTCTGTCCGGAGTGATCGGGATCAACAGGGAAAAGAGTGCGCTGCGACTGCTCACAAAAGAGGAAGAGCTTCGTATGAAGACTTCCTATGACCGCCTGCTGGATGTTTATGAACGGGGGATGACGGAGGAGATGATCGATCCTCTTTTTGAAGAAACGAAGGAACGCCTCGGCGCGCTCCTTAAGAGGATACGCAGCAGCAAAAAGATCATCCGTACCGATTTTCTCGATCGGATCGTTGCACCGGAGAAGCAGCAGAAGGTGACCGAGTACATCATGTCGATCGAGGGATTTGATAAAAACAGGGGAACCTATTCGGAGTCGGAGCATGCATACACCGAGAGGCTCTCCGCAAATGATATCCGGATCACGACGCATATCTATCCGGAGAATTTTCTTTCCAACATTTATACAACACTTCATGAAACGGGACATGCGTTGTTTGATCAGAGGCAGCCGGAAAAAAACAATGAATATTTTCTGACGGAGGGGAAGACCTTCGGTATGCACGAGTCCGTTTCCAGGTTCTATGAAAATGTGCTTGGAAGGTCGGAGACCTTTATTCGTTTTCTCTATCCGAAGTTAAAAGAGATGCTTCCGGAGGCACTTTCCGATGTGTCGGAGCGGGAGTTCTTTGAAGCGGCAAATCTGGTGACGCCGTCCCTGATCCGCACAGAGGCGGATGAGGTGACCTACGGTTTTCATATCATCATCCGCTATGAGCTCGAAAAGGCTCTCTTTCATGGGGAACTGGAGGCAGACGATCTTCCTGCGGTATGGAATGATCTCTACGAAAAATACCTCGGGATCCGTCCTGACTGCGATCGGAACGGTGTTTTGCAGGATGTGCACTGGACTTCGGATTTCGGATATTTTCCGGCGTATCTGCTCGGGAATTTTTACAACGCCATGTACTGCCGTTGCATGAAAGAAGAACTCGATCTTAAGGGAGACCTTTCGCGCGGTGACTTTTCACATATCAACGACTGGATGGAGCAGCATGTGTTTCAGAAGGCAGATCGTCTCTCGCCGGCGGAATGGATCCTGGATATCACAGGGCGGAAGCTGACTGCGGATGATTTTCTGACCTATCTGGAAAAGAAGTATGAGAACATCTACGAACTGTAAGGGATATGAAGAAAGAACTCTTTGACGGATACATCAGCCGAATGACGGAGATCCGCCTGCTTTCCTCACCGGAGCTGAAGGGCTTTGATGATGCGGACGGATACAGCAGGCGTCTTCGGGACAATTTCAAAAAGATCGGAAACCTTGCCCTGGAAAACAGGGAAATGCTGGATGAGGTCTTGTTTCCTTTTGTTGATTCTACGGTTCCCCTCACGGAAGAGGAGATCCGCTATGTCCGGGAGATTAATGAAAACCTGGTAGATTATCAGGCGGTGGAAAATCTCGACAGCGCCATTATGTCGCTTCTTTCCAACCGCCTGATGCAGGATGCGGAGAAAAAAGAGGATGAGGATTATCTGATCGCCCAGCTCCATGAACATGTCATAGTCTGCCATACTTTCATGTATATGACGAGCAGGATCTCGACGAATCCCGCCATCAGCGGGCATTTCAGGGAACAGGGTCTTGCCGCGGCAAAACGTCTTCTTTCCTATTTGGATCATGACCGTTTCCGGGAACTGTCTCCGGAGTCCAGGGATCACGTCCTTATGACCGCAAGATTCCACGCGACGCTTTACGGCTCCGCGTCCGGGATCTCGGCAGAGACGGCGCATGAGTGGGTGAGGGCGCTGGATATTGCGATGGGCGTATACGAGGATCCGTTTTACAAAGAATGCTTCCCGGAGTACAACTGGGATTATTTCCTTTACAGGACACTGGAATATTACAGCTCCATTCTGGACTATACCTATCGGGAGACGCTCTTTCCGGAGGATCTTGCGGAGATCATTCCGAGAGTGAAGGCGCAGGAAGCGCTCTGGCAGACAGATCCCGAAAAATATGATTCCTACACGATCCGGCCGATGCTCCTCATCAGCCTTTATCAGGTCATGTATCTGAGTGGTGAGATCAAGGAGGAAAACTACCGGGAAAAACTGATGGAGCTATACCGGGAGCGTGATCCGGAAGCGTATGACTTTGATAACCTCTTTGTAAATATCCGGTGCGGACTGGATCAGATCCTTTCCATGGACCGGTACAAATCCAGAGAATGCGAGAAAGCCTTTATCGGGCAGTTTTATAACGATGCGCTCGGGTATGCGTTCCGTATGCCAAACAGCGGGACGTTGAGCGAGTTTCTGGAGCTTTATACGCCGGTGCTTTCGAATTTTGTCGAGGTGCCGGGGAAGATCACCTTTGAGGAAATGGGGCTTCGTTCCCTTGCGGCGCTTCATCCGCCGACTTTTGTACATTCCAGGATGGTCGCGCTTTTGTCGAGGTGCATGGCGGCTCACCTTCTGGATGAAAAACCGGAGCTTTTCATCGGCGTGCTCGGTACGAAAAATGCGGATGAGGTAAGCGGGAAAAGAGATGAGATCATCTCGCTTACTTATCATGCGGCGCTTTGTCATGATTTCGGCAAGCTTCCGATTCTGGATACGGTGTTTATATACGGACGGAGGCTTCTCGACTTTGAATTCGATATCATCCGTCAGCATCCGGAGCTCGGAGCAGCGCTTCTTTCGCCCCACGAATCCACAAAGGCTTATGCCGAGGTCGCTCTGGGGCACCATAAATGGTACAATAACAGCGGCGGATATCCGGAGAATTATGACACGGAAAAGAGTTCCGTGAAGACCATTATCGATATCGTGGCATGCGCGGACTGTATGGACGCTGCTACGGATTCGATCGGCAGAAGCTACAATCAGGGGAAGAGCCTTTCTGATTTTGAAAAAGAACTGCAGGAAGGGAGCGGAGCACGCTATGCACCATATCTTCCCACTCTTCTTGAGAAACAGGAGGTTCGGGAGGATCTGGAGTTCCTTCTTACGGAGGGACGGCAGATGAATTACAGAAATACGTTCCTGCTGCTGAGAGAGGTGCAGGAGATGGCGGAATAAGGATGGATGTTCAAAAACTGCGAAAGGAATTAACCGAATATGTGGATCTCATTTCCGAGATCCGAGTGCTTTCCGCAGTACGGATCGACGGGACCACAGGTGGGGATGAATACGCGGAAAAACTGCGGCATGACTATGGCAGGATCAGGACGCTCGGGGAGAAGTGCCGGGGGATCTTAAGCGAAACGATCGATCCCCTCCTTAGGAAGGAAGATCGGCTTTCGCCGGAAGAAGCTGCCGCGCTTCAGGATTTTTGCGACATGCTTTTAAATCCCTCGTCCGGTGAAGAACTGGATCTGTTTCTTCTGTTTGAGATCTCGGAAAGGCTCCTTCTGGAATTTGAGGAGGAGGGAGATGATAACCGGCTCGCAAAGCAGCTGAATCTTCATATCAGTGTCTGCTACGCCAATGTGAACCGAACCTCCCGAGTTACGGTTTCCGCGGAGATCTGCACTTTTTACAGGGATTCGGGGCTCGCTGCTGCGGAGAAAGCGAAAAAGTATCTTTATGACAGGGAGAAGTTCCTTGCACTCGACAATGATGCGAAGACTCATATCCTTCGTGCAAACCGGTTTTATTCCGCACTCTATGATACTTTTTTTTACGCGGAAGATACGAATGCCGCGAGATATCAGGCTCTGCTGGATTCGATCCGTATTACGGAGACGCCTTTTTACAGGGAGAACGTTTGTGACTATCCCTGGGAACTTCACCGATGCCGCAGCATCGAACACATGGGGCAGCTGACAGAGAGGGGAAACCGCTGGGGCTTTAAAAAGCAGCAGTGCAAAGAGATCCTGGGGTGGCTTTCCGAGCTGACTGAGCAGTGGGAAAAAGATCCGGAAAAGATCGGATCGATCCTGCCGGAGGCGCATTATCGCCTGATTATGGCAAGAAACCGGTACTTTGCGGGGGAGATAGAAAAGGAGGATTATCAGGAAACGCTCCTTGCACTCTATGATCGGTTCGCGACCGATGAATATGACATGTATGCGGTGCAGTGCAATCTTCTGATCCCGTCCGAATACCTTTCGACGCTCCGCGGGGAACGGATCCCCGCGAGGACGGAAACGACGCTCAGAAAGCTTTACGACAGGGTGATCAACTATATCCTGCATTCCGTCAACATGGACGCGTTTAATTTTCTGCAGGAATATCTGACCGCGTTTCTGGATACGTTTATCGAGATCCCGGGAGTGATGACCTTTGAGGAAATGGGGCTCTACTGTCTTGCGGCACTTCATCCGCCCACGTATGTTCACAGCCTGATGGTTGCGGATATCGCGCGCTGCCTTGCGGAGCATCTGGCGGCAGAGTATCCCGAAAGCTTTGCCCGGGAATTCGGACTCCCGGATGGAGTTACGGCGCTTGAGGAGCTTCCGTTTGTGACGAACCGGATCTACCACTCGGCACTTTGTCATGACTTCGGAAAGATCGCGATGATCGACAGTATTTTTGTCTACGGAAGGGATCTCCTTGAGAGAGAGCGGGAGATCATCCGGTATCATACGCTTGTCGGCGCGGAAATGCTGGGGCGCTACAGCTCCACGAAGCCTTATGCGGATCTGGCAAGGACTCACCATGTCTGGTATAGCAGCAAAGGCGGTTATCCGGCCTTAGAAACGGGACGTCCCGGTGCGGCGGCAGGGATCCTGGAAGCGGCGGACAGCATCGATGCCGCAACAGACTCGGTCGGAAGGAGTTACCGGAAAGGGAAGACCCTGGAACAGGTCTCCGCGGAGATCATGGAAGGGAGCGGCATGAGGTATGCACCGGCAGTGGCGGAGCTTCTTTCCGATCCGGAAGTAAATGAGGATCTTTTGTATCTGCTTTCGGAAGGAAGAAGGAACCATTACAGAAAGGTATATCAATTGTTCAACGGCGTAAAGGAACGGCTGAACAAATAGACGAAAGAGAGGAGCAGGAAAATGCTGAGGATTGATCATCTGACAAAACTGTTTGGAGAGGAGAAAGGCATCAACGACCTGACCCTGCACATCGCGCCCGGTGAACTTTACGGGTTCCTGGGGCATAACGGCGCGGGAAAGACGACGACGCTCCGTTCGGTTGTCGGGATCCAGAAATTTGACAAGGGGGAGGTCCGCATCGACGGAATTTCCATTACGGAGGATCCGCTTGCCTGCAAAAAGCTGTTGGCTTACATCCCGGACAACCCGGATCTCTATGAGTATATGAGAGGGATCCAGTACCTCAACTTTATCGCTGATATTTTCGGACTCAGCCCGGAAGTACGTAAGCAGCGTATCCATGATTATGCGGAGCGCCTCGAACTTACGGGAGATCTTGCGGAGCCGATCGGCGCTTATTCACATGGTATGAAACAGAAGCTTGCACTGATCTCAGCATGGATCCATGATCCGAAACTGATCGTTCTGGATGAGCCTTTTGTCGGTCTTGACCCCAAGGCATCCCATACCGTGAAGGAGATGATGCGTGAGGTCTGTGACCGCGGCGGGGCGGTGTTTTTTTCCACCCATGTATTGGAAGTGGCCGAAAAGCTCTGCGACAAGGTGGCGATCATCAAAAAAGGGAAGCTGATTGTGGAAGGAACGATGGAAGAGGTGAAAGGAAACGACTCTCTGGAAGATGTGTTCCTGGAATTGGAGGAAGACAAATGATAAAGATCATGCTGAAAAAACAGATGACCGAGATCTTCCGGAATTACTTTTACGATCCGAAAAAAGGGACGGCCAAGTCGAAAGGCGCGACTATAGGTGGGATCATCGCCTATCTGATCCTTGTTGTGGGGGTTTTTGGCGTGATGTTCGGGGTTCTGGCGGTTTCGATGTGCGCACCCTGCGTGATCGCCGGCCAGGACTGGATCTATTTCATGATATTCGCGGTCATCGGTGTTCTGCTCGGAATCTTCGGAAGCGTATTCAGTACATATGCGGAGCTTTATCTTGCGAAGGATAATGACCAGCTTCTTTCCCTGCCGATCCCGGTGAGCGCGATCATGACATCGCGTCTTGCCAGTGTTTACCTGATGGGGCTTTTATACTCTGCGGGCGCAACGCTCCCGGCGGTGATCGTCTATGCGGTGAATGTACCGTTCCATCCCATGACGCTCATCGGAAGCATCCTTTTCATTTTTCTGATCAGTGTGTTTGTGATGGTGCTGTCCTGCCTTCTCGGCTGGGTGGTTGCAAAGATCAGCACAAAGCTGAAGCGGAAAGGCGTTGTGACGGCACTGCTGGCGATCGGAGCTTTTGTGATCTACTATATGGTTTACGGAAGATCCATGGCGATGATCAACAGTCTGATCCGAAACGTGGAGGAGATCGGAGATCCGACCGGGATGATGAAAGTCTTCTGGCTGATCGGCTCGCTTGCCGAGGGAAACATCCTTTCCATTCTGATCTGCACGGGCGTTTGCGCAGCTTTGTTTCTCGTCCTCTGGATCGTCATGAAACGAAGCTTTATTGATATCGTTACGACAAAGACGGCGGAGAAAAAGACGGAATACCATGAGACAGCAGCAAAGCAGAAATCCGCTCTGCAAGCATTGTGCGCAAAAGAGAGGGCGCGCTTTTTCGGAAGCCCCACCTATATGCTGAACTGCGGTCTCGGGATTGTACTGCTTCCCGCACTTGGGATCTTTTTACTTGTTAACGGGGGTACGTTTGCAGAGCATATGACAAACGTGTTCGGTGTCGGAGCTGACGGTTCGGCAGTGTTATACATGGCGCTGATCTGTCTCGTGTCCGCCATGGATGTCATTACGACGCCGTCGGTTTCCCTGGAAGGAAAAAATATCTGGATCCTTCGTTCACTTCCGCTTTCCGCATGGGACGTTCTGAACGGAAAGCTGCAGACACACCTTCTGTTCGGGATCATACCGGCGGCTGTTGCGGCGATCTGCGCAGGCATCGCTTCGGGGGCATCCCCTCTGATCATCATCCTGATGCTCTTATCCTGCTACATGAATGTCTATCTGCTGGGACTTTTCGGACTCCGAATCGGGCTGAAGCATGTCAATCTGAAATGGAGCAATGAGAATATTCCGATCAAGCAGAGCATCTCGGTATTCCTTAGCATGCTCTCCGGCTGGATCCTCGCGGTTATTATCGGTGTGCCCTATCTCCTTTTGCATTCGGTTATCAGCGCGAACGTCTACCTTGTCATTGTGATCCTTGCGGAAGCGCTTCTTTCGCTAATGCTCCGGAACTGGATGAAAACAAAGGGGACGGAGATCTTTGAGTCTCTGTTGTAAGATTGCGATATATAACGCTGTATGGTAAAATAAAAGCTGACTTTTTGTTATTATATTATTTCCAGGAGGAGGTAGGAAAATGTTAGTAAGAGGGCTTAGCGGCACATTTGCAAACCAGTCGTTTATGCTGAACGGGACCATGGTATTCGGACGCGCGGCGTCGTCCTGTCATGTGTTGTTTCCGGACAACACGCAGGGGATCAGCCGGATGCACTGCAAGATCGATCAGGTGGGAAACAACATTACCATCACGGATCTTGGCTCATCCTATGGTACCTATGTCAACGGGCTCCGTATTCCGCAGCATATTGCAACACCACTGAAAGCCGGAGATAATTTTTATCTGGGTGATCAGATGCATATGTTCACGCTTCAGGAGGGTGATGAAGAAAAAGCAGCAAGAATGGCACCGCCCGTGCCGCAGGGACCGGTGATCACACCGGAGATCCAGCCGATCTCACCCTGGGGATATGTGGGGTATCTGCTCCTTTTCGCGATTCCGATCGTAGGTCTTGTCATGATGTTCGTATTTGCGTTCGGGGGAACGAACAATATCAACGTTAAGAACCTGGCAAAGGGCAATCTGTGGCTGCTTCTGATCTCTGTGGCAATCTGTATTGTGGTATGGCTCATTATTCTCGGCACGGTCGGCTCCTTCGCCGGTATGTTCGGCAGAATGATGTTTTCATACTTATAAAGCCTTGATGAAACAGATAAAGAGAAGGGGGTACTCTTATGGAAATGAAGAAATGCCCGAACGGGCACTATTATGATGCATCGGTTCATTCGGACTGTCCGTATTGCTCGAATGCAGCGGGGAGTGGCGCGACACTTCCGCTGGAGGGTTTTTCGCCCACGCCCGCTCCGGGAGCCGGAGACGGATCCAAAACCATGCCTCTCGGTGTGGGATTTGACCAGGGAGCGCCGGACGGCGGACATACGGTTGCCATGAATCAGGCGATCAATAACGCGGATCCGGATGAGGGAAGGACAGTTGCACTGATCCGCGAAGAAAAGGGGATCGACCCGATCGTAGGTTGGCTCGTCTGCGTGGAGGGCAAAGAGAAAGGCCGCGACTACCGTATGCATGCGGATAACAATTTTATCGGCCGGAGCGACCGGATGGATATCTGCGTACGCGGGGATGAGACCATCTCGAGAGAAAACCATGCGATTATCAGCTATGACACGGTGGACAATGCCTATTATTTCTCGCCAGGAGACGGAAGGGCGATCGTAAGGCATAACGGCAAGGCAATCTTTCAGACCGTAAAGCTGAAAGCACATGATCTGATCACCATCGGAAAAACCGAATTTCGTTTTGTTCCCTTCTGCGGAGATGAATTCCAGTGGTAAAAGGGATCTTCAGGAAAAAGCAGTCAAAAGAAAAAAATACACCTGTGCAGGGAAACGAAGAGTCCGACCGGGTTCGGACTCTTTCGCCTGCAACGAACGGAACCTCTGACGTGAAGCTTGTTTCGACGGCGGACGACTGCCCCGTCCGGATCGGAAGTGTTCACGGGATTGGAAGAAGAACCTCCCAGCAGGACGCATTCGGCATTTCCGATGTGGAGCATTCGGATGAGTTTTCGAGCTGGGGGATCCTTGCGGTTGTCGCGGACGGCATGGGCGGTCTTGCGGACGGTGAGAGGATCAGCAGACTTGTCGTGGTCACCATGCTGGATGCGTTTGACCGGAGCAGCCCGGATATGCCGCCGGCGTCGACCCTGCTCGGACTTGTCAGCGAGGCGAACACCATGGTAAACCGGGAACTCGGATCGGAAAATCTCGGGAAGTGCGGGAGTACGCTGACGGCAGTCTGCGTCAAAGACCAGAAGCTGTTTTGGACTTCTGTCGGAGATTCCCATATCTATGCATACCGGGATGGAAAACTGATCAAACTGAATCATGATCATAACTATGCGGCGGAGTTGGATATGAGAGCGGAGCGGGGCGAGATCTCCATGGAAGAGGCGCTTTCCGATCCGCAGAGAGCCGCGCTTACCAGCTATATCGGGATCGGGGAGCTTGAACTGATCGACCGGAATGAAACTCCGCTTGCGCTTCAGAGCGGAGACAGGATCCTGCTTATGAGCGACGGAGTTTTCGGAACCGTAGATGAGGCCAGGATTGAGGAGCTGATGGGAAAACCCTTGAGGCAATCCTGTATGCTTTTAGAGCGGGCAATCCTGGATGAAGAAAAGATCAATCAGGATAATTATACCTGCGTCATCATGGAAGTGGTATAAATGGACGGGGAAAGGATTCGGACATCGGAACAATCGGTCCGGCTGCAGGAACCGCCTTTTGCACTTCCGTTTGATGTGATCCTCCATGGAAGATATACGGTAGGAAGAGTGCTCGGATTCGGAGGCTTCGGCATTACCTATCAGGGATATGATCTTAAGTCTCAGTCATATATTGCGATCAAAGAGTTTTTTCCGAGCGGTGTGGCGACCCGTTCGCCGGGGACGACGGAAGTGTTCATCAATGCGCATTCCGACCAGTTCGACAGCGGGAAAGAAAAGTTTTTGCAGGAAGCAAGGATCATTTACCATTGCAGGTCGAATGAGCACATGCTTCATATCTACAGCCTGTTTGAGGAAAACGGGACAGCATATTATGTAATGGAATTCCTGGAGGGCCAGGATCTGATGCATTACCTGAAAGCCCACGGGGGAAAGCTTCCATGGACAGAGCTTTCACCCATCATGGCGCAGGTCATGGATGCGCTGATCCTGGTTCACGGGGAAGGTATCATACACAGAGATATCAGCCCGGAAAATATCTATCTCTGTCCTGACAATCACGCAAAGCTGATTGATTTCGGAACGGCAAGAAGTGTCCGGGGAGACCAGAGTCTTTCCATCGTTCTGAAAAAAGGTTATGCGCCGCCGGAGCAGTACAGTTCCGGCGGAGTTCAGGGTGCCTGGACGGATATTTATGCGCTGGGTGCCACCATGTACCGTGCGCTGACCGGAAAGGTTCCAACGGAATCCATCGAGAGACAGGATGCGGTCAGGGCGGGAAAGGGAGATCCGCTCCTTCCGCCCTCCATGACGGGGGCATCCATTCCGAGATCCGTGGAAGATGCCGTCATGCAGGCGTTATCTCTGGAGGAAAAGAAACGCTTTCAAAGCGTACAGGCTTTTTACAACGCGATCAAAAATGCCAGCCTCCCGAAAAGTACGGGCTACATCGTGAACCAGAAGCTGAAAAATGTGCTGGAGACGATCAGCGGTTCACTGCAGGCATGGGCGCTGCAGCGTCCGGTCCTGACCGGAGTCAGCGGACTTTATGCAGGACAGGAATTCCGGCTGGACGGAGATATTATTTTCGGAAGGGATCCGAAAAACTGCAATATCGTGTTTCCTCCGAATACGCATGGCGTGAGCCGCATGCAATGCCAGATCATGCTGACGGAAAACGGCAGACGGATCATGATCGTAGACTGTGGTTCGACAAACGGGACTTTTCTCAACGGGATCCGGCTTTTCCCGGGACAGCCTGCGATCCTGCAGGCGGGATGCACGATCTCGTTTGGCGGAAATCAAAGCTTTTATTTTACATTGCAATAGGGGACGCGGCAATGATGGGATTGTTTCGAAATACCATGCCGGATTCCTATCTCCATACCTCAGTTGGAGGAAGAGAGGTCAATGAGGACACGGCGGTTTTGAAAGAGGTCGGAAACCACCGGGTTCTTGCGCTCGTGGCGGACGGACTCGGAGGACACGGCGGCGGAGCGATCGCATCGGCTGCTGCGGCAGAGCTGATTAAGGAGCTTGCAGGGAGCGAAAAAACGATCTCGATCGATGCCCTGGAGCGCTGGGTTTCCGAGGCAAATCAAAAAGTTCTGTCTTTGCAGACGAAGGAATGCGCGATGAAGACAACGCTGGTTTTCCTGCTGCTTTGGAAGGGCATGGCGGTCTGGGCGCATGTCGGAGACAGCCGTCTTTACCATTTCACGGATGGCGTTCTGACAGAGCAGACCATCGATCACAGCGTTACCCAGATGGCGGTTTACCGGGGTGAGATCACGCCAGATGAGATCCGTTTTCATGAGGACAGGAACCGGCTCCTTCGCGCAGTCGGGCGGGAAGGGGAATTAAGGCCTGATGTTTCGGAGCTGCTTCCGCTAAAAGGACACAGGCATTCGTTTCTGCTCTGTTCGGACGGTTTCTGGGAGTATGTATGGGAGAACGAAATGGAGCGCTGCCTCGCAGAATCGGAAAGTGCCAAAGACTGGGTGAACAGGATGCTTGCGATACACAGAGAACGCGTGAGATCAGGCAATGATAATCATACAGTGGTTGCGATCAAAAGCTGCTGATCATTCTTTTTTGATAGATTGAAAAAAAGGAGAAGAATTATGAAAATGAAGAAAAAAAGGCTCCAGGTCATCGCCGGAATGCTCGCTGCTTTTATCCTGGCAGTGCCTGCCCCGGTCAGTGCGGCGGAGACGGACGGCGGGGATGATGTGATCACATCCGTTCTGGACTCACAGGCTCTGGACATCGACATTGATCAGTATCAGGCGGAGGACGGCGTCCTCAAGCTTTATCTTAACCATAATGAGATGAGCGACTTTGCCCTGACACCGGATATGCTCACAGTCATGCTCGGCGAAAACGAGATGAAGACGCTGAATGTGCAGTCGCTCTATGACGCAAATGTTCCGATCTCCTATCGGTGCATAGTGGATGTGTCGGGCTCTATGAGCCAGGATCGGATCGATGAGGCGAAGGAGATCATAAAGGATCTTGCTTCGATCAAAAAACCGGTGGACAGTATCGGGATCACAACCATGGGGAACGAACTGGTGGATTCCGACTACATGACGGATCCGGATGAGATCGCAGCGGAGGTGGATAAGATCACGCTGACGCAGGAAGACACCAATCTCTACTATGCGATCACGGAGGAGTTGAACCGGCTTCAGACGAATGATAAGGTGCAGAGGAAACGCTGCCTTGTTATCTTTTCCGACGGTGCGGATGATCAGGGAACCGGTATTACAAGAGAGGAAGCAGAGAAGGCAGCGGAAGAAAGCCATATCCCGATCTTTACCGTCGCCCTGATGAAGAATAAGGACAATGAAAAGGATATCGAGATGGCGAAGATCCTCGGCAGCTTTGCGAGGATGTCTGCCGGCGGCGCTCATTTCAATCCGCTCCTTGAGGGAGGAAATATAGATTTTTACGCCGATTCCATTATGGATATCTTGAACAAATCCTTTGTGACGGAAGAGAGTATCGAGGATATCGATGTATCCGGGAAAGAAGCGCTCCTCAAAGTGACGGTGTCCACGGCCGACGGACAGACGGCCAGTGACAGTCTGAACGTGCCGGAGAGCGAGATCAAGATCATAAAGACCGAGCAGGAACAGTATTATCCGGAGCCGACAGTTGAACCCGTAACAGAGGAGGTTGTGGAAGAACCCGAGGTTGTGCCCGAACCGGAAAAGACGATCCTGGGGCTTCCGGTGTGGCTGTTCATTGTGCTCCTTATTGCGATTGCTGCGGGAGTTATCGCGCTGATTCTTTTCCTGGTGATGAAAAACCGCGCGGCAAATGAAGAGGAGCCTGTGAGCTTTACGGAGCAGCCCGAAGAGGAAGAACAGGAAACCGAAATCCCCTCCGGTATGCAGATGGGCTTCGGCGGGGACGACGATCTCCTGAAAACAGAGTCTCTCGAGAGCGCAAGCAATACCGTGGGAGTTACCGGCTCCCGCTCCTCGTCAGCCGGAAGTAAACGCGTATCCGTTACGATGACGCGTATGGGAGGAGGGTCAGAGCAGGTTTATGAGTGTCCTCTTGACGGTGTTTATACTATCGGACGGAGCGCTTCAAAGTCAAAGCTTGCCATTACTTCTGACAGCGCACTTTCCGGCCTTCACTGTTCGCTTTTGACAGAAGATAACCGGGTCTTCATCCGGGATGAAAAATCCATGAACGGTACATTTGTGAACGGTGTGCCGATCGACGGGAAGTTTGAACTCCATCAGGATGATGTCGTTCTGATCGGATCATATGAATACAGGATCAGTTGGAAATAGCAGGAGAAAAACATGGATCTGAATCGTCTTTGCCCGCATTGTCTGCGGGAGATCAATGAGAATAACGGAGGACAGTTTTGCCCGTACTGCGGGAAAAACCCCAAGGAAATAACCGAGGTGCAGCATCAGTTAAAGCCCCTTTCGATCCTGGCAGGGAAATATCTGGTGGGAGATGTTCTCGGAGAAGGGGGATTCGGCATCACCTATGTCGGCTATGATATTAACCTTGAAATGCGGGTTGCAGTCAAGGAGTTCTATCCGAACGGTTTTGTGACAAGAGAGTCCAATTCGACTCCCGCGGTGACAATCTATACCGGTTCTAATGAATCCTCCGTACAGAAATGGAGAGACAGCTTTATTAAGGAGGCAAGGGCTCTGGCAAAATGCTCGCATCTTTCCGGTGTTGTCGGCGTCAAGGATTTCTTTCAGGAAAACAATACGGCATACATCATCCTGGAATACCTTGAGGGGACGGATCTGAAAAACTATGTTAAATCCCAGGGCGGAAGAGTGGCTGTGGACTGGCTGCTCAAGGGCATTGAGCCGGTGATCCGTGCGCTGGAAGAGGTGCATAAGCAGGGGATCATTCATCGGGATATCAGCCCGGATAACATACGCCTTCTTCCGGATGGTAGCATGAAGCTCATGGATTTCGGGGCGGCACGCGATTACGGCGGCTCCGGAGAGAAGAGCCTTTCCATCATGTTAAAACCCGGCTATGCGCCGGAAGAGCAATACCGCAGCAAAGGCGAGCAGGGACCGTGGACAGATATCTATGCGCTCGGAGGCACGATCTACCGCTGTATTACCGGAGTGACACCGCCGGAGTCCATGGATCGTATCCGCAAGGATGAACTGCAAAAACCGAGCGCGCTTGGCGTACAGATCTCATCCCGTACGGAAAATGCGATCATGAAAGCCATGGCGGTTTACTCGGAGAATCGCTATCAGTCCATACCGGAATTCCACAAAGATCTCTATGCTGAGCCGAATGGAAATGCTCCCGTGCGTCCGGTGACAAAGAAACCGGATACTAGTCCTGAAAAGACTCCCGGCGGAGGAAACAGGAAAAACATCTTTATTGATCCGGCGACCGGAAAGGTAAGAGTTCCCCTGATCGCGGGACTTGCCGGAGCAGCGGCGCTGGTTGTCCTTCTGGCGGTATTGGTGCCGTTCCTCATGAAAGGGAGGGCATCTTCAGGCTCGAGTGCAGAGACACAGGAAGCAGCTGCGGCTGTGGAAGCAGAAGTAGCAGAAGAAACAGTAACTGCCGAAGCGGATGAAAATGAGTATGAGGAGAGGGCTCTTTCAGAGGAGCCCCTTGCTGAGGAAGCTCCGGCGGAAGACAGCGTAATTGATGGGCAGGATCTTCCCTACGGAAGTCTTCTCGATGATGATCATATCTGTTATCTTGCCATCGGTGATGTGATCACCTACTGGTGGCCGGCATCGCTTGCAGACGGGACATCTGTCTGGTGGGGAAACTGGGGTGCAGCGGCAACGGTGCCGGAGAACGACTATGTACATCGCGTGAGAAGGGGCCTTGAGGCTATGTGCCCCTGGGCTTCAGTGGATGTAACAGCGCTGAATCTCTACAACTGGGAAACCGCTGTTGACAGTACCTGGGCTTTCCCGGAGCTGGATCCGTATCTCAACTCGGATATTGACATTATATCAATACAGCTTGGCGAATGTATTGATGAGGGCGAGAGTGGTCCTGCGAAGATCACGACGATCGAAGCGGAGTTTGAGATCCTTTACAACCATATCAAGGAGCTGGCTCCGAATGCACGGATCATTGTTCTCGGAAATGTCTGGGGAGATCCGCCGTGTGATCCGTTGAAGATCGAGGCGGCGGAAGCAACAGGAGTTGCTTATGCGGATATTTCGGTGATGAAAGACAATCCGGTTTATCAATCCGGAACCGGTGCCAAGGTGATGGGAGACGACGGAAAGGTTCACAAGATGACCTATTCCGAAAGCGCTTATCTTCCGAATGATGAAGGAATGAAGATTATGGCGCAGGCAGTTCTGGACGGTCTTTTGTACTATGAACCGACCCTGCCGATACCAACGTTATAGGAAGTGTGAATCGATGGAACAGTGCCCGAAGTGCGGAAGAAAAATCGAAGGGGATGCCATTTTCTGCCCCGGATGCGGGGAGCGGATCGTACCGGAGTTCAGCAGCGAAATGAACGAAAGTGCCACCGCTGTCCGTACACAGCCGGGAGAAAGTATTACTGAGAATCAGCCGGTAACAGGCGGAAGTACGGTGACGGGGACCCCGGTGGAACAAAAAAAGAAGTCCATGATGCCGCTTGTCATCATTCTTTCGGCTGCGGGAGGAGCCGCGGCACTCATCCTGATCATCTTTTTTCTGCGTTCGTTTTTATTTGCAAGAGTGAATAAGCCGGTTGTTAAGGAGGCGGAGGTTGAAGAAGTTACCAGGGAGGTGCAGCCGGCTCCGGAAAAGGAGAGCGCATCAGCCCCCGATCCTGCAGAGGAAGAGGTTAAGGAGGAGCCGCTCTGGTATGATAAGGAGGGGATCCATCGGTATGAGCTCGTGATCTCGGACGCTTCCTGGTCGGAGGCGTTTGAGGAGTGCCTTGCGAAAGGGGGATACCTTGCGCATATCAATTCACAGGAAGAGTTTGCCTTTGTGACGGCGAGGATCCGGCAGGAAGACAAAACGGACATTACCTTCTGGCTCGGCGGGTCGCGGGATAATCCGTCGGACGGATACCGCTGGATCAATCCGGACAGGAGTGTCGGCGACGAGCCTCTGGATGCGGAAGAGAACATGGGATACTGGCTGCCGGGAGAGCCCAGTTATGCGGGAGACGACGAAGAGGGCGTGATGCAGAAGGAGACATGCATCGATCTTCTGCACCGTTCTTCCGATGACCGTTTCTACTGGAACGACGTTCCGGAGGATGTCATCGCAACGGCTCCCTATCTGAGCGGGAAATTCGGTTACATCTGTGAATATGAGGATACGGAGGGCAGCGCATCAGACAACTATGAAACGCTGATCCTCGGAGCCTGGGATCTTCCCGGGTCAAACCGGATGTATATGAATTTTCAACCGGACGGCACGGTCTTTGGATATGAATACATGGACGATTCTTATTGGATCGAAGGTGATACGCTGATAATCAACAGCAGCTACTATGAGGAGAGACGGTACTTTACCATCACACAGCTGGATCAGAGCTGGCTGGGGCTCCTGGAGACGGATTCCACCGGTATGCCGCTTTACGGGGACGAAGTGGTTTACGGCTACCGGAATGATTCGCCGGAATGGTATACCGATCCGGCGCTGGAGATCCAGGATTTCGGGAACTGGATCCTGAAAGACATGAATGATGACGGGCTGGACGGCGAATGGAAGGGGCTGTATTTCAACGACGGCTGCTTTGAACTGTTTTACGGAGAGCCGGATCTTATGCTGGACGGCAATATTGACTGGACCATGGCGGCGACCTACTGTCCGGGCGCTTTGATCGCACGCGACGGCAAAATGGATGTCTACTATGAACCGGGAAAGGTCTCGTTAAGCTATGATTACCGTATCGAGGGGGATACGCTCTTTGTCCGGGACAGCTCCGGCGAGCATGAGTTTTACAAAAAGGTCAATCACTATTAGTTGGGAAACAAGCTCACAGCACATAAAGCAGTCACAGCGCGTGACGGCGAACAATAAAGCATAAAGGAGGACTGATTTATGGAAAGAGAATTGCGCAGATATCAAAACCTGCTCATCTGCGTGGGAACCGGAGTGATCACGTTCGGGTTCTGGAGCCTTATAAAAGGCGTCATGTCATTGATCCTTTTCAAGGATGACATTAATACTTTTCTGGATGCGACTTTGCCCCCGGAAATTCCACCGTATACCGTAATATTGATAATCGTTATTATGTTCGCGATAGGAATCGCCCTGGATCTTATCCTGCGGCTTTATGTCGGACTTTCCGCCAGAAAAGACGGATTCGGAAGTGCGAAGAAGGTTAACAGAGCATATCCGGTGTTTGCCATCATTCTGGCGTTGATCTCAGTGACTTCGTTCATCAGTGACTTTTCCATGATCGGTTCGGAGTTCGGAGGCATTCTGGATACGGTTGTAACCTGCATCATAGATGTCACCTCCGTAGTCATGTCCATAGAGCTTTTTGTGGGCGCGATCAAGGTGAGCAGCCTGAAACGAAAGATCAGTGCAGCAAAGGCAGAGGAGGGCGCGTCATGAACAAAGATTTTCATTATTACGGAACTTATTCGGCCGCAATCCTGGCGGGGCATTCCCACGAAGACGCCCTGCGTATTGCAAGAAGCGCATTTTTTGTAGATCTTTGCACAAAGCCGATCTTAAACAGCGTCGGGGCACCCATCGAGGCGGCCACTACGATGCTTGCCATGGAAATGGCGGATGCGGGAAGCGATATCCTTTCCCAGCAGGATGTGACAAGGATCTGGGCATCCTTTCATTTTCTGCCTTATGATCTTTACTCCAAAAGACAGGGCTGCGGAAAGAAGTACATGGCAAAATACCATCTGATCTGCAAACCGAACGGAGATCTTCTCGTGGAAACCGTGAATCAGGTCAGGGGAAAGAGCCTCGAAGCAACGGGAGTTGCCATGCATATCCTGGCGGACACCTGGGCGCACCAGAATTTTGCCGGAACGCCATCCCGCGTTATCAATGACACCAATTATCATTTTTACGAGATACTGCCCGACGGGAGCGAGCGGCCGGTGCGGTTTCGTTCAAACCCCGCGGCACCGGATGACCCGGAAAACGGCATTTTTACAAACAGCCTTCATCAGAACAAGGAAACCTCCGTCATGAACCTTGGCCATGGCAGAGCCGGTCATCTTCCGGATTACAGCTTCATGCGTTACAAGTACCTTCCGGCCTGGGCGGATTACGAAGAATTTATTAAGGATAATCCGAGCGATTTTATGCATGCATACTGCCAGATGGTCTATGCGATGAAGGTTCTGAAAGGGGATGGAGAAACCTTTGAAAAGGATATATACGACACGGAAGCGGTAGCACCGCATAAGGAGAAGATCGAGGAGATCCTCCTGAAGCGTCAGCTGGATTCCTGCGAAGACTGGAAGACATTCGGGGAAAGCCTTTCAAAGCAGGAGATCCCGGATTTTACCCTGGAGGATTATCAGAAGGAATATCGGGAAGCACCGGAGGGAAAAAAGGATGATACCCCCATGGGACGTTTTGTTCTGGCAGCTCTTGCCCAAAAGAGTATGGTGACAAATCGTGTCTATAAATCCGGAAGCCTTCTTGCGGGGGTCACTGCAGATTACAAAAAATGGGGGACAAAGGGCATCAAAGCTTATCTGAAGCTTGTTGAGGAAACTGCGAAGGGAGGCCAGACATGAGTATCGGAAGAAGGATCGTAATTATTCTTACAGGGTTCCTTATCGTTGCGGCGGCCGTGTTCCTGATGATCTTCCCTGAGATCGGCTATCTTGTAATCATGCTGGTAATGGGTATTTCAATGCTGGCTTCGGGTATCGGCTCGCTGATTTATTACTTTACCATGGCGCGTCATATGGTGGGAGGCAGGAATACCCTATATGCTGCTTTGATCAGGATTGATCTTGCCATCCTGACACTGTCACTTTCGGATATCCCGAGGCTTTTTATCATGCTTTATCTGGTGGCGGTGTTCGGAGTTACGGGTCTTCTCCGTGTGCTGAGGGGACTTGAGGCAAAGAAAAGGCATGCTCCCGCATGGTACTGGCGTTTTGCCAGCGGTGTTGTGTATCTGGTCATTGCGGCTCTCTGTCTGATCTTTGTGAAAAACATCGTCGTCATGGTGATCATCTACAGTGTGGGTCTGATCTTTATGGGTATCGGCAGGATTGCCAAAGGGTTTTACCGATCGAAGATCGTATATATCCAGTAGATTCGAAACCATGCTTTGTTTCCTGTATAACGGGGATTCGTAAATTTTTCTTGATTATTAAGAGGAAATGGGTATAATAAAACGTGGTTCAAATTATTTTTCACTGAAGGAGGAATGAAAATGAATTTCGAAAATGCAAAAAAAGGTATTGGCCAGATTTTCACGGCTGAAATTCTGGCACTGCTGGCAGCTATCTTTATGGTCATCGGTACGATCATCTCCGTAGTAGGAACAGCTACACTGCTCGCTGGTGGACTTGAAGGTGCTGAAGCAGCAATGGGTGCTGGTCTTGCCGGAGGTATTGTCGGTATTATCATGTCTGTTGTCGGTGCGATCTTCTCACTGATCGGCTTTATCCTTTACATTGTCGGCGTAGGCAATGCAGCAAAGGATGAGGACAACTTCAAGAAGGCAATGCTCTTCCTGGTTCTTGCACTTGTATGCTCTCTTATTTCCGGATTTACCACGACGGTAGCAGGCGGTGTGCTTTCCATCATCCTCAGAGTGCTTGGACAGCTGTTCGAGCTGATCTCCACGATCCTTGTTATCAATGGTATCACTACTCTTGCAAACAAGGTTGGCAACTCCAAGGTTGAGTCCAAAGGCCAGTTCACTCTGAAGCTTATCGCGATCATCATTATTCTTTCTATCGTATTCTCTCTGATCGCACTCATTCCTGCAGTTGCAGCTGGCGTGATCGCTGGTATCCTCAGCATCATCGCTTCTATTCTTTCCATCATCAGATATTTCGTATATCTGAGCCTGCTGGCAAATGCAAAGAATATGTTCTAAGAGGGATACGAAGACAATTCGTACACTGTAATTACGATATTCATGAAAAACCCGTCTGCGATACACCGGACGGGTTTTTTCGCACAGGGAGGCTTTCGGACGGTTTTCAGTCTCCCGGGAGCGGTTCTTTTGATATATGAAACATAAGACAGGAAAAATGAAATGGATCAGGGCAGGGATCATCGTGTTCCTTGCCCTGTTTGCACTATACTGGATCATCGTGTATTTTCTCGTCAGCGCTGCGCTTGTGCCGTCTTTCATGGAAAAGCTTGATTCCTTTGAACGGATCACGGAAAAAAGCTATGCGGAGCAGACGCATACTTCTGATATTGCGGAGAACCGGCAGAAGGCACTCGCTGAGACAAAAGAATGGCTTAAGAAGAACCCGCCGGTGAAAAAAGAGATATTGTCGTCGGATGGTTACCGGCTCGTCGCCTCGGAATTCCGTCAGCCGGATGAAACAGATCATAAATGGGCGGTCCTGCTTCACGGCTATACCGGCTGGAAAGAAGAGATGTATCCCTTTGCACGGGAGTATTATGAGCGCGGCTATCACTGTCTGGTTCCGGACCTCAGGTGTCAGGGGGAGAGTGAAGGGGATTTTATCGGGATGGGGCTCACGGACAGCAACGATGTGCTTCTTTGGATTGAGATGATCCTTGAAGAAGATCCAAAGGCTCAGATTGTACTGCACGGACAGTCCATGGGCGCCGCAACGGCGCTGATGTTGAGCGGGAGAGAAGACCTTCCGGAGAATGTGAAAGCTGCGGTATCCGACAGCTCCTACATTGATGCCTACACGATGTTCGGGGAAAAAGCAAAGGACTGGTTCAATCTACCGGCGTTTCCGATCGTGGATTCGATGAGGCTGATGCTTCTCCTCCGGGGAGGCTATGATCTTTACAAAGCATCCCCTGTCGAGGCAGTAAAAGATGCGAATCTCCCGACGCTGTTCATTCACGGGAGCGATGACAAAATGATCTCCGTTGATCAGGCATATGCGTTATATGATGCGGATGCCTCAAAAAAAGATCTTCTCATCATAGAAGGTGCCGGGCACGGGCAGCCGCAGGACAAGGCTCCAAGGGAGTATTACGATGCAGTGTTCGGTTTCCTCGGAGAGTATGATCAAAAACCATAGGGAAACGCTGATGAAAGCGTCTTGAAAAACTTCCGGTTTATGGCATAATTGAATAGGTAATCAGGAGGGAAGGCAACCGATCGGAGGACGATGAGATCATGAGTTTGAAACCAAACCCGGCTGTGACGGATGCAGGCAATCCGGCAAAACCGGAGGGTGCTGCCGGTGAGAAAATGCTGAGATATATGAACGAGGAACATACGCCGCTGACGCTCTGGGCGCTGGATCTTTTTGATTATGGGAAAAAAGACCGGATCCTGGACATCGGATGCGGAGGAGGCATGACGTTAAAACGGCTTTCAAAGCGTATTCCGGAAGGACGTCTTTTTGGTGTGGATTATTCCGGGATTTCCGTGGCGCTCTCAAAAGAAACGAACGAAAAGGATGTCGCTTCCGGAAAAACGGAGATCAAAGAAGGAACCGTGCTTTCGCTCCCCTATGGAGACGGTAGCTTTGATAAGGCAGTAACCGTGGAAAGCTTTTACTTCTGGCCGGAACCGGTGAAGGCGCTCTCAGAGGTGCGACGAGTGCTGAAGGAAGAGGGTGTATTCCTTCTCGTGTCAGAGATTTATGAGCGTTCTGATCTGACGGGGCATATCCGCGACAATATCCGGAAATATCAGATGAATGTTCCCGGAATCCCGGAGTTTGAGGAGCTTTTTAAAGCCGCCGGTTTTTCGAAAACAACGGTTCATACAAAAGACGGGGAATTCTGGGTCGCCGTAGAGGGGATGAAGTAAGATGCGCGTTGGGATGGGTTATGATGTACACAGGCTTGTAGAAGGAAGAAAGCTGATCCTCGGCGGGGTGGAGATAGAGCATACGCTCGGACTGCTCGGACACTCCGATGCGGATGTGCTGACACACGCGGTGATGGATGCGCTGCTTGGAGCGGCGGCGCTTAAGGATATCGGAGCACATTTCCCGGATACGGATCCGGAATATGAAGGTGCGGACAGCATGAAGCTGCTTACCCGTGTCGGAGAGCTCCTTGCAGAAAAAGGGTTTGCTGTCGGGAATATCGATGCTACCGTGATCGCGCAGAAACCGAAGCTCCGTCCATACATTGAAGAGATGGAAAAACATATCGCGGATGCACTCGGCATGGATCCGGATTTTGTGAATGTAAAGGCGACTACGGAGGAATGTCTCGGGTTTACCGGCCGGGAGGAAGGCATTGCCGCACAGGCAGTTGCGTTGGTATTTTGAAGGAGCGATCCGGGAAATGAGTTTTTTTAAGGAAATCAGGGAAGAATACGAGATCATCAAAAAGCGTGATCCGGCGATCCATTCCATACGGGAGGTTTTTCTTTACCCATCTTTTCAGGTTATGAGGGCTTATCGGAGGGCACACCGTGCTTATCTGAAGGGGCAGTTTTTCAAGGCCCGCTGGATATCGCAGAGGGCAGCCCGGAAGACAAACATCGAGATCCATCCCGGGGCGGAGATCGGAAGCGGTTTCTTTATCGATCACGGGACCGGCGTTATCATCGGAGAAACCACCATCATCGGAAATAATGTTACGCTTTATCAGGGGGTGACCCTCGGCGGTACCGGAAAGGAAACCGGGAAACGCCATCCGACGCTCTGCGATAACGTAATGGTAAGCACCGGGGCAAAGATCTTGGGATCGATTACGATCGGCGAGAACAGCAAGATCGGTGCGGGATCTGTCGTGATCCATGATGTCCCCCCGAACTGTACGGTTGTTGGAGTTCCGGGACGTGTCGTAAAGAGGAATAACCAGCGCATCTGCAGTGAGGAGATGTGCCAGACTGATCTTCCGGATCCGGTTTCCGAGGACCTGGATTTACTGCAGAGGGAGGTTTCTGAGATCATCAACCGGGTTATCACGCTGGAGCAGGACAGCAAGGTCATTACGAATAATCTGCAAAAGGTAGTGGGTGAGCTCGAGCGCAGAGAGGATCTGATTCGTGAGGAATCAGCAAGGAGCCGGCGGGAATGGGACGAGGAATTTCAGAACGGACTCGGCATCTGAAATCCTTGATTTCTGACCGAAGTAACTCTATAATGAACTGTATGGTGCCGCTATATTTTCGCTGATGCGGCAGCACCATAAATGTTTTGAAAGAAACGGATAAGGAGAGAGAAACTATGGCAATGAGATTGGTAACGCGTTCTGATTTTGACGGACTGGCATGCGGGGCTCTGCTTCTGGCGGCGGGTGTGATCGACCGCTGGACATACGCACATCCGAAGGATCTGCAGGATGGAGTCGTCCCGATCGATGAGAATGACTGTCTTGCAAACGTGCCGTATGTTCCGGGCTGTGGACTCTGGTTTGATCATCATTCCAGCGAGCATGAGAGACTGGAGCTTGCCGGGAAATATAAAGGGGAGAGCAGGGTAACACCATCCTGCGCCAGGATCATCTATGAGTATTACGGGGGAAAAGAGACTTTCCCGAATTTTGATGACATGATGACGGCTGTGGATAAGGTGGATTCCGGAAACCTTACGATCGATGAAGTGATGAATCCCACCGGATGGATACTGGTCGGATTCCTCATGGATCCGAGGACGGGCCTCGGACGCTGGAGAGAGTTTACAGTCTCCAATTATCAGCTCATGGAAAAACTCATGGTGGCATGCAAGGATAAGTCGACGGAAGAGATCCTTTCGATGCCGGATGTTAAGGAGCGCATCGAAGTATACAACGAGCAGACAGAGAAGTTCAAAGAGATGGTCACCGCACATACGCGCATTGAAGGAAATGTTATCATTTCCGATCTCCGCGGAGTGGACCCGATCTATACCGGAAACCGTTTCATGATCTACAGTATGTATCCGGATCAGAACATTTCCGCATGGATCGTGACCGGCAAAGGCGGAAAAGGATGCTCGGCTGCAGTCGGCTACAGTATCCTCAACAAGACCTGTAAGCTCAATGTGGGCAGCCTCATGCTGAAGTACAACGGCGGAGGACATGAGAAGGTCGGTACCTGTCAGTTCACCGATGACAATATGGATACAGAGCTTCCGAAGATGTTAAAGGAACTTTGTGATCTGGCAAACGCATAAGAGCTGCGCGGGAACGAAACAAGGTTGATGAAAAAGAGGCCGTCGCATCAGTCGCACACATATGCTATGCGGCTCATGTGACAGCCTCTTTATAGATGAAGGGAACATCATGAAGATTTTTAATACGTTAACAAGAAAAAAAGAAGAGTTTACACCGATCAGCGAAGGAAAACTGTCCATGTATGTCTGCGGGCCGACCGTGTATAACCTGATCCATATCGGCAATGCGAGACCGATGATCGTTTTTGACACCTTTCGTCGGTATATGGAATACAAGGGATATGAGGTGAATTATGTCTCCAATTTTACGGATGTGGACGACAAGATTATCAAAAAGGCAAATGAAGAGGGAGTTTCTGCAGAGGAGATCAGCGAGCGGTATATCGAAGAATGCAAAAAGGATATGACTTCTCTCAACGTCATGCCTGCGACAACGCATCCAAAGGCAACGGAAGAGATCGACGGGATGATCGGCATGATCGGAACACTGATCGAAAAAGGTCATGCGTACGTTGCAAAGGACGGTACCGTATACTACCGGACGAGATCTTTCAGGGAATATGGCAAGCTTTCGCATAAAAATCTGGATGATCTGGAGGGCGGACACCGTGACATCAAGGTGACAGGTGAGCAGAAGGAAGATCCACTCGATTTCGTTCTCTGGAAGCCGAAAAAAGAGGGGGAGCCTTTCTGGAAATCTCCATGGTGCGAAGGGCGCCCGGGATGGCACATTGAATGCTCTGTGATGAGCAGGAAATACTTAGGAGATACCATAGATATCCATGCTGGTGGAGAAGACCTGATCTTTCCGCATCATGAGAATGAGATCGCCCAGTCGGAAGCAGCAAACGGCGTGCCGTTCGCACACTACTGGATGCACAACGGGTTTCTCAATATCGATAATCACAAGATGAGCAAGTCCGCCGGCAATTTCTTCACGGTGCGCGAGATCCTGGATAAATATGATCCGCAGGTTGTCCGTTTCTTTATGCTGTCTGCGCATTACCGCTCCCCGCTTAATTTCAGTGAGGAGCTGATGGAGGCTGCGAAGAACGGACTTGATCGGATCCGGACGGCGGCGGACAATCTGGCATTTCTGATCCGGAACGCTGGGACGGACGGAGCGACCGACGAAGAAAAAACGCTGCTTTCCTCTGCCGATGCTTTCCGCGAGCGGTTTGAAGAAGCCATGGAGGATGACTGCAATACCGCGGACGCCGTTACGGCGGTATTCGAGCTTGTAAAATTCATTAACCAGAATACTGCAGAAGGACATTCCGCAGAGTATCTGAAAGCCTTGAAAGAGCGTCTCCTTCTGCTTTCCGGGGTTCTTGGACTTACGCTGGAAAAAGAAGAGGAGATCCTTGATGAGGCGATTGAAAAACTCATCGAAGAACGACAGACAGCAAGAAAGGAAAAGAACTTCGCAAGAGCGGACGAGATCAGGGATGAACTCCTTCAGAAAGGCATCATCCTGGAGGATACCAGAGAGGGCGTGAAATGGAAGAGGGCCTGATGGGATTTGACTCCTATATCCGCCGGAAGTTCGGGATCGGGGATGTGGATTTAAAGACCTATTCGCCCCTTACACTCGCTTTCATCGGGGATGGGATCTATGACCTTGTGATCCGCACGATCGTTGTCGGAAAAGGAAATGCGAGACCAACTCGTCTTCATCATGAAACGGCTTCGATCGTCAAAGCATCTGCCCAGGCAAAAGCGATGGACCGGATCGAGTCTATGCTTTCGGAAGAGGAGACGGATGTTTTCAGGAGGGGACGCAACGCAAATTCCCCGACCACCGCAAAGAATGCGTCAAAGGCAGATTACAGGAGAGCGACCGGATTCGAAGCGCTGATCGGATATCTTTATCTTTCCGACCGTACAGACCGGATGCTGGAGCTTATCAAAAAGGCGGTAAGTGATGATGAGTGAGAAAGAAGCAAGGCAAAAGAGCGACGGGATCAGGGAGGAAAATGAACCCGGAACCAGGATCGAAGGACGAAATCCCGTGATCGAAGCATTCCGTTCCGGTACCACGGTAGACAAACTCTTTGTGCAGCAGGGCTTAAAGGACGGTCCGATCCGGACGATCCTGCGGGAGGCGGAAAAAGCCGGCTCCATCGTACAATTCCTTTCGAAAGAGCGCATGGACCAGATGTCGCCGGGGGGACACCATCAGGGAGTGATTGCTGTGACCGCGGCGTTTGCCTATGCCGGGATCGATGATTTCTTTGCGCTTGCGGAGAAAAAAGGGGAGCCACCTTTCCTCATCCTTTTGGATGAGATTGAGGATCCGCACAATCTCGGTGCGATCATCCGTACAGCGAACCTTGTCGGCGCACATGGCGTTGTGATCACAAAGCACCGTGCGGTAGGGATGACGCAGACGGTGGCGAAGTCCTCGGCAGGCGCGATCTATCATACCGGCGTTGCTAAAGTCACGAACCTGACGAATACGATCCGCGAATTAAAGGAACGGGGACTCTGGTTCGTATGTGCGGACATGGATGGTGATGTGATGTACGATCTGGACCTGAAGGGCCCTATCGCACTTGTGATCGGCAATGAAGGAAAGGGTGTTTCGAGGCTTGTGAGAGAGGCGTGCGACATGCATGCGAGGATCCCGATGAAAGGGGATATTGATTCCCTCAATGCTTCGGTTGCCTGCGGCGTTCTGGCGTATGAGATCCTGCGTCAGCGCATGGGCAGGTGAAAAAAAGGGGAGAGTATGGAAGAAAGATCCGATGAGGAACTGATCCGTCTGCTTCGGAGCGGAAGTTCCGGGGTGACGGATTATTTGATGGAGAAATATAAAAATCTGGTGAGGAGCAAAGCGAATGCGCTGTTTCTCATAGGCGGCGAGCAGGATGACCTGATCCAGGAAGGAATGATCGGGCTTTTCAAGGCAATCCGTGATTATGATGATGCGAAGGAGGCGTCTTTCCGCCATTTTGCGGAGCTTTGCATCACTAGACAGCTTTATACAGCGATCGAAGCGAGCAACCGGAAAAAGAATACACCGCTGAACAGCTATGTTTCGATCGATGTGAGCGAAGGGACGGAGTCCCTTGAAGAGATCTTTCTGTCGCTTCAGGAAATGAGTCCCGAGGAGCTGGTGATCCGGGCGGAGGACATTGAGGATATGCGTCGCGCTGCAGCGGAGAAGCTTTCAGATCTGGAAAAGAAGGCTCTGACGCTCTATCTTTCCGGGATGACGTATCAGAAGATCGCGGAATATCTTGGAAAAAGTCCGAAATCAATTGACAATGCGTTGCACAGGGTACGGCAAAAACTTGGTGGAGACCGGAACCCGGGATGAGATAACAGGAAAAGGAGGAGATATCATGTCAGGTATTTGGGAAGAGGCAAGAAAAAAGGCGGAGCAGTATGATCAAAAAAACATTCTCCGCTATTTTGATGAGCTGGATAATGCAGGCAGGGACAGACTTTGCAGTCAGATCATGGAGACGGATTTTTCCGTACTTTCCACTCTTACGGATACGACCGGAGGGAAGCGTGGTGTGATCACGCCCATGGATGCAATGCGCCTTTCCGAAATTGAAGAAAGAAAAGAAGAATTCCGCAATGTCGGGCTTCAGACGATCCGGGAAGGGAAGGTGGCTGCTGTGCTGCTTGCCGGCGGAATGGGTACGCGTCTCGGTTCGGATGATCCGAAAGGGGTTTACAATATCGGCATCACAAAGGATGTTTTTATCTTTCAGCGTCTGGTGGAAAACCTCATGGATGTTGTCAGGGAAAGCGGGACCTTCATCGATCTCTATGTGATGACTTCTGAAAAAAACGATGAAAAGACCCGTGCTTTTTTTGAGGAGAAGCAGTATTTCGGATATGAAAAGGAGCATGTCTTTTTCTTCCGTCAGGAAACGGCTCCCGCGACGGACTATGAGGGGCAGATCTATCTGGAGGAAAAGGACCGGATGGCAACTTCCCCAAACGGAAACGGCGGATGGTTTTTATCCCTTGAGAGGACAGAAATCGGAAAGCGCATGAATGAAAAAGGGATCGAATGGCTGAATGTGTTTGCGGTAGACAATGTCCTGCAGCGGATCGCGGATCCGGTATTTATTGGTGCGACGATCCGGGAAAACTGTCTGGTCGGGGAAAAGGTGATCAAAAAAAGCGCGCCGGACGAAAAGGTCGGTGCGATCTGTCTGGAGGACGGAAGACCCTCGATCATCGAGTATTACGAACTGACGCCGGAGCTGATGGGAGCAAAGAATGAGAACGGGGAAAATGCCTATGACTTCGGGGTGATCTTAAACTACCTTTTCGATGTGAAGGAACTCCGTCGCATCGCGGACAAAGCGCTCCCGTTCCACCGCGTGGAGAAAAAGATCCCATATCTTTCGGGGAGCGGAGGGCAGGTGAAACCGTCAGAACCGAACGGATACAAGTATGAGGCACTTGTGCTCGATATGGTGCATGAGATGGATCGCTGCCTGGCGTTTGAGGTGGAGAGGGAGAAGGAATTTGCGCCGATCAAGAACAAGACGGGGGTCGATTCTGTGGAAAGCGCGAGGGAGCTCCTCCGCCGAAACGGAATTGACTTGTAGGGGTGAAACAATTATGATGATTATAGCCAGATACCGTTCACGAATGCGAAGCATGAGTGTTACGGTATCGGGTCAGTACGAACTGAGACAGATATTAACTGGCGTTAATCGATGAGATGGCTGATGCGAAGATAGAGAAGATAGTAAAATCGAAGAATATAAAGTCGCCTGAACACGATTTTTTGGATAACGGTCTTATGCAGGAGCTGCAAGACCGTTTTTGTGCTGCAAACAATGTATATGCAGTCTGTTTTTCGCGTACCAACGGTGTTATCACGAAGGCCTACGGTGAAAAGGAAGAGCTGAGCTATCTATACAGCAAGGTCGGGATGGATCAGTACCTAAGCCTCCTGAACAAGCTGATTGATTCCAAGATCGAGAATGTGGTGGAGGAGGAGATCGGAGAACCGTTCATCCGTTGTTGCGGTGTGGCGGTCCGCGTAAAGGGAGAGCTTACGGCGCTCTGGGTTGTTATCGCGATCATCCGGGAAGAGGGGGAGGAAAATCCGAATATCCCGAATTATCTTGTCACGACGACAGAGAAGCAGTTTTACCGCGCGCTCGAATTCCTGGAGACCCTGTCCAAACAGTTCCTTACGGTTAAAAAGGACGAGCTTTCTGCCCAGCAGGAAGCGAAAAAGAGTATCGAAGCAAAAGAAGAGGCGGAGAAACAGCTCCGCCGGAATGAAGCGGTCACATCCATCGTTCAGATGCTGGAAAGCGAGAAGAGTTTTGCCAAGATCGTCAACGACATCCTGGAACAGACGGTCATCTATCTGGAACTCGGCAGCGCGAGCCTGCTCCGCCTTTCAAGGGACGGGAAGCATGTGGATATGATCTGCGAATGGGTTGGGAAAAAAGGCGTTTCCTATCTGCATAAAGTCCAGCATCTGAGTGCGAAGAGACTGCCGTTTCTGACCGGAAAGCCTTACATGGTTTCCAGTGATTCCATGAAACCGGAAAGCTTCGAAAACCTTTTTGAAGAGCATAATATCCGTGCGGCAGTGAGCCTTCCGGTGGAGGTCAACGGCAAGGTCGGAATGTACCTGTGTTTTGTCGAAAATGAAAACGACCGCACCTGGGATGTCGGGGACGTGAAGTTTCTCAATGATGTCCGCCAGATCATTCAGAGCATTTTGAACAAGCGGATTGCAAAGAATTCGCTTGCCAGTTCCTATGCGTCCCTGGAGGCGATCCTCGAAAACGTCGGCTGCGGGATCTACGTTGAGGACCCGGCCACCAGGAAGATCCTGTTCATGAATCAGACCTTCCGCAATCTTTTTTCCAAGAGCGGGGACGTAACGGATATCGACACGCTTTTCACACAGAAGGAGGAAGAGGCCGAGAAGGGCTTTACGGAGGTCTATTCCGACCGGGAGGACCGCTGGTATGATTATCGATTTACGGAGATCCAGTGGGTAGACGGAACAGACGTCAACCTTTATACGATTTATGATATCACTGCCAAAAAGCTGTACCAGCAGCGAGTTGAAAAACAGGCAAATAACGATTACCTGACAGGCCTTTATAACCGCATGCGGTGCGAGGCGGACCTGGATCACTTTATTGAGGAGGCGAACGAACTCGGAGGAGAAGGGGCGCTTCTTTACATTGATCTGGATGATTTCAAACATATCAATGACGGGATCGGTCATCAATACGGCGACATGCTCCTCAAGCTCATCGCAATCGCCCTTCAAAAGATCCCGGGAGTGGAAAACACCTGCTACCGCATGGGTGGAGATGAGTTTGCCATTATTTTGAGCGTGCACCAGTATTACATGCTTCAGGAGACTCTGGAAGAAGTCCGTGAGACATTCCATAAACCATGGTACCTTAACGGAGAGGATTATTACTGTACGATCAGCATGGGGATCGTGAGGTTCCCGGGAGAAAAAGACACCGCGGACGATATCATCAAAAAGGCCGATATAGCACTCTATGAGGCAAAGAAAAACGGCAAGAACCACATTGTCTATTACGATGACAATGTTGCCATGACTCAGGTGAAGCGTATTGATATGGAGCGCCATCTCCGCGAAGCCGTTATGAATGGCTGTAAGGAATTTGAAGTATACTACCAGCCCGTTACCGATATCCGCGACGGTGTTGACCAGTGCCACGGTGCGGAGGCGTTGGTGCGGTGGAATTCCAAGGAACTTGGTTTTATCTCTCCCGTGGATTTTGTTCCGCTGGCAGAATACCTGGGGCTGATTGTCCAGATTGGAGACCATGTGCTGGAAGAGGCGTGCAAGCACTGTAAATACTGGAATGACATGGGACACCCCGAATACCGGATCAATGTCAATCTTTCCGTGGTGCAGCTTCTGCAGAGTGATATTGCGGAAAAGATCCGCGATGTGATCAAGCGGACGAAGATTCGCCCGACGAATCTGACGCTGGAGGTGACGGAGAGCCTTGCAATCAATGACATGGTTCGTATGAAGCAGATCCTCGCGGAGATCAAAAAGGTGGGTGTATGGATCGCGCTGGATGATTTCGGAACCGGTTACTCTTCTTTGAATCATATTCGGGAACTTCCGATCGACATTATCAAGATCGACCGGTGTTTTGTGATTGATATCGGCAGAGATGAGTATTCGGAGGTGTTTGTCCGCATGACGACGCAGCTTGCCGATACGATCGGCATCCAGATCTGCGTGGAGGGTGTGGAAGAGGAGGCTCAGCTTGAAAAACTGCGTGAGATGAAGGTGCAGTATATACAGGGCTTTTACTTCGGCGCACCGGTGACGGCGGTGGATTTTGAGGCGAAAAACCTGGAGGTCGGGTAAAAAGTGAAGAAAAAAACCGCGGAAAAAAAGCCGCGTAAAAATCGTATAGAAGAAGGTACCAGAAATCTGAAATGGGAAAGGCTTGATAATACAGCGAATCTTTTCCCGGTGATCTCCGGAGAGGAACTCACAAGCGTTTACCGGGTTGGTGCAACGCTGACGGAGGAGATCGATCCGGAGCGTCTTCAGGAGGCTCTTGATATCGTCCTTCCGAAATTTGACGGCTTCAATGTCCGTCTCCGTCAGGGTTTTTTCTGGTATTACTTTGAAGAAAACGGAAAGCCGGCGCCCAGGGTCTATGAGGAGAACAATTATCCCTGCCGCTACATCCGTGACAACCGCAACAACAGTTATCTTTTCCGGGTGTCTTATTATAAACGCCGGATCAATGTAGAAGTTTTTCATGCGCTGACAGACGGACTGGGAGGCATGATCTTTCTGAAGGAGCTCGTCTACCAGTATCTCAGGCTTGTGCATCCGGAACTTCGGGAGAAGAACGGGGATGCTCTTGCGGATGATACTTCGCTGAACCGGGAAGACAGCTTTCTGAAAAACTATTCCAAGAGAAGGAAAGGAACAGCATACGGCGTCAAGCTTTCGGCAACGATCCGCGGCGAGCACCTTAGGAAGGGGCAGCTGGGGATCATGCACGTGTACTTAAAGCTTCCGGAGCTGAAGGAGTTGTCCCATAAACTGGAGGTCAGTCTCAACGATCTTTTTGTCGCGAATATGATCTTCAGCATCTATAAGGAACAGGTGCGGCAGCGCCGCTTCAAGTTCCCGATCCGCGTCAGCATTCCCGTGAATCTGAGACCGTATTTTGAATCTGTTACGACAAAGAATTTCTTTATCATGGTTTCGGCTGAGTTTATTCCCGAAAAGGAAGATTATACGTTTGAAGAGGTGCTCCGGATCGTGCATGACGATCTGAAAGCAAAGATCACGAAGGAGAATCTGGAAGTAACGCTTTCCTACAACGTCAGCAAGGCGAAAAGCTGGATAGCGAAAGTGGTCCCGCTGTTCTTTAAAAATCAGGGGATGCTTTGGGCTTACCGGTTTATCGCGCGCTCCAATACCTCTACGGTGACAAATGTCGGTACCATTAAGGTCAGCGATGACTACAAGCCTTATTTTGAAATGATACACGGGATATTGTCAGTCTCTATGGGACAGTATATGAAAGGAACGGTATGCTCCTACGGGGACACGCTGGTTTACACTTTTGCAACGTTGTTCCGGGACACCGCCGTGCAACGGCGCTTTGTCCAGACATTAACAGATATGGGACTTTCGGTCGAGCTCCGCACAAATGGAGTGTTTTATGATTGATATGAGGGGAAGGAATCTACCATGAGCCAATGTAAAAACTGCGGCGTCACCATTCTTGACGACGCCGAGATCTGCCCGCTCTGCGGCTTCGCCCTTGAGAATCCGCACGACGGCGAAAATATCTACCCCGATATTACGGGCGTCACCAAAAAGATCACCATGATCGCACGCATCTACCTGACGGCAGCGATCATGATCAGCGGGATTTCGATCGCAGTCAATTATCTGAAAACCCCGGATGTGCTCTGGTGTCTCGTTGTGATCGGCGGCCTGATCCTGACCTATTTGTCGCTAAAAGTGTTGGTGGAATATGAGTTTGGTTACCATGTCCGCGTCTATACCACGGTTTTCGCGGCGCTTGGCTACATGATCCTGATCGATGCCGTATTCGGTTTTCAGCGGTGGTCCCTGAACTACCTTTTCCCGGTGATGATCCTCGGTATTGAACTGGCGGCCATGATCCTCATGATCACGAACTTCCGGAACTGGCAGAGCTACCTTTCCTGGCAGATGTTTATGATAGGGCTGTCGATCCTTGCTGTGATCCTTGGACATTTCGGGATCATTACTAGGCCCCGGATGAGCTGGATCACGCTCGGAATCTCGATCTTCATCTTCATCGGGACCGTGATCATCGGCGGAAGACGCGCGCGGACGGAGCTGAAGAGGAGGTTCCACATCGGTTGACGCTGACTTTTGGTTTGGTTATACTTAAAGAAAGACTGATTAAATCAGTCTTTCCTTGGGAAAGAAATGCAGGGAACGGAGTAAAAAATGAACACGATTCTTCTTACAGCAGCTATTGATGAGAATACGATCAATGCATTACGGACTGATCTGTATTCATTCCGGCGGTACGCGACCTTTGCGGTTCTCGGACTGGCGGTTTTCTGTCTGATCCTTCTCATCGTATCGATCGTACAGGGGGTAAAGATTGCGCGTCTTGAGCAAGGCACATCCCTTCCGAAAAAGAAACGGGAATATCAGGAAGACTTCTATGAAGATGACTCTTACGAGGATGACGAAGATTCCTATGAAGATGAGGAAGAGTCCTACGAAGATGATGACGATGAATATGGGGATTCCTATGAGGAAGAGGAAGACCTCTACGGAGCTGATGAGAAAGACGCAGAAGATGAGGAGGCGAATGACTTTGTGACGGCGGCCTACTTTGCCAGAAAACGGGAAGAAGCGGCAGAGAGGAAGGCAGCGAAAAAAGCGGAGAGCCTGAAGGAGCCGAAGGAGCAGCCGGAGTACGACAACGAGGAAGATGAAGAAGAGTATGAAGAGGAAGAAGAAATCATAGAAGAGCCGGCGCCGAAGAGGGAGAAAAAAGCAAAGAAAGAAGGACCGAAGTCTGAGCCTGGTGGGCGTAAAAGAAAGGAACAGGATTCTTTTGATGACGGGTCAGATGATGATCTTGAGATCATGGATCTCAATGATTTGTAAAGAGCAATAATCGGAATGAAACGACCATATACAGAGAAAGCAAAAAAAGTGATGGAGCTGGCGGGAAAGATCTCGCGCTCCATGAAGCATAATTATATCGGGACGGAGCACTTGCTCGTGGCGTTGCTGCGTGAAGGAACAGGCGTAGCGGCAAAGGTTCTGATGGAAGCGGGGGTCGATGAGGAAAAACTCGTGGAGCTCATCTCCAATCTGATCGCACCTTCATCGGATGTCGTTCTGATGGAGCCGGACGGGATGTCTCCGAGGATCGGGACTGTGATCGAGAACGCCGCGTCCGAAGCGGAACGATTTAAAAGCCGTGAGATCGGGACGGAACATCTTCTCCTTGCGCTTGTAAAAGAAGCGGACTGTGCTGCGGTGCGTCTTCTCAACACCATGGGGATCAACCTGCAGAAACTGTACATTGATACGCTGGTTGCGATCGGAGAGGACGGAAACCTGTCGCGCGAGGATTTTCAGAACGGACATCCTACGCAGAGGAGCGAGCACAACACGCCGACGCTTGACCGCTATTCGCGTGATCTGACGGCGCTCGCGAAAAATGGAGAGCTTGATCCCGTGATCGGACGCGAGGAAGAGATCCAGCGTGTGATCCAGATCCTTTCGAGAAGGACAAAAAACAATCCCTGCCTCATCGGCGAGCCGGGTGTCGGAAAAACAGCGATCACAGAGGGGCTTGCACAGAGGATCGTTTCGGGGCTTGTTCCGGAGATCGTTTCGGGACGGCGTGTGGTATCACTGGATCTGGCCGGAATGGTGGCGGGATCGAAGTACCGCGGTGAATTTGAGGAACGGATCAAGCGCGTGGTCAGCGAAGTGGTCAGCGACGGAAATATCATTCTTTTTCTGGATGAAATGCATACGCTGATCGGCGCGGGAGGAGCAGAAGGCGCGATCGATGCTTCGAGTATGCTAAAGCCTGCACTTGCGAGAGGTGAGCTGCAGCTGATCGGAGCGACTACGGTTGAAGAATACCGCAAATATGTGGAAAAAGACGCGGCGCTGGAACGCCGCTTCCAGCCGGTTACGGTGGAAGAACCGACCGTGGAGCAAACGGTGGAGATCCTTCGGGGGATCCGCCATCAGTACGAAGAGCATCATCATGTGAAGATCACGGACGAGGGAGTCTATGCGGCGGCATCTCTTTCCGCACGTTACATTAACGACCGTTTTCTGCCGGACAAGGCGATCGATCTGATGGACGAGGCATCGTCCCGTGTGCGGATCGGTGGCTTTAAGATGCCGAAATCCCTTGTGGAGTCGGAGCAGAGGATCCGCGAGCTGGGGGAAGAGCTGGAGGATGCTCTTAAAGAACAGCGTTTCAGCGATGCATCTGCAGCAAAAAGAGAGCGCGAGATGCTGCGGCAAAAATACGAGAAGGCGCTGGTGAGATATCACCATCAGCTTGAAAAAAAGAAGCCCGAGGTCGGTGAGAACGAGATTGCCGAGATTGTCGCGGGGTGGACGAAGATCCCGGTCAAAAAGCTGACGGAGAGTGAAGCGGCAAAGCTTTCCCGCCTTGAAAAGGTTCTCCATAAGCGCGTGATCGGTCAGGAAGAAGCGGTTTCCGCTGTTTCCCGCGCGGTGAGACGCGGCAGGGTCGGACTTAAGGATCCCAACCGGCCGATCGGATCGTTCCTGTTCCTCGGCCCCACCGGTGTCGGAAAGACGGAGCTCTCGAAGACGCTTGCGGAGGCGATCTTCGGAAATGAATCGGCGATGATCCGGGTGGACATGTCGGAATATATGGAAAAGCACAGTGTTTCCAAGATGATCGGTTCTCCTCCGGGTTATGTCGGCTATGATGAGGGAGGTCAGCTGAGTGAGAAGGTTCGGCGGAATCCGTATTCGGTGATTCTCTTTGACGAGATAGAGAAAGCGCATCCGGATGTATTCAATGTGCTTCTGCAGGTGCTGGATGACGGACGGATCACGGATGCACAGGGCAGACGTGTGGATTTCAAAAACACGATCATCATTATGACCAGCAATGCCGGCGCGCAGCAGATCATTGCGCCGAAACGTCTGGGGTTCGGCTCTTCCGATGATGAAAAGCAGAACTATGAACGTATGAAGAACAGTGTGATGGAAGAGGTACAGCGGATCTTCAAGCCGGAGTTTCTGAACCGTATTGACGAGACGCTGGTGTTCCGTGCCCTGAACAAAGCGGATATGAAGAAGATTGTTTCGCTTCTTTCCAGGAATCTGATCGACCGTGCGAAAACGCAGATGGAGATCACCCTCCGCATCAGTGACACGGTTCGGAATTATATTGTAGAGAAGGCATATGATCCCAAGTACGGCGCAAGACCGCTCCGGAGAATGCTCCAGAACAAAGTGGAGGACAAGCTCGCAGAGGAGATCCTCTCCGGTACCATCAAGCGCGGTGATACGATAGACGTTACATTGAAAAAGAACGAAATAGCATTTGTGAAAAAAGCATAGAAAGAGTATACGGGGCCGGGTACGGATGAAGCCGGTGTTTTAGAGCAGTTAACACTTATAGGAGGAAAAAAGATGGCAGTGGTAAGTGAATTGATTCGGCAGGAAGGGAATGCGATCAGCTTCGGGGATTATTCGAAGACAGAAAAGACGAAGCTCGAGATGGGCGATTACAAGGTCAAAACCTTCCGGGAGATCACGAGACTTGAAAAAGGCGGAGAATTTGTTTACGAATCAACGCCGGGTACCGCAGTCACGAATTATGTATCGGGTAATGGAAGCGTTTCTTTTTCCGTTGAGGGTCTGGAAGATGCCGAGATCACTGTCGGGATGGATCCGGAAACAGAGTATGAGGTCAGTGTGGCAGACCGTGTGATCGGGACTCTGAAATCAAATCTCGGCGGAAAGCTAACGTTTTCCGTAGAACTGGAACCGGAGACAGAGACAAAGGTTTCTATCCGGAAGGCATAACCGGATGGCAAAAGGGAAGAAGACGGTTTTTTTCTGTCAGTCCTGCGGCTTTGAGTCGGCCAAATGGATGGGACAGTGCCCCGGCTGCAAGGAATGGAATACTTTTGTGGAGGAAACGGTCACGAGTGTTTCCGGGGGCACATCGAAAGCGCTTGCTGAGGCAAAGCCTAGGAAACTCTCCGAGATCGAAGTGCGGATGGATGAACGCATTTCGACCGGTATGGAGGAGCTGGACCGGGTGCTGGGCGGCGGTATCATGAAGGGGTCGCTTGTGCTTGTCGGCGGGGATCCCGGGATCGGGAAATCCACCATCCTTTTGCAGGTCAGCAGGAATCTTTCTGCTTCTGAACATACCGTGATCTACGTTTCCGGCGAGGAATCCCTGCAGCAGATCAAGCTGCGTGCGGAGAGAGTCGGGGATTTCGGAGAGAGTCTTCTTCTGCTTTCCGAAACGAATCTGGATCTCGTGGCGGAGGTTCTCCGGAGGGAGAAGCCGGAGGTCTGCGTGATCGATTCCATTCAGACGATGTACAGCGAGTCCGTTGCATCCGCTCCTGGAAGCGTGTCTCAGGTGCGTGAAGCAACGGGCGTTTTGATGCAGCTGGCAAAAACGCTGGGGATCACGATCTTTATTGTGGGTCATGTCACGAAAGAAGGCGTAGTTGCGGGACCGAGGGTTCTGGAGCATATCGTGGATACGGTCCTTTATTTTGAGGGTGACCGACATGCTTCCTACCGGATCCTTCGCGGCGTGAAAAACCGTTTCGGATCAACGAACGAGATTGGTGTTTTTGAAATGAGAGAGGACGGGCTTCGGGAGGTATTAAACCCGTCGGAGTATATGCTCGCCGGGAAACCGGAAGGAGCAAGCGGCTCGGTCGTGGCGTGTTCCATGGAGGGGACGCGGCCGATCCTTCTGGAGATCCAGGCGCTGATCACACACAGTAATCTCGGTATTCCGAGACGTACAGCTGTCGGAACCGATGCGAACCGTGTGAATCTTTTGATGGCAGTGCTTGAAAAAAGACTGGGGCTGCAGCTCGGAAGCTGCGATGCCTATGTGAATATTGCGGGAGGGATCCGCATGACGGAACCGGCCATTGACCTCGGGATCGTTCTTTCGATCATCTCCAGTTTTCAGGAGATCGTTCTGCCGGAGGACCTGATCTGCTTCGGCGAGGTTGGCCTTTCCGGTGAGGTGCGGGCCGTTTCGAAAGCGGAGCAGCGCGTTGCGGAAGCGAAGAAGCTTGGCTTCAAAAGATGCATCCTCCCGGAGGTCAGCCGGACATCCATGAAAAAGATCTCAGGGATCGAGCTGATCGGTGTTTCGAATGTGAGGGAGGCTGCGAGAGCGGCATCAGGGAAGTAGGGGAGTTCCCGACGCTTAAGAGCCAGAATTGACGGATGGATTTATAGAGAACCGTCATCGTCCATAGAGATACAAATCAATCCATGCGAGACTCTTATTTACCGCGATTCACATGGACATCATTGGATTAGGATGAGGCTGTATGG
>JAZOTN010000019.1:0-11748 GCA_045657665.1 Lachnospiraceae bacterium | reverse complement strand
TGTTGTGTTACTGTGGAATCTTTCCCTTGTTTTTTCCCTTATCAGTACTCATAAAGCACTATGGGACGATATAACATAAGGGAAATCATAAGGGAAAGTAAAACATCTGCAAATTTAGCATTTACAAGGGTTTGCGGATGAGGACATAACAAATAGTAACAAGTTATAAAACCCTTGGGAATGGGTCATTCCCAATCGGGATTTGTTGGGTTGGGCGCATCATCTTGACCTGGCGGTCAAGATGCATCCCTCGCTCTAAAGAGCTCGGTCAATTCCGGTTTATCGATAGGAGGATACTATGACTTTAACAGAAAGAGCAGACAAGGCAGTAGAATTGAAGATGTCAGGTGGTTACAATTGTTCGCAGGCAGTTACAGCTGTCCTTGCCGATCAGACAGATCTGACGGATGAGCAACTAAAGCATATAACAGCAGGCTTCTGTGCTGGAATGGGAAATCTGGAAGCCACCTGTGGAGCATTGATAGGTGCCGGTATGATAGCAGGACTTAAGACTGAAGGTAGAGGTACTCTTGGAATTACCAGGCAGATGCAGGAGACTTTCCGTGATAAATGCGGAGCCATTAAGTGTAAAGAACTGAAAACCATGACAGATGGAAAACCATTGTGCCCTTGTGAAGAGTGCGTATATAACGCCGTGATGATATATGGGGAAATAATGGGATTGTAATATTCCAAAATAATTGACCAGGTGTGGGTGTCTAAAAAAACGTCCGCACCCCCGAATAATCTTAAAAAGTATATTGACTCTCACATTATGTGAGGGATTATCGTTGTAGTGAGCTCAAGAAAAACATCCATGGAGGTAGGAACAAATGCTTAAAATAGGCGAATTTTCAAAACTATCCAGAGTAAGCATCAGGATGTTACGCCACTACGATGATATCGGATTGCTTAAACCGGCAGAGATTGATGAGTTTACCGGATACCGCTATTATCACGAGGAACAGCTTTTTACCATCGGAAGAATCACATCCTTAAAGGATATGGGTTTTGCCCTTGCGGACATCATCAAAATCCTTGACTGTTACGATGATAAAGAAAAGATAGATGCCTTTTTGTCGGAAAGACAGAAAGAATCATCAAAGCATTCCAAAGAGACGGAATACAAGCTGATGCTTCTGGAAACAGCACGAAAGAGGCTGAGGAAGGAGCAGATGGGTGAAGCATATGCCACAGTAGCAGCATGGATCAAGGCAAACGGATATAAGATGAACGGACATATGTTCAATATATATCATGTGAGTCCGGCGCAGACACAGAATCCCGATGAGTATGTGACGGAGGCTTGTTCTCGTGGGGCCCCAGCCCCACTCGGTCGGCCGCGAGAAGGCGCCACCGGCGCCTGCGTTCTCGTGGGGCCCCAGCCCCACTCGGTCGGCTGCAAGAAGGCGCCACCGGCGCCTGCAGCCCTCTGCGTTGCATCGAACGCATCGTCTGAGTGCGTTTGTTTCTTAAAGGGCGTGTAAGGCCCGCAGAATAAGGGCTCCCGGTGATTCTTTCCTGTAAACCCGCGAAATCTCAAAACGGATTCTCGAACGTATTTTGTGTAACGTTTGTGTAGCGAATTGTTTTAGGACACCGCTGATTTTTAAAATGATTCCTTTTATGAAACCACCAGAAGCGATTTTTCATATGCCTCAAAGGAAACCTCATCAAACAAGATCCATGTGATGCTCTGGAGACTCCCCTTGTTTTCTTCTACGAATCCTTGTGCCGTTTTTATTGCACATCTTGCTGCCAGATCCAAAGGAAAATGATAAACGCCGGTTCCAAGTGACGGCAAACCTATTGTGCGAAGTCCTTTTTCATAAGCCAATGTAAAAATACTCCTGTAACAGGATGCCAGTTTGTCTAATTCGCCATATGTACCGTCCTGCCATATCGGTGCTGCTGTATGAATGATATAGCGTGCATTTGCATTATATGCTTTCGTAATCTTTGCCTCACCTGTCTTGCAGCCTCCCAGTTTTCGCACATCCTCCAGGAGTTTCGGTCCTGCGATTGTATGAATAGCTTTACAAACGCCGCTGTCAAGATACAAACTCTCATCTGCGCCGATCACCAGCACATCCATACCGTCAATTTTTGTAATATCCCCTTTTATTGCACAGATTTTTGTGCCTTTGTATTCTATTTCCATTGCATCCTCTCTATTCTTCATCTTATCGAGGCTTCCTGTGCCTCTTTTTTCAGAGTGACCGCATCCACTTTTCCGTTCGCAAGAGTCGGCAGTTTTTCATACAGTATAAACTTCCGGGGAATCTGGTAATCCTTCAGTCTTGTCTTCAGAAATGCTATCAGGTCTGCCTCACTGTATGGCGGCACATTCCGGATACTCTTCTTCAGGCAGATACATGCTGCCGCTATCTCTCCATCCTCTGGATCATCAATACCCACCACCTTCACATCGGATACGGGTTCATATTCTGCGATAACACTGCCGACCGCATTCGGCTCGATTGTTTTTCCTCCGCAGTGGATCAGCTCCTTCATGCGCCCACAGATATGAAGATAACCCTCCGTATCGAAAAAACCGAAATCACCCGTTCTGATGCGTCCCTCACCGTCAATGGCCTGCGAGCTGGGCGGAAGCTTATAATAAGCTGTCATGGCGCTGCTTCCCTGCACTACGATCTCTCCTCTGTTTTCTTCGCCCGGAGGAAGACTCTCCCCCGTATGGAAGTCCAGGATCTCCACCGTCACTTCATCCGCAACCTTTCCAACGCTGCGGCAGATATGTGCAACGCTGTCGTCATACAGTGTTGCTGTAATCGGTGACAGTTCACTCATGCCGTAAGAGGATATAAAATGGTTACGCGGCATTTTCTGCATAAGCATACGCATCTGCACCTCCGTTGCCGGAGCGCCTGTCAGAATGGAACAGCGAAGACTATCTGCTTTTTCTTCCGAGAATGACGGATCATTCACCATTGCTATGACCGTTCCCGGTATCGCATTCATGATGGTACACTTTTGTTCTTCAAGAAACGAGAGCAAAGTGCCTGTTTCAAAATTATTCGGAATATGAATGCTCGCTCCCGCACAGAGTGCCGCCAGAAAGCCCCTGATCAGACCGGTAGTATGAAAAAGCGGCACACTCATGCATATTCGGTCGTCAGCGGTCATATGAGTAATCTCAACATTGCACTTCGCTGAATGAAGGATCCCCGCCGAGGACAGCAGCACGGCCTTTGGATTTCCCGTTGAACCGGATGTAAACAGCATACAACTGTCATCCTCCGCCTCATGCTTCTCCAGGAACTGATCCGCAAGGGATCCGTATTCCGCATCCCGCCCAGAAAAATCCTTTCCTGACCCGATATCGATAACCTGACGGATCCCGGATCCGCTGCCCGCTGCCATCCCTTTAAGTTCATCCAATGTTTTCCCGTTTGGGATCTCTCCGATCAAAAGATGCGTGATATCTCCTATCCCGGACACTTGAACAAGATCGTCCGTCGTATATTGATAGTTTAACGGCATTCCGATGGCCCCGAGTTTTTGTACCGCCAAAAAAGCCACGATCCAATTCACGCTGTTTCTGCCGTAAATGCCGACATGGGTTCCCCTATGTACTCCTGCTTTAAATAAATCCGCGGCAAGAATATGCGAACAGCGGTCTATTTCCTCATAGGTATATGTCCTGTCGGCGGCAACAAAGAGCTTCTTCGGATTCTGCCGCGCCGTCCGGATAAACATATCCTTGATGGAGAGTTCCTCCGCCGGATTAATGCCGGCACTTCCTTCCATGCTGATAAAGCTGTCAAAACCAGTCTGCCGGAATAATGCCAGGATGGTATCATTGCATCCGACAGCCGAAATTGTACATTCGTCCCCCATATTCTTCTGTAAACGAAGAAGTTCACGAAATCCCACGGAGGAAATATATATCAGCTGAGAAAAATCAAATATGATCGTTTTGGTATCCGGAGGTATTTGCAAAAGCGAAGCGGACAGCTCCCGGATCGTAGAAGAATCGATCCTTCCTGCAACGGACAGCGATACGGTGTTCGTTTCCTGTTTGATTTTCATCTTCATATTCTGATTCTCCATCATTGTCTCAGTACGGTGCCCGGTTCATTTTAGATATGGATGCAAGGGTCGGGATCTTCATCGGACAAATATCCACACATGACAAAGACTTTGAACATCCTCTCTCAAAATGCTCCTGATAAGCTTTTGTAAGAGCAGAATCTCTTGTTCCGCTCCGTGACGCGATCAGGTAGCAGTCGTTTGCGAACGCAGCGCCGTAAAACGATCTGCCGTCGGAAAAGTTGGGACAGACCTCCAGACACAATCCACATTTCAGACATTTCCCGGCCTGGTACATATGGTTGTATTCCGTGTGAGGTGCGCCTTTGTATTCTTCGATAAAAACGCCCTCTTTCTTCAGATATGTATCTATCACACTCCTGTCAACGATCAGATCCGTGATCACGGGAAACTTCCTGAGGGGTTCAAGAACAACCATGTCTTTTTTGATATCGCGAAGAAATGTCTCGCACGCCAAAGCAGGAATACCGTTTATGACCATCGCACAGGCTCCGCACATCCCCTGCAGACAGGACTGTTCCCAGTGAATACGCATTGCACTGTTTCCTGATATATCTTTCAGATTGTCAAGATAATTCAGCTCCTCCAGCATTCCTGCGATGGTCTGATGATCCTTCCTTTCATAGGAGAACTCCTGCCAATACGGTTTTGAAGCAGAATTCACCTGCCTTCGTATTTTAATTCTCATATCTGCCCTCCACATCAAGAACCGTGTGATACGCACCACCATCATAGGAAATGATCGTAGGCGCTGCCCATTCGTCCTTCGTTTGCGGATAATCGCTCCTGATATGAGCCCCCCTGCTCTCCTGCCTGCTCATTGCACATACAAGTGTCGCCATTGCGGCCGTCAGGATCGCTCTCAGGCTGTATGCGTAATAAATACGATCAGAGTTATCATAATGTATCTTATCGGCAATCGAGAGATAGTATGAGATATCCTCTATCCCTTTCTGCAGCCTGTCATGGCATCTTTCTATACCGAGATCATCCTGCATGCTCTGTGCCAGTATATCCCTGATATGCATTACAGGGAAAGTACTTCTGGAACATCTCAGCCCCTCAAGATACTCTCTTCCCGCACGGAGTTCATCTGCGGCCTCATATTGTGCTGCCTGGGATGATCTTTTCTCTATCGACGCTGCCGTGACCCTTGCGCCATGGATGGCCGCCAGAAGTGAGTTGCCGCCCAGCCTGTTGGCACCATGATACATAGATGCGCATTCACCAATAGCATAAAGGTTTCTGATCCTCGTTTCATGCTCGTTGTTCACAGCGATACCACCCATAAAAAAGTGTACCGAGGGCAAAACAGGTATGCTTTGGGAAGAAATATCAATCCCTCGGTATTTCATGCACAGCTCATACACCTCAGGAATCCTTTGCATGATCCTGTCTTTCCCGAGAAAAGAAACATCCAGAAAAACATCCTTTCCGGTCTCCTCCATGCACCTTGAGACAACATCTCTTGGCATCAGATTCCCCTTCTCTCCGAATCTTTCTTCCATGAAGTAAACACGTTTTCCGTTATCTTCGTAGTAGAGACGTCCCCCCTCTCCCCTTGCGGCCTCCGAAATAAGCATCCTCTTCTGCCCTGTGATAATTGTTGTCGGATGATACTGGATAAACTCCAGATTCTTCAGTTCCACGCCCTGTTCAAACAGCTTTCCGGCAGTGTATCCGTCACACAGGGAAGAACCCGTAGACATCCTGAACAGGGCATTCATCCCGCCTGAGGCGATCACTACACTGTCAGCACATTCTGCCTCAAGATCGTCTGTCAGTCTGTTATGTATAATTGCCCCGCAGCATTCCCCGTTTGTGATAATCGCACTGTAAAAATCAACCCCTGTTCTTCTTGTGATCATGCCGAGACCTTCGAGACGTCTTGCCTCCATGATCATAGCTGTCACAATCTGTTTCCCTGTAGAAGCACCGCAGTAACAGGTCCGTTGATAAGATTGTCCGCCAAAGGCCCGCTGCCTGATGGTGCCGTCTGTATCCGTTGAAAAAACAGTCCCTATTTTTTTTAGCCAGCTTATGATCTCCGGTGCATCCTCACACAGACCCCTGACGGCATTCCTGCCTGCAATATAGCAGCCTCCCTTAAGGGTATCCTCCATATGACAGAAAATGCTGTCCCCTTCCGTCCCGTCAGGAAGGACTGCGTTGATCCCGCCGGCAGCGAGAACAGACTGCGCCCTTTCAGAAGGGTACGGAGAGACCAGGGAAACCTTCATTCCCCTCATTGCGCACTCGATTGCACAGGTCAGTCCTGCGATGCCGCTCCCAATGATCAATACTTTCTTCATACCCGGTCACCCGTAAAACATCTTAGCATGTGTTGTGATCGTGATCACACTGATAACAAGAAATGACAGCAGGCATAGTACGGCAAGGATTACGTCCAACCGCCGCCTGGTCGTTTCTTTTTCCAATTTTCCAAGTGTGACAAGACTTTTTCCAAAAGAAACCGCAACATGAGCAAATAGTGCTGCATAGAACAGGACCTGCGCAGCCTCTGTCAAAATATACCCGAAGCTTCCGGCGCTTCCTTTCAAAAGGTCAAAAGCGAAGATATGCACAGGCAAAAGCACAACCATGAGTATCGCGCATATCCTCTGTATCACTGTCCTGAGATTCAGCCTCAGATATAGAACAGATTTGGAATCATGCAATACAAACACGCATATAACTGAAATGACTGCGTGAACTGTCACTGTTCCCGCAACCAGATAGCCGGTTATTTTTGATAACAACGGTTGATAATACATCATGCAAAAAGCTATACTTTCATACCCCGCATGAACAACCAGAAGAACTGTTATGATAATTGACAGAACTGCATTTGCTCTTTTTAACCGCATACTACCTCAAAATATCTTTTCTGTATCAGTCCTCGGGATACTTACTCTTTTCATCACTTGCATAATAAGCCTTTCGCGGACAATTATCAACCGCATATGCGCCAGTAATCTCTGTTAATTCGCCGTTCTTCCTGATCACCAGAAGCCTTTTCATCTTTGGTCGTACCGAAAACTCAAATTCCACTCATGCATCCAAGTATATCAAAATCCAAAGCACTTGCTAACAAGAAATCGATGGGTCATCGTAATGCCTTAACTCCGGCGTCTTCGACCAATACCTTATTCCCCAGTTTTCAAAGTTCCATTCCTCCATATAATCATTGCCTCTATTCTCTCTTTATCCGTTTGTTGATCTGTTCATTTGTAGTCATATTCTACCTCCGCTCCTGCTTTCAATCTTCTCCCACCAGCTTCACCGTCTGATAATCATGTCCTACCGCAGGGAGGAATCTTGTGATTATATCCTCAGTCCGCATTTTCAGGCTTGATGTGTTCACACACGGATGACATCCAAGATACTCATCCTTCAACACATCCTCATCGATCAGAAGTTGAACTGCATGATCTTTATCATTCATCAGCCCCATGATACTTACCGATCCCGGCTCAATATCAAGATATTTCAACATATCCTCAGAGTTTGCAAATGAAAGCCTTGAAGAATTGATCTGCGCTGACAATTCCTTTGTCTTAAACTTCTTTTCACCCGGCATCATCAAAAGAAAAAATGCGGTCTTCTGCTTGTTGCAAAGAAAAAGATTCTTGCAAATCACAACTCCAAGGATCGCATCTACCTCGTTGCACTCTTCCATCGTATCCGTCCGCTCGTGATCCGTTCGCTGATATTTGATGCTGAGGGAATCCAGCAAATCGTAAGTCCTTACTTCTCTCGGCAGCCTGTCAGTAATATCCTCAGGTCTTCCGTTTAACAGTTTCATCTCTTCTGGCATTTCGTTATCCTTTTCAGCTCACTCTTAAGGTACTCATATCTCAAAAGCTTTTCTTTCCTCGATGAAGATGGTAACATATCGTTGGACTTCGTGCTATAATCCTTCTATGAGCAAACGCATCGAATGCCTTGATGTCATATGCCAGATCTCCCATGACGGCATGCAATAAAATATTTATACATATCGGATGGGTAAGCTGATTGAGATATCACAAAAGCCCGCTTGAGACGGGTAATAGAACCGTCCCATTGTCACATCACAAGCAAAGGAGAAACCCATGGCGGATTGGGAATTTAGTGGAAAAACTGTAAAGGAAACGAAATTTCAGGAAAGAACGCTGAAATCTAAAATAGCGGACGCATCTCTTTATGCGACACGGGAAGAAGCGAAGCAGTTCCTCGGAGAGGATACCTTTGCTTCGGAGCTTCAGAAGACGAAGCTGGAGACCGGACAGATCTTTGCCGAAAAGTTCGGAGAAGAGATCCCCGAGAATGCCGAAATGGAAAGGAAGATCCAGGATAACTACCGTAATCTGAAGGGCAGTACGGTAACCTTCCTGACCATCGGTAAACGCGCCGGTGAGGCGAAGGAGAAGATACGGCTGAAGAAGCATCTGGCCGCGGAACAGCAGAAGCTGATCGAACGCAGACGCTCCGATATGGAAATTGTCGAAAACCGCTTTATGAAATCGGAAATTGAGAAGGGAAATAAAGATTTTGCGACTGAAAAGGAAAAGGAAGCCTTTCGGCAATGGGCCCGTTTCAAAAGAAGTGATATTGAGGAGGATAGAATCGCCCCGGAGCTTCTGCAAGAAAATTTCGTGTTCCGGGATAATGCGTACAAGGACATTCTAAAGGAACTGAACAATACCTCAATCGAAGAATTTAAGAATAAGGACGAGGCGGATTTTGCTTCCGGGTATGCGTATAAATACGAGAAGATCTGCCGGATGGCCTGTGCGGATGTTTTTCTGGAGAAGTTTCGTACGATATCGGGAACGAACAGTATTAACTTTCCCCTCGCGGAGCTTCGCGCCAAAATAGCATTTTTTAAGGAACTGAAGACACAGTACGAGGATCGCTGTAAACTCCTGAGTTCACCTTACTATGCGCTGCTTCGTAGGTCGGATATGAAGGAATATCTGGGGAAAAGCGGTGAGGCAAAGGCAAAGGCCATTACGGATCCGGGGCTGAAGAAATATGTCCTTTTATACCGGGATACCATGTCTTCGCCTCTTGCCATGGGCAACCGTCTTTCGAAGCGATTCAATGAACTGGTAAAAGACTACAAGGGGAAGCAGTGCGACGAAGATGTTGCAAAGGTTGCGCCTTTGCTCCTGGAGGCCGAAGAGACGCTCTCTCATCTTAAGGAAGCGGAGGAAGAACCCATGCTCGTTCCGGAGCGGGAAGCTCGTATTTACGAAAACCTGGATGATGAGGAGGAATCGATGCAGCTGCAGGTCCAGATTTTCCGGGGCAGGAAGGCAGAACTGAAAAAATCTTTTCCCAAGGATGATGTCGCGTTTTTACGTAACTATGATACAGCAGGCGTCGATGACAAGGTCCGCGGCCTGACAGGGCCTGATCTGGCGAAGGTGGAAAAGATCTTTCTCGAGATCCTGGAGAAGAAATCCGTAAACGGAGTAAAGCTTTCGGAAGCAGCCCTGGCGGAGGTGTCAGCGCATTTGAAGGACTACGTGAATCTTCGAAGAGAATACCAGGCAGCGTTGAAGGCAACCGATGACGCTACAAAGCTGGCGAGCGGAATGGGCACTGATCTTCAGAATGAAGTTTTTCGGAATACGGATGTCGGGAAAAAGCTTATGCGTTATGTGACGGACGATTTTTCGCCCAGGTTTACGGAATACACAAGTAATCTGGGCAACTTCGAATACGGAAGGGCTCTGGTGATGGTGTTGACGGTCTTGCATAAACATAACATATCCTGTTTCCCGCAATATGAAAACAGGGTCGTTGAAAGGGCGGACGAGGCGCTGGAGAAGATGCGGGAACTAAGGGAAGAAGATGATAAGAAACCTTTCCAATATCCGCATGTAACTGTAAATGGTACCAAGATCACCCTTTATTCTGCAGAGAGGAAAGGCTTCATTCATACACTGGCAGGAAAAAGTTTTACTCTTCCCGGAGAAAAAGGGAAGGAACTGCTTTCTCTTATGAAACAGTATGCCGAAGCGATCAAAAAGAGTACCATTGCGAAGAGTCTCTTTGGCGCTGATGACGGGATCAAGGGTATCGTGGGAATGATGTATAACGATGTACAGGCTTCCGAAATCAGGGAACTGCAGAATAAGATCGGAGAACTTCTGAAATGATAAAGATCACCAATATCGGAAAAAGTAATCGGTTTGCGTTTGAAAAATATCTTCCGGAGAAGCTTTCGCCGGAGCAGGGAGCCCTCGGAGTGATCCTGGACGGGTCCGCGGCGGGGGCGGCGGTGTTTTCCGCTGAAAACGGCATCAGCATTCTTCACCATCTTTTTATCGGAACGGAGTATCGGAGAAAGGGTTGTGCAGCGGCGCTTCTTTCTGCTGCCAGAGAGGCATATGTTCCCTTCGGAATCAGGGACATGATCTGTTACTTCCATGAAGAAAAAGGAATGAAGGAGCTCCTGGAAAAGACAGGCTTTGTCTGCGTTCCCGGACCTGAGTTTTATTGCTTCCGCGTGACACCAATAACTTATCCCGAAAACAAACTGCACAGAAAAAATGAAAAGGAAAGGATCGTATCCTTTGATCAGGTCACGGGAGCGCAAAAGAAAGCCGCGGCAAGGCTCTTGCCGGAAAACGGCGTTGATCCTGTTCTGCTGTCTGAGGGCCATTATGATCCGACGGTCTCCTTTGCCGTCCTGAATGATGAAAAGATAAGCGGGATGATATTAGCGCATCAGGAAGGGATCCATTTTTATGTCAGCCTCCTTTTTACTTCCGATGACTCCTTCGCGTTCGTTCCGCTTCTTATGAAGTTCTTTGACCGCCTTCTGGAACGTTCATCCAAAGAAAGCAGAGTATTCTTCGTGGCCAATACGGACAGCGTCATCCGTTTCTTAAAGAATACCCTTCCGGAGGAAGCAAAACTCACAAAAGAGAGCCAGATCATCAGCGGGATGTGGAGCTTTTAGGGTGTGACTGCCACAGGGAGGAATCTTGTGATTATATCCTCAGTCTGTATTTTCAGTGGGCTAAGGGGCCGAGCCACTCGGATATTTGGGAAAGCATGTCCACTAAGGAAAATCCGTTCTCTTCATGTGCATCCAGATACGCACTCACTCTCTTCCCCACATTTTGCTTCAGGTTGTAAAAGTAAAACGTGTAATCGTCCTTATGATAGCTCTGGGGGCCGACGATATCATAATCCTCTCCCATATCCGTTACCGGGAGGTTGTCATTCGTCTGTATAACGACTCCCCTCTCCAGATCCACCCGGGCATCGGCAAGTCCCGGAAAACTCTCCTGATAATCATCTTCGTCAGCGCTGTCATCTCCGGTATAGTTGATACGGCTTCCGATGTTTTCGGAAGACGGGGCATAGGTGTCATCCCGCTTCCAGTTGATAGGATTGATGCTGATGGCGTTTTTCAGTACGACGATATTGTCAGCATCCTTATTTTTCGGGCCCTCCGTATTCCAGGAGACAATGACGCCGGTATCGTCCTCGCCCTCGGCAAATTTCAGGTGCGGATATTTCTCCAAATCATCTTTTGTCACGGAGTAGCCGATGATATAGGCAGCGACCATCCGGTCATATAGTTCCGGATGCGCCTGCATGTATTCCTCCAGAACGATCTTGACCATGATGGAGCCTTGCGAGTGCCCGGCCAGTATGAAGGGCCGTCCGGCA
>JAZOTN010000018.1:0-99627 GCA_045657665.1 Lachnospiraceae bacterium | reverse complement strand
CATTGCTCTTTTGTCCGGTTCTCCTTCGATCCTTCCGACCAGAAGAACACTTCTTGCGACAGCATAGAAGTCTATCGATCCTATTCCTCTGTAAGCTGCCTTTGTACCACCGGCTTTGTTCATGTGACCAATAAGGACGATAGCTCATTTATATTTTTCTGCTAACGCTCCAAGCCGTTTAGTCATATCTCTTGCTTCATTTGCCCGATTCATATCCATCCCGCCGCCAAGATATGCCTGTATAGGATCAAGGATCAGGAGTTTCGCATTTGTCGTTTTCAACGCTTCTTCGATTCTCTCATCCGCCATGGATAATGATTTGTCGCTTTCATCAATCACCATTATCTTTGTACAATCCGCTCCGGCACTTTCGAGCCTGGGCTTCACTGTATCAGCAAGTCCATCTTCAGCAGTCTGATAAATGATATTGACCGGTTCACTGCAATTCATTCCATCATCAAGCGACTCACCTCGTGAAAGTTTCGCAGCAAGATTCAATACCATCGTTGTCTTACCATCACCGGGATCTCCTTGGATGATGGTAAGCTTTCCATATGGGATGAACGGGAACCAGAGCCAAGATACTTCCTCTGTCTCGATTTCCGACATCTGAATCAGTTTTAATTCTGTCTTGTTTTCTTCCATATTTTTTTCCTCCGATTTTCATTTTTTCATTGAATGTCACCGGAAGCTCTGATATACTTTGTTCATAATATTTTGTATATGAAAGCTTCGGCTTTGTTGGAAAAGTCCTCTGTTCCCGCAGAGGACTTTTTCGTTTAGCTCCAGTCATCCTCATGCTGCATTCCTTCCATGATGATTGCTATTTGTCTGATAAGTACGATCAGGTCAGGATCCACTGATGAACCGGACTCAATCCTGGAGAGCTCATTCAGAACTTTTTTCAGTTCGTCCTTAAGTGCCTTATACACCTTCGGATTCCCCTGAACAGTTATTGTTTTGTTCATCAAGCGACTAATAATGTAATCCTGCTTCGTGTGACCTGAAAGGCGAACTTCCGCTTCAATCAGTGCATCTTCCTCCGGCGAAACCCTAAACGCCACTATCTTGTTTCTAAAGCGGCCCCTCTGATCAAAATTCTTTGCTGACATCCTTATGCCTCCTTTTCTGTGTCATTGCTAAATCTTTCATTATCAAGGAAATCTGCCATCTCATCCTGTTTTGTAGGAAACAGATGTGCATATCGGTACGTGATCCTTTCTGTTTCATGCCCTACACGATTTCCAATCTCCAGCGCTGTAAATCCCTTATTGATCAGAAATGATACATGGCTGTGCCGTAAATCATGAATTCGGATAACCTTGACTCCTGCGACTTTGCAACCTCTTTCCATTTCTGTAGAGAGAACATGTTTGGATAATGACTGAAATATCCTGTCACCGGGCTTGATATCGTAAAACATCTTCAGACAGTCCTTCATTTCCTCACACAGGAACTTTGGAAGTTTTATAACCCTATTGCTCTTTTTGGTCTTAGGTGTCGTTACAACGTCCTCTCCGTGCATTCTCTGATAAGACTTATTGATCCTAAGAGTTGACTTTTCGAAATCAAAATCAGCCGGGGTAAGTGCAAGCAGTTCTCCTTCACGTATTCCGCACCAGTACAAGATTTCAAAAGCGTAATAGGAAATCGGCCTGTCCATGATTGCCTCAGCAAAAGCAAGATATTCTTCTTTAGTCCAGAATGACATTTCCTTTATATCTTCCTGCCCCATACAGCCCGCATTTCTCGCCGGATTAACGCTCAGGTGATAATACTTAGCCGCATGGTTGAAAAGTGCGCTCAGTTCCGCATGTATCGTTTTCAGATAACATGGTGAAAAAGTTTCTCCGTTGGCTTTAGTCAAACGCATCATTTCATTCTGCCAATCGATCACGTCCTTTGCGGTTATTTCCGAAAGCTTACGTTTTCCAAGATAAGGAAGGATCTTCTTTTCATATATGACCTGCTTTGTCATCCAAGTGTTTTCCTTTAGTCTCGGTCTTACGTCCTTTTCGTAAAGTTCGTAAAAGGCTTCCAAAGTCATATCGATATCCGATGCCTGCTGAAGCTTAAACTGAGCTTCCCACTCAATAGCTTCTTTACGAGTAGAAAACCCTCTTTGGCATTTCTGCCTGTTCGTCCCGGTCCAGTCCTTATAACGGATCATCGCATACCAGGTACCGTTCTTGTCGTTCTTATAAACCGGCATTAAGCATCCCTCCTCTCATAATCCTTGGTCTGATAGAAGTGTTCATAGAAGAATTTGGTATCGATCCTTCCCTGAATGGTCTGAAATCCCATCTCCTGCATTTCCTTGTTAAGCTTTCTTATCAGCTTATAGGCGTAACTTTCGGAAACGCCGAGGATTTCCATAACATCTGCTACTCTCAAAAACATTTTTTCCATACATTTCTTTCCTTTCTTTGGTTTCTTTTTTGTTGATACTTCATTTGCCGCTTCCCTTTGACACTTTCCTGACGGGTAACCTCTGGGTTCGTTAGCCTTATAGACTGTTTTGGACTGCGCCGTTTTCGCTCCCTCCATACGCTCGCTTTCGGTCCTCGCATACTTTTCCGGAGTCATATCTGTGTCTCAGACGATCATTCAGTTGTCACTTAACATATTTGTTTAAGTTCACGCTTATAATACTAAACATATTTGTTAAAGTCAAGTGTGTAATTAAACTTTTTTGTTTAATTTCTCTTGATTGTCCTAAACAAATATGTTAAGATAGTCCCATCAAGCGAAAGGAGCCCTCACTATGGCAATAGGAGAACGAATCCATTTCTTCCGTAGTAAACGCGGAATGACACAAAAATATGTAGGTGCACAGATCGGCTTTGATGAAAAATCTGCCGATGTCCGTATGGCTCAATATGAGAGCGAAAATCGTGTTCCAAAGGATAACCTTGTCCAGGCAATGGCAGAGCTTTTTGACGTTAAACCTGATGCCCTGAAGGTTCCCGATATCGACTCTTTCACAGGGCTTATTCATACGCTCTTCGCTATTGAAGATCGCTACGGTCTCAAGATTGAAAAGGCAGAAGACGGACAGCCTCAGCTCTATCTTGATTTAAGGAATAACCCTGGCAGCATGCAGTTTTATGACATGCTGATGGATTGGATGGATAAGTCCGAATCACTCAGATCCGGTCAGATCACCCAGGATGAATACGATGCCTGGAGATATCACTATCCAACACCCGGTCAGACAACTCATTCACACTTTGAAGAAGTACCTGCTCAGGAATGATCTAAATAACTCTTCTTAGAATTGTTTCCATCGGCTAACATAAGGGCAAAAAGAAAAGGCCTTGCTAAGCTATTCATTAGCTTAACAAGACCTTTTTAAGTCTCTGCTGAAACCTCACCTGCTAACCTTTTGCATTACTCATAAATAATGCTCATTTATCAAGTGTTATCATTTTGTTATCAAATCACTTTTCAAAATCCTTAGAACCAGCATAAATACTGCATTCTTCAGACTTCGTTAATTATTCCATCTCAATCGTCCCCGGCGGTTTGCTCGTCAGGTCATACATAACCCGGTTCACACCCTTCACTTCATTGATGATTCGGTTCATAACTGTCTGGAGCACGGAAAATGGGATCTCGGCTGCCTCAGCGGTCATGAAATCAATCGTGCGAACGGCCCGTAAAGCCACTGCATAGTCATAGGTCCGCTCGTCACCCATCACACCGACGGAACGCATATTGGTAAGTGCCGCAAAATACTGATCCGGCATCCATGGTGCAATGTCTCCACCGTGTTCCTTTGTGTATGTATCTGCCGCTGCATTCACTTCTTCGCGGTAGATCGCATCAGCATCCTGGACGATCCGAACCTTCTCCGCAGTGACCTCCCCGATGATGCGAATCCCAAGTCCCGGACCCGGGAAGGGCTGGCGAAATACGAGCTTTTCCGGAATCCCGAGAGTAAGACCTACTTTACGCACCTCGTCCTTAAAAAGGTCCCGAAGCGGCTCGATAATCTCTTTGAAATCCACGTAATCCGGTAGTCCTCCCACATTATGGTGCGATTTGATCACAGCGGATTCCCCGCCGAGGCCGGACTCGACCACATCCGGATAGATCGTTCCCTGTACCAGAAAGTCCACCGTCCCGATCTTCTTTGCCTCTTCCTCAAAGACCCGGATGAATTCTTCCCCGATGATCTTGCGCTTTTTTTCCGGCTCTGTCACTCCGGCAAGCTTTTCATAGTAACGCTCTCCCGCGTTTACTCTGATAAAATTGAGGTCATAGGGGCCGCAAGGACCGAAAACCGCCTCCACCTCGTCCCCTTCATTCTTTCTCAAAAGACCGTGATCCACAAACACACATGTCAGCTGCTTCCCGACTGCTTTCGAAAGCAGTACGGCCGCCACCGAAGAATCCACTCCGCCGGAAAGCGCAAGAAGCACTTTTCCCGGACCGACTTTCTCCCGGATCTCAGCGATCTTTTTCTCAGCAAAATCATCCATCTTCCAGTCCCCGGAGCATCCACAGACATTATAGACAAAGTTCCTGAGGATCCTGGAGCCTTCAGGCGTATGAAGCACTTCGGGATGAAACTGAATGGCATAAAGCTCCTCTTCCCTGTTTTCCGCCGCCGCAACAGGTGTCACCGAGGTATGGGCAACAGACCGAAATCCCGGAGCCATCTGCGAAATATAATCAAAATGGCTCATCCAGCAGGTAGTTTCTTTCGGGACGTCCGTAAACAGCGGGGAAGACGTATCCACCGTAAGCCCGGCATGCCCATACTCCCGGACCGGAGCCTTTTCCACCTTTCCGCCAAGCACCTGCATCATCACCTGAGCTCCGTAGCAAAGTCCCAGCACCGGGATCCCGAGCCGGAATAATTCAGCAGAACAACTCGCCGCGCCTTCCACGTAGCAGCTTGAAGGTCCGCCGGTCAGGATGATGCCTTTCGGTTTCATTTCGCGGATCTGATCAAGCGGTGTCCGATAGGAATAGATCTCGCAATATACCTGATTTTCCCTTACCCGGCGTGCAACAAGCTGATTGTACTGTCCGCCGAAATCGATCACAATTACTTTATCCATATGCTTCTCCCGGTTTTATCATCAGATAAAGGGACTGCTGCCGGCCTGCTGGCCGTTCTGCAGAGATTCCTGCTGTCTGCGTTTCTCCTCGATCGCCTCCATCTGGATATCCATGGTTTTCTGTGAAAGATACGTTGTTGCTTCTTTATCCATCGTCCGGATGTGGCATCCGTAAAGGTATCTGTCTCCCTCCTGTTTACGGACACACCTTGCAACCAGATGGAGCTCAAACTGGTGGGAGCGGATGCGTTCTACAAAAAACACATCAATCATGGCGCCAACAAGCCGAAGATTCTCTTCCGTGGTAAAAGCCACTCCGTCCCTGCTGAAATCATATATTTCCACATTGATCTCCCGGTTTTCCATAGGTATCCGAACCACTCCCGGGAGCCCCAACCGGATCCTTTTGGCATCCCGACGCTCGCATTCCTGCCCATCCATATGGAAAGCATTGGGTTTGACCTCATAAAAGATCTTAGCTTTAACCGTCCGCATTTCCAGCTTGACCGACTTCCATGCCAGTCTTCCTGAATCTTCACTGGGACTTGCATAGATATTGAACACCATCCCGTTAAAGGACGGATTGTTCAGATCCAGTGTTTTTCCTTTATAGGTAAAGGATTGTATAAAAACTCTGCTCGCCATCGATAGTACAATTTTCGTAGGGATCTCGTAGCTCGATTCTCCCCACACGATCTCAAGGACCAGCTCAGTTCCCTCTTTCAGCTCTGTAATCTTCAAAAATGCCTCCAAGCACTACTTGATCTTGTTTTCTCCGTATTCCATCACATCGGTTACGGTCAATACGTTTTCTTTCACGGAAAAACGGATATCCTTCCCTGCAAAAGCAACTCCGTAGATGCTTTCCGGAGTATCCCCGTATCGCGGTCTCGGATCCAGGGAAAGAACCTTTTTTGCCGCGGATCGTTTTTCTTCCGGGATCCTGTTAAGAAGCTCTTCCGGAAAAACGACCGTGAGTTCCTCCCATGTATGATCTCCCGCAAATCCCTCTGCCGCCTCGGGATGGCTGTCCGCGTACGCGATATAAGGCTTGATATCATAGATCGGGGTATTATCCCGAAGATCCGCACCTGAAACGATCAGCTCCGGTCCGTTCCCGGTTTCCTCTGTTCCGATCAGCCGGACAGAAGACAGCCCTATCGGATTCGGTCGATACGGGGAACGGGATGCGAAAACCCCAACTGTTTCTTTCCCGCCGAGCCTTGGCGGACGAACAGTCTTCGACCATTTTGAATTTCCCTGAAATCCCCAGAGAAGCCACAAGTATTCAAATCCCCCGATTCCTTTCAGCATCAGGGGATCCCTGAAATCTGACTCAAAGATGATCCTGCCGGTTGTTTCCGGAATGAGATTGCTTTGTCTCGGTATTCCGAACTTTTCCGGAAAATCCGTACGGATATGTGCTATGGGAGTAAGTGTGACTTTCTGGCTCATCTCAGTCTTCACTCTTATCCCGGATGGGGATCAGGCCAAACAGCTTTTCCTGAAACGCATTGCGGATCGTATCATAATCCGTATACGTAAGGTTCTGCTCCATTTCCTTATTCCATTCCTCCTGAAGGTGCTGTGCGATCAGCTCCGCGTCCGGATGGCCGGTGAGAAGAATGGCGGGAAACACGTAATAAATCATAAAAAAACTGAGATCCAGCCGCTTTCTTCCGGAAACCTTTCCTTTCCCCGGCCCGTGCTTTCCGGAAAAACGCTCTTTTACTGCATTTACAAAGGTGACTGCGATCTCATCCGCCGCTTTATCTTTTTCATCTGATTCCGATGTATATCCGGTCATTTCCGTGAAATAATGACCGCATCTCTCCTGAAACTCTCTCATCGCCAGGGTATAGGAGGCTTTTTTTCCTATCTTGAAAGCGATCATTTCAGAATAGTCGTCAAACATCGACGATACATTTTCAAGCATTCTTTTCTCTCCGCATGATGCCTGTCCCAAAAAAGGAGATGCATCCTTGGATACATCTCCCATCTTTTCATTTAGCTTGTCCAGAACATGCTGCTTTTTCTTGCTTCATCCTCCTGCTTCTTCTTTTGCATCAGAAGCGCATATTGCTGAAGTGTTTCCTGTTTTTTCTTTTCCTCAACCGCCTGCGGATAATCGAGATCTTCCAGTCTGCTTACCGAAGCGGTATGGGAGTATGCCGCAGTGGAATTGTAATTCTGAAGATATTCGAGAGCATTGGACTCTGCACCGAGGGTGGACCGTCCGCTTGAAACCATTTCAAGTGCCTTGTCGATCGTATCCAGAGAAAAATCACCCGTCACGTCAAAATCCGCAATGCCGAGTGCCTCCAGCGTTGCATTCACATTGGTAACACTCGCGGAACCACCGTTTGCATCCGTCGCCATACGGAATTCGGAATACGTCCCGTCTAAAAGTCTCTTTGTATTGTAGGTCGTCTGCTCGGCAGTATCGGCAATGCCCTGCTTCAGCTGCTCGATTTCCTGCTGATAGGTCGCACGATCGGACTCCGTAGTGGTCGCATCATTCATAGAAGAAAGCGCCAGTTCCCGGATCCTCTTCAGATAATCCGTGATACCGCCCAATGCTGCATCCGAAATATTCGCAACCTCTCTTCCGGATTCCGCATTGCTGTTACCTACTTCATAACCTGTAACCTGAATATTTTCTTTTTCCGCTATACCAAGCTCCGATGCACCGTCCGCTGCAGTCCGAAGCCGAACGCCGCTTGCAAGCTGTCCGTATAGATTCGCCTGACTGACACCTGATACGTTGCTCATAAGCATCCGCTCCTTTCCATGAACACCTGTCTATAGTTATCTTAAACATAGCATGGTTTTCGGGATTTTTCAACTTTTTTATGCAACGATATTCTTGACCCAGATCCCGCTCCGCATGAGGACAAACCCGAGAACATCCTTAAGAAAATCCAGAAGCATCACAATCCCGTATATCCAGACCAGCGGCAGCGCTGTAAAATGCGCAAGACAATAGGCCGCGACCACTGATACACCCCAGGTGAAACAGCTGTCAAACAAAAATGTGATCCCTGTTTTTCCACCGGCGCGAAGTGTAAAATAAGCCACGTTCGCGTATCCGTTGATCGGCATGCAGACAGCCACCACACGGATACAGGCGCTGGCCATCTCACGGATCCCGCTCTCCGTATTATAGATGTTCGGAACAGCGGGTGACACAAGAAACAACAGCGCTCCTGCAACGACACAGACCCCCATGGTCAGAGATACCATCCGCCATGAGGTGCGGCGCGCGTTCACCAGCCTGTTCGCGCCCAGCTCCTGTCCTACGATGATCGCCGTTGCGCTGCCGAGTGAAATAAATGCCTCATTAAACAGCATGGATATCGTGGAACAGATATTAAGAGCCGCCACCACCTCGATCCCCCGGATGGAGTAGCTCTGCAAAAGAGCCGCCTGGCCAAGGCTCCAAAGGGATTCGTTAAGAAGAAGAGGTATGCTCTTCCCGATAAGCTTTGGAATCATTTCCAGAGGGATCCGGAATCCGCGGAACAATCCGATGAAAAACGGATACTTATCCCTTTTTACATAGGTAAAGATGATCACGATCGCACATTCCACAAATCTTGATATCACGGTTGCGATTCCCGCGCCGACAACACCGAGTTTCGGAAAACCGAGATAACCGAAGATCAGCAGCAGGTTAAAAACAAAGTTCACGGCCATCGAGATCATGCTCGATATCATCGGCAGCACCGTCTGACCGGCCTCCCGAAGAGTACCGGAATAGCACTGCGTCAGTGAGAACGGAATGAGTCCGATCATCATAACCCCCAGATACTGACCGGCCAGGGAAAGCGTAGTGAGCCGGTCTGAAGCACTGGTATCTTCCGCAATATAAAGATCGATAAAAAACGATCCCTTTGTCAAAAAGAGCAGGATCGCACATCCGCAAAGCACTGCTGCCACAAGCAGTTTAAAGCGCATGGTAAAGCGGACGCCTTCATCGTCGCCTTTCCCGACGTACTGGGTCGTATAGATACCGGCCCCTGCGATCGCACCGAAAATACACAGGTAAAACACAAATATCAGCTGGTTAACGATTGAAACCGCAGACATGGGAAGTGTTCCAACCTGCCCTATCATCACATTGTCAAGGAGACTTACCACATTGGTGAGCGTATTCTGCACCATGATCGGCAGAACAACAATAAACACCCTCCGGTAAAACTCCTTTTCCCCAAAAAGACACTCCCTGATGGAAAGACGATAACGAATCGCTTCCTCACGGGAAAGTCCGTATTCATTTTTCGTTTCCATAACACCTCTCCGTATAAAAGAAAAACCGTATCTCCTATAAGAAACTTACAAGAGATACGGATTCTATCGATCTGTGAATGCCGGCCAGGGATCAGAACAGATCAACCTTACCTGCCGACTTTTTGTTGATCACATAATATGCGGCGTTCTCCTCCGGCTTGATATAAACCTGAACGGATTTGATCGAGGAAACCTTATGTCCTTCATTCACATAAGCCTCTTTAACACGGGCTACAACATCTTTGGTGATGACTTCCCGGTCGCCGTACTGAACGTATACATCTGTCATAAGTTCTTCTTTTGCAGCGTTCACTGCTGCACTCGCTTTTACTGCAGTTTTTGTTGCTGCCTTTTTTACGGTTTTCTTTGCAGCGGATGCTGTTTTCACAGCAGCTGCTTTCACTTCACTCGCTTGCATCTTCTATCCCTCCGTTTTTATACACAAAGTAAAAACTGTTCCATTGCTTCTAAAGCTTCTGATTCATCCTTACCGTCTGTCTCAATATTGATGGTCATACCACTGGACGGATTAAATGCCATGATCCCCATAATGCTTTTCGCGTTGATCCGACGATCATCGCTTACCAGAGTAATGTTGCTGTCAAACCGGCATGCAACCTGTACAAGCTCCGCAATGGGATTTTCATGTTTTTTGCTTACATCGGAAACAACTATCTCTTTCTTACTCATAAATGACCTCTGAAAAAATCATTTTGTCAACCTGCATCAAAGTAAACTATATCCTTTTATACCGCTGTTTTCAAGTGCGTTTCGAAAAATCGTGAAAACTGACCGAATGATCTTTATTTCCGTGTGTTTTTACAGCACTTTGTATAAAATGTTTAAAACAACAGTATGTTTTAACCTACTGCTTCAGATAAGTGAGAAACACATTTCCGTTCCTTTCGAAAAGTTCATCCGCATCCGCAAAAGATACCGGAGAATTTCCGGGTGTCATCGGATTATAAACCATCACGGAATTCTGATCATATCCTACCAGAAGTACCGCTTCGTTATTACCTGAAAGTGCAAACACAGGCGCACCGCAGCTGATATAGTAAAGCACCTCTTCCACGTTGCAGCCGGTCAGATCCATAAATCTGGCATCCTTAAGGCTTCCCGACAAAATTTCACGCGGAGTCTGTCCGCTCCGAAGAAGCGATTCCACGTCAATGCTGATGCCTTCCACATCCAGCAGTGCACTGATACATTTTGAGATTGAGGAATGATTCTCCGCCACAACCTCCTCGTTGATCGGAATCGAACGTTTGGCCGATGCACGAGCTCTTTTCCATAAGTACTCCGCTTCGTCTCCAACGACTACTCCGCAGTCCGTATTCGCCCGGTCAACCGCATCCCTTAAAATATCCGAGCCAATCTGCACCTTTCCTTTTGCATATACAAAAAACCGTTCATTCTGACGCTGGGGATTCAGGAGCACAGTCCGGTCCTCTTCCAGTGCGATATCCTTCGGAGTGATCATCTTCGGAGATGTATTTGTGATGGTATTTCCGAAATCAATCTGATATTCCGTTTCCTTGACTTCGGTGACCGTGGAATGGATCGTAACCGCTTCCATGGAGTTCCCCTCGCGGTTCATGATCGTATCCTGATCCGCTTCCACATAGGTGATGCCGTCGAAGCTGACCCGGTTCAGATAGATCGTATAATCCTCAAGATAAATATCCGTTACATAATAGTCCGGCTTGCTGTATTCTTTCAGCACCTCATGAGAAGGATCGGTCGAAATGATCATGATCTTCTTCATCGGGAAGGAAACCGTTCCTGCCCCGTCTGTCTGGATATCCTTCGCATATGCGCAGCCATAGATCAGATCCTCCTGCATGAAGCCCAGGGGTTTTAAATACTCTCCGGGATCCGCATCGATATCAAACGTCGACCCGTTCTCAAAGTCAAGGATCGACAGCCTGGTCGCAGTCGCGATCCCGCCTTCACTCTGATAAGCAAGATACCGGTTGGATTCCGAAATAGTGTAAGTTCCCTCGGAAAGACCGGTCAGCAGTGTTGTAACGCTGCGATCCGTAAGATCGATGCTGTACACATACCCGCCGATCAAAAGTGCAAACTGATTTGCCTCATTCTCGTACATGAGCAGTCCGATATCCGATTTCAGAACCTGATAGGAACCCTGATACGGAATAAACGCCTCTTCTTCAACGGTATTTGTCACGGCATTAAATCGGTATATCCCGATCCCGCACTTTCCTTCATGCTCTCCACGGTTCATATACCCGTAAACGACAAAATTGACGCTTCCCTCTTCGTCAATGCTGACGATCTTTATGTCGTGTTCTCCGTAGTTTTCCCGTTCATCCACGCCTTCCGGACCCCGGAAGCTGAAAATGCGGATCAGTCTGGAATTGGCCACGTTATAACACCAGAGGTCTCCTTCCTGAACAAAAGCCGCGGCTGTGGCAGATTCGTTCGCCAGATAATTCACGTCACCATCGCAGATACCAAGCTGCAGGTAACTCCCGTATACCATTGCATCTTCACCGTTAAAGATCTGGTTCATGGTGCGGTCATAATTCAAAAGGTAATCCCGGTCCGAAGTATGTCGGATCCGGAAGTATTCTTCGCAATTATAATACTCCGTCTGTCCGTCGTCACCAATCCTTGTCATCACAAAGTCAAGAAGCACGACACTGTACGATGGTGTCAGTTCCATCACTCTCGGGATCGGCGGCTCCTGTTCAGTTCCTCCGAAATCCGCCCATCCTACCTGCTTCAGGGAAGAATTGATCGTCACATGCGCAAGTGTGGAATTATCCCCTGAAGAATCCGGTTCGAGGTACGTCGCGAGCGTTTCATAAGCATCCGGGTTCAGCGCCCTCTCGTGAAAATCCATGGCAAATGCGATGCATTCCGCGGGATAGCTCTCCTCGCTTTCCATAATCCTTGTAATATAGGAATAGGTATCGTTTGGATCGGAGATCAGGATCTCGAGGAAGTATTCCGTTTCCTTATCGACAATTCCCTGGATCGGGATCTCTGTTTCAATCCTGCCGTGACTCGATTCAAAATCACGGATCTGTTCGTCCACAAGCAGTTCTTTTCCGTCAAGACTCCGGATCTGATAAGAGATCCCCGTAATGGGCTTTGTTCCCAGCTGTATCTCAACCGGAATGATACGGCTGTCATCGATCGGTGTAATGGTATCACGGGTATGCGGAAGATCCATCTCCGCTGTGTAGCCTCTGATCTCATTCACGCGGACTCCGCCGCTTTTTAAGACCACAAGAGGAAGAGACGCGTAAGACATCTCACGCGTCAGGTCTTCGTTTGTCCGGTTTGACATATGGGAAAATGCGAAAACCGCTGCCACAAAAACAACGGCCAGAACGATCCCCTTGATAATCCCTTTTTTCAAGATGCTTCCCTTTGTACCGCATGCATAAAGAGCGATGCCGCCATCTCGTTCGGCAGATATGCCAGCACACTCATTTGTTCATCATAGTTGATAATGCCGTCCTTTGACGCATAGTAAAGACATCCGGCCAGATACATACTGTCACTCTTCAGCTTCAGATCTGCAAGGCGTTTTAAAAGATTTCGGCTGGCATCCTCCGCAAACAGTATGACATCCGGATAGTTATCCTTTGATATGAGCTTTGAAAAGATCTCCTTGATAAAATCATCCATATCATAGATCTTTTCCGGCTCCAGACCGAAGATCTCCCCGCAGATTTCCGCAGCGCAGATAAAATAATCCTCTTTTTCCGGTGTTTTGCCTTCTGTTGCTTCCTCGAAAAGATGGAACATACGGTGAATATCGCCTGCTTTTGCCATCTTCCCGTTTTTCTGACGCATCATAAGAGACTCTCCGATCGCTACGAGACGGCAGAACTTATCGATCGAATCCTTCTGCTTCTCCACGCTTTCCGGCGTGAAATAATACTTGAATCCCTTCAGGCCTCCGAATGCTTTCAATCCGTCCCAGTATCCGAGCTGGATGTTTCTTTTCTTTTGCTTTCCGTTAAAATCAAGGATACCGCCGAGATCATGTGACGGCAGAATGGTTTTCACATAAGGGCGTTTCATATAATTGGGATGCTGCGGCGTCGTATGCAGATCCACGGCGATGATCTCATCCGCTCCCATTTCCACGGCGAGATCGATCGGAAGATTATCGTAGTAACACCCGTCCACGAAAACCTCCTCTCCGATCTTATGCATCGGAAAAGCGGGGAATACAGAAGAGGAAGCGATCACAAAATCCTTAAGGAGCCCTTTTGGAATATCCTTTTTCGCATGCATGAACGGTTCCAGCGATGGAAAACGCACCGTAACGAGACCGTAATCAACGGGTGACTTCCGGATCCGGTCCTCATCCAGATGTTTTTCAATGAATTCGGTAAAGGGAGAATTATCGATCCCTTTATTTTTAAGATATTTTTTCAGAAATGCAAGCAGACCCTGCTTCTGGTTGTAAAAATCCTCCATGGTGTTGGTAACCGTGATCCCGTCCACCATCATATCTTCCATGGAAAGGCCTTCCCACATCTCTTCGCAGTGCTCATAGTCATCCACGGTCATCAGTGCTCCGTTGATCGATCCGATCGAGGTTCCGGTTACGATCTGGTAATCGACGGAATATTCCCTTAATGCACGCCATACTCCGAGCTCGTATGCCCCTTTTGTTCCGCCGCCGCTCAGTACTATTGCCCTTTTCATATTGTGAACCGTACCTTTCTTATGATAAGATAAGCAGGGAAATGCAGATGAAATCCGTTTTTCCTATGAGTTATTATAATCACTATTTCGGAATAGGAAAAGAAAAAAATGTCAGAAGAACATCTTCATCACGATCATACACATCACCACCATACGCATCATCACGATCCGCAGACGACGAAATCCATCATCAACCGCATGAATCGTGCGATCGGACACATGGAATCCATCAAGAACATGATCGCTGACGAGCGCGACTGCAGCGAGCTGCTGATCCAGATCGCAGCGGTACGTTCCGCGATTAACAACATCGGAAAACTGATCCTGGAAGATCATATCAATCACTGTGTGGTACATGCCATCGAAACCGGCGACGAAGAAATGCTGGAAGAACTCCGTGAAGCGATCGAGAAATTTGTCTGATCTTAAGGGATCTCCTACCGTGATAAAAAGGGTCATGCAAGGAAATTGCATGACCCTTTTTCCGCTTATCATAATACTTCTTTCAGACCCTTCTCATAGATCCGCCTTGCAAAATAGATAAACGGCGTATCCGCGAGACTCGTTACGATAAAGATCAAATAACAGGATATGATGATGGACACCAATGTGGAAAAACTGTAAATACCGGCAAATGCCATCACATTGAACAGCACGGTATTGACCAGCTGGCTGACAAGCGTCGAACCATTATTCCGAAGCCACAAAAACCGCTTTTTGTCGCTGAACTTCTTTTCCGTAAAAGCCCACCACTTGTGATAAAGCCATACATCAAACAACTGGCAGACCGCATACGCTGCAAGGCTTGAAAACATCAGCCGCGGAGTATTGGAAAAGATCGTGCGGATCGCCGGGGATGCAAAGTCACTGGCAGACGGCGTATAAAGCATCCAGCTCTGGCTTATGATGATAAACAGAGCCGAAGTTGCTATGCCGATAAAAACCGCCCTTCGCGCCTCTTTCTTTCCGTAATTCTCACTCAGGATATCCGTTACAAGGAATGTTGACGCAAACAGGATATTTCCAAGCGTCATTTCCATCCCGAACGCATCCACCACGATCAGAACCTCAATATTCGCTGTGATCGTGGCGATCACTGTCCATAAAAACAATCCCGGTTTTCCGAAAATGCGGTAACAAAGGAGCACCAGAAGGTATGTAACGGGCAGCGACAGTATCAGCAGTAATTCATTCATATCTGTCAGCAGATCCCCTGTGCGAGCATGGCATTCACAACCTTCTCGAAGCCGGCGATGTTCGCACCTGCAACATAGTTGCCTTCCATGCCGTAACGCTTTGCAGCATCATCAATATTATGGAAAATGTTGACCATGATCTGCTGAAGTTTGCTGTCTACCTCTTCAAAACTCCAGGAAAGACGCTCGCTGTTCTGGCTCATCTCCAGTGCGGAAGTCGCCACACCGCCTGCATTTGCTGCCTTTCCGCCGATGAACCAGACTCCGTTATCCTGAAGGTATTTCGTTGCTTCAATGGTAGAAGGCATATTTGCTCCCTCGCAGACTGCCTTTACGCCGTTTGCAACAAGCTGCTTTGCGTCTTCAAGATCCAGTTCGTTCTGCGTTGCACAGGGAAGCGCGATATCGCACTTCACGGACCATACGCCGTGCTCTCCGTTCTTCTTCTCATGATACTCGGCGCTCTTTCTTGCGGAAGCATACTCCGTAAGGCGTGCTCTCTTCACTTCCTTGACTTCCTTGAGAAGTTCCACATCAATCCCTTCCGGATCATAGATCCATCCTGTGGAGTCGGAGCAGGTCACAACTTTTGCACCGAGCTGCTGCGCTTTCTGAGTTGCATAGATTGCAACGTTTCCTGCACCGGAAACCGCAACGGTCTTTCCGGAAAGGTTGTCTCCATGAGCTTTAAAGAGCTCTTCCGTGATATAAAGGAGACCATATCCCGTCGCTTCCGTACGGGCAAGTGATCCGCCGTAGGAAAGTCCTTTTCCGGTCAGAACACCTTCATAGGTTCCCTGAAGCTTCTTATACATACCGAACATATAGCCGATCTCACGGGCGCCGGTACCGATATCGCCGGCCGGAACATCCTGATCTGCTCCGATATATTTGTAAAGCTCCGCCATAAAGCTCTGGCAGAACGCCATTACCTCACGATCGGATTTCCCTTTCGGATCAAAATCGGAACCTCCCTTTCCTCCGCCGATGGGAAGGCTTGTCAGGCTGTTCTTGAAGATCTGCTCAAATCCGAGAAACTTGATGATCCCGATATTTACTGATGGATGAAGACGGATTCCTCCTTTATAGGGTCCGATCGCATTATTGAACTGCACACGATAACCGATGTTCACATGAGCCTGACCCTTATCATCTACCCACGGTACACGGAATTTGATCTGACGATCCGGCTCAGTGATCCGCTCCAGGATCGCTTCTTTCCGATACAGCTCCTCATTTGCATCTACCACCGGGCGAAGCGACTCAAGAACTTCTTCCGCAGCCTGCAAAAACTCCGGTTCGGATGCGTTTTTCTTTTTCAGTGTCTCTAAAACCTCATCAACGTAACCCATTTCTTCATCTCCTTTTTTAAATACGACTTTTTCTCAGTCTCCTGATATTGCCGTTCTATAGTTTATCTTGTTTTTTTTTCATATGCAATACTCAAAATGTTATAGGTGAAAAATTTTCATGTAAAAACACGCTGAATACTGTCATAGTGCAGAAACTCCCCTTTAGCAGCTATTTCCGCGATCTCTTCTCTGGTAGCAAGGGAAAACCCGGCCGTTTCATCGGTATCGACCTTCAGATCTTTCTCCTCAAAGTCCAGTACAAAGCGGTAGATATCCACAAAATAATTATCTTTCTCCTCCGGGTTATCGCGACGGTAGGAAAAAACATATCCCCCCTCCGCATTTCTCACATCAAGCCCCGTTTCCTCCATCACTTCACGGCGTACTGCGTCCAGCGAATCCTCGCCCGCTTTTACACCGCCTCCGGACACTTCCCAATGTCCGGGTGCCCAGGACTTTGTCTCCGAGCGCTTTGTGATGAGATACCGCCCGTCCGGACGGCATACCACGCCAAGCACGGTCAGATGGTAATCTCCGGGCTTCATATTCCAATCATTGCGTTTCATGGTGCGCCCTGTTTTCTGTTTATTGCTGTCATAAATATCCCAGCGTTCTTCTTTTTCCGACATATGATTACTCCCCGTCTTCCCGGATCGTCACGTTTTTTAACCCGGGATGATCTTCCGAGCGTTTCAGTTCCGGTGTTTTCTCAAAACGTTCAATCTCCTTGAGGTAGCGGTCTACCGCCTGTTTTGAATCCTGATAATGCGTCATCGATGCGTTTCCGTCAGGATCCTCCACGTAAACCAGGTTATAGTCCACATACGCCGTGGTAGCCGTCTGCCCGCCGATACCGGAATAGCTCCTCTGCATGACAATATTCCGCTTACCGGACGTTTTTTTCTTCGGAGATGCTTTTACGGAAGGCTTTTTCTCCGGTTCTTCTTTTACCGGATGTTTTTCTTCCTGCTCCTGCTTCACGGTATCCTGCTGTTTTTCCGCCGGCTTTTCCTCCCGTTTTTTTCTCCGCCCGACAGAAAGGAATTCTTCCGCTTCCGTGTCCAGCTCCACCTGGTGCTCTTCTCCGTTACCGGCTTTCTTAGGCTGGTAAGGTTCGCTTCCGAATAGATTCATCTGTCCGTCCAGTTCTTTTGATCTCATATGTCTCCATCCCGAAAACTGCTGATTCCTGGTTCCATCGTCTACTATACCATGAAACCTGAAAGAGATTCAATGACCTCTGCCCGGAATCCCGATAAAACCGCTGTTTTCCGCCCCATCCCGATTGACGCGGTATAGGATTAGGAGTATACTTTCATGAATGGTTCCCGACAAAGAATTGAAAAAAGCAATTGAAGAAATGAGATGCGGCGACAAGAACGGGTTTGTTGTTTTTTTCAACAAAACCTTCCAATTTACCTGTCTTTGGACCGCACGGATCATGACGGACTCTCTCCGGCGTGATGATTTTTTATCGGAGTTTTATCCCTATGCCCTTCTACATATCGCAGAACTCCCGGATCCCGACCAGCTTTTTCCCTGGTTGGAAAAAATACTTCCGGTCTTCTACGAATTATGGTCCGGGCAGGCATATGCGGACGTTGTCCGTCCCCCGCACCCGGTTCTCCCTGATAACACCGAGATCCGCTCTTCAGCGTCCATCGTTTTTTCCGCGATCAATAAAAAAACACATTTTCCGGAAAAGAAAAAAAAGCCCCAGATCCCGTTTTCCCTGATCCTGGCCGCTTTTATCTCTGTGGCGCTGATACTGGTGCTGATCCTCATCTATCAGAAAAAGCACGCTCCAGCCAACGATGATCACGCCCTGATCGATCAGATTAATGAAGAAAACCGTGTATTCAGCACGAACAGCGAACTGGACGATTATCTGCAGAATACACATATCAGTACCACCGAAAATGTAACCGTAACCGTGGAGGAGATCATCCATGACCCAGCTACCGAATGACCCCGTACTTCTTCTTTCTGTTGTTAATACCGCCCTGCGCGACCGTTTTCCGACACTGGAGCGTCTCGCCGCCTATTACCAGACAAATGCGGAGTCTATCAAAAAAAGCCTCGAAGCCATAAACTATTTCTATGACTCCGAGGCAAATCAATTCCTTTGATCTCTCATTCTTGTTGGAACATGTCTCCCAGTACACCCGCAACCGGATTGGATTCGGGTTCTTGCGGAGTTTCCTCTCCAATGCTTCCTGCGATCTCTTCTACCGGTGCGTCCACCTCCGTCGAAGAAACCAGTTCTCCTCTCCATAAATACGGATTCGACATGTAATACTGGTTTGTCTCCTTCCGAAAATAGTAAACATCCAGAAAACAGAAACCGATCACTGCGATCACCAGCAGTGCGATTGCCGCGTTCAGCTTCGCCTGCCGGTTCTTAAGAAGCATATACCCACAGCCCGGGCATTCCCTGCTCTTTGCAATGGAAATCGTCTTTCCGCAGTTCGGACAATCCTTTAAGAGCACCATCTGCAGGATAAACCGGATCGTCAGAAAAAAGATAAGAAAAACCACGACCCCCATGATGATATAAATGATCGTCAGCTTCAATGGTTCTCCCTTCTGCCGGCATAAGAAGCGATTGCCTTTACGATCGCACGTATGATCGCAAAAACAGCAAACATCAGAATAAACCCTGCTACTCCGAAAACAATATCGTCAAACTCCATGGTTCCTGTTCCGCTGATCTTTTGTCCGATCTCGATCGCAAATGTCATAACGATGATCAGTGTAAACACATAGATCCAGGAGATCACCATCACATGACCGTTCCTTGCAAGCGCCTTAAAGATCGGATGCACTACAAAGATCAGCAGCATCCCGATGATTCCGATCACGAGAAAATGCATCTGCTTATCGGAAAAATGATACTCGTAGGAGTCATTCAGCGATAAAAGCTTATTATGGATCTGTGCCGCATATTCCACAAGCTTATATAAAATCGTCTTCATAGTCTCTGTTCCTTATCCGAATACGCCGATACAGGCGCTCCCAATCACTTTTCAACCATAATGACACATTTTTTTACAGAACACAACTTTTTCAGCATAAACTATGTTAGAATACCTTTTGAAAGGAGCGATCATGGCAAAACTTTACTACTATTACGGCGCGATGGGCAGTTCCAAAACCGCCAACGCACTGATGACGCATTTCAATTATGAAGAAGTCGGGCAGAACGCTCTTCTGGTAAAACCTGCTGTAGACACCCGGGACGGAGAACAGACCGTACATTCCCGCATCGGTCTTTCACAGAAATGTATCCTTTTGGAGGAGCTTCAGACCTATACCTACGATAAGATCAAAACCTATGACTGTATCATTGTGGACGAGGTTCAGTTCGCTTCGCCCGAACAGATCGATTTTCTTTCGGATATCGCGGATTTCATGAATGTTCCCGTCGTATGCTACGGTCTCCGCGCAGATTTTCAGAACCGTCTTTTCCCGGGAAGTGAACGTCTGATCGCGATCTGTGATGTGATCAAAGAATTGAAAACCGTGTGCTGGTGCGGTAGAAAAGCGACCTGCAACGCCAGATACAATGAAAACGGTATCGTGAGGGATGGCGCACAGGTCATGCTCGGTGCAAACGACAGCTATGTCGCACTTTGCCGAAAGCATTTCAAACTCGGTGCATTAAAAGGGGAGCCCGGTTAAAGGCTCCCTTTTTTCTGGTCTATAACGCTTTTGATCCAGTCTTTTCTCAGAATTTCCCTGCCTTTGCAGCTTCTTCTACGGAAACCGCGGTGGAAACGGTCATTCCGACCATCGGATTATTTCCTGCACCGATGAGACCCATCATTTCAACATGTGCCGGTACGGAAGACGAACCTGCGAACTGCGCATCGGAGTGCATTCTTCCCATCGTATCCGTCATACCATAGGAAGCCGGTCCTGCTGCCATGTTATCCGGATGAAGCGTACGTCCGGTTCCGCCGCCGGAAGCAACGGAGAAATACTTCTTTCCTGCTTCGGTACGTTCTTTCTTGTAGGTACCTGCAACCGGATGCTGGAATCTGGTCGGGTTCGTGGAGTTACCCGTGATGGAGACATCCACATTCTCATGCCACATGATCGCGACACCTTCCTGAACGTCGTTAGCGCCGTAGCAGTTTACCTTTGCTCTCGGGCTGTTTGCATCCTTGGAATAGCATTTACGGAATACTTCTTTCAGTTCTCCCGTGAAATAATCGTATTCGGTCTCCACATATGTGAATCCGTTGATTCTGGAAATGATCTGTGCCGCATCCTTTCCAAGACCGTTCAGGATAACGCGAAGCGGTTTCTGACGAACCTTGTTCGCTTTCTCCGCAATACCGATCGCACCTTCAGCTGCGGCAAAAGACTCATGACCTGCAAGGAATGCAAAGCACTCGGTATCCTCTTCAAGGAGCATCTTTCCGAGATTTCCATGTCCGAGACCAACTTTTCTCCGGTCAGCAACCGAACCCGGGATACAGAAAGACTGAAGTCCCTCTCCGATCGCAGCTGCAGCCTCGGAAGCCTTCCGGCAGTTCTTCTTGATCGCGATAGCCGCGCCTACGGTATACGCCCATTTCGCATTTTCAAAGCAGATCGGCTGGATCCCTTCGATCATATGATAGACATCCAGACCCGCATCTTTTGTGATCTTCTCTGCTTCATCAATGGATCCGATCCCGTACTCTGACAGTTTGGAAAGGATCTGTTTCTCTCTTCTTTCATAAGATTCAAATGTAGCCATTTTTTCTTTCCTCCCTGATTATTCTTTCCGCGGATCAATACATCTGACCGCGTCATCTACACGACCGTACTGTCCGGATGCTTTTTCCACTGCAACCTTCGGATCATCTCCGGCTTTGATGAAATCCATCATCTTTCCGAAATTGATATACTTGTAACCGATGATCTCATCATCCTCATCAAGAGCAAGCTCCGTAATATAGCCGTCTGTAAGCTCAAGATATCTCGGTCCCTTCTCAAGCGTACCATAGGTAGTACCAAGCATGGATCTGGTACCCTTTCCGAGATCCTCAAGTCCTGCTCCGATCTGAAGGCCGTCCTCTGAAAACGCGCTCTGGGAACGTCCGTATACGATCTGAAGGAACAACTCCCTCATCGCTGTATTGATCGCATCACACACGAGATCCGTATTGAGCGCTTCCAGGATCGTAAGCCCGGGAAGGATTTCAGCAGCCATTGCCGCGGAATGCGTCATACCGGAGCAGCCAAGCGTCTCCACAAGCGCTTCCTGGATCACCCCGTCTTTCACGTTGAGTGAAAGCTTGCAGCAGCCTTGCTGCGGAGCGCACCAGCCAATGCCGTGCGTGTACCCGGAAATATCCTTCACTTCGCGGGCTTTCACCCATTTTGCTTCCTCCGGGATAGGAGCGGCGCCATGATGTACACCCTGATGAACCGGGCACATAGCTTTTACTTCTGTTGAGTAGATCATGTTTTTTCCCTCTCTATCATTTTATTGAATACCTGCGATGAAACTTGCCGGTATTGTTAATAGTTCCGTAATTTAGCTTTCCGTATTGCTGTCGTCAGAAGTCAGCTTAAACCGTCCGACCGTAGTACTAAGGCTCTCTGCGATCTCCTGCTGTGAGCCGGACATAGTAGATATGTTGTCCACGTGATCAGAAACCACTTCAATGGATCCCATGATCTGGTTGCTGTTATCCGTTGTACTCTGGGTTGCCTCCGCGATGCTCTGGATCGCGTCCGTAACCTCTCCCATGATATGCTTGATGTTCGAAGACATCTCGGAAATATTGTTGCTCTTCTCCTGGAAGTTTGCCGCATCACTGCCGTACTGGCCTGCTACCTCAACAAAGAGCTTATAATCCGGCGAAACCGTATCGGTAACAAAGGAAAGAAGTCCCGATGCCGCTTCAGTAAGATCATTAAACGCATCCTGTACCTCTGCGATCGTTTCCTGAATCTTTCCGACCGCCTCAGATGTACTGCCTGCAAGGCTTCCGATCTCCGTTGCCACAACCGCGAATCCGCGTCCTGCTTCGCCTGCACGGGCTGCTTCGATAGATGCATTCAGGGAAAGCAGATTGATCTGTTCCGCAATGTTGCTGATCACATCGGTCAGTTCACTGATGCTCTCCACTACCTTTGCGTTTTCAATGCTCTGGTTGAGACGTGTGCTGAACTGCTCGGTCATCTGGATCGCAGATTCCGAAGATTCGCTGCTCTGTTTCTCTATGCCGGCCGCACGTTCCTGGATCTCCCTTGCCATCTGTTCGCTTTCTTCCGCTTCGCTTGCAAGAAGATTGACATTGGAAAGTACCTCTTCGGTCGAAGCATTGACCTCTTCTGTTGCGGCACTGGTCGTCATCATATCCTCATTGACGCTGTTCATCAGCTTCTGAATGGAACTGAACTGTTCGGCAAGTTCACCCGCCGCTACGGAAAGTCTGGTGCTGGATTCATCGATCTCGACCGCATAACGCGCGATACCGCTGATGACATCCTTGTTGCTGTCATACATCTCATTCAGGGAATCGCCCATCTTTCCGAGCTCATCCTCACTGCGGACCGTGATCGGATCCACCGAGAAGTCTCCGTCTGCCAGCTGTCCGGCAAAGCTCTGTACCTGAATGATACTCTTTGAAATACTGCGGATCTGAAGAACCACTATCAGGATCTCCAGAACGATCGCAACAACCGTCACGATCAGGAGAAGCAGAAGAAGCTGCTGGATTGGCTGATTGATCTCGGACTGCGGCATTTTGATGATCACCTTCCAACCCGTGGACGGGATCGTCGTATAATAAAGATCAGTTGCACCGAATGTTGGATCGGTATAGCGGGCAACGCCTGTCTCCGAACCCATGATCGTCTTACCTGCAGCCGCAAGGGAAGCGTTGGAATCGGATGTGATGTTCGCACCGTTCTGGATCAGGGATTCATCCACACCGGCAAGATAGGTACCGATGCTGTCAAGAAGCATTGCCGTTCCGTTCTTTCCGACTTTGATCCCATCCACCATGGAAGCAACTGAGGAAAGTTCCATATCTACCGTCACACAGCCGATAAATGCTCCGTCAACAGTGATCGGCGTGGAGCAGGAACTCATGATCACACCGGAAGTGGGATCGTAATAGGGATTCGTAATAACCGGACCGGAGGAATTCTTTGCGTTGGTATAGTATTCCTGACTGAAATAATCATAATCAGCATTGCTGTAGTCATACGTAACAACTATGCTGCCACCGTCCTTATATACATAAGGTCCCATGTACTCCTCTGCTTCGTCAAACTTGTAGGGCTCAAACCAGAGTCCACTGCCGAGCACCATATCATTGCTCTGAATGATCTCTCCGAGAGTGCTCTCATAGGTAGTCATCTCCACCTCTCCGAGAGTCCCAGATACCATATCGGCGATCACATCCGCCATAGTAGATACGGCGTTCAGGGAATTCTCAACATTCTCCTCAGCCGATGTCAGCTCCGCACTCATGCGTTGTGAAATCTGTTGATTGATCGTATTCCGGCTGTTCATAACACTGATCAGCGTCAGTATTGCCATGGAAGCAATCAAAACAGGCACGATAATAGCAAGCATTCTGGTACTGATCTTTTTGAATTTCATACGCGCTCTCCGATGTGGATACCGATAGAAACTGTTTTATTTTACCACAAAAACACGTATTTCCACAAGGCTTTTCGTTACTTTGTACAAAAAAACCAATCAATTCTTCCTTCTCCGTACGGTCTTTTCAAACTGGAGAGAAGAGATCACCAGCAAAGCTCCGAGAGAGATCAGTATCATAACAAGAATATTCCGGTAGGTCGTAGCATCCGCTGTTTTCGGCATATCGGCTACCGTTGCGGTCCCGCTGCCCGTCTGCGCGGGAGTACTTGTATCATTCCTGAGAACAGGCGTCGTACTTCCTGTTGGAGCCGAAGGCTTTGTAGTATCGTTTATGACCACCGGTGTAGTGGCGGCTCCGTTTCCGGATGCTGTCGTCGATGCCCCTTTTGCGTCATTGGATACGGTTGCTGTCTCCGCCGCTTCTTCATTCTTGTTTTCGGTATATAGAACAGCGTATGGTGTAAAATGCGGAACCGTAAAAGAAAGGATCTTGTTATCACCCTCACTTTCCGTCGTGGATCCGATCCCCGTATCAAGTGACAGGGTATCGTCCGCTGCAGTTTGTACGGAAAGCACCTGGAATTTTCCCTTTGAGGGATCCATTGAATCCGAAAGCACCAGTTTCACCGTGCAGGTTCCGAAATCATCCACTGCATTTCCGGCGCTGTCGGCAAGATAGAAATCAAAGAAGTCCACTTCATCCGCTCCGCTGTATGCGGAGGAATTACGGATCTGACCGTAAAGATATGCCTGCTCCCGATCCTCGATCGTAGACACATCTGCCTCCGCCTCTCCGTCCGGAAGAAGCATTTTTTCCTCCAGAGAACGGAGTTCTTTTGCCACAAAGCTCCTTGCCATACTGCTGCCGTTGGAGATGGAAGCAGAAACGCTCTGTGCAGTCATTGTTTCATCTGCAGGTTTTGTCACGATAGGATATCGTTCCCCCGCATCGTAAAGAAACGCATATTCATTCATCACAGCCGTTTCAAAGGTGATATACGTCTCTCCGGAAAGCTCCGTTAAAACCGCCCCGGTATTTCCGTTCAATGTTCCGTCCGCTGCGATCCCCAGGAGATAAACCCTTCCTTTTTCATCATCCATAAGATCCGGCAGCACCATGGTCAGCGTACAGGTCGGAGGCGATGCGATCACCTTACCGCCCGAAGCCGCATCCGTCATTGTCAGTTTAAAGGGGCTGATATCCGTATAATGATAGGTGCCGTTGGATTGGATCAGCGGCTTGATGACCGCTCCTTCCGACGGCTCCACATGAAGGAACAGTTGTCCCGTATATTCGGTTTTTGCACTGACGGTCGTTTTTGCAGTGGATTTGCAGTCCGTCCGGCTGTCGATCACCGTAAGCGCGGACTGGGTTTTGGTATTGGAAAAATAGGCGATGGCAAACTCACCCGTACTGTCGGTCTGAAATGCGACGCAGCTGACTCCATCCACTTCCTCTGTTTTCTCGGAAAGCTCCGTATTCAGGGTTCCGTCTCCGTTTACCCCGAACAGCTTGATCCTGCCTTCCGAAAGCTTCATATTGTCCGGGATGGCAAGATTCACGGAAATCTTTCCGTAATCCGATATTGCCTTTGAGATTTCGGTGCCCTCATCATCGGTCAGTGTCATGGTAAACACACTGAGCGCGTCATATGCATAGCTTCCGTTTTCATCGATCAGTCTTTTGATCGTATTTCCCTTTGATGTTATGTCCAGCACCCGATCCACATAAAGGTTCTTCTCAAGAGACGCAAAAGATTTTGACCCGTTTTTGGTATCGGTTCGCTGATCGTTTACCGATGTGACCGGTGCCTTATGGGAAAGAAGCATGAATTCTCCGGAAGGTACTGCTGTACCGCTTACGACAAAGGTAATGGTTTTTGTTTCCGCCGTACTCTCTTCAATCTTCGCGCAGATCATGGTCTTCCCGTCACCGGAAACACCGAGCACCTCCAGATACCCGTCCCGGCGGAAACTCTCCGGAACAGTCAGTGTCAGATCAAGCGTCCCGTAGTCTTTTTTCGTCCCTTCCTCATCATAAAACCCGAGGGAAAAAGGACTCATCTGATCAGATCTGTAGAAGCACTGCTCATCATAGGCCGCGTTTTGAACTCTCTCGTTCATCAGTGCAAGGATCGCTTCACCGTCGCTGTCCTCAATCTTCAGTGTGGAATCCTGGTCAAAATTGAGTGCCGTAGCGGTGGATTGTTCGGAAAGACCGCTTACCGATGCTCTTTCATCCGAAACGGTGACCGTCAGGTTGTCTTCCGGAGCTTCCGTAGTGGAAGGACTCGCAAAAAGATTAGCCGGAACAAGACCGATCGCGATCCCGAGACAAAGTGCAGATATTCCGACAATCCGCCTGATCCGTCTGAATGTTTTCTTCTTCGAGTTCTTCAATCCGACACTTCCTTTCCGACGATGACAAGCCGTCCGTTATCCTTGGAATAATCACAGGTGGAAAGCGTGATCAGCCGGTCTCCGTACTGAACATCCGTATCCATCTCATAAAGAGACTGCTGCCTGGCAGCTGATACATACGCATCAAAGTCCTCCTGCGTTTCGAGGTCTATATAGTCATAGTAATGGAAATCCTCCTGATCCGCAAGATTCGTCGATGACTGAAACACGGAAAAGATCTGATAAACGCGCGGTTCGGTCAGAGTATCATAATAGATCAGAGGATGAGACCGTCCGTATTCCTCATCCTTGTATTTCTTTAAGCCCCCGAACATAAAGCCTGACTTCATATTGTGACCGTGTATCAGAAGATGATTTCCTGACCCGTCCTCCGGACACCTTTTATCGAGCACCAGAAGACCGTTTACATCTTCTCCGCCGTAAAAATTGTGGCTCAGATAGAAATCATTATCGTCATCCCTGTGCATGACGGGATAGTCAATCTCCGTATCCGGGATCCGCAGCCATCCGCAAAGATCGGGATTTTCACGGTAGAGAGGTGCATATTCCGAAAGCATCATCACTACATGCTCTTTCGGCTGGTCAGATGAGTCCTCTTCCTCTGTTTCTTTTTTAAGAACCGGTATTTCAACCAGCTTTTCCTCATCCGGCAGGGAAGCTTTCATCACCTGCAGCTTCTCCACATTTTCCCGGCTTTGGTAATCATCATAGAGATTTTTCCCGAAAAAAAACAGGAAAAACAAAAGAAGGACCACAAGGATGGCAATAGATGAATTTCGGACCACCATGCCGTACCGGGTGGGGACGGACACCTTTTCCACATGCCTCTCATAATCCGCGGCACTCTCTTCCTCGGTTTTGGAATATTGTTTTTTCAGGGCCGCACGGTAGCTTTCCGGATCCCGGAACTCACGGCTGTCAATACGTTTTGGCATCTTATCCTTCGAAAAAAAGGACATCCCACAAAGGATGTCCTTTTCCTTTCATCGGCGTGACAGGATTCGAACCTGCGGCCTCAGCGTCCCGAACGCTGCGCTCTACCAAACTGAGCCACACGCCGCCATCATAACAAATAGCATTTCTGCTCCCATCGAGCAGGCTCAATGCTCGCTACGGCATCTTTGTGATTATATCACGGTGATTTATGCTTGTCCATACCTTTTTCAGGGATTTATTTCGGCGGGAAGTCCAACGAGCTCCCGAACCAGTTTTGCCGCCAGTTCCGTTCGTTTGGAAGCCTCTGCGATCCCAACGTACGTCCCTTCTGCTGTATAGAGTCCGCTCTCGGTAAGCGGATTCTCATCCGAGATCCTGATCCCTCTGGCGTAAAGTGTACCCGCCTCCTCCGATTCACCGGCTTCTGCAATGGATGAAATGTCCGGATCCGAGGGAACCCATATGATCCGCTCCGAAAGCTCTTCCATTTCCTCTTCTGTCAGATAAAACTGAACCGGAATGAACGCTCCCAGTGAACCCACCTGCTCATATAGTTCCTCATTCATCACGCAAACATCGGCGGTGCCTGATCCCATGACTGTCGTAAGCGCCTGCATTCCATAGATGTCCGTCATCGACTGTCCCGACAGATAACGGATACTCGTATTGACCGTCACTTCCTCCTTCTTGGGATTGATCCCTTCTTCCTCCAGGAAATCCGTAAAAAGCTCTGATCCGTTTCCGGAATAGGTAAATGTATCCGCATTTGCCAGAACAATGTATAAAGCCGTTTCCTTATACGCCAGGAAATGACGGACCACAGATATAACCACAATGACCGCGATCACAGCGATGATAAAGACCCACTTATAATAATCCCAGATATAGGTGATCCGTTCTTTCAAAGACATTTCTTTCAGTTTCGGTATCTTTTCCATTTCCTTAATTAATCCCCTGAATACTGTTCATATAATCCTGCATCTGCTGAAGCTGCATTTCCCATAACATCTGGTGTTCCTCCGGAGTCAGCTCCTCCAGCGGTTTTTCCCAGAACGGTTTTTCTCCTTCTTCTGGTTCCTCTTCTCCCGGCGTCTCCTCCGGTACGATGAACTCCGGCTCCTCCGGAGGTGTGATCTCCATATAAGGAAGGAACTCCAAGGGCTGCTTCCCAACATGGATCTTTTCCATAAAGTCTTTCCAGATATAGCCCGGATACGTATTGCCCCAGAGATCGTCCATCTCCCGCGGCAGATCATAACCTACCCAGATACCCGAAGTATAATACCGCGTATAACCGATAAACCAGCCGTCCTTATGATCATTTGTGGTTCCGGTCTTCCCCGCACAGGGCATGGAAGAAAGTGCCATATCCTTCCCTGTTCCGCTCTCCATAACGGTTTCCATCATATCCGTCATTTCACGGCATGCGTTTGCCTGATAGACCTTTTCTCCGGAACGGTCCTGCTCATAAAGAATGTTTCCTTCCGCATCCGTTATCCTGCGAATGCAGGTCGGGTCCCGGAACTTTCCGTCATTCTGAAGGCAGGCAAACCCGGATGTCATTTCGAGAGGAGATGCTCCGACGGTAAATCCGCCGAGTGCCGCAGCCGGCCGCTCATCATTTGCCGAGATATGCGTAAAATGCATTTTATCAAGGCGTGAAAGGGATTCCTTCGGCGTCACCTCTGCAAACAGTGTAGCCGCTACCGTATTTTTCGAAAAAGCAACCGCCTGCCTGAGCGTAATCTCTCCGGCATAGCCGTCTCCGGAATTCGACGGTCCGTCCTCCGTTTTTTCATCCATGACCATCGTATCAGGCGTATAACCTCGCTCCAACGCCGGTGTATAAACGATCAGAGGTTTAATGGTACTTCCGGGCTGCCGGAAGCTCTGGTATGCCCGGTTCAGTGTATATCCCGGCAAAGCCTGTGATCTGCCTCCGACGATCGCCGTCACATATCCCGTATCATTTTCGATACATACTCCCGCACTCTGAAGTGAAAAAACACCCTCCTCATTGGTCTCCGTAAAATCGGAAAGCATATTGTCAATGGATTCCTGCAGTTCTTCCTGTATCGTAAGATCCAGAGTGGTGTATACCCGGTATCCGCCAGTGGAAAGCTCCTTTCTGCAAAGAGCATACATGTCGCCGTAAGCCTCGTCGTATTCCGCCTGGAGAGTCGGAAGCATATCATGATCATAAAGAAACGGAAACCCATGCATCTCCATCAAAGCCTTTGTAGCCTCGTGATACGCAAACGTCTCCACATACACATTTTTAGTACTGACCGGCTGATCCAGCGTGATCGTCTCGTTTTTTGCAGAATCATAGGTAGCTTTGGTGATCACACCGTCATCCAGCATGTTTTTTAAGATCAGGTCTCTTCTCTCAAGCGTATTCTCCGGATGAACCAGCGGATCATATCTCACGGGGCTGTTGGGGATTGCCAGAAGAAACGCGATCTCTGAAAGGGAAAGCGAAGCGGTCGGTTTATTAAAATATCCGCGGCTGGCCGCTTCTATACCGTAATAACCGTTCGCAAAATAGATATTGTTCAGATAAAACTCCAGGATCTGATCCTTCGAATACTTCTTTTCCAGATTCATGGCAAGAAAGATCTCTTCCATCTTCCGCTGCCAGGTACGTTCCGTCGTAAGATAGATATTACGCGCCAGCTGCTGGGTGATCGTACTTCCTCCCTGGGTCGGTTCCCCGTTGCGGATCATCGCACGGATCGCACGGAGGATTGCTTTCGGATCCACTCCTTTATGGTCATAGAACTTTTTATCTTCGATGGAGATGACCGCAGCTTTTACATTATAAGGAAGATCCTCGGCTTTCAGATAATAACTGTCCCGGTCTGATTTAAACCGGGAGATCAGTGTTCCATCTGCCGCATAAATAAGGGATGTTTCCGCCTCATGAAAATCCTCTTCCGTGGATTCTCTTGAAATCCTTGACGCGGAGGAGTGTATCTGCTTGATCTCTTTTCCGTATTTTCCGTAAAAAAACAGCGCACATCCGCCGATCAGCGCTAACAGGATCAAAAGCTGGATCCGGAGAAAAATCCGGAATTTTCGATGAGATTTCTGTTTTTTCACATCATGATCCCTGTCCGTTCCTTACTGATCTCTATCTTTTTATTAAGCTTCTTGCACGGGATCGCAACAACCAATCCGATAAACAACGATATCACGGCAAAAATGGACAGGTATCCGATCGAGATCCAGTAATCATTCCCGAATCTGCCGCCGATGCATTCCTTCATAGCCTTGAGGCCGTGTGTAAACGGAAGGAAGATATAAAGCTTCTGATAAACATCCGGAAGCACCTCGATCGGGAACGTTCCGCCGGCCCCGGCAACCTGCAGAACCATGATCACCACCGCAATCGCTTCTCCGATATTTCCGAAAGCCACTGTCAGGGAATACATGAGCAGCGTGAATACAAAGCTGGAATAGGAGCAGGCGAACCAGAACAGGAAATAATCCTTGCACTGTATCCCGATAAAGAAGAAATTACCCAGCACCGTGAGAAGAGTCTGCACCTGGCCAATAAGAAAGAATGTCAGATAACGTCCGAAAAACGTCTGATAATGCTTCATATTCGGAATGGAAGGATCCTTCTTCACCTTGACATGGATCAGGGCAACCAGGATCAGCGCACCTACCCAGATGGCAAGTATCGTATAAAACGGCGCCATGGCAGATCCGTAATTATCGATCTCATAGACGGTAACCGTATCGATGGCAACCGGCGAAGAAACAAAACGGCCGATAAGGGCGGGATCGTTCTTCAGCATTTCCATGATCTCTTCATACTGCTCATCGGTACTTAATGCGATGATGTGCTGCATATACGATTCCAGCGTGCTTTTCATGGCAACGGCCATCTCACGGGAATCCTGAAGATCACCGTTTCCGTTTTCCATCGTATCCTTATACTGCTGCAGAACAACTGCCACATCACTGAAATTACTGTCGATCGAGTTCAGGACCTCGGAAGCGCCGACCATGGAGATCTGGAGGTCGTTCACCGTCTGGTCGATCTGTGGCTGCACCTGAAAAGCATAACTGTCGCGAAGAGCCTTCACCGCATTCCGGCAGCTGTCGATCTCTCCCTGGATCTTTGCCGTCAGTGCATTGATATCCTGCTCGGTCTTCCCTACTGTCTGGCTGAGTGCGTTGATATCCGCTGAAATAGCCGTCAGATCATTTAACACCTTTTGATACGCATTTCCCGCATCCGTTCCGAGAGATTCGACCGTGGATTTATGGGCCGCCATCACGCTCTCAAGCGAAGAAACGACTGTCGCGAGCTGGGCAATGGATTCCGGAGCCTGCATCCCGCTCTGGATCATCAGGATCTGCGCGGAAATGGAACTGGCAAGACTTGCAAGGGACTGATCCACCGTATCCAGACTCACGGAAAGCAGCCTTGAAGCGGCCTGCACGCTCCCATCCGCTGCGATCAAAGCACTTTGGAGCGTATTTACTGTGGACTGGCCATTCTGCACAACCGTTCCGAGATTCGGAAGCATGGTCTGCGTCGTAGTCAGAAGACTAGACGCGGAATTGATAATGTTGATAAACGAATCCAGCATAGTGATATAGGTCGAAAGATCCGAATCCAGATCATTCATATGCGCAAGCACCGTATCAAGGAGAGAAACCCCGGTTCCTTCTTCACCCCCGAGCACACCGCTCGCTTCTACCATGGTTTCTGTCAGCGTGCTGACAAAGGTTTCATTGACCTGTTCCTTTACTGCCTGCTGGGCCTTCGATGTGATCTTCGGAGCGATCGCGTTCTTTTTCTCATTTTCATAGTATTCGATCTGTCCGTGCGTTACCGAATCCGAAAGGAATCCGAGCATGTTCGCCGTAAAGTCCTCAGGAATGACAAGTGCCGCATAATACTCCCCGCTGTTCACGCCAAGAAGCGCGTCCTCTGAGGAATCCACAAAGACCCATCCCATGGTCGTATTCTGTTTTAAGCCGTCTACGACTTTGTCACCGATATTGATCTCAGCGCCTTCGATGGTTTGTCCTTTATCCTCCGAGCATACGGCGATCTGCATGCGTCCGGTTGCCTCCGGACCATACGGATCCCAGTTGGAGAGGATATTGAACCACGCATAAAGGGACGGGAGCACGGAAAGACCCATGATCACAACCAGCGCGACCACATTGGTTCCTATTCTTTTTGCATCCAGAAAGAAAATCTTAAATATGTTCTTCATCTGTCTCTTCCTGTTCCGGATCCTTTTCCTCATCTGAAGAATCATTCAGATCCAGGATCTTCAGGGTTTCTTCTTCTTTTTCTGTTTCTTTTACTGTTTCCTCTGTTTCCTTCCCGGCAGATGCGCTATCATGAACGAAGATCTGTCTCACCTGTGCATGTGCTCCGCGAAGCACACTTTCCACCGTCTCAATTTCCCGGCCGATCAGCGGCTTCGTTTCCGCCTTCTCTTCACCGCGGAACGCAGCAAGCTGCTGCTGGATCTTGTGATCCGTGTATTCCACTCCGATCAGATAGATCCCGATCCCGTACAGCGAAATGATCCAGAGTATGAGAAACACCGGTTTGCTGCTCGAGGTCAGAAACATCAGGACCAGAAATACCACCGGAATGATAACAAGGCATCGGATACCCGATTTGATACGCCGCTGGTTTTTCTCATGCTGGATCTCTTCAAACTCCAGCATCGCATTATAAACTTGTTCGTATTTTTCTTCGTTCATTCGACTCTCCGGCCTCTTCCTACATCATCTTCGTGTCTTCCATACGCTCCTCGATGAAGCGGTTGATCCCCATAACCGGGATTCTTACCACAAGACCGATAAAGAGCGCAGCCCCGGCGAAGATCATCAGTTCCGCAAGACAGATGGAATAGGTATTCTCATAAAACCCGCCGATACATTCACGCATCGCATTGATCGCATACGGGAATGGGAAGAAGATGTACATTGTACGGTAAAACGACGGCAAAAGCTCGATCGGGAAGGTTCCGGAAGATCCGGCGATCTGTATGACGACCATCACGACCGTCAGCGCCTTTCCGATATCTCCGAAGGAGATCGTCAGGGAATAGATGAGAAGCGAGAACACAAAGCTCGTCACCGAACATGCAAACCAGAACATCATCGGATGCAGGCATTGCACGTTGAGGAGTGCTATATCCCCGATCACGATGATCAGCGCCTGGATCTGTCCCAGGAAAAAGAAGATCATGTAGCGTCCGAGGAAAAGCTCCCAAGGTTTCGGATTGACAAGATCCTTTTTGTCTGCTTTTACCTTAAACAATGCCGTCAGAAAGATCCCGCCGACCCAGATGGCAAGCGTGGTATAAAACGGTGTCACTGCCGATCCGTAGTTCTTCACCGGGTAGATCTCATTCGTATTCACCACAACCGGTTCCGCAAAAAAGCTGCCATATGCCTCCGGATCGCCTCCCAGAAGATTGATCAGCTCCTGCACCCGTTCGTCCTCCGATGCGCTTTTCAGCTTTTCCGTCGCATCGGTCAGTCTCTTGCTGACATCATCGATCACCTTTCCGGTCTCGGTAAGGCTGGCATTCGTACTGTCAACCGTATCAAGAATGCCGTCAAAGATGCTATCCATATCGCCCAGTGCTTTATCCAGCGATCCGATCAGCTCATTCACGTTGTCCAGAACCTGCTGCATGCTGGTCATCAGATTATTCATCTGGGGAACCAGCGTATTGGTATAAAGGCTCCGGATATTCTCCACTGTCTGGTTACAGGTGGCAAGCACCTGCTTTGTTGCGGCGGCCGCCTGATTGACTGCCTTCTCCGCACCGTCTACCTGAGTTTTTGCTGCTGCATGACGGAGAGTATCGATCGCCGTCAGCATGGCATTTGCGGTGTCAAGGATTCTGTCTAGGGCGTTAAGTGCCGGTGCCGGGACTTTTCCGTCCAGATAATCCTGAAGACCTTTGTTTGCTTCTTCCAGTGCAAGCTTTGCAGCGTCATCCTCTATGATTTTTGCAGCTGCTTTTTCTTTATCCTCAGCTGAAGCTGACGGATCATATATGATCGCCTGCTGCGCGGCTTTATCCTCATCCAGTTTCTCAATTCTAACATTATTTCCGGCGATCTTATCCTCGATCTGCTTCTTTTCCTCCTCCGTCAGCTGGCCATCACCTGCCGCCTTTCTCTCCGCAACTTTATTCAGGGTTTTGATCAGCCCCGTGATATCCGTGGAGGTGGTGTCCGCATCCTGAAGGAGCTTGCTCATCTGGGCATCAAAAGCCTGTGCATCTCCTGCGATCCCCGAGGTATCCAGATCCACCGACATGTTGTTGATGGAGTTTTCGATGGCGATCATCGTATTCTGGACATTCTGGTTGAACATGGCGAGCGACGCATTGGTATTTGTCATATCCTGCGCGGCTTTTGACATATACCCGTTTTCTTTCTCGATCTTCTCGCGGGTGGAGTCCATGGAGCCCGTCGCGCCGGCAATGGATACCGTCAGCATATCGTTTCCTGCCACGAATTTATCGATCATTTCCCGGTAATCCTTCAGATTCCGGTTGATCTCTTCAAGACTCCCTACAAACCGGTCAAACGCGGAATCCTTGGAAATATCCTTTGAAACGGTATTGGTAGCTTCAAAAACTCTTCCCGTCAGAACTTCAATGAACTGCTGGTTGATACTCTTTCTCAGGGTGTCTACTGCCGTATCTGTAATCTTTGTGGCTACCGCGTTCTTCTTTTCATTTTCATAATAGGTAATATGGGGATTTTGAAAATTGTCCGTGAGTGCCGTGTTCATCGCCTCGGAAAAATCCTCTTCGATCACGATCGCGGCATAGTATTTCCCGCTGTTGATCCCGTTTAAGGCCTCTCCTTCCGTGTCCAGGAAAACCCATCCGATGGTGGTCGCTTCACGCAGCTGATCCTCAATCTCGGTTCCCATGTTTACGTATTCCCCGTTTTCAGGCTGGTAACCCTTATCGAGCGACGCCACCGCGATCTGAATATTGCCCGTATTGGCATACGGATCCCAGTTGGCATAGATATTAAACCATGCGTAAAGCGCCGGCAGGGCACAGAGCCCGATGGCGATCACCAGCGCGAAAAAATGACTGCATATATTTTTAATGTCGCTAAGAAAGATTCTTCTGATGTTCTGCAAGAGTCTTCTCCGTTCTATATTTGCTTCCTGTCCGGTAAACGAACAGTTTATCTAAACCTTAATTATAACACAATCTGTATTTTTATACCATTTGATGAAAAAAGGCGATCCCTCATCCGGACTATAGCGATCTTTTCCGGATCTCATCCATCAGTTCTCTCGCGGACATGCGAACAGCACCTTCTCCGAGAATGATCGTCTGGATCAGCCCGTCCGAAGTCGCCACAGTCACCCGGTGTTTTTTCCCGATCATAGCCGCCTGCCGCTCGATATACATGTCGGCCGTCTCATTTTCTTTCGTGTATACCACGTAGATATTATGGTATTGTTCCGCGGCTCCCCTGCCGCCGCTCACCTTATAAGCATCAAACACCAGCACAAGATGCGCGCCCGTATAGCCCTGATAATTACAGAGGATATCCGTAAGTCTTCCCCGTGCCGCAGAAAGATCCGTCTCCGCGAGGGAAGACAGCTCCGGATCCGCATGAATGATATTATATCCGTCCACAAACAGATAATCCTCTTTTTTCTCTTTTTTTGCGGCCGCCTTATAGTCTTCCGTCGTTTTTCCGGTTGCCGCACGGTAGATCTTCGGTGTTTTCAGCGAATTCACTTCATCCGCACGTCGTCTTACCGGTCCGAATTCCCGCTCAAAGATCGCCTCCAGCTCCTTATCCTCTTCATAGGTTCCCCCGTAAAGAGCGCCTCTTGCATCCTTCGGTGCGGACAGCGGCATGAATCCGTCCCAGTCATCGGCATCCGTTTCTCCGGAAAGCATCATATCTTCCAGGTGCATGTAGTTTTCCACTTCATCCCACGGAACCTGGAAACCCGCTCCATGTGCGCAGAACACGGAACCGGTCGGATTGCGAAGATCCGTTTCACTGTCATATCCGATCTTTTCGATGACTTCGTCAGCATTCTGACAAGCCTCATATCCCGAAAGCCGGAAACTGATCTGCCCACGTCCTCCGCTGATCCTCGTAAGCTCTTTCGGATAATCATAGATCAGGGAAACCGGAGCCGTCCCCTCCAAAACAGCCGTCTCGCCGTCATTTTCGGGCGGACTTAAAAGAGCATGTCTCTGCTCCAGATCCGACATTACCTTCCCGATCTGGTCAGAGGGGATATCGATCCGGAATGCATAATACGGTTCCAGCAAAATGCTCTCTGCTTTTTTTAAGCCCTGTCTTACTGCCCGGTATGTCGCCTGACGGAAATCTCCGCCCTCCGTATGCTTTAAATGCGCTCTCCCGGAAATCAGCGTGATCTTCATATCCGTGATCGGAGCTCCGACCAGCACGCCCTTATGCACTCTTTCTTTCAGATGCGTCAGGATCAGACGCTGCCAGTTTTTTTCGAGAACATCCACCGGGCAGTTGCTTTCAAAGACGAGTCCGCTCCCTCTTTCACCCGGCGTCAGCAGAAGATGCACCTCCGCATAATGGCGGAGCGGCTCAAAATGTCCGATCCCGGTCACGGGGGATTGAATGGTTTCCCGATACTGGATCTTTCCTGGCCCGAAATTGATGATCATCCCGAAACGATCCTTGACCATGCGCTGCATGATCTCCGTCTGCACCTGCCCCATCAGGCGAACACGGATCTCTTTTAACTCATCATCCCATTCGATCCCGGCTTCCGGCATCTCACCGGAAAGAGAGGAAAGTTTCTGAAAGCCCGCCTGTGGGGTGATTCCGTCCGGCAAAAGGATCTGATAGCTGATCACCGGTTCCAGAACCGGCGGGGCTGTATCTGCTTCCGTGCCAAGGCCCTCTCCCGCATAGCTTTCGGACAGTCCTGTCACAGCACAGACCGTTCCGGCTTTTACCTGATCCATGCCCTCATACTTCGTACCGGAAAAAATACGGATCTCCTGTATTTTTTCCTCATGATCCCGGTCTTTTCCCGTCAGAACAGTCTGTTTCGGTAAAAGGGTCCCGCCCGTCACCTTGAGATAGGTCAGTCTTTTTCCCTTTTCATCGCTTCCGATCTTAAAGACTCTTGCGCCGAACGCCTCCGGATAAACCGGTTCATCAAAAAGAGTTTCCATACCTTCCAGAAGCTCTTTTGCCCCGTCTCCTCTCAGCGCCGAACCAAAGTACACAGGAAACAGTTCTCTTTTCCGGATCATGGAACGGACAGTTTCCGCCGAAACGGTTCCCTTTTCGGTATATTCTTCCAGTGCCTCCTCAGAAAGCGAGGCAATCTCTTCCATATCGGGCGTGGAAGTAAAATCAACGCAGCTGTCGGACAACTTCTTATGAAGCTCTTTTAGAAGATCTTCTCTGCTGCGGTGCGAAAGATCCATTTTGTTAAGAAACAGCAGCACCGGTACATCGTAGCGGGATAAAAGCGTCCAGAGCGTTTCCGTATGGCTCTGCATCCCGTCCGCACCGCTGATCACAAGCACCGCGAAATCCAGAACCGACAGGGTTCTTTCCATTTCCGCCGAAAAATCCACATGTCCCGGCGTATCGAGAAGATATATTATCTGCCCGGGAAGATGCAGAACCGCCTGCTTTGCAAAAATGGTGATCCCGCGCTCCCTTTCCATGATATTGTGATCCAGGAAAGCATCGCCATGATCCACTCTTCCTTTCTCCCGGATTTCCCCGGCAAGAAAAAGAAGCTGTTCGGAAAGAGTGGTCTTCCCGGAATCGACATGTGCGACGATCCCCGCAGTCAGCTGCTTCATATTTTACCGGCTCTCCGTACAGGAGTCGCCGCAGTTGTTACGCGCCTCAACGGGCACCCGCGCCGAAACAAGGAGTGTCATATTTCCCTGCATATGTACGGTTCCGAAACCGCAGGGCAGAATAAAATGATCTCTCTCCCTGATATAATGACCGTTTAAAAGACCATCGCCTTCCGTCACCGTCATATAAAGATAGGGCTGATCCTGAAGGAAGGATGCCTCTCCTTCGATCTCCAGCGTGATCATTTCCGTTTTAGCAGGCGGCTGCATCACTCCTCCGAAAAGTTCCGGGAACCGGTGCAAAAGCTCATCCAGCGTCAGACCGGCGTATGCCCCTTCCGTGATCCACGACGTAACGCCTACTTCGCCATTTTCATCCTGCTCAAGAAACAGGATCTGTCTTGCTTTCCGGTTCACCGTGAGGCTCGCACCATTGCTCTCAATCACCTTCTGGTACCAATATGCGGAATCCTTTACGATCCGGAGCTGTGACGGGAAATCTACATAAATGAGGCCGAATCTTTTCGAATATCCTTTTTCCCATTCAAAATTGTCCATAAACGTCCAGACAAAATACCCGCGGATGTCCGCCCCCTCGTCTGCCGCTTTCTGAAGTGCGCCGATATATGCATCGAGAAATTCGATCCGGTTCGGATCATGCACACATCCGTCAGGCGCGATATTGTCATGACAGGCCATGCCGTTTTCCGTGATATAAAGCGGGATATGATACTTTTCATGAAGAAAACGGCTTCCCCAGTAAAGAGATTCCGGCGTGACCGACCAGGCCGTATCTGTATGGGTATATCCGGTTTTCCGGTTCAGATAGCAGATCTCTCCTTCTTCATCCGCACAGACCGGATATCCGTTGTAGATATTCTGTCCGAGGAAATCGATGGGCTGGTGGATCAGTTCCATATCCTCTTCGCGGATCTCCGGTAGGAATCCGGCGAATTTCCTCAGTCCCTCCTCCGGATATGTACCGAAAACGACCGGATCCAGATACCAGGACACGTTCCACGCGTAGCGGTCCCATCCGGCATCAATTCCGAAATACTGCCGTCTGGCGGTTTCTACATCTTCTTCACTGTTTGTTGCCGGGATCGCCACCCCGCAGGTAGGCGCAAATCCGACCTTGATCTCCTGCTTCGCGTTTTCCCGCAGTGCAATAACAGCTTTGCCGTGAGCCATCAGGAGGTGATGTGTAATGAGAAGCGCATCCGCTTTCGAAAGCTTCATGCCCGGCGCATGAGTGCCAAAAACATGTCCCAGCATGACAATACACTGAGGCTCGTTGATCGTGATAAAGTATTTTACAAGATCGGAAAACCGCTCGCCAACGATCGCCGCATAGTTTCCAAACCAGTCAGGGCTGTCCGGAGAGAGCCAGCCGCCCCGGTCCTGAAGGACCTTTGGCATTTCCCAGTGATAGAGCGTCAGATACGGTTCGATCCCGTTTTTCTTCATCTCCGTGATCATATCCCTGTAAAAGCGGATACCTTCCTCATTGACTTCCCCTGTTCCGTTCGGAAGGATCCTGCTCCAGCTTACCGAAAAACGGTAATGACGGATCCCGAGAAGCCTCATCAGTGCGAAATCTTCTTTATAACGGTGGATCATATCACATGCAACATACGCATTTTCCCCGTTTTCAACCTTGCCGTCATCTGCAAAAGCATCCCAGATGCATCTGCCGGCTCCGTCCTCCGGATCACGACCTTCAACCTGATAAGCACTGGATGCTACGCCCCATACGAAGTCGCTTCGAAACATATTTCTCTCCTTTGCATGATAAATGCCTACATCCTTTATTATAGGTTTTTCGGCATTTCGTTTCAACACTCCGCTTTCACTGTATGAAAAAGAGCCTTCCTTAAGGAAGGCTCAAAAATTATAATTCTTTTTTTATAGAAGTGATGCTACCTGCTCATCCACGTCCTTCATATCATGCGTCGGCTCAAAGCGTGCGACGACGTTTCCGTCACGATCCACCAGGAATTTTGTGAAATTCCATTTGATCTCGGGGTTGTTCTTGTAATCCTTGTCAATTGTTTTCAGCAATGCCTTCATCGCCAGCGCCTTCGGTCCTTTACCGAATCCCTCAAAACCCTTCTGGCTCTTTAAATATCCGTACAGCGGGATCGCACCTTCACCGTTGATCTCCACCTTTTTCATCTGCGGAAACTGTGTGTGGTATTTCAGTGTGCAGAACTCATGGATCTCTTCATCGGATTCCGGTGCCTGCCCTGCGAACTGGTTGCACGGGATATCAACAATCTCAAATCCCTTCTCATGGTATTTTTCATACATATCCTCCAGTTCCTTGTACTGGGGAGTAAAGCCGCATCCTGTCGCGGTATTTACCACAAGAAAAACTTTTCCTTTGTATTCCCCCATCGAAACATCATTTCCTTTTCCGTCCTGAATCGTGTAATCATAAATACCCATCTTATTACCTCCCTATTACTGATATATGTTTATTTCCTGCATGCACCCTGTTGTTTTATTTAATCAAATTATATTGCGTGCAATCTATTTTGTCAAGACTTTTTTTTCGGTTTATAATCAAAATAATTCAAGTCCGTCTCATGACGGACCCGATGCCGGATTATCGACCGGTTCATCATTGTGTTCTATTTGATTCTTGTATGGGGGAAAACATGATCCTGCGGATGGTTTTTCTGATCCTGTTCCTTTTTATCAGCTGTTTCCATCTTGTTGACTGCTGGAATAACAATAACAGGAGGTTTCGAACGAAACCTTTTCTTATGATCCTTTTGATCCTCTTTTATCTGTTCACGGCAGAATACTATCTTGTGCCCCTTATCGTCGGGCTGATCCTGAGCTTTTTCGGAGATGTTTTTCTGATCCGGGACGGTGACAAATGGCTTCTCGCCGGAGGGTGCTGCTTCACCGGCGCCCATATATCCTACATCATCCTTTTTCTGGGGCGCCTCGACCCGTCTTCATTTATCCTTCCGGTCGTGATCGCAGTTCCGATCGTTTACGGTGTGATCGCACTTTTCGTGATATTCAAAATCCGACACAACACTCCGAAAGCAATGGCCGTCGGACTATACATCTATCTTCTCATCAACGCCGGGATGAATGTTCTTTCCCTGACGAATCTGCTTGCATACCGGACGGGAGCCGCCGCTCTCGGCTATATCGGTGCCATTCTCTTTTTCCTTTCCGACTGTATCCTGTTCCTTGCCATCTACGCACCGGAAAAAGTCCGTTTCCGTCCGCATTTTCTCGTTATGAGTACATATATCTCTGCGCAGTTCCTGATCACGATGGCAATGCTTTTATAAATGATTCTCTTTTTTCAGGTATTCCAAAAAAGCCTGACATCCTTCGCTGACATCTCTCCAGGTCGCTTCAAAATCTCTTGTATACCACGGATCGCTGACTTCCCTCGGGTGTCCGGTATAATCCATGATCAGCGAGCACTTCCCCTCCGGATCATGATCCCAAAGACGCAGCATATAATACATATTCTCCTGGTCCGTGCCGACCAGATAATCATACCTGTCGTAGTCATCCGCCCTCATCCGGCGCGCATGATGGCCTTCGCAGGCAATCCCATGTTCCGCCAGCTTCTTCTTTGCCGGCGGATAAACGGGATTTCCGAGCTCCTCCGAGCTGGTTGCCGCAGAGTCAATCTGAAACCGGTCGGAAAGGCCTTCCTTCGCGACAAGATCCTTCATAACATATTCACACATAGGTGAACGGCAGATATTGCCGTGGCAGATGAATAGTATTTTAATCATAGTTTAAACCCTCGTATTATATGTCACCCAATGATAGGCTTTTTTTTATCGATAGCAGCCATGCCGTAATATGCATCGCCTGCTGAAACTCACCCTTTTCGATCATCTTTTCAATTTCTTCGGCGGTAAGAGTAGTCACATTCAGAAACTCTGTTTCATCCAGAGAAAGATCCGATACCTTCCGGCAGTTTTTCGCCATGTATAAATACGCATAATTATCAGCTATCGTCGCGTTGGAGGGCACTGTCAGCAAATGACACCATTCATCTGATTCGTATCCGGTTTCCTCACGGAGCTCCCGCTTTGCGGCAGACAAAGAATCCTCGGCTGACAGATCTCCAGAACGTCCGTATTGTTTTTTATCTTTCCGTTCGATGCCGCCGGCGGGAAATTCGGTCGTCACCTGACGGATGCCCTGCCGGAACTGCCGCACACAAAGGTAATTTCCATCGGTATCAGATGCCACGATCACCACATAATCCCGGCGGCTGTACGTATAGAACGGTTCAAATACACTTCCGTCCGGAAATCGGTACGCGGATTTCCTGAAATCGATCCACTCATCCTGAATGAGATGTTCCGTATAAACCTCCTCCCATTCGAGGGAATCTTTTTTTACTTCTGACATCATGGTCTCCTCCTTTTACTCTTCATATAAAAGATACGGCCTTCTCATCCACTGCGTTTTCCACAGTTTCTCCCGCATCGGCAAAGCCGCGGAATCCGTGCTCCGGGCTGAATACAGCAGTCACATCAATGCCCTTCTCAAGGAGCGCATCCCGCGGTCATGAGCAATGACATTGCCAGTATTCCGATGGTTATTACACTTTTTTTCTTAACATGATCAGTCATCCTTTGAATATAAAGATAGAGCATTGCCGAATTATGGATCAAGTGGCATGATGGTAAGAGAATATCATAGGAGGATATCATAATATGCTGGGAGTTTGTTTACTGTTTGTCGGGGCGGTCCTGATCAATAACGGGATCGGCGGATTATGCAATATCAGTAAAAAAGCGGTTGCCATCATGAATTTCTTTACAGGCGGCCTGTCCCTTATCATCAATGTGATCAGCCTGATACAGGGGAACTATTACGCAGCCGGAACGGGGCTTCTGTTTTGCTTTACCTATCTGTTTGTCGCGATCAACAACGTATTTGATCTCGATCCGAGACCTCTGGCATGGTTTTCTTTATTTGTTGCCATAAATGCTGTTGTATTCGGGGTTATCGAAGGGATCACCGGAAGCGGAGCACTTTCGATCACTCCGGACTGGCGCTGGGCAGCAATATGGTGGCTTTGGGCCGTTCTATGGAGTACCTCGTTCTTTACAGACGTGCTGAAAAAAAACCTCGGCCGCTTTGTTCCCGTTCTTCAGGTGTTTGAGGGTATCGTAACCGCCTGGATCCCGGGAGTACTGATGCTCCTTGGAAAATGGTAAACCAACGATCACTACCCCTTTGTGATCAGCCATTCCCGCCGAAAAACGTTTCTGAAAACCGGATCATCGCAAGAACATCCTTCACACCGGCAGATTCATAGGGCGAGTGCATCGAGAGTTGTGCGATACCGATATCCGCGGACTTCATGGGTACACTGCTGCTTACGATATGTCCGAGCGTGCTTCCACCCTGAAGATCCGAGCGGTTCACAAAAGTCTGGCAGGGAATCCCGGCTTCTTCGCAGACACAGCGTACCACCGCAGCACTCTGTCCGTCTGTCGTATAACTCTGTTTTGCGCTGAACTTTAAAACGATACCTCTGTTCATTCCGGGCCTGTGCACGGGATCTGCTTTGTCCTTATGCGCCGGATGAACGGCGTGCGCATTGTCGGCAGAGATCAGCATACTCTCCGCAATCGCCGTAAATCTCTGCTCAGGCGACCGTTTGAGGGAAAGCCCGATCCGCTCCAGTGTATCGGAAAGAAACGTGGATCCTGCTCCCTGCCTGGTCCCGGAACCCACTTCTTCATTATCGAACACACAGAGAACCGGAACATGTTCCTCATTTTCAGAGGCAAAAAACCCTTTCAGGCTGCACCAGACGCTGGTCTGGTCATCCAGCCGGGGTGCCGAAAAGAACTGTTCTTTCTCTCCCCAGAACGACGGGCTCTGCCTGTTGTATAAAAATATATCGCTTCCGAGAATACTGTCCTCCGATGCACCCACTGCCTCTGCGATCAGTCCGGCGATCCTGCCTCCTCCTTCTTCCTCTCCGAAAACGGGAAGCATATCCTTTTGCTTATTATAGGAATATCCCTCATTTGCCTCACGGTTCATATGGATCGCAAGTGACGGGATCATCAAAAGGTCCCGATCCAGATCAAAAAGACTCTCTCTGATCGCGCCTCCCTTTTTTCCTTTCAGAAAGACCCTGCCCGCAACGGAAAGAGGCCGGTCAAACCAGGGCGCGCAGAGCATACCGCCGTATCCCTCCACGTTAAGCCTAAGATACCCTGCCTCCGGGAGTTCCGGAGCTTCCTTGAGTTTGAACGTTGGGGAATCACTGTGGCTTGCGATCACCCGGAAACCCCTGAAATCTTTTTTCGGTATCGTAAATGCGATCAGAGAAGAACCGTTTCTTGTAACGTAATACTTTCCGCCTTCCCTGATCTTCCATGCGGAAGACTCGGATAGTTCGGTAAATCCGGCTTTTTTCAGTTCGTTTACCAGATTGTTGATCACATGGAACGCCGTCGGCGAGCTCATAATACAGCTGATTACTTCTTCTGCCGCTTTTCGTTCCTCTTTTGTCACCACCGATACGTTTTCTTTCCTGTCTGCTTCCTTTTTCATTCCCGTCATCCTCCGAATGATCTGAAAAAAGCCTGGATCATCCAGGCTTTTCAATCTTTATGATCCCGTCAGCGGTTATTTTTTACCAAACAGTGCGCCAAGAGCGTCGCCGGCCTTATCGATCGTGATCTTTGCTTTTACACCGTCTATGACATTATTAATCATATCATCCGGCAGATCCACACCGATCACGGACTCCACAGCTTTCACCGGATCACTCTGAAACTGCTTCAAAAAGGAAGGATCATTTTTGACCTTTGATACGATTTCCTCGATTTTTGCCTTAATATCCATAGAAACCTCCTGTCTGCCATATATAAATAACTTTTTCTAAAATATACACAATCTTTTTTCTTTATGCAAGCAATCCGGCAAAGACCTCTTCGAGCACCTCCAGGTCTTCTTCCGTTGTAGACCAGCTGGTGGCAAACCGGACAACGGTATGGTCTTCATCCGCTTTTTCCCAGAAGCTCACCTCCATGTGCTCCTGAACTTTTTTCAGCTGATCATTACGCAGCACGATAAACTGCTGGTTTGTGGGCGATTCAATAAACGGCGTAAATCCATGGGCAAGAAAGATCTCCTTCATGCGCTCTGCCATGTCGATCGCATACCGGCTGATACGGAAATAGAGATCATCCGTAAAAAGCGCGTCAAACTGCACTCCGAGAAGCCTCCCTTTTGCAAGGAGCGCCCCCCTTTTCTTCACTGAAGTCAGAAAGTGCTTTGGCTTATTGTCTTTTGTAAACACAACCGCTTCGCCGCACAGCGCCCCTACCTTCGTGCCGCCGATGTAGAACACGTCACAGAGTTTCGCGATCTCCGGCAAAGTCAGTTCTGCCTCCCGGCTCATAAGTCCATATCCGAGCCTTGCTCCATCCATAAATAGAGGGATCCTGTACTCACGGCAGATCTCCGAAAGACTCTCCAGCTCTTTCCTTGAGTAAAGCGTGCCGTATTCCGTCGGATAGGAAATATACACCATGCCCGGAAACGTCATGTGCTCGTGATTTTCATCGGCATAGAAATCCGTAAGGTACTGTTTTAATGCAGAAGGCTGGATCTTTCCGTCCTGCTGCAGGATTTCCAGAACCTCATGACCGGTATACTCAACCGCTCCGGCCTCATGCGCACTGATATGTCCGGTCTTTGCAGCGATAACACCCTCATGATCGGAAAGCATGGTGGAGATCACTACCGCATTTGTCTGCGTTCCGCCCACCAGAAACTCGACATCAGCATTCTCAAGTCCGACCGCTTTTCGGATCTTTTCCTTTGCACTCCGGCAAAAACTGTCAGAACCGTATCCGGGCTCGTTTTCCAGATTTGTTTCCATGAGCCTTTTCAGGACTTCCGGATGTGCACCTGCAACATAATCGCTTTCAAATGATACTTTTTTCAATGACTTATCCTTTCCTCTTTACAAACGGGTTTTCGCTTGTTTCCATTCTATCATGTTATCGTTCCCGAAAAAAGAATATCCTCTTTCATGTTGACAAAACCTGTATAATAGAAGGGATTCAACCAACCTGGAATTGAGGTGCCACTTTTGCAGTATATCCGGATACCCGCAGCGTATGAAAAACTGAAGAAAGCGGAAGAAACCTATCATCCCGTGATCATTACCGCTCCATCCGGTCAGGGAAAAACCGCGGCAGCGATGTATTATTACCGCCGGAAAAACCCGCTGGTGATCAGCTGCCGAAGCGGAAGCATCCGTAATTTTCCGGAAATTGCTTCCATTCGCCAGAGTATCGTGATCGTGGATGACCTCTACGCGCTCCGCGATGAAAAATCGATCGCCCTCCTGAAAGAACTGCTCTACAGCCCGGGACTTCAGACCGTTCTGATCAGCCGGGGAGATATCCCGAAATATCTTACCGGCGAAGATGCCGCTCTTTCCTTTATACGGATCGATGAGCAGGATCTTCGTTTCGGGAAAAAAGAGATCCGCCGGTATTTTGAGCAGCAGGAGATTCCGATCAAAGAGGAAGACATCGCGAAAGTCGCATCCGCATCGCGCGGGTACCCGATTGCGCTGCAGTATTATGCCAGGTATATGGAACATGGAGAACCCTTTTCCGAGGTTATGATGTCTGCCGTCTGGCAGGACTGCTTCCGCTTTTGGGATGAAACCGCTTTCGAGGAAATAGACTCCTCTTTTCGTGATCTTGCCCTTGCTGTCTGCCGTTATGAACGTTTTTCGGCAGAGATGGCAGCACGTCTTTCCGGACATTCCGATATACGTGCCATTGTAGAATACTGCCGGAGCAACACCAGTCAGCTCGAATACCTGGAAGCCGGTGAATACCGTCTCCGCGAAGAGATGAAGCACTTTTTTATCTGGAAGCAGGAAAGTCTCTGGTCTCCAAAGCAGATCCGGGACAATTATCAAAAGGCTGCTGTTTATTATGAAGAAAAAGGAGACATCGCATCCGCTCTCTGTTTTTATCAAAAGGCCGGTGCAACGGAAAGTGTCAAACAGATCCTGATACGGAATGCAAAAAGCCATCCCGGCACAGGATATTATATCGAGACAAAGGATTATTATTTTTCTCTTCCCGATAAAGAATTAAAGGAAAGTCCCGTTCTGATGGCCGGAATGAGCATGCTCAGTGATATTGTGATGCTCCCGGACGAATCCGAGGAATGGTACGATTCCCTGAAAGAATATGCAAAAGACCAAAAACACCCCCGTTTAAAACGCCGGGAGGCAGAGAGCCTGATCGCCTATCTCGATATCGGCCTTCCCCACAGGGGTGTAAAAGGGATCCTCCGTATCATGCGAAGTGTCCTGACCATGGTCCGAAACGGAGAAGTGGTTCTGCCGGAAATGTGCGTCACCGGAAATATGCCCGGTATCATGAACGGAGGACTCGATTTCTCGGACTGGTCAAAACACGATAATGAGATCGCAAAATTTATGAAGCAGCCTCTGGAGATCCTTCTTGGAAAATGGGGCAAAGGGCTTGTGACGGTTTCTCTCGCAGAAAGCGGTTTTGAAAAAGGAACCATGGAGCCTTATGAAGTGCTGACCCGCTGCAATAACGGATTTGAAACAGCCAGCCACGGCGGAAAGCCGGAGATCTGCTTTGCTGCCATCGGCATCCTCGTCCGTCAGCACATCACGGAAGGTCAGCTGTCTTATGCCCGCCGGCGTATGGAAAGCTTCCGGGAGATGGTCTTGGAGCGAAAGGCTGATCATCTTTTGCCGAATCTGGAAGCTTTTTTTATCTGGTTATCCCTTCTTTCCGGGGGCGAGACCGGCGAGCTTAATGCATATCTCGCCGGAACAAAGGACGAAATGACGTCTTTTTCCATTCCGGACCGTTACCGGAGCATGATGAAGATCCGTTGCCTGATCGCAGAAGAACGTTACGAAGAAGCACTGGATCTCTCCATGTTCCTCACCGGTTATTTTGTGCGGTATGAACGACATTATATGTGGATGGAAAATGAACTGCTAAAGGGGATTATCCTGTACCGGCTCGGTATGATACAGTGGGAACAGCATGTGAAAAACGCTCTCCAAAAAGCCTCGGAATATCATTTTGTGCGGCTTGTATCGCTGGAAGGAGGTGCGATCCTGCCGCTCCTTCATGCTTTGGAAAAGGACGGCCAGCTCTCTGATATCCCGGAGGAGTATCTTTCCAAAACTATGGAAGAAACGACCCGCATCGCGCTTTTCTATCCCGATTATTTGAAGTTTATCCCGAAAGAACAGGTGATTCTTACAAAAAGGGAGCAGCAGATCCTTTCCATGCTCTGCAGCGGAATGGATACCGAGGATATCTGCCGGGAGTGTGATATATCCTATGCCGGCTTAAAAAAACATAACCGGAACATATACCGTAAACTGGGCGCAAAGGATCGTGCGGATGCGGAACGGAAAGCGGAACAGATGGGTCTCGTGCATCGCAGAGAGTAAAACACTGAAAAAACACTTTTGGTAGCCCTGGGGCTACTATCAATTCTTTCCTTGTTTTTTATAATCACTTTTGTGGGTAAAACCCGCAGAACTAATTGTTTTTTTAAACAGGGAGGAAACTATTATGAAAAAAAGAATGGTAGCTTTAATGCTGTCCGCAGTTGTAGCTGCAGGTATGCTTGCAGGCTGTGGAAACTCAACCCAGGCACAAGTAGATCAGGCAGTGGCAGAGATCAATTCTGAGATCGATGCGGCAGTCGACGAGGCTGTAGCAGAGGAAGTTGTTGAAGAAGCAGTTGAAGAAGAAGTTGCAGAAGCTGTAAGCGACATCACCTATGTAGACGGCTTCTATGCAAATGACGGCTCCAACGATTTCATCATCGCTTTCTATGAGAACGCACCCGGAGATGTCTGCTATCTCAGCGATGGCACGAATGAGGTTCTTGCTGAGTATGTAGTTGAGGATGCTACTCTGGATGACGGTACTGCATATTATCTTGTAACCGTTGGTGCAACCCAGCTCGGTTATATCGATGATGGTGATAACGTAGCGATCATTGATACAGACGGAAACCTGTATGCAGCAGCTCATCTTTCCGAGGAAGAGGCAGACACGATCTACCAGGCAATTCAGTAAGAATTGAGCTAAAATTCATTTAAAAAAAGACGGAAGCCTGTGAAACAGGCTTCCATTTTTTTGTCCTTTTTGACAAACCTTTCAAAACCCGATATAATAAGATTTCCGAGCAGCTGGGGAGTTAGCGGCACCCTGTACCGGCAATCCGCTATAGCCGGAGTGATATCCTGCCTCGGGTTTTGGGTTGTTGAGCTGCCCTTTGCAAGCAGCGTTGATGCCCGGGTCTTGCGCAACAGGAATCTGTGAACCGTGTCAGGTTGGGAACAAAGCAGCACTAAACAGAACCTCCTTGTGTGCCGCGAGGGTGCCTGGGCTGAGCCTAATGCATTGGTAACGTCAGGGATCCGGATTCAAAGCAGGATGCTCGGTTTTTTATATTGATCGGAAATTAACTGTCGCATTAGCGCTATGCGGCTGCGCCGCAAGTGCGATTTGCACAGAAGTCCGCGCGGACATGCTAGCATGTCCGGCCGGACCTTTGTGCAAATTCCGCATGGCACGTACGTGCCATGTGACTAATGCGACATGCCTCTTTTTTATTTCCCTATCCCCTCACTTTTTCAATATTCTAAACGCCCTTCTCCGGATCAAAAAGTAAGCTGTCAGCATTGCAATCCCGGTAAAAACCCAGGAAATTGGATACACATTCATGAGTGTCGCAAACGTTCTGTTTTGCGGAAGAACGAGGAACACATAGCATAAGCGGAACGCGCAGGTACCAAATACGGAAATCAGCGCAGGAACAAGCGATCTGTTCATGCCTCGGATGCAGCCTCCGCTGATCTCATAAGTTCCGATCAATGCATGAAAGAGGCAGGCACGCATCATTCGCACCATAGCAAACTCTATGACATCGGGATCCGTCGTAAAGATGTGGATCAGCGGATAACGCAACAGCATGAATACCGCTACCGTTCCGATATCTATCACGATCCCAATCAGCATGGTAAGGCGGAACACCTTTTTGCACCGCTCCTCATTGCCGGCACCATAGTTTTGACTGGTAAACGTCACAGCTGTCTGTGCCACAGCATTTACAAAGCAATAGCAGATAAATTCAAAATTCTGCGCTGCGGTCGAACCTGCAATACAGGCTGAGCCAAAGCTGTTGATCGCACTCTGGATGACCACATTGGAAAAAGAAAAGACCATGCCCTGAAGACCTGCCGGCAGGCCGATCCGGAGTACATAGACCAGATATCTTTTATGGATGCGGAGCTTCCGGAACGAAAAACGAAAATCCTCTTCCTCCGTCATCAGAAAATAAAGGATCAGTCCCGCGCCGATACAGTTACTGAATACGGTTGCAAGAGCAACCCCAACAACAGAAAGGTGAAAGACGATGACAAACAGAAGGTTGAGTCCGATATTTGCAACACCGGAAAGAGCCAGTGCCAGAAGCGGCCGCCGGCTGTCCCCCTTGCTTCTCAGGATCGCGGAGCCGTAATTATAGAGAAGCACCACCGGCATACCGAAAAAATATACCCGGAGATAAAGTACCGCCAGATCCATAACATTATCGGGTGCTCCCATAAGAGAAAGGATCGGCTTTGCAAGAACGAATCCGATTCCAAGAATGAGGATCCCGGCAAGAAAAGCGACTGCTATGACGGTATGTACCGCCTCATTGATCCTTTCCCTGTGATTCGCGCCGATGAGATTCGCGATCACCACATTTGCACCGACTGCAAGCCCCACAAACAAGTTTATGAGTAATCCGATCACGGAAGCATTGGATCCGACCGCAGCCATTGCCTCGGAACTGGCAAACCTTCCCACTACCGCAATATCCGCAGCATTAAACAGCTGTTGCAGTACAGAGCTTGCGGCCAGCGGCAGGGCAAAAAAGATGATCTTGCTCAGCAGCGGTCCTTCCACCATATTGAGGCTGGCTCTTGAATGTTTTTTAACCTGCGTCCTGTTTTCCATTCTTCTTTTCCCGCAGTTCTTCAAAAAATCTGCTGAGAAGCCCGGAACACTCCTGTTCCAGCACTCCCTTTTCCGTTTCCGTCTGATGATTGAACTCCTTCATCTGAAGAAGATTCAGGATAGATCCCGCACATCCCGCCTTCGGGTTCATCGCGCCGATCACAACCCGTTTGATCCGTGACTGGACGATGGCCCCGGCACACATCTGGCACGGCTCCAGCGTCACATAAAGTGTACAGTCCTCCAGCCTCCAGTCTCCGGTCTTTTTACTTGCCTTTTTGATCGCGGTAAGTTCTGCGTGGGAAAGGGTGTTTTTGTCCGTATTCCGCCGGTTGTATCCCCGTGCAATGATCTTCCCTTCCTGCACGATCACGCAGCCGATCGGTACCTCATCGATCGCATATGCTTTCCGCGCTTCCCGGAGTGCTGCTCTCATATATATTTCATCGGGCTTGAGATCTGGCTTCCTCATGCTGCGCCTCCATGAATGTCTTTTATTTTCGCCTGTTTTTCGTTATAATAGGTGTGTTATGAATTTCTCTTATGATACTGACCGTTTGATCCTGAAGATCGTAGAACCCTTTTATGCAAGAGAGGTTCTGGATTTTTATCTCGGCAACAAAGAACTCTTTGAAAAAAACGAGCCTCCCCGTGAGGATGGCTTCTATACTGTCGGACACCAGAAATCGATCCTGGAGATCGAATACAATATGGCCGTTCAGGGAACGCAGGTTCGTTTCTGGATCTTTTTGAAAGAAACCAATGAGATCATAGGAACCATCAGCTTCCGCGATATCAAGAGAGCTTACTATCAGAGCTGCAAACTCGGATACAAGCTGGACGAGCGCCATTGGGGCAGGGGCTATATGACGGAAGCGCTCCGTGAAGGGGTTCGCATTGTTTTTGATGAGTTAAGGCTCCATCGTATCATTGCGGAAATAATGCCGGACAACGACCGCTCCATACGGCTTATGGAACGCCTTGGCTTCGTTAATGAAGGAACCGAGCGCAAAATCTACTATATCAACGGAAAATGGGAGGATCACATCCTTTTCAGTCTTCTTTCTTCTGAAGCGCATTTTGAAGGGCTTTGATCGACTCTTCCTTTCCATATTCCGTAATACGGTAGCTGTTTCTTGACACCTCTTTGATCCGGTAGAGCATTTCATCTGCCGTGTGGAGATAACTTTCCACCTTTTCCCCTTCTGACGGGATCCCGAAACACGCTCCTTGCGAGATTGTCACATATGGTGCCGCTTTCGAGTATTCGTGTTTCATATTCATGCCTATGATCTTTTCCCGAAGTTCTTTCATCATTCCCTCTACCTGATCGATCGTATATCCCTCATAGACAAGAACGAATTCATCTCCGCCGTAACGTGCAGAGAAAACACCGGGATGCTCCATCATGGATCCGATCCGGTTCGCGACTCCCCGGATACAGTCATCGCCGGCCTGATGCCCGTAATTATCGTTATAACCCTTGAAATAGTCCACATCCAGTATTTCGATGGCAAAACTGCTGCCGTTTTGCATCGCATGATCAAAAGCATCATGAGCCTGCGTCTGAAGGCGGAACCGGTTTGAAAGCCCTGTAAGTGCATCTGTCTCGGACTTCATTTGGAGTTCACGGTTCTGTTCCCTCATCTGTTTCTGCTTTTTCGCGGATTCTTCAAGGAAACTCCGGATATCCAGCATCTTCCCTACCACAAAGGTGTTTTCCTTTTCCATCATGTCGGAGATCTCATAGTAAAGCCCAGCCGCCTGCAGATAACCTGCCCGGTCGCCGAAATTCTTGTAATACTTAATCTTAAGGGAAAGGATCCTTTTCTCAAGATGCCTTAAATTGGCTTTTTTCGTGATATGCTCAAGCTTTTCCAGAACGACCCAGAGCTCTTCATACCGTTCAATATTAAGAAGCAACTCCGCGTAGCGGAAAACATCATCAAAGATGTCTATCAGCGGCATCTCCTGTTCGATGAGCTTTGACACATCAGAGATCGCCTCATCCCGGAGTTTGAACTTCTTTTCCTCGTCATAGATCCGTGCTTCAAAACAATGGTACACGAGAAGACTGACCGGATCATCATCGATCTTTCCTTCGATCTTTGCACGGCTCATATAGTTCCTGCCCTGCATCAGGTCGCGGCGGAGAAGGCATCCTCCCGCAAGTCCGATATAAGCGCTGAACATAAGGTCTTCTCTTCCCGGGATCTCTTTTCTCTCATTCAAAAAGCCAAGAGCACTTTCAAAATAGCGTGTAGCCTGCTGATAATCGTTAAAACCCATGTAAAGCATGCCGATATTGATGTTGACGATGATCGCGATCTCATCCAGTCCATGGGTCGTACAGTATTTGAGCGCGGTCAGATAATAATCCATCGCAAACGGAGCGTTCCCCCGGTTGATCGAGGTGATCCCCATGAGGTTATAGGAACGCGCCATAAGTTCCCATTGCCCGGAGGCATCCATGTACTGGAGACCTGTCATAATATTCCGGAGAAACTCGTCATTCCGGTTATTGATGAATTCATTTTCCGCACGGAAAAAATAGGCAAAGCCAAGGAGTCTGTCATCCCTTGTCCTCTTGCCGTGTTCGATCAGCTCATCGCAGCTTTTCTTCAGTTCGTCCCCGTTTACGCCGCGATTGTTTAAGATCCCGCTGACCTGTTTTTGTACTGTTCTGCCGTAATCTTTAAAATCAAGCATCTTCCAAATAAACTCTAGTAAAAGCTCTGTTTTTTATGATCCTTTTCGTATCAGAATATCACTCAGCCTTGCGAATTCCTCAAGAGAGAGCGTCTCTCCCCTCACGGTTGGAGAAAACCCCGCCTCCTCAACGGCTTCTTTTATCTCATCCCTTGACAGAGAACTGATCCCGGAACCCAGGATCCCGTTGATCAGCGTCTTTCTGCGCTGGTTAAAGGATGCGCGGATCAGACGGAACATGGCATCGGGATCTTTCGTATCCACCGGCGGCCGGGTTCTTCTTCGAAGCCGGAGTACAGCGCTGTCCACATTCGGCCGTGGGATAAATGAGTTTCTCGGAACCCTGCAGATCAGTTCCGGCTCCGCATAATACCGGATCGCCAGTGAAATGGCTCCGTAATCCTTGCTCCCGGGACCGCTTCTCATCCTGTCCGCCACCTCCAGCTGCACCATCACGGTAATACTCTCGATGGGCGCGCCGGATTCCAGCAGCTTCATAAGGATGGGCGTCGTGATGTAGTAGGGCAGGTTCGCCACGATCTTGATGGGCGAACCGCCGTTCTTTTCCTCCGCGATCTTTTGAATATCCGTTTTTAAGATGTCTTCATTTCGGATTTCCCAATTCTCATACTTCCCAAGCACATCCGAAAGCACCGGGATCAGCGACTTGTCGATCTCAACCGCGCATACGCTCCGTGCCGCTTTTATCAGCGCCTCCGTAAGCGTTCCGATCCCGGGTCCGATCTCAAGAACAAAATCATCCTTTCCGACCTCTGCCGCTTCTATGATCCTGGTAAGCACCCTCTCATCGATAAGAAAGTTCTGGCCGTAATGCTTCTTGGCGGAAAGGTTATATTTTTTCAGAACCGCTATGGTATTCTCAGGATATACCAAAGAGTCGTTTTGCATTTTCGTAGGTCACTTTCTCCACTTCATCCGGGGAAACGCCTTTGATCTCCGCCACTGCATCCCTTATGAGCGGAAGAAAGAGAGACGAATTGCGACTGCCCCGGTTTGGTTCGGGCGCAAGATAAGGACAGTCGGTTTCCAGAAGGATATGATCCAGCGGTATCTCTTCCACCGTTTCCTTCAGTTTCCTGCCGTTCTGAAACGTGACCACCCCTCCCACGCCGATACAGTAGCCCATATCAACATAGGTAAGCGCCTGCGTCTTTTCGTAGGAATAGCAGTGGATCACACCGGGGATCCCGTCTGCAGCAGCATCTTTCATAATGGAAAGGGTATCCGGCGCCGCATCCCGTGAATGAATGATCACGGGAAGATGTGTTTCCTTCGCAACGGAAAGCTGCTTTAAGAATGCCTGCCGCTGCGCTTCCTGTGCTCCGGGATCCTTTTCCCAGTAATAATCCAGTCCAATCTCCCCGACAGCGACCGTTTTTTCTCTAGCCGCAAGAAGCCGGATACGATCCAGCATCCTATCATCAAGGCATCCGATCTCTGACGGATGGAGTCCGACTGCTGCATAGATAAAATCATATTTCTCCGAAAGCTCTATGGTCGTTGTCAGAGAATCCTCATCAGCGCAGACATTGATGACGCGGGTGATCCCGTTCTCAGGGAGGCTTTCAAGCAGGGACTCCCGGTCCTCATCATACCGGCTGTCATCATAATGAGCATGGGTTTCAAATATCATTGTTTCAGGAAATCCCCGCTTTCTCCCGGTTGATACGAGCCTTTTCCTCGTGCGCGAGAAACTCTTTGCTCTGCTTCTCCTTGATCTCCTCCGCTTTCGCAAGGATCTCCTTCGCATCAAGCCTTGCAAACAGGATCTCCGGCTTCTCTATCACCTTGTTTCCGGACGGATATTTTCCGAATTCACCAAGCGTATCAAATTCGCGAAGCCCGGCATTGAGCTGTTCTCCGATCTTCTTTCCGGTTTCCGGCAGGAAAGGTGCAAGAAGAGACGCACCGATCATGATCCCTTCGGTCAGATTGTAAAGAACCGTGGAAAGCCGGTCTTTTTTCGCATCATCCTTTGCAAGCACCCAGGGCTCGGTCTCATCAATATATTTATTAAGGCGCCGGAAGATCTGGAAGATCTCGGTCAGGGCATCTGCCACCCGGAGGTCTTCCATGAGTTTTTCCACTTTTTCATATGCACTTGTGCAGACATCCTTCACCTCCTGATCCAGAGGCTCCGCTGCGCCCTTATCCTCAACGATACCGCCGAAATACTTGTTCGACATGGAGATAGTACGGTTGACGAGATTTCCGAGGGTATTTGCAAGGTCGGAATTTGTCCTTTCCACCATCAGCTCCCAAGTGATCACGCCGTCATTTTCATAAGGCATCTCATGAAGTACAAAGTACCGGGTCGCATCCACACCGAAAAGATTTACCAGATCATCGGCATAGATCACGTTTCCTTTACTCTTGCTCATCTTTTCGCCGCCCTGCAAAAGCCACGGATGTCCGAAGATCTGCCTTGGCAGAGGCTCGCCGAGCGCCATCAGAAAGATCGGCCAGTAAATCGTATGGAATCTTAAGATGTCCTTTCCGATCAGATGAAGATCCGCCGGCCAGTAGGTCTTATAAAGAGGACCGCTGTTTCCGTCCGCATCGTATTCAATCCCCGTGATATAGTTGCAGAGCGCATCCAGCCACACATACACCACGTGTCCCGGGTCAAAGTCCACGGGAATCCCCCATTTAAAGGAGGTTCTTGATACGCAAAGATCCTGAAGTCCCGGCAGAAGGAAGTTGTTCATCATCTCATTCTTTCTGCTGACCGGCTGAATAAACTCCGGATGACTGTTGATGTACTCGATCAGGCGGTCCGCATACTTCGTCATTTTAAAGAAGTATGCCTCCTCCTTTGCGGGATGTACCTCTCCGCCGCAGACCGGACACTTCCCTTCCTCCGTGAGCTGGGAGTTCGTGTAAAATGCCTCACATTCCGTGCAGTACATGCCTTCATAGGCACCCTTATAGATATCTCCCTGGTCGAAAAGTCTCTTGAAGATCTTCTGGATCTGTCTCTCATGGTCCTCGTCCGTGGTACGGATGAAGCGGTCATAAGACGTGTTCATCAGATCCCAGAGGCTTTTTACGATCCCGGCCGTTGTATCCACGAATTCCTTGGGTGTCTGTCCTTCTTCAATGGCGCGCGTTTCGATCTTCTGCCCGTGCTCGTCCGTACCCGTCAGAAAATGAACATCATAGCCGTCGGCCTTCTTATACCGCGCGATGGAATCCGCCAGCACGATCTCGTAGCTGTTTCCGATATGCGGCTTTCCTGACGTGTACGTGATCGCCGTCGTCAGATAATACTTTCCTTTGTTTTCCATAAAATCCTCCTCATGTAATCTGTTCTACTTGCCGAATGTATATACCGTCTGTTCCTTTGTTTCAAATACCTTTACCGGTGTTACGGATGCATCAGTAAGATACAGTGGATTGTTGCCCTTTGTCTTATCCTTTACATCGGTATTATAGTTGAGAAACTGCCCGCCAGAATGTCTTAGTGCGCCGTTTTCATCCATATACCATTTCGCATCATTCGGATCAACAATCTCGCTTTCCTTAACGGTTTTGACCTCTCCATCCGCGTATACAAGATACAGGGAACTGCCGGTTTTGGTGCTTCCGCTGGAGAGATTGAAATACGTATGCTCATCTCCCTCCGCCGCTGAGAGCGTTGCGATCCAGGTCTTGTTCTTTTCCGCAATCGGAGAATTGTCAAGTACTTTCAGCGTCTTCCCGCTTGTCATGTCAAAATAGGATGCAGACGACATGAACTCATCATCACTCTGGATCCCGTTATCCCCACGATACGCCGCCTTGGAGATCTTGTCATCCGAGGACAGTATGTAGATGCTGCCGGAGGTCAGCGTAGCAGCCGGAGATGTCATATCCACGGCATTCATCTTGGAAGAGCTCATCCAGCATGCGTAAAGCGGTGTATAACGTTTTTCCTCATCCGGCTTCGGAAGCTTGTCAAAGTTTTCTTTCACGATGGAACCGTCCGGATTCACTATCATGATACCCTTTGCATCCTTCGTCGTAAACCAGCCGTAAAGCTTATACTTATCTTTTTTCGGCTTCAGGGATGAATAGGACTTTCCTTCGGTATCCTTTTCGAGCTTGGTTTCTCCCTCCGGAAGTTCCCAGATACCGAGAAGGAGTTCATCATTGATAAGCCCGATCCGGGTCATGCTGTTATCCTCGATCCATCTTGCGTAAAGCACCGCGTCCCTTGTGACCGGCATCGTAAAGTCATAGGGGAACGGCGTGATCTCGGTTTCATACCATCCGTCGAAGGTGTAGCCGAGTTTTGAGATCTTCGGCGCTTCAATGGTCTTTCCGATCTCTACCTTGACCGGATTTTTAAAATCTTTGTCCGTAAATTTTCCGCCGTTCGGAACAAAGGTAAGGAGCCGGAGCCCGTTCCACTGGGCGTACAGTGTCACCTTTTCATCGAGATCGATGGTATCTCCCGGTTTATAGGCTTTTCCGGTGCCGTCCCACGCCGTGTTCCACTCCGTGAAAACGTCCCAGTCCCGCTCCACAAGGATTGAGCCTTCCAGCACCTTTGCCGGCATCAGATCTGTATACGGTCCTCCCCGGAACCTTCCGCCGTTCGGATTGTATGTGACCGTGGGAGAGGGGTCCTCTGTCCAGACCCCATAATACATCATATCCTTTTCCACAAGCGCTGTCGACTCAAACGCGTTTCCGGCGCTGTCGCGCCACTCCACAAAAGTGAAGCCGTCACGTTTATCAGGCTCCGGAGCCGAAATACCGTTTGACTGCATCGTTCCGCCGAAGTATTTCCCGGAAAAAACCGTGACATCATTTACTCCGCCGTAATTCTGGTCAAAGGATACCGTCAGCGTTACCGTCCGCATATCCCGGGACGGCTTTTCCGCCGTCCGGTATACCTCCTCACGGACATAAGAAGTCTGTTCCTCTGTTTCCGTTTCCGTCTCCGCTTCCGCTGTTTTTTCATTCTCTGCCCTGCCAAGACGCACACAGGTAAGGAGCGCCCCGGAAAGCATGAGAAACGCCATCACAAGGATCAGGACGGACACGATCGTCTCTATATGCAGTTCTCTGATCTTCTCTCTCAGATTTTTCATGCCTTTTATTGATCTTTTCGTCTTTTACGGCTTTTCTTTCAGCAGCGACATCCTTGATTCATACCAGTAGATGTCTTCCGTATGGATCGCATTTTCATAGGAAAGCGACGAGCTCTGGAAGTTGAGATAGACCGTGATACCGGTGCTCTGCTCCGTCAGTTTGATGGAAAAGGGGTATCCCGGTGCATTTTCATCCAGCGTCAGCTCCGCATCGATCACACCTTCCTTCGGCCCGGATCTTCCGCTGAGCGGCTCTCCATCCCCTGTCAGACGGAAAGTCCTTTGAAACGAGACCTCTCCATTCGCCTTGCTTTCCACAAGAGCCGTCAGGGGCTCCTTCAGAAAATCCGGGAATCCGGTCCCGCATGTTGCCGAGAATCTGCCTTCCTCATCCGTTTCCAGCCGGATACAGCGATCGGTAGTGCCATCCTCACTCAGTGTTACGAGGATCATATCCTGCAAACGCTCCGCCGCATTCCGGATCACGGAAGCCTCCCCCGCCTTTTCCAGCGAGACCTGTCTTTGGAGTTCCCCTTTTGCAAGCTTGTCCGCGACCGTGCCCCGGAGCAGCATCACCGAAAAGACCGCTGAGAACGTAAAGACAGCAAGGGAAAGGATCAGCGGGATCCCGCGGCTTCTTTCATATGTTTTCGTTTTTTCAGTCGTCTTATCATTCATCGACTTTTTTCCATCTCAGATATAACGTGATCGTATTCTTATTCTCGTCCGTAAAGGCTTCCTCATAGATCAGAAGATCACCGAGGAGCGTTCCATCCTGCTTCTGGTTAAAGACCGGGATCAGCTCGCTGTCCTTTGCAAAGGAATAGCCGAGGAAAATGTATTTTCCTTTCGGATCCGACGGCCAGCTCTCAAGAAGCCTCTCTCCCGCCTCTCGGTATTCCTTGGTGGAGGAGGAAGAGCCTTTTGTATCCTGATATTTGATCGTATAGACCTTCTGATAGTTGAGCTCCAGCTTCGCCCGCTTCACACCATAGCAGACATCACTGAAAGTAGCAATCCGGTCATATCCCACCATGTCCTCCAGAGTCGTAGTGGAATCCCATTTCGAGATCAGGTCACGGTTGACATTGCCCGGGAACTGATAGCCGTAGAACTCATATCCGCCGTGTTTTGGCGGCGTATGCTTCGAATCGGAAAACGGACGATCTGACATCGCATAGTAGGATGCACGGTACAGGGGCTGCATGATACGCTGTCCAAGTGCATCATAGGTTGTCCCCGGACCAAGCGGATCATAAGCGATGATCTCGTATTCCATCGGCATGGCGACAAAGTCCCCGTAGTGCGGAAGGCCAAGGCGCGGATACTCGGAAAAATCGTCATTTCCGCCGTTCTTTAAATACGATGCAAGCTGATAGGTATGCTGCTCGCTGTTCCCGGTTCGCATCGTATCGGAAAACTGTTCCACATTCACATTTTCCCAGAGCAGAAAACCGTTCTGGATCCGGTGCTGCTCATCTTTTGTGACGTATGCGTCCTTTTTTCCGGAATAATCCGGCATGGACTTTCCGGTGGAAGCTTCCGTGATATCTTCAAAGCAGAAAAGGGAATAGGAATCCTCGATCCCGGCACCTACCCGGATCGCCGCATTCGGAACAAACTGTGCCGCGATGGTGCCGCCGACAGAAGGCATTCCCTCGATCTCGGGCTCTGTTGCTTCCTCCGGATCCAGCACAAACCCCGCGGAATAACAGGTTTTAAACGAAGCCTTGCCGGTGCAGCCGCCCGCGAGTCCTCCGATCACATCCCCGTGGAGATAGGAATCCGCATAGGACTGGTGTACCGACAGGGAAGAAAGTGCATTTCCGATCAGCCCGCCTACCCGGCTGTTATCACCCGTCGCATAGATCACAGTAGCCGCAAAGCTTTTGTCAATGGATAAAGGTGCAGACGCAATCCCGACAAGGCCTCCCACGACATTTCCGCCGGAAAGCCAGTCCTGCGTCTTTGTATCACCTGCCACCGAGGAATCGGTGCAGCTTTCATCCGTCATATAGAGAGAACAGTTGTCGATCTGAAGACCGGTATCCGCCCCCAGAGTCCCGACAAGGCCGCCAGCGATCCCGTTTCCCTTGATCTTTGTGTCGATAAGAGAGCAGCCGGTGATCCTTGCCTCCTCAGGGCCAGAAAGGATGCCACAGAGCCCTCCCGACGGCTCATCGCCGCCGCGGATCGTAACGTTGGAAAGCTTTACGGATGAAATGGAATCTCCCGTAAAGACCGAAAACAGACCTGCCGGTTTTGCCTCATCCTGCTCGATCCTAAGATTTCGGATCTCATAGATCCCGCCGTCAAAAGAAGCGATCCGGTCATTTTCGATGGGAGAAAGGACCGTATCCTCCTCTCCTTCGATATCCGCCGTCTGAATCACATGGATCTTTTCGATACCGGTTCCGATCCGGCTTATACTCAGGTCTGAAACCTCCCGGTTCAGGTTCCTTAAATGGCGCAGGGAATTGACGGATACGTTCAAAGTAGAGCCTTCCGCCTCCGCGACCGCAAACAGGGAATTCGCCTCGGCATAAGACCGGAGCGAAGCGCTTTGCTCATCTTCCGCGGAAACCGCACGGGCGGAAACGGAGATGTCCTCTCCGGGGAAGAAATTCTGTTCCAGGGAGTTTTCCCCGTCATACTCCACAACGCGCCGGCTCATCGTGCCCATATCGGTGAGATTTCCCGCGGCAGAAGCCATAACGCTGCCTTCCGTAATATAATCACCGGTACGGATCTCATAAAAAAGAAGTCCGCCGGTCTCGATCCTCCCGTAACTTTCGGAAAACGGTCTATCCTCGCTGTCCAGAACATACGTGACGGAAGCGCTTCTCGTTTTCACGGAAACCTGCGGGATAAAGGCACGGAGCGTCACGGACGCACCGCTTTTTTCGCCCTCTATGGTGGTATAAAGGAAATAAGGCTCCATCGGGTCGATGGATTCCGACGTTTCCGGGATATAGACCTCCGCCGTCACGGTCAGCGCTTCCCCGTCTTCAAAGGATACGCCTGTCAGAAGGGAATCGTCCAGCAGATCCTCCGGTGAAGAAGCGTGCCTGCTGCCGTTCCCGTCCGTCTCATCCGCGGATACGCTGATCAGGTTGCCTCTCACGGCATAAAGCACCAGAAAGCAGAATACCGCAAAAGCAGCTACGATCACCGCCGACAGGAGAAGTCTTCCGGGCGGCGCAGAATTTTCATGATCTCTTTTAAAAAAACGATTTCTCATTGTTCCATTCCGGCAATCCGAAGCAGTATCTCCCTGTCAGCCGGGAAAGGTGCAAGAGAGAGCTTATCCGGATTCACTGCCACAGCCTCCACAGCGCGGAGCAGCACATCCTTCTCAAGGCTTCCGGGCTTGCATACTGCCAGGTAAAAGCCCTGAAGCTCTTCCGTATCAAAGAATCCAGCGGTTCTGGTCAGAAACAGGCCGTCATCTCCCGATTCCCGTAAAAAGCTGGACAGGAAATAGCCGACGGCGACACCATGCGGCACATCCTCCTCCACCGTCAGCGTATAGGAAAGCGCATGCGGCAGGTTTGTGCCCGTCACTCCGATCGCGATCCCGGCGAGCGCGGCAGCTGTCATCAGGTCCGCCCTGTCCGCATCCGTCGCTTCTCTTCTTCCCAAAACAACCTCCTTGATCCGCCTCCAGATAAGGAGCCCCTGCATTGCAACCGCACGGGAATAATCCGTTGCCTTCGTGCTGAGATAGCTCTCCAGAAGATGCGAAAGAGCGTCGATCGCTGTATTTCCGATGATCTTTTTCCCGGCGGAAAGAAGATATGTCTCATCAATGAGTGCAAGGGACGGCCAGATCTTATAAGGGATAGACCCTTTACTGCGGCGTTCCTTCCTCGTAAGCACCGAAACGCCGGTGGCTTCCGAGCCCGTTCCGCAGGTAGTCGGGATGGCCGCTACGGGAAGCGCGTTTACTTCATTTCCCTGCTCATACAGATAACTCTTTTCTTCGTCCTTATTCCGGATCATAAGCGCGATGGCCTTTGCCGCATCCAGGGGGGAACCTCCGCCGATGCCGATCACAAAGTCGCACTGCCCCATGATCCCCATCTCACGCGCTCTCATAATGGTATCCGTGGAAGGATTTTCCTCCACCTCATCAAAAAGCACATGGTGGATCCCGTTTTCATCCAGCACCTTTTCCACATCCGAAAGCGCACCGGAGACTCTGGCGGAATTCCTGCCGGTTACCAGCAGCGCGCGGCTTCCAAAGGCCTTCAGTCTTTCTCCGTAAGATGCCACCGCTCCCTTTTCCTGAATCAGGAAAGGCCCTTCCTCTTCCGGAAGGAAATTGCCGTTCTCATCATATTTCAGCGAAAAGCTGAAGAACCGGGTATCCTTGAACAAAAGCGGCAGAAACTTCCGGTCTCCCTCCCAGAGGTTCAGATCCAGGATCTCTTCCTTCGGGATCCAGGACAGTTCTCCCTCGCGGCATTCCGTAAGCTCTCCGGTAAACGCATCCGAAGTATAAAGGAACATCTCCTCCTCTTCCCCGCTTCCGGAAAAATGAAGGATCCCACGGAAGGAAAGGGTTGTTAAGGTCAGCCCTGTTTCCTCCCGGACTTCACGCCGTACACATTCCTCCGGCGATTCTCCGGGCTCTATGTGTCCTCCGACGCCGATCCATTTCCCTTTATTGATGTCGGATTCTTTTTTTGTGCGGTGCAGCATCAGGTAAGCACCGTCTTTTTCGATGTAACATAACGTTGTCAGCTGGGGCTTCATTTCACCACTTCCTTTTTCGAATGCCTATCGCAGGCAGATATAGACTACATAACCCGCATAGAGAGAGAGCATGATGATACCTTCGATCCGGTTGATCTTGCCGCCGACCCAGGCAAAGATCCAGACCATAACGCTGGAGCCGATGAGCACGGCGATATCCAGAAGGTTCTCCGTAATAAAGCTGATCGGGCTGATGGCCGCCGCGGAACCGAGGATCAGCAAAACATTAAAGATGTTGGAGCCGATCACGTTTCCGACCGCCATATCCACTTCCTTTTTCTTTGCGGCAACCATGGAGGTCACAAGCTCCGGAAGCGATGTCCCGAGCGCCACGATCGTAAGGCCGATGAGCGTTTCGGACATACCGGCGATACGGGCGATGGCAACGGCGCCATACTGGATCTCAAGACCGTTTGGCAGAACAATGCTGCCGCCGACGACAAAGTCTCCGCCGAATTTGATCGCGATCACGCCGAGCACGATGTAAATGATGCAGCGCAAAACAGACATGGGCTTCTCGCCGCTTTCCTCTTCATTTCCCTGGTTTTCACGTCTCGCTTTCAGAGCCTTCAAAACCGTAATGACCAGGAAAAGGACGAATAATCCGAGGAAGATAAAACCTTCCGGTCTCCCGACATTTCCGGCCGTAAAACCGAAGATCGCCAGCAGAAACGCACAGACAATGGAAAACGGGAAATCCCCTTTTAGCGTATCACGTCCTACGACAAGCGGCGTAAACAGTGCACTGGCACCGAGCACCACAAGGAGGTTAAAGAGATTCGATCCGGTCACGTTACTGACAGCAAGGGAATTGCTGCCCGCGAGAGAAGCGGTGACGGAGACCGCAAGCTCCGGAAGGCTCGTTCCCATAGCAACGACGGTAAGTCCGATCACGATGGACGGCACGCGAAGCCTTTTCGCGACCGCAGAACTCCCGCTGACAAAGGCGTCCGCTCCCTTGATCAAAAGTACAAAGCCGACCAGAAGCGTGGCGGCAGCAATGATAACTGTTAATACCGGTGACATAATGTTTCTCCTGTTCTCAGATTTTTTCTTTTAACTGGCTTTTTTCATGGAGGCCCGAGCAGGACTCATCAGGCCGCAAGATGCTCGATCAGGATCTTTACGCCGATCAGGATCAGGATCACTCCGCCGATGATACTTGCGATCTTTTCAAAGCGGTTCCCGAACCAGTGACCGATCAGAACGCCGAGGATCGAAAGACCAAAGGTGATGCAGCCGATCACCAGAACTGCCGGAAAGATCGGCGTTCCGAGAGCCGCAAAGGAGATCCCGACCGCCAGTGCATCGATGCTCGTCGCAATGGCAAGGATCAAAAGCTCCTTATGATTCGTTCCTTTTTCCTCAGATTTCGGATCCTCCTTCGGAAAGGGCTCCATAAAGCACTTCTTGATCCCCTCCAAAAGCATCTTTCCACCGATGAACACCAGCAGGCCAAACGCGATCCAGTGGTCGATACTTTCGATAAAACGGCGGAACTGCGACCCGAGAAACCACCCGAGCAGCGGCATCAGTGCCTGAAAACCGCCGAAATAGAGTGCGATCCAAAACGTCCCTTTTTTATCGATGCGGGGCATCTCAAGCCCCTTGCAGATCGCAACCGCAAACGCGTCCATCGAAAGACCGATGCCGATCAGAATGATAGTAAGCCACATAGTATCATAATACCACCATTCCGCCGGGAGTTGCAAAAAAAAAATCTATCCATTATAATGCACTTCATAGTGTAATGCATAATAATAAGAAGAGAAGGAAAATAAGATCATGCAGATTTATGAAGAATTAAAGGCCCGCGGCCTGATCGCGCAGGTGACAAATGAAGAAGAGATCCGGAAAATGGTCAACGAAGGAAAAGCGACCTTTTATATCGGATTCGACTGTACCGCCGACAGCCTGACCGCCGGGCATTTCATGGCGCTGACACTGATGAAGCGCCTGCAGGAAGCCGGGAACAGGCCCATCGCCCTGATCGGCGGCGGCACCACGATGATCGGCGATCCCTCCGGCCGCAGCGATATGCGCAAGATGCTGACCCGGGAGGATATCGACCACAATGCAGAATGCTTTAGGAAACAGATGGAGCGCTTCATTGAGTTCGGCGAGGGAAAGGCACAGATGGTCAACAACGCCGACTGGCTTTTAAATCTCAACTACATTGAGCTGCTCCGCGAGGTCGGCACGCATTTTTCCGTCAACAACATGCTCCGTGCCGAATGCTACAAGCAGCGTATGGAAAAAGGTCTTTCCTTCTTCGAATTCAACTATATGATCATGCAGTCCTATGATTTTTACTATCTCTTCAAGAACTACGACTGCAATATGCAGTTCGGCGGCGATGACCAGTGGTCCAACATGCTCGGCGGAACGGAACTCATCCGCCGGAAACTCGGAAAAGACGCCCATGCGATGACGATCACTCTTCTTACGGACTCCCAGGGCAATAAGATGGGTAAGACCGCCGGAAATGCGGTGTGGCTGGATCCGAATAAGACATCTCCGTTTGACTTCTACCAGTACTGGAGAAACGTCGGGGATTCCGATGTCATGAAGTGCATCCGGATGCTGACCTTCCTGCCTCTTGAGGAGATCGAGGCGATGAGCGACTGGAAGGATCAGAAGCTGAACGAAGCAAAGGAGATCCTTGCTTTCGAGCTGACAAAGCTCGTACACGGAGAAGAAGAGGCGAAAAAAGCCCAGGAAGGCGCAAGAGCGCTCTTCTCAGGCGCCGGATCTTCAGAAAACATGCCGCTGGCCTCGCTTTCCGACGAGGACTTCCGCGACGGATCGATCGATATTCTCTCGGTTCTTGTCAAATCCGGACTTTCCGCTTCCAGAAACGAAGCACGCCGGGCTGTCGAGCAGGGCGGAGTCACCGTCAACGACGAAAAATGCTCTGATATCCACGCTTCCTTTGATAAATCCGCGTTTACAGGGGATGGAATGATCGTAAGAAGAGGGAAGAAGAATTATAAGAAGGTTGTTGCTGAGTAAATTACATCGCTATAAATATAAATCGGAAGGATGTCAATTGGCTTTGACTTCCTTCCGATTTTTTTGAATATAGGCAGAGAAGAATCATAGAGACCCATACGGATCATCTCCTTTGTAGTTATAGCTATTCCCTGTTTGATATGTTCTTTAAGCCTTCTCGTTTTTGACAATCGCATAACCCGAAGATCATTATCTATATCATAATTCACCAGATTAAGCAGATTCAATCCCAACAAACGTTTCGAAAACCTGCATTCCAAATCTATGCGACGACCACGTTGCAGAAAAACCTCACACCGTTCCATATTTCACCTATGCTATCTTTTCATAACGCATATCATTAATGTCAATGGAATCCTGATATTCACCACCTATCAGTGTTCTGTGACCAGCCTGTATCTGTTCCTTTTCCAGATCAACCAGATTTCTGTGATCGTCCTTCGATTCCGATACAGCAACTACTACCCCGTAGGTAACGCCCGCTTCTTTCTCTACATCAACCATAAGAAAATTACAGTCTCTATATATATTCTCTGCCTCATATACGGAACATCTATCTGTATTCTCAATTCGTCTAATCATAGTTTGTCACCTCCTTCGAGTTATATGCTCCCACTGCTTCATCCGAACACCCCTACCATACCCATTGATCCGGGTAAGTCTTTTGTATTTCATCCCATGTCATTCTGTTACCTGTCATAATCTCACCGCCTTACAAAGCAAAAGAATTTATGAACCTTGTTTTGTTGAGATTATTATAATCCCGGAAAGAAGGGAAAACAAATACAGATTTTCTAAAGATCAGGGTAAGCTGAAAACAGGCGTTTGCGCACTCGAGGTGTTTATCGTTTCTATCCGCTTGCTGACGAAGAGATAGGGTTTCCTATCTTTTTTACGGAAAAATCTTTCTGGCTTTTTTACAGTTATGATAAAATCAAGCCATGAGTGGACATCTCTGTGAGGAAGACCATTGCAAAGATGCGGGAGATGATCCAGGCGAAGAGAAAGATATTTTGCGAGGCACTTAAATGAAACGATTATTATTTCTGTTAATTCTTGTGGCTGGATTCGTTTTTCCTACCATTGTCATGGCTAAGCCCAAGGTTTCAAACACAAAAGAATTGACGGAGGCGACCTTTGCAATACTGACCGGAACGACTGCGGGAACTGACACGGAAAAGCATTTTCCAAATGCAACGATCGAGTACTATAATTCGATCTCGGATGTGCTCGCGGTCCTGCGCGCCGGAAAAGCAGATGCAACGGTGGACGATGTATGGTCAGCCCGTGTTTTGCAAAACGACAACAAGGATCTTGTTATGGTTGGGGATGTGCTGGAAGAAATCCAAATGGCGCCTGTCTTTCCGCAAACGGAGAAAGGGAAATCCCTGTGTGAGGAATACAATGCTTATGTGAAGGAGTCCCGGGACAATGGCATGCTGAAGGAAATGAGCGACATTTGGTTTGGCGCCGATGAAAGCAGGAAGCAGGTGCTTGATTACGAGAATCTGCCTGACACCAACGGTATTCTTTCCATGGCTGTTGATGCTTCACTCATCCCCTATGCCTATGTGAAGGACGGGAGGATCGTTGGCTATGATGTGGATCTTGCTGCGCGTTTCTGTCAGGCAAAGGGATACCGGCTTATCGTCAGCAACATGTCGTTTGAGTCCATTCTGGCGGCAATCCAGACTGCAAAATGTGATTTTGCCTCCTGCGGCATTACCGTGACACCCGAAAGAGCGGAAACCATGCTTTTCGGTGATCCTGTTTTCACCAGCGGGAACATTGTTGCTGTCATCGACAGCAGCGTGAATCCGGATGGAACGCCAAACACCGGAGGAGAGCAGGATGAAAGCGGCTCCCTGTGGGACAGCATCAGCTCCAGCTTTGAAAAGACATTTATCAGAGAAGGCCGCTGGACGCTCTTTTTATATGGTATCCTCAATACGCTGATTATCACCTTCCTTTCTGCTTTGATTGGAACTCTGCTGGGATTCTTCATCTTTATGCTGTGCAGGAAAGGAGCTCTCGCAGCGGAGTGGATTACCCGGTTAGCCTTTGGACTGGTTCAGGGGATGCCTATGGTCGTCCTTCTGATGGTGCTCTATTACATCGTGTTCGGAAATGTGAAGATCGAAGGTATTTTTGTAGCCGTGATCGGTTTTTCGCTGACCTTCGCAGCTTCCGTGTTTGGTCTCTTAAAAATGGGGGTCGGTGCCGTGGACAATGGCCAGTATGAAGCTGCTTATATGCTGGGATACTCTGACCGTAAAATCTTCTATAAGATTATTCTTCCGCAGGCTCTGCCCCATATCGTGCCCTCCTATAAGGGAGAGATCATTTCCCTCATCAAATCAACCGCGGTTGTAGGCTATATTGCCGTTGAGGATCTAACCAAGATAGGCGATCTCATCAGAAGCCGGACCTATGAAGCCTTTTTTCCGCTGATCGCAGTTACGGTAATCTATTTTTTACTTGAGGGAATTCTTCGTTACTTAATCGGACGGATCAGCATAAACCTGAATCCGAAGCAGAGAAAACACAAAAAGCTTCTGGAGGGGGTGAAGAGAAATGATTAAAGTGCAGCATCTGAAAAAGCAATATCCAAATGTGACTCCCCTTAATGATGTTTCTGTTGAGATCCATGACGGTGACGTGATCTCAATAATCGGCCCCTCGGGAACCGGAAAGAGCACCCTGATGCGCTGTCTCAGTCTCCTGGAGAAGCCAACCTCCGGGAAAATATGTATTGATGATGTGGAAATCACAAACCCTAAGAGCAATATCGATCAGATTCGGCGGAAGATGGGAATGGTGTTCCAGTCCTTCAATCTCTTTGGGCATTTGAGCGTTATCGAAAATATCATGCTTGCACCGGTGGATCTTCTGAGACTGTCAAGACAGGAGGCTTATGAGAAAGGGGTAGAGCTGCTCCGTATGGTCGGTCTGGCCGAAAAGGCAGACAACTATCCGGATGAGCTGTCCGGAGGACAGAAGCAGCGGATCGCCATTGCCAGAACGCTCGCCATGGATCCGGAAATCATCTTCTTTGACGAACCTACCAGTGCCCTTGATCCCACTATGGTTGGGGAGGTTCAGTCGGTGATCAGTGATCTGTCAAAAACCGGGAAAACAATGATGATCGTGACTCACGAGATGCATTTTGCCCGGTCCATCTGCAACAGGGTATTCTACATGGATCATCAGGGAATCTATGAGGATGGAAGTCCGGAGCAGGTCTTCGACAATCCCCTCCATGACAGAACCCGTCAGTTTGTTCGCAGGCTGAAGGTGCTTGAGCTGACGGTCACTTCGCGGGATTATGATTTCCGGGCCATGGTGGGCGAGATTGACCGGTACTGTCGGAAGAATCAGGTGAACTCCAGACTTACCTATCTCATCCAGCTTGCCTTCGAAGAGATTACTCAGGAGGTGCTCATGAAGTTACTGGAAAATCCGCGGATACAGGTGATCGTAGAGTACTCTGAAGCAGAAGAAAGTGCCTCAATGATGTTTCGTTTTAACGGATCGGAGCTTGATATCTCCGGTATCAGCAACGAACTGCCTGTTACCGTACTCAAGGGTATTATCCGCAATTTCAGATATGACCGGACCGACGAAAGGGAGTATCCGAATCAGTTCGTGTTTGAATTGCCGGATGAAAGAAATATACCATATACCGTTTCAAGGGACTCCTGACGTGCCTGAAACAGAAAATCGAGCAGCTACTCTTTGGTTTCTCCGGTTATGCCCATAGTTCACGTTCAACTGGATCGCTATGCACTCCAGAGCACCGCTCATAAACAGTTCATTTTCCTTTGAAGCGGTGAAGGAATCCGAAAGCCTTAGGATCTTTCGCTCCGGCTGTTCTTCCGTACCGTTATAAAATACGACAAATTGCGGAAGAGGAATGGAGAGCCTTGTAGGGCTGTATACCTCTTTTCGTCCAAAGACCTTCTTAAACAGCCGGTCCTTGTACTTCCGGTTTGTTTTGTTTTTCCCCAATACCTTTCTACCTCCTGATTATAAAATGTGATCTCAAATAGTTCAAGGAATTACCTTAAAGATCCATTTGATGATCATATCCTGAAGCTGGCAATTGCGTCGCAAAGCTCCTATATCCTGACCTTTAACAAAAAAGATTTTCAAGAAGCCTCTTCCTATGGCATTCAGATCCTGACACCCGGAGAGTTTTTAAAGATTCTACAAGAAAGAAGGTGATCATGCATGTCTACACTAAGCGTTCGATTTCCGGATTCCCTGCATGATGCAGTGAAAGACTACGCAAAAGAAGATCATATTTCCATTAATCAGTTTGTCATATCCGCTGTCATTGAAAAAATTACAGCGCTTGATACGGCAGAGTACATCGAAAAGCGTGGAGAAAAAGGAAGCAAGGAAAAATATTTGAATGTGCTTCAGAAGGCACCTCATGTTAAGACGAGAGAAGAAGACGTGATTTCCTAACTCCGTAAAACGTTCAAAAGCCTGACCATTTCGGCCAGGCTTTTTGGGTTCTTTATTTGAAGATATGCGACAGATTCCAGCAAGCCGCTTTGATGGTGGAGTTAAAGGTATGAATCTCCATCTCGATGAAGGGGATGTCATACATCTCACAGATCATCCGCTCGGTAACACAGCCCTTTGCGTCTGCGGCATCATTGGCAAAAATCACAAGATCCGCCGTGCTGAGAAGCTGAAGGGAATGTCCCAGATACCAGAGACGCTCATGGGTGGTCTTCACTGCCTCCTTCGGCGCTGCCTCCGGTGTGTAGTTGTCGATGAATTCCACATCCGGATACTGCTCCGACAAATACTCCCTGAAATAATCCTCGCAGATTTTTCGATTCTTCATGACCTCTTTCTCGGAAAGACCGGTCATTTTCTGTGCAATAAACACTCTTGTCATGAGATCCCCTCCTTCTACAATAATATCTGTTACTTCCCTGCCAGATTGATCCGGACGATGGCCTTCTTTAAAGCCAGTTCCGCGCGATCCATATCGGTCTCCTCCGCTTTTGCGGCGATCCGCTCTTCTGCACGCTTCTTCGCTGCTTCTGCACGATCCACGTCAATCTCATCGCCCCATTCCGCGATCTCCGCCATCAGTGATACCTGATCCGGCAGGATCTCTGCAAATCCCGCATGGATCGCGGCTTTTTTCTCACCCGATTCCTCGTGGATCGTCACAACACCGGGACGAATCACAGTGGTCAGCGGGATATGACGGGGATAGACACCGATCTCTCCGGCTTCTGTATTAAACTCGATCATACCGGCCTCGCCCCGGTAAAAGACCCGGTCCGGTGTGATGATCTCTACTGTAAAAGTATCCATTCTGCTATCCCTTTATTTGTTTCTCTCGCGTACTTCGTCGATCGTACCAGCGGAAAGGAAATACTGCTCCGGTACATCGTCCAGTTTTCCTTCAAGGATCTCCTTGAAGCCGCGGATCGTCTCGGTGATCGGCACATATTTTCCGTCCATGCCCGTGAACTGTGTCGCAACGAAGAACGGCTGTGACAGGAACCTCTGTACCTTACGTGCACGGCTGACGACGAGCTTGTCATCCTCGGAAAGCTCTTCCATACCGAGGATCGCGATGATATCCTGAAGTTCTTTGTATTTCTGAAGGATCTCCTGTACTCCGCGGGCTGTCATGAAATGCTCATCACCGACAATACGCGGATCCAGGATACGCGACGTGGATGCCAGCGGATCCACTGCCGGATAGATACCGAGCTCGGCGATGGAACGCTCCAAAACGGTGGTAGCATCAAGGTGGGCAAACGTGGTCGCCGGAGCGGGGTCTGTAAGGTCGTCTGCCGGTACGTATACTGCCTGAACGGAAGTGATGGATCCGTTCTTCGTACTGGTGATACGCTCCTGAAGAGCACCCATCTCGGTCTGCAGCGTCGGCTGATAACCAACGGCACTCGGCATACGGCCGAGAAGCGCCGATACCTCGGAACCTGCCTGCGTGAAACGGAAGATATTGTCAATGAAGAGAAGGACATCCTTTCCGCCTTTGTCACGGAAGTATTCCGCCATGGTAAGACCGGCGAGACCAACCCTCATTCTTGCTCCGGGGGGCTCATTCATCTGTCCGAAAACCATGGTGGTCTTGTCGATAACGCCGGACTCCTTCATTTCATAATAAAGATCGTTTCCTTCACGGGTACGCTCTCCAACGCCCGTGAATACGGAATATCCGCCGTGCTCTGTTGCGATATTGTGGATCAGCTCCTGAATAAGCACCGTTTTTCCAACGCCGGCACCTCCGAAGAGTCCGATCTTTCCACCCTTCTGATAGGGGCAGAGAAGATCAACGACCTTGATACCGGTTTCCAGCATCTCCTGGGAAGTCGCCTGCTCCTCAAACGTAGGCGCTTTCCGGTGGATCGGCCATCTCTCTTCTGTCTGCGGAGCCTCGATCTCATCGATCGGGTCACCGAGAACGTTGAAGATCCTTCCCAGTGTATTCTCTCCGACAGGTACGGAAATGGGGGCTCCCATTGCGATCGCTTCCATACCGCGCACCAGACCATCCGTCGGACCCATTGCGATACAGCGAACCGTATCGTCGCCCAAATGCTGTGCAACCTCGACGGTAAGGGTCTTTCCTTCCTTCATCGGAATCTGGATCGCATCGTTGATCTCGGGAAGATATCCCTCCTGGAACTTGATGTCGAGGACGGCACTGATGATCTGGATAATCTTACCGACATTCTTGTCAGCCATGTTATTTTCCCTCCTAACTGATTGCTTCGGCTCCGGCGATGATCTCCGTAAGCTCCTGTGTAATGGAACCCTGACGGGCTCTGTTGTATTTCAGCGACAGATCGCTGATCATATCCTCCGCGTTGCTCGTAGCGGAGTCCATTGCCTGCATACGCGCCGCATTTTCGGAAGCAACCGCTTCCACCAGCGCTCCGTAAAAAATACTGGTCACATATTTCGGAATGATCATGTCCAGAGCCTCTTCCTCGTTCGGCTCATAGTTCATGATCAGTTTCGAATCCTGCCCGTTTTCCCGCATTTCATCAAGCTCTTCGTCGGTGAATTCAACGGGAAGGAGCTTTAAAAGCCGCGGTTCATGCACTACCGTGTTTTTAAAAAACGTATAGGCAAGGTAGATCTCTCCGATCTCACCCGCTGCAAATGTCGCAAGGATGCGCTCGCAGAGCGCTTTTGCATCCGCATAAGTCGGCGCATCAATGATACCGGAAGCATCCTCTTTGATCTCGTATCCGCGGCGGACAAGGGCATCGCGCCCCTTCGTACCGATCGCATAGATCTCAAGGTCTTCTTTCTTCAGTTCGCCCTGCGTTATGAGCTTCACAACATTGGAGTTGTAGCCGCCCGCCAGTCCGCGGTTTGCCGTGATCACGACCACTGCCTTTTTTTCGGACGCGCCCGCCGTAAGATAGGGGTGCGAAATGGATCCTGACCGCGCAAGGATCGAGCTGACGGTCTTATACATATGGTCAAAATACGGCACCGTCTTCTCGGCTCTTCCTTTTGCCTTCTGGAGCTTCACCGTGGAAACGAGCTTCATCGCCTTTGTGATCTGCTGCGTACTCTGAATACTGCTGCGGCGACGCTTGATATCTTTCATGGAAGCCATATCGTCGTCATGGACTTCGCTCTTGTTCAAGCCGGACACATCCGGCTCTCACCTCGCTCCGTCACTCCTCCTCTCGTCAAAATCTCAGATTTTGCCGTTCCTTATTTGAACGAGCTTTTACACTGTTCGATGGCTTTCACAAGCTCTTTCTCGGTATCTTCATCCATCACCTTGGTCTCGCGGATCTTCTGCGGGATAGACGGATATTTCGTGTCGATAAATTCAAACAGGCTCTCTTCAAATCGAAGGATGTCATCCACCGGAATATCCAGAAGATATTTCTTGGTAGCGGCATAGATAATGATAACCTGCTTCTCAACCGGCATGGGCTTATACTGCGGCTGCTTTAAGATCTCACGGATCCGCTCGCCCTGTGCCAGCTGCTCTCTCGTATCCGCATCCAGCTCGGAACCGAACTGCGAGAACGCTGCCAGCTCACGGTACTGTGCAAGCTCCACACGGATCGGAGCCGCGATCTTCTTGATCGCCTTGATCTGCGCCGCACCACCTACACGCGATACGGAAAGACCCGCATTGATAGCCGGACGGAAGCCGGAGTTGAACATCTCAGTTTCCAGGTAGATCTGACCATCGGTAATGGAAATCACGTTGGTCGGAATGTACGCGGAAACATCGCCTGCCTGGGTTTCGATGATCGGAAGCGCTGTAAGGGACCCTCCGCCAAGTGCTTCGGAAAGACGCGCCGCGCGCTCCAAAAGCCTTGAATGCAGGTAGAAAACGTCTCCGGGATAAGCCTCGCGCCCCGGCGGACGACGAAGGAGCAGAGAAAGTGTACGGTATGCCGTTGCGTGCTTACTGAGATCATCGTAGATGACCAGCACGTCCTCGCCCTTTTCCATCCATTGCTCTCCGATCGCGCATCCAGCATACGGAGCGATATACTGAAGCGGTGCCAGTTCGGATGCCGTGGAGGCAACCACTGTCGTATAACTCATGGCACCGAACTCTTCCAGTGTCTTTACGATGGAAGCCACCGTGGAAGCCTTCTGCCCGATGGCTACGTAAATACATTTAACGTTTTCTTCTTTCTGATTGATGATCGTATCAATGGCGATCGCCGTTTTTCCGGTCTGGCGGTCACCGATGATGAGCTCTCTTTGTCCTCTTCCGATCGGGATCATGGAGTCAATTGCCTTGATACCGGTCTGAAGTGGCGTATCCACGGATTTACGCGAGATAACACCGGACGCGACACGCTCGATCGGACGATAGGTATCGGTCTCGATGGGGCCCTTGCCGTCGATCGGCTGTCCGAGCGCGTTCACAACACGTCCCAGCATGCAGTCGCCTACCGGAACCTCCACCACTCGGCCGGTGGTCTTGACGGTATCGCCCTCGTTGATGTTTTTCTGACTTCCGAGCAATACGGCACCGACATTGTCTTCCTCAAGGTTAAGAACCATGCCGTACACCTCGCCGGGAAATTCTAGGAGCTCACCCTGCATCGCGTTCTCGAGGCCGTGGATCCGGGCGATTCCGTCCGCCACCTGGATCACGGTACCGACATCCGCGACATTCAGCTCACTTTTGTAACGTTTGATCTGCTCTTTGATGACGGAGCTGATCTCTTCTGGTTTCAAATTCATGGAGCTTTTTTCTCCCTTCTTATATGTTACTGACCTGAATCGTCGAAAGATTGCGCCGGAGCTCATAGAGCTTGCTCCTGATGGAGCTGTCTACGACGCGGTCTCCGATCCGGATCGTCATCCCGCCGATCAAAGACGGATCTACCTCATAATTCATCTCAAACTCGATGTACTTTGTGGTATCGAGAAGCCTTTTTTTGACTGCTTCCTTCTGCTCTGACGTAAGTTCCTTCGGAGAACAAACGGTAGCCGTCCCGATGTTCTTATATTCTTTCACCTGCTCGATGAAATAAGACAGCACCGACGGAATCTCGTTGCTCCTGTCTTTTTCCACAAGAAGCCGGAGAAGTCCCGTCAGCTCATCACTGACGCGTCCCTGAAAGGTTTCCTCGATGATCTTTATTTTTTCTTCTTTGATGATCTTCGGGTGATTCATGAGTGAAAGCAGCTCATTATCCGCTTTCAACGCCTCGAGGAGAGAGCGAACCTCCGGAAGGAGCTCATCCACCTTCGACTCTTCGACCGCCAGGTCAAAAAGCGCATCCCCGTAGACCTTGGATACTAGCTTAGCCATGTGTTTTCACCCATTTCCTTAAGCGTCTGTTCCACAAGATCGTCCTGTACCTTTGTATCGATATTTGCGGCAACGACTTTCCCGGCCATCATGGATGCAATATTGATGATCTCGTTCTTCATCTCATCCATCGCACGCTGTTTCTCGAGAAGTGCTTCTTCTTCCGCACGCTTTATAATGCGGCTGGCATCAGACCTTGCCTCATCCTCAATGCGTGCTGCGGAAATAAGCGCGTTCTGCCTTGCATTTGCAAGGATCGTCTCCGCTTCTTTATCGATATTCCGAAGTTTCTCTTCGTATTCCGCCTTCAAAGCTGCTGCGGATTCTTTGTCTTCGGCTGCGGAACTGATGTCGGAAGCGATCTTTTCCTTCCGGTCATTCAGCATCTTCCGTGCCGGCTCGAACAAAAGATAGGACAGCAGGATGAATAATACAAATACCGCAATTCCAAGCAGGATTGCGTCGTGCAGAAGCTGTGGATCAAGATTGAACAGTCTTGAGTTCTCTGCCGTTAAAAGTATTCCATTCATAAGATTCCCGCACGCCCTCCTTTCGTAAAATAATGAACGATTTTACTTGTTTTCGAAATTATTTTACAAGGGGCTGCACGAACATCAGCAGAAGCGCCGTTACAAGTCCGTAAAGACCGGTGGTCTCTGCAACTGCCTGTCCAAGGAGCATCGTACCCGTGATATCGGATTTCGCGCCCGGATTACGACCTACTGCAGATGCAGCGTGTCCTGCCGCAACACCCTGGCCGATACCGGGGCCGACACCGGCGATGAGTGCAAGACCGGCACCAATTGCTGAACATGCTCTGATTAAGTCCTGTCCGTTGATATTCATTTTATCTTCCTCCTTAAAATTAGATACTTGATTAATACTCTCCGTCTTCGATTGCCTGGTTCACATATGTCATAGTCAGCATCGCGAATACGTATGTCTGGATCGCACCGCTGAACAGATCAAAGTATACATGCAGGAACGCCGGCCAAACCGTAGCGAGCCAGGATAGGAGCGTGTATACCAGCGTCTCGATAACGACGCCCGAGAGAATGTTCGCGAACAAACGGAGCGACATGGAGATCGGAACCGCGATATCGCCGATCAGGTTGATCGGTGCCCAGAAAACCCAGGGGCTGCAAAGTCCTTTCACAACACCTTTTACATGCTGATGCTTGAACTTCTGGAATGTGATGATACAGAAGGTCATGATCGCGAGAGCAAAGGTCGTCCCATAGTCCGCAGTCGGGGGCCGGAGCCCCAGAAGTCCCGAGAAGTTACTGATCAGAATGAAGATGAAGATCGTTCCGATGTAGTTCGCGAAATACTTCGCGTTCTTGCCCATGACCTGCTGAACCATACCGTCCAGCTTCTCCACGATCAGTTCCACGACGTTCTGAAAGCCGTCCGGTACTTCCTTCGCATGCTTCATCTTGCGGTTCGCAAAAATCGCAAAACCGATAATGATCAGAAGAACGATCAGGATACAGACATGTGAGGTTGTAATATAGACATCCGCTCCGAGAAACTTGTACGGAACCTTCCACAGATAGTGGATCATAAAATCCACATCACTGGCCATCAGGATTCCCACACGTTTCACCTCCTTGCTTTATGTTAGCTTTATTTTTTATCTTGTTGTAAAGCGGCTGCAGATACGCGGATATTTTGAGTGTCAACGCTCCAAGCAGCGCTGCAAGAACATATCCGATATCGGTAAAAGCCATGATGCCGAATGCGGCTGTCACGATCCCGTAACGCAGCACCGCATGAAGCACCGCCTTAGCCTTCGCCTGCTTTTCCGACATAAAGTCCGTTAGATCCGAGATCACGACTGCCATATGGATCGCCATAAAGACCGCCGCACCGATCCCGATCCAGAGACCGACGGTGTATTTCAACGGATCCGGCATGAACCAGACCAGCACCGCCTCAAAAAGAATGCCGAGAAAAAAGATCGTCATCAACAGTCCCGGCAGAGCGCTATTCAGACTCTTTAGATTTGTCGTCATTCTTTTTATCGGGTTCATATACTTTCTTTGCCTGAATGTAACAGTTGCGGAATCCGGCCAGCGCACCTACAAAAAACAATATGATCAGCGGCACGGCCGTTCCCGTTTTTCGATAAATGAAAACTCCGAGCAGTGAACAAAGGCCGATCGGAACCAGCATATTGATCCCGAACTGCATGACCAGCGCGAAGGCTTTCATCACACTGCTGTTTTGCTTCATGGCTTATGCTTTCTTAAACTCATCCTTCCCGACACCGCAGAGGGGGCATACCCAGTCCGCAGGAAGGTCTTCAAATGCCGTCCCCGGTGCTACTCCGTTGTCCGGATCGCCGACAGCCGGATCGTATTCATAACCGCAGGTTTCACATACATATTTGTCCATATTCTTTCCCTCTGCCTTTCGAATTTGCGAAAAGAAACACGATTACTTCTCTACTTTACCACATCTTTTTTGCTATTTCCACAAAAAAATCTTTTCATCTGATATATATTTATGGATTTTTAACATCAGAAAAGAGGTCATTTCCTCCGCAAGAGCCTTTTCATAGCCGTATACGCCGTCCGTATTAAGATAAGGATACTGTACCACAGCGGATCCGGGGCTTTTTTTCCGCATAGATCGGAGGTATTCAGAGGAGATCCGGAACGTGCCGATCGAACAGTCCCTGATTTTTGAAAGATCGATCGCGGCTGCGGTTTTTTCCACCATATTCCCGTAGACCTCTTCCCAGTTTTCAACAAAAAGCATGGGATCAAAACAGAGTCTTACCGCAAATCCCTTATCCATGGCGGTTTTGATGGCGGAAAGACGCGCGGAAAGAAGCGGCGCGAAGTGTTCATATGCCTTTGAAACCGGATCGGGGGACAAAGTATAAGCAAAGATCACGTTTTCAAGAGGCTTTTGCTTTTCAAAAAAGGCGGTATCCGCTGATTTTGTACGGATCTCCAGAGTCAGATCTTTTTTATCCGAAGCAAATGAACACCATTCCGAAAGAAGCCCGGTCCACTTCTCAATCGCAGGAAGATCCGTATCGTATGAAATACAAAGATAGACCGGATGCTTTTTCAGCAGCTCCTCCGTCTCCCGGAAGTAATCTTCCGTATTGACGAAGACCACCATGTGGCCCGCGGAATACATGCCCTTCAGATAACAGTATTCGCAGTCATAGATACAGTTCATCACATTGGAGGCATAATAGAAATGACGGTTTCCGAAGTCCTGACAGACCGGAGCACCAGGATAGAGCAAGGTCCCCGTTTTCTCCGCGAGGATCAGGGCTTTCCCTTTCATGTCCTGCGTCGTCCGCCGGAGAACGTCTTTATAATGGGAAATTACTGTCACGGGAAGATCCGGGAATGCGTTTCGTATGGCATTGACACGCTTGTTCTTAAGCAACCCCTCTTCCATCAGGATGCCGGTAAAGGGAGAGGGGGTTTTCGGATACGAAGCGAAAAACGGAACAGGAAGCGCTCTTGTTTCCCATCCTATCTTCTCCAGGATCGCTTTTCCTTCTTTTCGGTCCCTCGCATGGCATCGCTCCGGCAGTTCTGCTCCGATGAGCGATCGATAGGTCAGATACTGGCGGAGGGAGAGCGCCATCGTTTCAGAGCAGCAGAGACTCTGCGACAGATCGGAACTTGTTTGGTTTGTTTCGCTGACAGGATTCTTCATGCTTCAACGATATCACAAATGAATGCCGGGTGCACGATGCGATTTATGCTGAATCAGGGTGGATTTTTTGCGTCTTCTTTCCTATAATGATATCTATGACACGAACAGACTGGTATTTTCTCCGTCACGGAGAAACCGAATACAATCATAAAGGGCTCTTTCAGGGACGTATTGATATTCCGCTGAACGATGTCGGGCGGCAGCAGGCTTACGATGCGAGAGAGGAAATTCTGGAGATCGGGTTGACCTTCGATGAAGTCGTATCAAGTCCTCTCCTGAGAGCTGTCGAAACAGCGGAGATCCTGTCCGGTATCCCGCGGGAACAATTCCGGATCGATGAACGGATCATCGAGATCGGATTCGGGGATTTTGAAGGAACCTCCTTCCGGGATCCGAATTCTCCAATCCATCAGTTTAATGATGATCCCGCTTCTTATCAGCCACTTGGGAACGGCGAAACCTTTGAAGCCGTACTTGCACGGACCGAGAACTTTCTGATGGAAATGCGGGAGAGGTCGCTTAGCATGGATAACGGAAAACACATTCTGATCGCCACGCATGGAGGCGCCATCCGTTCCCTTTATCGCACCCTCACCGGCCTTGCTCTCTCTGATTTCTGGAATCTCCGGGTCGGGAACTGCGATCTGTTTCATTTTTCCGTAACAGACGGGGAAATACGGGAATGTGATCCGGTGCTGCGGCACGAAGATCCATATGATCCTCATGCACTTGCGGAAGGGAAATAATGACCGGAACGAATCCCTCCGGAGACTGTAAAGGAAACATTGACAATCCCCGGTAGTCGTGCTAAGATACCAATGCTCGTTGTTTTCAGCAGACAGCGAGGTATGCACCTTACCGAACTACTAAACTCGAGCTTCGCTCTCGTTAAGGGTTCGGTATGCATCGCACTAAGCTCGAACGTCGCCTTCGGCTCGTTCTCGCTAAGTGCTCGTAGCTAGGAGAAGTACTCAAGTTGGCTGAAGAGGCGCCCCTGCTAAGGGTGTAGGTCGGGTGACCGGCGCGAGGGTTCAAATCCCTCCTTCTCCGTTTTATGAGTTTTGTACTCATGCATCGCACTAAGCTCGAACAACGCCTTTGGCTCGTTCTCGCTAAGTGCTCGTAGCTAGGTGACGTAGCCAAGCGGTAAGGCGTGGGACTGCAACTCCCTGATCACCGGTTCAAATCCGGTCGTCACCTGTTTCATTTTTAACGGAAACCCAGTATTTACGCGGGTTTCCGTTTTTTCTTGTGCTTTATATCTTCTCAGGCAAACGGGCCGGCTGTTACCTGCTCTCCCCGTTTTTTCCCATAATAATCCGTATCAAACACGATACTGCTGCCGTCCGGGTTTTCAAATCTCTCCTCCGGCTCAAATGCTTCACCGAGCTGATCTGATGAGATCATTTTTGCTTCCGGCAGGTAATCCTTATAATTCGTGATCACCTCGTACCGGCCGTTTTCTTCCTTTAACTCAATGCGGATCTCATGTTGATCATCCACCGTGCCGTCTTCTTCAATATCACAGGGCTTTGCACCGTTAAAGAATACATTGCCGCCGGTCCATACCGGAAGCGGCATATAATATCTGTCGCTTGACTCAGCTGCGCCTTCTCCGGAGTTTCCCTCAAAACAGCGTTTCCACTCATCCTCTTTCATATATCCACTGTAGGGAACCGTTCCCGCCGTAAGGTTGTTATCATCCCACTCGTCATCCTTTCCGGCTTCGCAGATCTGAATGAGTCCTTTTCGTACCTCGGGCTGCACAAAAACATTGTTGTAGAAACGAACATCCCCATGCAGCACCGTCATGAAGCCTGTGATCGCCGTGTCATGGGGCTTATGTATCGGAGTGAACCGTGGCGACGGATACTTCGTTGTCCCGTTGAAGACACCGCGTCCGACCCCGGTTACCGCACCGTAAAACAGGTTGTGGACAAACGCCACTCCCTGCGAGGCAAGCCTGACACACCGCTCGGAAAGCATGATGTTGTTATCAACAAGTGTTGGACCGTGAGCGATCTCAATCCACAGATCCTCGCCAAGTCCCAGCCCTTCCGCACACTCTTTTTTCAGGAGATGATCTCTTGAAAGACAGTTGTCATGGAACAGATTGGATGATACCCTCGTGCCCTGGCACTGCCAGTCAAGCCAGATTCCTCTTGTACAATCATGAAAATGATTATTCCGGATGACCACGTCGATCGCTGCATGCAGCTTGATGCCGCCGATCTCCGCACCTGCGAGGTTTCTCTTATTATTGATGTGATGGATGTGATTGTTTTCTATGAGGGAAAAAACACCGCCGAGATTACCCACTATACCGGTCTGCCCGCAATCATGGATCTCACAGTTTCTCACGGTATGTGAACCGATCGTATCCTTACTCCAGCCATCCAGCTGAGCGATCAGGGAACAATCCCTCTGTGTCTGCGCGCCGTCTTTATATTTGTAGTGCAGCCATTTATTGTCATTTCCCTGCTGCCTGTATTTTCCAAGCGAAATGCCAGAGCATTTGGAGTGGGAAATCTCACAATCCTCAATGATCCATCCCTTTGACCAGTGAGGTCCGATCATGCCTTCCTGCAGCGCTGTCGGCGGAGCCCACTGCGTAGCTGCCTTCGTTACCACAAAACCGGAGAGTGTGATATTGTCCACATGCTCCGAAACTGGCCAGAAGCAATGGGGTCTCACATTGATCTCCACGCATTCCTTATTAGGATCCTTTCCCTGGAAATTCGCGTAAATCTCCGTTATATCCTCATCTTTTGCCTGACAGGTGTACCAGGTATGCTTTGTAAACTCACGATCCCACGAAGGATCATAAAAAGCCGGATTTTGAACTTTCTCCAGACTGTCGCACTCATAGAGGGATTTCCCATTCAGAAATACCTCTCCGGTATGCGCGGGCACCATAGCATTCAGCCAGTCTCCCTGAACGAGTGTCCTATAGGGATTATAGGATCCGAAATAGTCATTGGAGATCCGAAGCTTCCAAACATCGCCCTCGCAGTGTTCCCAGTTTTTGAATATATCCGCTCCCGTGATAACCGCTTCACGTCTTTCTTCCGAACGGTAAATAATCCTTTTATTGGCCTTGCCGCCGTTGAGAGGATTTACGTCTTCGCGGTAAATGCCGGGAAGCACCAGCACCTCATCCCCCGGCTGTGCAAGCGCCGCTGCTTCTCCGATTTTCCGGAAAGGTCTCTCTTTACTGCCATCCCCACTCGACTTTACATTGCAATCTACATAATAAATCATACCCATTCCCCTGTTTGGCTTACGATTCCCACAGTTTTCATCATTATCTCGTCATAAGCCGGCTTTGTAAAGTCTTTTAGGAACAAGTTTTTCGTTTTACATCATTTCCATTGATACTTTTCCAGATCCACGCGCCCATCCGTCACCTCTACACCCTCCGATCTCAGGATCTCTGCCTGTTTCCATGCCCCGCCGAAAGCGTATTCTCCCGCAAGCTCCCCTTTGGCGTTTACCACACGGTGACACGGGATCGTTGACGGATCAGGATTTTTATGAAGAGCATTCCCCACTGCTCTAGCCATTTTTCTGTCACCGGCCTCTTCCGCAACCTGTGCATAGGTCGCAACACATCCCTTCGGTATTCTCTTTACCGCTTCATAAATCCTCTTTGACGGACTATCCGAGATCAGGTCGTAGCTCTCTGCGATCATCAGCCGGATATCCTTATCCGGGATAGTGCCGTCCAAAATAACCGTATTCCAATGATCCTTGTTCTGATGATACCCCGGCAAAACAGACTGATAGAGGTCCCTCCAGAAAAATGCTTTTTCCGGATCCACCTTTACATTAAGACAGATTGATCCATCTTTCTCATAGGTCCATAGAAACGCCTTTTTGTTTCCCTTATACCTTACAAGCTGCCAGTTCGCATCGTGAAACGGCGCATCCTGATATGAATCCGGGAAAGAGAGTCCGTATGCTAATGCTTCCTCTCTTGTTTTCATACTTTCACTTTTTTTCATGACTATCAATCTCCCCGAAGATATGAAACAACGGGTTCGAGAAACTTTTTATCCGATATGTCATAGGACTTAGATATATATTCTGCCATCTGCTTTGACTTTTCATCCTGTTTCTTTTTTAGCGCGCCAACAAACATCTTCCTTTTTCTGAGCATCTTTTAGTTCAAAGATATCGGCATTCATTTCATCCGAAAGCCACTGCGCATATTTCTTCGTAAATCCTGTCTGAGAGGTATAAATCACTAATGTCTTCATATTTTCACCAGATTCCTTTCCATTTTCATGATTGTTTCAATCGTTACTGCGAGGCTGTTTTCATCCACGCCTTCAAAGATCTGTCCGATGACCTGTGCGCTGGTTTTGCTCTGATTGTCATTCTCTTCCAGAAACCTTCTGCACTTATCGGTAACCAGAAACCTTTGTTTTCGTCTGTCTTTCTCATCCGTCATCATCGAGACGAATCCTTTGCTTTCCAGCTTAAGTAATATCTGCTTCACATTCTGATGTGAGCTCCCCATCACCTCCGATAGCTCATTCAGTGTCGGCGGTTCCTTACACAGATTAATGCAGACGATCGCAAAAAACTGTTTCCATGTGATCTCCTTGAAATACCTGTCTGCAGCCGCCTGATACCTGTTGTCAAATGCGCTGAGCAGCCCCAGCAGAAAAGATTGCGGCGGCATCTGCCCAAACTCCACGAAGTCTTAACTACCCGGTACTCACCTCGTTTAACATATCTGTCCCGGGAGTTTTTTATTTTCATCCGATCTCCGTTACTCTTCGACCTATGCAGTTTTTTAATTTTGCCAAATAAATACAATAGATCACTGCCACAACGATCGTCACTCCTATGTAAACATTATCAATAAGCGGATTATCTGCACCGAACAGCGAGAACACATCTATCATGGCGTGTGCGATGATACATGGGATCAGGCTTTCACTCTTATAGAACACCATCGTCAGGATAAATCCCCAGCTGACTGCAAATATCATCTGCAAAACCGTTTCAAAGCTTGCCTGCCCCGTAAACAGATTTACAATATGTCCCATTCCGAACGTCAGTGCGGAAATGATTACCGCGACAACCGGTCTTCCCTTTGAGAGCATAGCCTTGAACAAAAATCCCCGGAAGATCATTTCTTCCACAAAACCGACAAGGATCATAGATATTGTCGAATATAGCAACGGCAACCCCTGATAGGAAAGGGCGAATCCGTCCCAAAGATTTCCTGTCGCAAGGATCCACATCGGGAGGAAGAAAAGAAACTTCTTCATCTCTTTCGGCCATCCAGCCAGTCCGCATTCCTCCTTTAGGCCACAGATTTTGACAAATACAATGATTCCAACAGTAAAGGCGAGCAAACCCAGCAACATCACGATACTCGCGTCCCCGTAATTTCCTCTGATCGGTGCCATCACAAAACAATAGATCACGATCCACAGCACCGCAAACAAGATCAGTCTTTTTTCATAAACGTTATGCATGTTCTTTTCCTTTCCCGACTGCTGCCATCCCAAAGAAGACATTTACCAGCATCTTTTTACACTGTTCCTCATCATATACCATAGAGTTATTTGCGAGGAGACTGGCAAGCCCATGTGCCACACAAAAGAAAGCCAAAAACATCTCCCTTGCCTGCTCTATGTTTACTTTGAGGCCGCCCGCCATGATTTCCAGGATCCCGGATAACTCCGGATCACTCAGAAGTGCCGCGATATCCTTCCCGCCAAAATTATCTGTCTGAAACAGGAAGCGGAAAAGGTTCTTTTCTTCATGTCCGTTTTCTCTGATCACCTGAAACGATGCATTCGCTACCATCTCTTTTGTCACCTTTGCTTTCGGTGCCATTCAACTGCCCCCTTTTATATTTATAACATCTGTTATATAACACTTATTATATTTCGTGATCTTGGTTTGTCAAGTCTATTTTTACAAAGAAAAAAGAACCAGTCACCCGGTTCCTTTCATCATAGTCAAAAATCCACTTCCTTGATCAACCTGACCGCCTCAGATACGCCCCCTTCTGTCCTGATCTTTTCGGACATCATCCTGGCACGATTCCTTTTTTCCTCATAAGTCGAATTGATCTCTTCGATTCGGTTGATGATATTATCTTCACTCAGATCCTTGGATCGAAGCAGTTTTGACGATACACCGGCTTTTTCAAGCTGCATCGCAAACCCCACCTGATCGAGCACATGCGGAACCGGTATGGAGGGAATCCCGTACACAAGCGATGCAGCGGTCGTCCCAAAACCGCAATGATGGATCACACACTTTCCCTGCCGAAACAGCCAGCTGTGTGGGACACTGTCACAAAAGATCATGGTATCAGGGAGTTCATATTCTTTCCTTGTCTTCTGAAATCCTTGAATAACTGTCCTGCATCCGGTTTTTTCAAATGCATGTACAAACAGATCAAGCTTCTCTTTTTCCGAATGATCCTCAAATGACATTGCTCCGAGCGCCAGTATCACCGGGCGGTCTCCCTGTTCCAGAAATCTCGCAAGGTCTTCTTTTGGCTGATATTCAGGTTCTTCCTCATACCAGTATCCGGTGATCACATTTTCTTCGCCCCAGTATGGGTTTCTCTCTAATACATATCTGCTGATCGGAATCAGATTTAACCTGTCGGACATGATCTCATCTGCCGACTTGACCGGCTTCAGTCCATATACCTTTCGAATCTTGTTATAAGGTTTTGCCGCCATACGGGCGATCATTCCTCCGATCAGTTTGTCCTTCCATGTCGGAGTTTTGAGTTTTTGCGGGATCATCTCCTGCTGAAGCGTGACATTCACGGTCGTAATCCCGAGCACGCCCGCTTCAACCGCTCCGATCTGGCTGTGGGTCACAATGATCAGGTCTCTTCCTTCACAGAGTTTATATACCTCATTCGTGGCTCCCTGGATGATGCGCATGATAAAATTCACTGTCTTCAGTATGCTGAGCAATGGATTTGATGTCTTTCCTCTGATTACAGCTGCTTCTTTTTCAATATCGATATCCGGACCGACCGGTTCAAAAGAAACTCCGGCTTCTTCGATCAGGCTTCTCCAGCAGGGATGCGATCCCAGAATGACGTCAAAACCTTGCTTCTGCAATTCTCTGGCCAGATAAATATATGGCTGGACATCCCCTCTGGTGCCCATTGTAAACATGGCTGTCTTTTTCATACTCTGTATAGTCTTTCCCTGTTTTCTATCAATTCATCACCGGGCTCCGCTTCTGCAGGCAGAAGCTGGATTCCGTTACAATTTATCGTGCCGGCAATGCGTTTAAATACGTCGTTACTCCGGGACCTATAGGTATCCCAAGTGCCATCCATATCCCAAGAAAGATGATCCAGAACACCAGCATGACAATACCGATGGGAAAAAGGTTCGACACCAGTTTGCCAAGCTTCAACTTCGGATCATACATATCCTGTGCTGCTTTAAGCGCAACCCATAAATATGGCATAAAGGGCGTGAAGCAATTGGTGGTTGAATCACCTATTCTGTAGAAAAGCTGTGTCATTGCAGGATGATAGTTTCCCGCCAGCATCATCATGGGAATAAATACGGGAGCAAAGATAGACCATTTTGCCGAAGCAGAAGTAATAAACAGATTGATGAATGCACTGAACAGGATAAAACTTATGACCATACCAAAACCTGTAAATCCGCTGGCTTTAAGTAGATTCGCTCCGTTAACGGCAAGAAGCTGATCAATATTGGTCCAGGAAAACAGATTCTGGAACTGAGCGCAGAAGAAACAGAATACCAGATATCCGCTCATCCTTTTCATTACGTTCCCCATTGCTTTGAATATTCCGTCAAATCCCTTGAACGCACCGGAAACAATTCCGTATATGATACCGGGTATACTGAAAAAGAAAACAAGTATTACTACGAGGTTTTTAAGAAGATAAGACCCGATAAAGGCCCGGGTACCCTGATCTTCTTTTCCGACAACGATACCAAGCGGTCCCCATACGGTAAGGCATACGATTACTATGAGGAATATCAGCATCGACATCCCCGCCCATAACAATGCTTTCTTTTCGAGAGGCGTCGCTTCCTTTTTTTCCTGGATTTCCATTTCTTTTGAAGGAACATATTTTTCAAATCTTTTATTTACAAAATGATTACACATAAATCCGATCACGAACGTACAAAGGAAGGTAGATGCAGCCATAAAATACCAATTACAGGTAATATCGATCGTAACAAATCCTTCGCCGAAAAAATTATCGGCAACTTTCTGAGAAATAGTCTGAAGCAAACCGTCGGTTCCGGCTATCATGAGGTTAGCAGAGAACCCGGCCTGAACAGCAGCATATCCGCAGATCACACCTGCGATGGGATGCAATCCGGCTGCAAGAAACAAAAGACCTGCCAGAGGCGGAATAACGATGCATGCGGTATCGGAGGCTATATTGCCAAGTATTCCGACAAAAGCAACAACATAAGGAAGGATCCGCTGAGGAATATGATTCATTTTTGTATTCAGAAAGGTCACTATAAGCCCGGATTCCTCGCAGAAACCCACAGCCACAGACATAACAAGCACTAGACCAAGAGGCGGGAAAGAAGTGAAGTTTGTTATCATGTTCGTCAAAAACCAGTAAAGTCCGTCTGCAGAAAAGAAATTTCTGACTGATACCTGCGTTTCTGTTGCAATGTTGTACACAGACACGTTCAATAGTGACAATATCAGCGAAAGAACAGCCGTGATCAGAAACATCCACATGAAAATTACAGCCGGCTGCGGAAGTTTATTACAAACTGCCTCCAGTTTGGTTAAGAAGGCTCCTGTTCTTATTATTTTGTCTCTCTTCTTTTTTTCCACAATGTCACTCCCTTAACTCAGCTTTTATCATCAATCTAGCTAATGATAAAAAAAAGGGGGCTGTCGCATTAGCGCCATGCGGCTATGCCGCATGTGCGATTTGCACAGAAGTTCGGCCGGACAAGCTAGCTTGTCCGCGCGAACCTTTGTGCAAATTCCGCATGACACATGCGTGTCATGTGACTAATGCGACAGCCTCCCTGATCATAATTACTCCACCGGGAAACATACTTCTGTCACATATTCGTCCGGATTCTGTGTCTGTGCCGGACCTACGTGATAAATATTGAACATGTGCCCGTTCATATTATAACCGTTTTCCTTTATCCATGAAACCACTGTTGCATACGCATCCACCATCTGGTCATATCTGCCCTTGACGATGCAGCTTGCCACCTTCACCGCGGGAAGCGTTTTAAACTTCACGTGTTCGGTATCCTCATACTTTCCTTTCACATTCATGGAAACAACGATCTCATGCGTTTCCCTTCCTTTCTTACTCTTTCGCTATGTCTTCCCGCCAAATGACCGAAACATGTGTAATCTCGTTCATCTCATCAGGATATTCCTTATCAAAATGCATGCCTATTACCTCCGCAGTTTTGATGGAAGCGATGTTCGTAAATTTGCAATACGAATACTTTCAGGCACACAGCCCACAGCCCGAATCCATTTTCTTCATACCGATTCATGTTACGCTCTATCCATTCCCCGACTCTTTTCTCATCGAAGGTATAAGGATAGTGCTGCATAATAGCAGAATCCGCGAGGACCGCATATAATGCATCAAAGTCTTCCATATTCATTTCGCGAAGGAACAGTCTCTCTGTTTCAAGAATCACTTTCATTTAGAAAGCCCTGCCGTTTTCCAATGCAAAAATGCATTCATCCTATATCCTCTCTATGCTCGCCTATGATCTTTTCCATCCAAATCATGTTATACCAACGACCGAATTTGAATCCGCACTTATGGAATTCTCCAACCTTCGAGTATCCCATATGCTCATGAAACTCAGCACTGTTTTTTGTCAGGTACTCATCTTCTTTGTCCGGATACCCGATGCAGGCATACATATTCAGAATCCCCTGCGCTTTCAGCTTTTCTTCCAAAGACTCATAAAGCATACGTCCCATGCCGCTTTTTCTTTCATTATGATCAATATAGATCGTCGTTTCGCAGGACCGGTCATAAGCCGTTCTCCCCTTAAAGGTTCCGGCATATGCATATCCCTCAATGCGGCCATCCTTTTCAATGACCAGATATGGATATCGCTTCAAGGTATTCTCCATCCTGGCTGTAAATTCCGCTAAGGAAGGCGTATCATACTCAAAACTGATCGCTGTATTCCTGACGTAGTAGTCATATATTTCCAAAAGACGCTTTGCGTCAGCTATTTTGGCATCTCGAATTTCAGTCAATACTGTTTTCATTTGTAACATAGTCCTCATCACAGAACAGGTCTGCTTCTACATATCAAAGATACTCATCTGGGAATATTGCTCCGGCAGCTCATTCATGAACTGAAAGCATTCTTCCGGGCTTGAAAGAATGTCATTTTCTTTGCAGATCCTTTGGAATAGTTCCATCAGCTCTCCTGCTTTCGGGCTCGGCAGCTCATAAGCATTCCCATATCGTTTGATATAACGCTCCTTCATCCCCGGAAAATGTCGATCAAGCGCGGCATAATAGTATTCCCTGTCGCCTTCCCGGAGCGTTAGCCCCATTCCGAAATCAATGATCCCTTTTACGCCAACCCGGACACATTCTTGCAGAATAGCTGTGATATTCCCTTCCGTATCGTTGATGAACGGCAGGATCGGGGTCAGCCACACAACGGTCGGGATCCCTCTCTCCCTCATTTTCTCCAGAACTTCAATGCGTCGCCTTGTATTGCAGACATTCGGCTCTACGATCCGGCAAAGTTCATCGTCGTAGGTCGTAAGTGTCATCTGTACCACGCATTTGGCCGAATGGTTGATCTCTTCCAGAAGATCGATATCCCGCAGGATCCGATCCGATTTTGTCTGTATCGCGATGCCAAAACCATATTCCTTGATGATCTCCAGGCATTTTCTTGTTAGGCCCAGATTTTCCTCACAGTGCATATACGGGTCAGACATGGCCCCGGTTCCGATCATACACTTCTTTCTTTTCGATCTCAGCGCTCTCTCCAGCAACTCCGGGGCATTTTTCTTCACCTCAATATCTTCAAACGGATGTGTAAACTGGTAACATCTGCTGCGGCTGTCACAATAAATACAACCATGGGAACAACCCCTGTAGATATTCATTCCGTGATATCCGCCGTTTCCGGTCAGAATCCCTTTCGCATCGACAAAATGCATCTTTTTACCCTTCCGTCAGGTCTTGCCTGAATGTCCATTTCATGCCTCATGAGTTAGAATCGCCAATCCTTTTCACATAAACTCTGGAGATTTCCCCGGCCATATCTTTCATTTCGGCTTTGAACTCACAGCCATATTTTTCGTATAAACCGACATGATCTGTTGAAATATAAACCTCGGAAACGCCTTCTGTTTTCGCAAGCCGCTCCACTTCATCCATCAAAAGCCCGATATAGCGATGTCCTCTATGTTCCGGAAATGTATATACAAAGCCCATCCATGGCGAAAGGTCCGTGGGCTGGATATCATCTTTTTTTGCATAGGTGCAAAATGAGATCAGTTCATCGCCGTCCGTTAATAACAGAACCTTGGAATCTTCCCCCGTGGCTTCAAAGAAGGTTCCTTTACGCAGAAGCTCATATAAAAAGCCTGCCGCGCTCCAGTCGCCCCTTCTGATCTCACTCAGCCAATGGTCTGTGCGATCGCTTTCAAAATAGTTGATGACTCTCATTTTTCCCGTCTCATGATATCAAAGCAGAGATAGTCTCCGTTCTCTGTTTCGATCATATGATACTCAATCTCTTGATAGCCCCGCATCAGATAGATCCGCTTCGCCGGAAAAGACGCGTCGATCTGCACATGATCATAGGATTCCAATATCTTTCCCTCCGCAAAATCCAGCAAGGCCTTTCCATAACCCTTATGCTGATATTCCGGAAGGATAAAAAGGCGATTGATATTGTCTTCCACGATCGTCACCGTACCGACCGAGACGCCGCCATCGTTCAGGATGTACACCTGTCCTGCGCCAATATCCTCGCATATATGCGCATCTGAATGATGGTTTGAAAAAAAATTCACCGCACCGGCAGGATAATACCTCGGATAAATCTGCCTGATCGTGGTCTGTGTGATCACTCTTACCGTATCAAAATCGCTCTCATGGGCGGATACAATTTCCATCTCAATCCCCTTTCACATCATCGTAGTGATGGCCGAGCGCAATCTTGTTACACCCAAGCTCCTTCGCCTTGCTGTATAAATACCCGCGCCTCATCCGCGCGCAAAGATAGCATGGATTTTTATCGATCGTATCGACCGCATCAAAGATCGTGCTCTCAAAAATCGTGACCGGAATCCCCAGCGCTCTTGCATTGCTTTCGATCAGTGCTCTGTTTTCCTTGTTGTAACCGGGATCCATCACAAGAAATGTCAGCGCAAACTCCACTTGTCTGTGCCGCTGGATCTCCTGAAAAAGCTTTGCCATGAGCATGGAATCCTTCCCACCGGACATGCACACGGCAATATGGTCTCCTTCTTCGATCAGCTGATACATTTTGCAGGCCTTTGCAAAAGGCGAAAAAAGCTGCTTGTGAAATTTTTTCTGAATGCTTCCTTCTGCGCGTTTTTGTTTTTCTTCCTGATCCGCCTGACTCTTGATACTCATCTTTCGTAACTCTTTCGTTCCAATTCTCTGATCTTATCTGTAATCTCCGGATACCTCATCAAAAGAACGGTTCCCAAGAATATAATCATTGTATGCCATCTCGGGATCCTTGCCATGAAATACCTTGCATAATCCGCACATATCACAATCGGCAATGCATGGATACTTACTCTTAATAAACGTTCGTCTCTCTTCCACAGAAGAATTCCTTATATCGGGCGCAGTCATCATCCTTCGCCACCTCACTTGATCTGTCTGTCCTGGCGATACTGCTCCATATAACCGGCGTTGATCTCTTTTATCTCACGTTTTCCGTCGATATAGTCCTGGTAGATATCCCACGGACTTCCGCCTCCGAGCCAACAGGAAGAGCAGTTTTCGCACCCACCGCCGCAATCTAACGAATTTTTGATGATCTGTTCTCGTTCTTCTCTGGTTGTATCTTTGACCAGAATTGATTTCATATGATACCTCCGTGGTATTGAGATGTTTTTTCAGTCTTTTAGGCAACACAATGGCACAACGTAAACCCCATTCTCCATCTGGTATGCCACCTTATTCTTCGTGACTACCATCAGGAACGCCGGTTTTCCTGTCCTTTCACGGTCGATGTCATCCGCGATTTTGATCAGGTTTTCGGCCGCTTTCTGGATATCGTCTTCTCCGCCAAGCTTGACTTCTATCAATGCCCAGGAGCCGTCAGCAAACTGAAGCACCGCATCTGCCTCGCGTTTTTTCGAATCACGGTATTTGTAAACACGGGCTCCTATCGCATCCGCATATACTCTGAGATCATGTACCACCAGAGATTCAAATAGCAGTCCAAAGGTTGTAATATCCTTAAACACTCCCTCCGGAGTGATACCAAGCGCAGCAGCGCCGATCGACGGATCCGTAAAATGCCTCGTCTCCTTTGTTCTGATCGCTGTCTGACTTCTGAGGTTCGGATTCCACGCCGGAAGTTCCTCTATTACATACAGATTCCTGAGTGCATTCAGGTATTTGGCAAATACATCCTTGTCAAAGGTTTCATCGCTTCCACTGCAATCCTTCAGAAGCGTCGTATCAGCCGCAGCTATGGAAACATTTCTGGCATAGGAGCGCATGAGCTTCCGTGCTTTTTGCTCATCCTTCTTCAGCGGTATGTCTTTCAAAGAAAAGATATCATCTGTCACAACTACTTCGTAATAATCCCTTGCCTGCGCCAGTGATACATCCCTGTCCTTGCCTATTGCGACCGGCCAGCCCCCTCTGCATACATAATAGGCATAATCATTGATGTCTTTTTTTGACATTGCCTGGGAAAACTTACCGTTTTTCAGATCCTGCAATGATACGGCACCGTTACTGTCTCCCGTTTCATAAAGAGACATCGTGCGCATCATCTTTCGTATGATCCTGCCATTCCCTGTATGCCTGCTGCTTTCATCCTCCAGATCTGTCCGGGTCTTATCCGTCACGCTTCCCGTGAGGACATACTGTCCGAACTCCGCGGTTTTGTCGACCTCATATTTTACTTGATCCCATATGAAGGATACGTGCTGCCACTCATCCACTAAGATCGGCTTAGGTCCATAATTCAGAAAGTTTGTCGGAGATATCTTTGCCAATTCGATAAATTCATTTCTTGATTCCAGCGGCATCAGATCGATAACCGTTTTCGCATATCTCTTTGCCGTAGTCGATTTGCCGCACCATTTTGGGCCCACTATCACCAAAGCACCCTTACTCTTAAGGGTGAACTCTACGATTCTGTCAAATATTCGATTGATATATTCCTTCTCGCTCATGCTTGCACCCGTAATTCCCTATTTTTAAGGCATTATACATCAAATCGGAAGAAAAATCAATTTTAGGTCGGAAGAATGTGAGTTTTTCAATCGGAAGAATATGATGTTTTGAATCGGAAGTTTGCGTGGTTTTCGATCGGAAGAATGTGAGAAATGCTAAATAGAAATATGCTCAAACCTCATATTTTCCTCATCTGCCTCAATCAGAAGATAGGACGCCCCTTCGAGCCCTGCAGCCGAAACAGAAACCACGTTCCCTTTTACAAAGTTCTTATGGGAGTGCCCGATCACTACCAGATCGTATTTTGTAACGGTTTCGGTCTCGCATACTTCATCAAAGATCCCGTTTTTCAGGTCTGCCAACTGCAAAAACGGATACGGCCGGTTCACATCCAAAAACAGAAAATGTGCAAAGAACAGCTTCCGGCCATGGCAATCCATCTCATAAAACAGCGGCATTTCGCTGATAAACTGCAGCTGCTCATCTGTCAGCTTTTTCCTGGCCGCATCATAATATTCCCGCAGATACTCCACATCCGGGTCAACGTCCACGCCGTGTTCCACATAAAGCTCACAGTTGCCTTTCAGACAGGTAACTTCACTGTCCATTAGAAGCTTTAGGCATTCCTTTTCCTCGTTTCCCCGCTGAAAGATATCTCCCAGGAAGACAATCCGGTCCGCATTCTTCTCTTTGATCTGCTTAAGAACACCCCGCAACGCGTTTAGATTTCCGTGCACATCGGAAAAAACCGCTATTTTCATTTGCTATCCCTCCGGATGCTGTCCTTTCCGAACACCCTACGACCTGGTTGCCGCTCCCATGGCTTTCAACTGCTGCTTGCGCTGATACATCATCTGATCAGCTCTTTCAAACACATCGTGTACAAGCTGATCTTCCGGTGTCAGCGTGGAATAGCCGATCGAAATCACGACTTCGTTCTTCTCGATATTCCCTTCCACTTCACGATTGAACTCATCTATGACTTGCGACATCGTATCATAGCCCTTCTCCTGAAGAATGACTGTGAATTCATCCCCGCCGATCCGATAGACCGCTCCATGGGTGAAATACTTGCAGATCATGGCGCTTGCGTCCTGGATCAGTTTATCTCCGGCTGCATGTCCGAGCGTATCATTGACCTGCTTCAGCCCGTTGATATCACATACGACGATCCCCAGCTTTTCGATCTGACCATCGTCGATCATCTGATTCAGATATGCCTCGGCATCAGAGTATGCGTGTTTGTTTTTTACACCCGTCATGGAGTCCGTATTCGCCATATGACGGAAAGTCCTTGTGTTCTCTTTTTCCGCTTCAAGATCCTTCTTGGACAGATCTTTTAACATCAGGAAAATGATCAAGGAAAAGATGATCGCGATGACCAGAATGAAGATGATCTGATAGATGCTCAATGTCTGGCTTTTTTCCCTGATGCCCTGGAGTCTGTTATGTATGACGCTCTCAGTGATCAGCGCAGTCATCATCCAATCTGTATTTTCTACCGGAACATAGCACAAGGTCTCAACGACACCGTTGCCGGTAAAAGAGATGCTTCCTTCAACGGCATTCGAGAAATTCTCACGCATTGTATTCCATTCATTTTCGGGAATGATTTGCTTTATAGAGTCAAAAAGATTGTTCTTTGCGATATAGGATCCCAGCTCCGTACCTGAGAGATTCTCTCCATTCTTGCTGTACAACCCGAAATAGGTTCTGCCTTCGTCATCAAATGCCAGAAGATCTACGATCTCCTTGATATCGAATTGAACAAAACTCGCCTTATATGGTTTTCCGGCGATCTTAAGATCCGGGGTTGGAGCAGCCAGACATACCTCCTTGGTAGAGCCGTAGGTCGAAAATGTGCTGACATCTCTGTCGTCCATCTCTTCCTCAGAGAGGAAAGCATGTCTGCTGCCGCCTGTGTAGGTCGTATACTGTTTGTGGACGATGTTATCTTCATCTACGAGCGCAAAACCGTCAAGAGATAGTAAAGATCTGATGCTTCCCAGCGTATCACGGAGCTCTTGATCGGTTTCTATCCCCTGATCTTTGAGAAACTCGACAGCCTTTTCCATATGATCAAAGTTACTGTCTACCAGATTCGCGATCGTTTTCGCGCGTTGATCCGCCATTGCCTCCAGATAGAAGGAGCTCACTTCGGAAACCGCATCATCGGTTGCTGTCATCATCTGTCTGAATGATACAATGGTATTGCCGATGACCGCCAGCATCACCAGGATACCGCCTATGATCGCTGTAAGAATGATCGTTTTTCTTGTGATCCGTTTCTTCATCATTCGTCACCGTATAGCAGAGAAAGCATGATAGGCGCATCCTCCTGATAGATGATTGTTGTATTCTCGTCGGTCTTTTCTTTAAACAGCTCTCCCGGTTGATTACCGTCTGCGATCATAACTGCGATCTGAAGGGTATCAAACCCGATCGAATAACAGTCCTGCACGCCAAGACAATAGATGACACCGTCCTTCAGATCATGCAGTGCCTCCTGGTCATGATCCATGCCAACGATGACTGCATCGCTTCCCTTCTCGGTGATCGCTCTGGCGGCGCCTACGGGATTACTCATATTGCAGCAAATGATCCCGTCAAGATCGGGATGATCCTGAAGGATCTGAAGCGTCAGATCATAGGCCAGATCTACGGAATCCATGTCATATTCCGTGGCAACGATCTCCATGTCGGGATACTTGTCGATCGTGTCTTTTGCACCTCTTGCCCTGTCTTCATGGCAGGGAGCACCGACGTTTCCTACAAGGATCGCTACCTTTCCCTGATAGTTGAGTTTTTTGCACAAGGCCTCCGTCAGGTCCACACCGTCTTCATAGTTATGTGTATTCCCGACATAAGCGATCCTTTTGCATCCGTCTGATGCATCGGAACTTGAAAACGTCATGACCTTCACACCGTCATCCGACATTTTATCAAGGATTGGAGAGATGATCTCCTCATCGGCAACATCAACACCGATGACATCGTAATCCCCCTCTTTTTCCGCCGCAAGCAGTCTCTTGGTCTGATCATCGGCTGATGCCGATTCCGGCGCTAAATATTCATATGTGATCGTGATGCCCTTATCAAGATATTGCCGCTGAGCGTCTTCCATTCCCAGAGCCACGGCATCCCACCAGGGGTGAACAGTCTTGTATGTGAAATAGAAATTATAATGATCTTTCTTAGGCTCATAGGAATCCAGCTCATGATCAAAGTCCACGGCACTGCTCACGGAATCGTTGACTTCGGTGCCAGATGACCCCTCCCCTTTCTCTGTCGTGGCCTCATCCGATGCCTGCATATCTGAAGAAACCGCAGAGCAGGAAGTGAAAGAAAAAACCGATAAAAGGGCGATCAATGCGATACTGATCCTTCCACAATAAGTCTTCATCCGTTATACCTCCGGTTAACAAATGTATTTTACTACCATTTCCGATTTTATCAAATAGTAATCAATACCTTAAACCGGCATACTGTCATCCTGAAGGATCTCTTGAAGCTGCTCTTCACTGTATTTTGTCGCCGGTCCTTTAAAAATGTCCGGCCGCCCTGTATGATGAACCATATCAACCTGTATCAAAAGATCCATTATCCTTGGAATATCCTCTGAAACCGCCCTTCTTACCATCTTATTTCCCTCATTCCCTGTTTTGTCCGCTCTTATCCGACAAAATGCATTCGGATTTTTCTTCTTAATTCTCTATCAGCCACATTATTCATATAGTCTCTCTACCGGCAGCTTTTTTGTTTAGAATATTTGCCCCGGAAGCTTCAGCTTTTCCTTAGGCGGGAATCCCTTGTCAAACTCCTCCACATCTTCATCCTTCACATAGTATCCATTCGGTGTCTGATACACTCCTGTGATACCATCGAGATACCCTGGAATCAACTCTCTGCACAGAAAAAAGGAATCATCCTCTCCTTCAGGCAGATCATGATATCGTATACCGAACTCTCTTGCGAAGGTAAATCCGCATTTGCTATAGAAATTGATATTTCCCTCAAACAGCACGGCACCGAACCCCATCTCCGAAGCCTTCTCCAGCGAATGGTCCAGCATAGCTTTTCCATATCCCTTACGCTTCAGCTTCGGGGTAATGCCGATCGGTCCCATCGTAAGAACATCAACCGTCCTTCCATCATCTGCTTCGATGATTGTCTTCATGAACATATTCTGTCCGATCAGCATCCCATCCTGCTCCATAACAAAATCAAGCTCCGGAACAAATGCCGGATCATCCCTGAGCACATGGATCACATAATGCTCAGCACATCCAGGTTTATACACGTTCCAGAATGACTCTCTGACCAGATTTTCAACTTCTCTGTAATCCTTCTTATTTTCCAAACGAATTGTATAATCATTCATATCAAACTCTTCCCCTTTCCAATCAGCAATCCCTTCACGACCAGAATAGCCAGACAAATGATGCCCGCATAGGGCTGTCTTGTCAGAATAAATACCGCTGCACATGCTACTGACAACACCATTCCCGTCACGAGCCGATGACGATTCCAGACCGGCTTTTCAAAATGGCAGATAATAACACCACAGATACCGTTCAGAATCGTTATACTGACCAGAACCGTAAACACTATTTTGATCCATGTACTTAA
>JAZOTN010000017.1:0-22747 GCA_045657665.1 Lachnospiraceae bacterium | reverse complement strand
CTGCTGACTTCTCACAGTTCGTTGTTACTGCGGCTAATGAGACCGTCTGTGAGACCTCCCCAGTTAAGGTGCGTGTTCTTTCCCTCCATGTACCTGCCGCATTTACTCGTACTTCCAGCAACCTTTTGGACTTTAGTGTTTTATGCCACCTTATCCGTATTTCCGAGCCTTGTATGCGGTTCCTGTCCGTCAGGCCAGAGGTTTGCTTACAGCTTCTTTCAGATCCCGCTTCACAACGGGCACCCTTGCTGTTCGGCTATATGCTTCGTCGTTGCCTACGCGCACTCGGGACTTTCACCCGTTAGAAGACGCCCATGCTGGGCAAACACAAAAAAGAGGGGCTGCGTTGCAGTCCCTCTTGATGCTATAGATGATATGTTGAAGATTATCTCTTCAGATTGATGAGCTCCTCAAGGAGCGTATCCGAAGTGGTGATCACGCGGCTGTTGGCCTGGAAACCACGCTGGGTTGTGATCATGTCCGTGAACTCTGCGGAGAGGTCAACGTTACTCATCTCGATCTCGCCGGAGGTCATTGAAGAACCATCGGCACTGATATCAGAGATGACTGCTTCACCGGAGTTCAGGGTCGTATTATAGCAGCTTTCGCCGATCTTCTGAAGACCGGATGCATTTGCGAAGTGCGCGGATGCGATCTGTCCGAGAAGTACGGTATTACCGTTATCGTAGGAGCCGTAGATCCGGCCATCGTTCTGTACCGCCACACCGGTCAGATTTCCAAGCTTCTTGCCCATGCCGGTAGTATCCGTGGAAGAAACTCCGGTATCGAAATTGGCCGTGGATTTCTTGCCGTTATTAACGTTCTTCAGAGCCGAGAAATCAATGGAGACATTCTTGAAATTATCTCCCAGTTTGGACGCGATCAGGATTGCCTTTGCGCTGTCCTCTCCGATACCTGTCAAAGATCCGTCTGCCGTGGAGAATGTCATATCATATTGCGTATAGCTGGCTCTTAATTTGTTCGAATCAATCGAAATACTTGTCGTATCCGTATCAAAATCCTTGATCATCAGATCCAGCGTAGCCGAAGACTCTTTGTAGGCATCACCGGCATCATTTAATACGTAGGTTTTTCCTTCCGTCGTAACCATATAGAGGCTGTTTGTTGTTGGATTGACAAAGTAGCCTGCCCAATCCGTATCAGGAATTGTCTGCGGCGCAATGTATTTCTGCCTTGCCTCACCAAATCCATAATAAACCGGATAGGTTGCATCGTCCTTATTCACAAAATACCAGCCTGATTTTAGCGAGCTGTCCGGGTTCTCATTCTTTACCTGAGTGATCTCAAACTTTCCCGTAGCTGTAATGGAAATCCCCTTGCTTGGAGCAGTTGCGAAATCCGGATCCATATCAATCAAATCGTCCCAATCGGTATGATCAGCCGGAGGCGTAAGACCGGTCGCATCGTATAAGGTGCCATCCGATGTAAAATAGTAGCTATTTCCGCCGTGTTCGATTTTACCGACAATATCGTATATATCTTCATGACCCGGTATGGAAGAAGCCGTAGCATAAGTATTGCCGGCTTGCAGAACATCGTTCAGATTCCCCTCCTTCTGATAAGGGATCCCGGCTCCAAGCTCGTACGATACTGGTGTCGACGGTTTTCCGAAAATCTGCGCGAGTGTAATCTTTCCGGCCGATTCTGCAATGGTTTTCGCCAGAATATCTACACCATTCTGATCCAGGATCTGAGAAAGTCGGATCGTATAGTTTCCGTCATCGTTATCACCTTTGTTTTTTACGGTAAACCGGCAGCTGTACGGATAACCGCGGTCATCGTAGATGCTGAGCTCCATCGTATAGCCGGCAGAGCTGTTCAGATCCGGTGTATCCTTATCGATAATACCTGCTGCGTAAGCCGCTTCCGTTGCTTCCGGAGCGCTGGTCAGATTCTTGGTCTCCATGATGGTCATGGGAACCAGCTCGCCCTGCGTGATATCTCCGGTTTCCTCATTCACTGGCCATCCCATAACACGATAACCAGTGGAATCCATACAGAGCGTTCCCGCGCCGTCAATATAGAAGCAGCCGTCTCTGGTATAGACATTTTCCGTTCCGTTATCTACAATAAAGAAGTTCGTTGTATTTCCCGCGTCGTTGATACGAAGGTCGAATGGCTTTCCGGTGGTCTGTGCGGAACCGGAGTTGGTGATCGCCATAGATGTTGCAGCCGTACTCATACCAAGACCGATCTGCTTCGCGTTCACACCGCCGAGGTTTGCATTTGCGCCGGATGCTCCGGAAATGGTCTGATAAATAATATCGCTGAAGGTAACGCTGGATGATTTGAACGCTACGGTGTTAACGTTAGAGATGTTGTTACCGATAACGTCCATCTTGGTCTGGTGGTTCTTAAGCCCGGCAACTGCCGAGTAAAGTGATCTCATCATAAGGCAAAGCCCTCCTTGAAAGGTATGGCGCCTTCGCTTTCCTGAAAGCTCTCTGTCGGTCGAGCTTTCTTTAGGCCTCCCGAAGGTCCGGTCTATGCGATGACTGCGCCGTCAATGTTGGTAAAGGTGTGATCTTCTGTTTCGTTCTTGTCCATAGCGGTGACAACCGTATGGCTCGGAATGTTTACGATAAACGCGTAGGAATCGACGACAACGAGGGAATCCTTTATTCCTTTTTCCTCTGCTCTCTTCGCTCCCTCCGAAAGGCGATCCGCGATCTCGACCGTCAGGTCGATCGATCGGTTATCCAGCCTTTCACTCGCGTGTTTCGAAAATTTCAGACTTTCCGTTTCCGCCTGCTTCCCCGAAAGGATTGACTGAAAGGAAATCGCGTCATTTTGAAAAGCGCTGCCGGAAAACTTTCTGCTCCGGAGCTGATCCTGCATCTCCTCAATCGAGGGATGTATCGATGCGGCTATCATTCGTCCGTCTCCACTTCGTCAGTGTCTTCTGTTCCCGTGGATGCCGTCTGCTTCTCCGCTTCTTCTTTCTGCCGCGCTGCTTCCGCGTCAATGAGCCGCTCCATCTCTGTCTGGATCTCGGAAAGCCTTGAAAGCGTTGCCGGATCCATAAAGCCTTTCTGGTATGCCGTCATTGCATCGCGAACGATCACTGCTTTGTTGACTTCGTCATAGTTCGCAAGAGAGATTTTGCTGGCATCCGGAAGTTCATTGATGAGTGCCGTCAACTCCTCGGAAAGCTCGTTTGCTTCATAGAAGTCGCTGTTGATGACCGTTACCAGATCATCCATGTTGTAAAGCGCGCCGTTTACGGAAAGATAGGTTTTGCTTCCCTCATACTGTACGAAATCGACGACTCCGGTCACCTCTGTGGTTGCTCCGGTGGTCTGGTTCGTAACGTTGAGGACTACTGTCTGTCCGACGAGACCGCTTGCCTGCATATTCTTCATGCTCTGCTGCATAGCACTCAGCGCATCCACCTGCGAGAACTGTGCCATCTGTGCCACATAATCCGTATTGCTGGACGGTTCCAGCGGATCCTGATACTGCATTTCCGCAACCAGAAGATTTATAAAATCCATCTTGCCAAGGTTCTTCTCACCGGTCTTATTGGTTTCCGAAGAAAGAGAATTCGCGGATGCCGATGTGTCGTCCAGCTTTCCGTTGGTAATGGACTGTGTCAGCATGCTGCTCATATCTACTGCCATATCGTTCCTCCTTTTCTTAGTTTATGCTGTGTAATCCACCGAGTTTCCGTTGTCCCGCATGATCTTTGCCGCGAGCTCTTCTTCCTCGGTCATGAGACCCTGAAGTCTGCTGAGATCATTCATATTGATGTTTCTCCGTCTGCCGCCTTCCGTCTCCCTCTCACGCTCTCCCGCTTCGCCATGCTCCTGATCCGGTGTGTTTGCATTGCCCTTCTCCAGATTCTCTTCAAACTCGTGGGACGCCACTGTGACTTCGACCTCTGTCACCTTCATTCCCTGTCCCTCGAGAGTGGTTCGAAGTACTGCCAGCTGGGATTCCAGCGCTTCCTTGACTTCAACGTTCTGCGTCTGGATGGATGCCCTTACGGTTCCTTCCTGTTCCGTCACGTGGATCAGAAGTCTGCCGAGGTTTTCCGGATTCAGCCGCATCTCGATCTCGGAGGTATTTTCCGTGATGCTTGTTCTTGCGAACTCTGCGAACTGTTCCATGAGATCTCTCGGATCCACCAGCGGTCTTGCTGCTTCCGGCTGTTCCATCGCTTCAGGAGCTGCTACCTGCTGATTCTCCACATGCTGCGGGGTATTTGCCGCGTGGCTTGCTTCGTGGAACTCGGTTCCTTTTGTATCTTCCTTGTCCACTGCATCACGTCTTTCCGTAAAGGTACGTTCTGCTTCGGAAGAAAGATCGTTCTCTCCATTGCCGCCGGTGTTTCCGCTTGTATCCTTCGCTTCCGTTTCGATGTCTCCGGTGCGGATGATGTCGGATTCGATCGGTCTTCCCTCGTTTTCATCCGGTACATCCTGAACCCTCTCCGTGGAATCAACAGGCTTTGTTTCCGCCGCCTTCTCCACTACCGGTCCATTCTCTTTTGCCTCGGTAGCCTCTTCCTTAACGGGAGCAGCTTCTTCGCTTACCGCATTCATGACCTTCGAAAAGTCCTCTGTCTCCGGCAGTACCTCTTCTGTTGTCATGATCACTTCGTCATTGTCCGTTTCCGTCATCCCCAGTGCGGTAAGCTCTTCGATCGGGATTCCGGCCTCTTCCGTGAGATTCGTTGCAAGTTCGGATACCTGAGCCATGATTCCGTTCAGGTTTTGGTTTGTCAGAAGATCCACCGCCTCTTCCGTGCCGGTGAGTTCACCAACCAGCTGCGCCAGCTGATCCGGTTGCACAAGATCAAGGAACGTGAGCCCCAGTGTTTCCATCGCTGCAGCGATTTCGTCCTCCGTGACGTCAAGTTCCTCCGCAAGCACTTCCGTAACCTTTTCTTCAAACCCGCCGACTGCTTTTTCCGCTGTTGCCTTTTCCTCCGGCGTCAGCTCTTTTTGCTTCGTCGCATCCTCGATCTTAACTGCCTGGCGCTTTTGCGTTCCGTCGTAGGAATTGTCCTGCGCAGCGTTCAGATCTTTCTTCTCTGTCGCTTTGACTCCTGCATCCTTTACGGAAGCCTGATCTGCGGACGGTTTCGGGTTTGAAAGAAGATTCTGGAAGGAAATATCCTTTTCTTCTGAAACCTTGGTATCCTTTCCGGTGCCCATCATTCCATTTTGTATTGACGGGCCAATGCCTGATACCATCTTACTTGTCAAACGTTTCTCCTCCTTTCTGCTGATCCATCAGCTGTCTCTTGTTGTTTTTCCTTTATGTCTTTGGGTTTCCCCGAAAGGCCGTTATTTTGTCGGATGCATGATCTCGGTGACCTTTGCGGCTGTATCCGCGTTCATCTTTCCGAGGATCGCTCCCGCCGAGTCGTTATCCATGTTTGTGAGAATCTCGGCTACGAGTCCCAGGTTATCCGTCATCGCATCGAAGATCGCCGCCGCGCTTTTCGCGCTCATGGAGGAGTACTTCATCACGTAGTCCTTCATCTGCTGTGATTTTGCCTGACGTCTCACTGCTTCCTGGTAAAGCACCTCAGCATTTTCAGGGTCAATACTCTGATAATACTTTATATATTCATTTATATCGGGTGCTTCGTCGGAAAAAACAACCTCTTCATAAAAATTTTCTTTTTCTTTTTCAAAAGATGCCATTTCCTGCTCGAGAGATTGAAGTTTCGCGGACTCCGCTTCCAGTGTCGCGAGCTTTGCCGCCTCCTCTTCATTGCTGGTATTTGCTTCCGCAAGCTGAAGCTCCAGCTCCTTGATATAGGCGACAGCTTCGTCCATGGAAGCATAACGGTACTGGGCATCCTCTGTCGCCGTCCCCCCGTTCTCTTCCGCATTCGGATCCGGTGGAAGGATCTTGTTTAAGATCGGCACGTTCTTCAGCACCGGCCGCATGACTGACGAGCCGAAGCCTCCAACGTCCGCCCGGATCAGAAGCGCAAAGATCGCGACCCAGATCGCGATGATAAGGAGCGTAACAAAAAAAACCGCTATCTTACTGCCGACGGTTTCCCGTTCTTCGTCTTCTTCACCTTCGCCGCCCTTCTTCCTTTTTTTGTTTTTTTTCGCGGCTTTCTTTTCAGCCTTTAAACGGGCTTTCTCTTCCTTCGGATCCGGCGCGGGTGCCTGTTCCTGTTCCAGTTCGTCATCTGCCATGGTTTTTCCCTCATATTACTTCGTACTGTATGTATAACTGACAAGTTCATCAATCTGCTTCTTTTCGTCAGCTTCCAGTTCTTCCTTAAAGACCTCAAATGCGTTTTCGCGGAGCTTTTCGTGGATCTTGCGTTCCTGCATCGCATCCTGGAGGCGTCGTCTTGCGGCCTCCACATCCTTTTCCGCACGGCGGACCTCCAGCATCTGCGCGCGGATCATGACCTTCATTGCTTCGACTGCCTTGCGATTTGTTTCGAGGTCCCTGGGGTCAAGCGTTCCGCCAGAACGCATCTCCCGGCCTTCCTTCTCATAGCCTGCTCTCCTGAGCGCCAGTGCGCGAAGCTTCTCCTCTTCCTCCTGAAGGCGCATATTCGCAAGTCCGAAATTGGTTTTTTCCTGATCCTCAAGTTTGATCTTGAGATCGAGGATGCTTTGCATACGGTAGTTGAATTTGGCCATAGGTGTTCGCCTTTATCTACAAACATGCTGCTCACCTGCCAAAAGTGCCATGCGATTTCATCGCATGTGCACTTTGCGCGAAGAACCGTCTCGACGTGCTAGCACGTCAGAACGGTTCCTTGCGCAAAGGTCACAATGCCGCAAGCGGCATGTGACTTTTGGCAGTGTGGCTCTTTATATTCACGCTCCGCTTTCCTCGAAGATTGCGTTCATCTCCGTCAGCATCTCTTCGTACGTATACTTTACATGCGTTCCCTGCATCAGGAAGTCATTGACCTGGTCAATCTTTGAGATAGCCTCGTCGATCGCAGGGTTGGAGCCGCGTTTATACGCGCCGATATTGATCAGATCCTCCGCCTCGCCGTACGTTGCCAGAATATTTCTGATATGCCCGGCGGTTTTCTTCTGCTCATCGGAGGCAACCTGGCTCATACAACGAGAAATACTCCCAAGCACATCGATCGCGGGATAATGGTTCTTCTGCGCGATCTTGCGGCTGAGAGCGATATGACCGTCCAGGATTGACCTCGCAAGGTCACTAATCGGTTCGTTGAAATCATCGCCGTCTACAAGTACTGCGTAAAGTCCCGTGATGGAGCCGGCTTTTCCATTCCCGGCACGCTCTAAAAGCTTTGGCATCTCCGCATACACACTCGGCGGATAACCTCTCGTAACCGGCGGTTCTCCCGACGCAAGTCCGATCTCGCGCTGCGCCATGGAAAAACGGGTCAGGTTATCCATCATCAGCAGCACGTCCTTGCCCTGATCGCGGAAATATTCCGCAATAGCGGTCGCCGTTTTCGCGGCACGGTTCCTGATCAGTGCCGGCGTATCCGAAGTGGCAATGACCACGACAGAACGGGCCATGCCCTCCTCCCCGAGATCTCTTTCCACAAATTCGCGGACCTCTCTCCCGCGCTCGCCGATCAGTGCGATCACATTGACGTCCGCCTTCGTATTGCGGGCGAACATGCCCATGATCGTACTTTTCCCGACACCGGAGCCGGCAAAGATGCCGATACGCTGTCCTTTTCCGATTGTGAGAAGTCCGTCCACCGCCTTGACACCAAGGGGAAGGATCTCCGAAATGATCACGCGGTCCATCGGATCCGGCGGATCCGCTTCACTCGGGTATTCATACGGCAGATTCGAAAAATCCGCTCCGTCCGTCGGTCTCCCGATGCCGTCCAGTGTATGGCCAAGCATCTCATCCCCGACCGGAATCGAGAGCGGTTTCCCTGTATTGATGACCGTGCAGCCGACGCCGAGCCCCTCCGTATTCTCAAAAGGCATCAGAAGGATCCGGTTGTCACGAAATCCGACCACCTCTGCCATCAGGGATTTCCCGGTTTCCTCATCCAGGATGATCCTGCAGAGGTCATTCAGTTTTGCCGCGGGGCCAACAGACTCGATCGTCAGACCGACGATCTTCATCACCTTGCCCAGATGCCGGTAATGCGGTCGTTCCGCCGCGCGGAGGTATTTTTGCAGATGGAATTCCATAATCAGATTTTATCTTACGGTGCAAGTGATTTCAAGTCTTTGATCAGGTTCGTAAGCTCGGTATCGATGCTGCAGTCAAAGATGCCGCTGTCCGTTTCTATCATACACTGCCCCCCGGATAATGTCTGGTCGGCGATCACTTCCACGGAAATGTCCGAGCCTACTTTTTCACGGATCACAGGCATCTGCTCACTTAAAAACGCCGCGTCCTCCGTGCCGGTGCGGATCCGAAATTCCCTCGCCCCCTCCACGCCGAGGATCGTGTTCGTCACGAGGTGGCTTAGGATCTCTTTTTTGCCTTCCATCTGGATCCCGAACACCCGCTCAAATACCTGTAAAATCACAGCAAGGAGCTGCGGTTCGAGCTCCTTCATTGCTTCATCGTGTTCTGTTTGAAGAGAAGCACGGATCTGATCCAGCTGTGCTTTCCCCTCAGCAAGCTCCTGCTGCGCGGCTTTCTGCCCCTCCGCATAGCCGGCGCCATGTCCTTCCTCATGCGCCTTCGTCTTGATCTGCTTTGCTTCCTCATTCGCTGCAGAGAGGATATCCTCCGCCTGCTGCTGAGCTTCCGCGATCATCTGTTCCGCCATCTCGCGGAAAGCCTCCGGGATCTCCGGTTCTTCTTCCTCTAATGCTTCCTCCGTGCCGACGACCGCTTCACCAAGCACCTCGCCGGTCTCGGGGTCGATCTCGTCTGCAGTAAGTCCCGCAACGAATTCTCCCTCTTCTCCTTCTGTTTCCTCTTCGCCGTCTTCTCCTGCTTCCGCTCGCGCGCGCTCCCTGGAAAGACGCTCCACTTCCGCTTTTCTCCGGGCCTGCTGCTCCTCATGGAAACGCATCCGTTCTTCGGTGATGGCGTTTGTATCGATATACCGGGTATTGTCCGGGTTTTCCTTTGCTACAAAATATTTATAAACATTAGACAATGATCTCGTCGCCTCCGCCTCTGCTGATGACGATCTCGCCCGCATCCTCGAGCTTCCGGATCACGCTGACAATCTTCTGTTGTGCTTCCTCGACATCCTTCATACGAACCGGGCCCATGAAGTCCATATCCTCTTTGATCATGGCTGCAAGACGCTTGGAAAGGTTCTTGAAGATCACGCCCTGAACTTCTTCGTTCGCGCCCTTTAAGGCAACGCCAAGATCGCTGTTTTCCACGTCGCGAAGGACTCTCTGGATCGCACGGTCATCGAGCAGCAGGATATCCTCGAAGACGAACATCTTCTTGCGGATCTCGTCTGCCAGCTCCGGTTCTTCGATCTCGAGGGATTCCATGATGTGTTTCTCGGTTCCTCTGTCCACGGTATTGAGGATGGCCACCACGGAATCGACACCACCGACGATTGTGTAGTCCTGATTGATGAGGGATGAAAGCTTTCTTTCCAAAACCCGCTCCACTTCCTTGATGACATCCGGGGATGTCCGGTCCATCATGGCGATACGTTTCGCCACGTCCGACTGTCTGTCAGGCGGCAGTGCTCCGAGAACGGTAGACGCCTGCGATGCCGGCAGATAGGAAAGGATCATGGCAATCGTCTGGGGATGTTCATCCTGAATGAAATTCAGGATCTGACTGGGATCGGTCTTTCGTACAAATTCAAACGGACGCACCTGAAGAGACGCGGTCAGCTTCGTGATCACTTCCTGTGCACGGTCTTCGCCGAGAGCTTTGTCCAAAAGCTCTTTCGCGTATCCGATACCGCCTTCTGCGATGTATTGCTGCGCCAGGCAGACCTGATAGAATTCTTCCAGAATTGCTTCCTTCACCTGTGGCGAAACGCTCCTGGTATTTGCTATTTCCAGCGTCAGCTCTTCGATCTCATCTTCCTTGAGATGCTTGAAGATGCTGGCGGAGCGCTCCGGTCCGAGCGTGATCAGCAAAATCGCAGCTTTTTGTGTGCCGTTAAATTCCTCATCCATGAATTAGCCCCAGTCCTCATTCAGCCAGTTCCGAAGAAGCGCTGCCGTTGCCTCCGGGTTCTCATCCACGAATTTCTCGATCAGAATTCTGGTCTCGGACTTCTCCTGGAAGCCGATATCCTCAAGCGGCTCTTCTTCTGCTTCTCTTGTGGATTCCAGCAACGTTTCCACCGAAAGCTCCGGCTCGACCTCGGCCTTTTTGTCCTTCCGCGTACTGCGGATCACGACATATCCAAGCATTGCGAAGATCAGGATCACCAGAATGATCTGGAGCCAATCGGTGAGTGTTCTTCCGGTATTTGATGAATACTGGAAAAACGGAACGTTATAAGCCACCAGGGAGATATTCTCCGCAGGGATCCCGGTCGCATTTGAGACAAGCGTCACAAACTGCGGATCAAGCTCCTGCTGTACCCGGTCGGAATTTGCAGCCACAAACTCCTCAAAGGTCATATCGTCCAGCTGGCCAAGCGCCTTCATCTGATCTTCATTATACACGATATAGGTCGTTGCGACAGCAGAAAGTGAAGAATTTGTATAATCCACGTTTCCGCCCGTACCCGTCGTGGTTGTGATCTTCTCGTTCGGAAGGAAATCCTCCGTCGTATCCGAGATCGTTGCACTCGTATACTCATTGTCCCGGATCACATAGGTCGTATCATCATTGGAGTCAGTACCTGGAACCGCCGCATTTCCTCCGATGGATTCTGATTCGTAAACGGAGCGGCTGTCAAGATACCCCTGGGTATTTCCTTCTGCCACATAATACTGGTGGTCAACCTCTTCCTTGTTGCTGAAGTCCATGGAAAGGTTGAGTCCGACCTCTACGTTGTCGAAAAGCTCTGTGCCGAGCAGCACCTGCTTCACCTGGCTCTTTACGCTCTGTTCAAGCTTGTTGCGGAAGCTGAGCTGGCTGCTCGCGATCCCGGCGCTGCTGCTGGAATCGCTTCCGGAGAACAAGACATTGCCGTTGGAATCCAGGATCATGACACTGTCGGTGTCCTTATTCCCCACTGTGGTTGAAATGTATTTCGCGATCCCGGCCGCCTCGTCATCCGACATCGGATCCGTAAGAGTCAAGATCACGGATGCATAGGTAGGCTGTTCACGCATGATGAGCGTTCCGTCATCCACCGGAATGGAGAGGGAAACCGACGCCGAATCCACATTTGAGATTGTCTCCAGCATCTCTGCATATTTGTTTTCAAGATAGAGCTGGTATTTCTTCGCCTTATCCGCTTCTGTTGTGGAAAAACCGCCGTCAAAAACGTTGTCGATGCTGTATCCTTCCGAGGGGATCCCGTTGGACCCCAGAAGGATCGTAGCGGTCGCATAATCCTTATCCTCCACATAGAACGTAAGACCGTCCGTGGACAACTCGTACTGAACGCTCTCTCCGTCCAGAAGCTCTTTGATCGTTCCGGCCTGCGATGTCGTATCGCAGGTCGCCAGTACCACCATCTTCGGCTTACTGACCACGACTCCGAGGATAATAAGCGCCACCACAACGATCGCCGTAAGGCTGATCAGAAGCGCTTTCTGCCGCGTCGTGAATTTTTTCCACCACTCGGCAATCCTTCCCAATAATCCTTGTAATCTCTCCGGCATAAGAATCTACCCCTCTCAAAAAACACTCTACCCAGTGTTTCCTATGTTTCTCAGACCTGCATCTGCATGATCTCGCGATACGCAGCCAGGACCTTGTCACGTACGGCAATCGTGTATTGCAGCGCAACGTTCGCCTTTTCCTGCGCGATCTGCAGATCATGTGTATTTACGGCTTCTCCGAGTTCAAAACGCACCTCTTCCTCGGAGACCTTGTTCCAGTAGCCGTTTGTCTCTTTGATCATCTTCATCGCGCCGGATAGCGCGTCGTCGAAGCTGTCTTCTCTTTTCCCTACCTTCCATGCATCTGCGGTGTTCTTGATGATGTTGGAAGAAACGTTGGTAAGCTCAGTAATCGCTGTCATGCCATGCTCCTTACATTAACGATCAGCCTTTTCCGATGGAAAGGCCGGTGGTCGCCAGTGATTTTGCCGCCTCAAATGCCGTCGTATTCGCCTCATACCCGCGGCTCGCATCAATGAGGTTCGTCATCTCCGTCACAATATTGACGTTGGGATACGAGACATAACCGTTCTCATCCGCGTCGGGATGTGACGGGTCGTATTCCATGATAAACTCGTTCTCCTCGTCCTCGTACACGTGGGAAACCTTGACGCCGTTGCCGAGATATGCCTGTCTCGAACGCGCGAGCACATCCGTAAAGGGCGTCACCTTCTTTTCCGCAAATGTAACAATTTTTCGGCGATAGGGTTCTCCCGATTGTGCCCTGGTTGTATTAACATTCGCCACGTTTTCCGCGATGACATCGATGCGGAAACGTTCCGCGGTCATGCCGCTGGCGCTGATATCAAATGATTGAAAAAGTCCCATGATCCGCTCCTCCTATTTATGAACCGTTGCTCATGGCTGTCTTCAGCCCCTGAAAATCGAAATCCACCGCATCTTCCAGCGTCCGGTAACGGATCTGCTCGGATGCAAGCTCCACGTTCTCCGTATCCACATCCACATTGTTTTTATCAAGCCTGTAGGAGAAATTCGCGTAGTCCGTATAGATACGCGGGATCAGATGATGGTGATGAATGTCAGCGATCTTCGCATCAAGAGAAGTATATTTGGACTTCCCGAGTTCCGACTCCAGCACTGCCTCGAAGTCGAGATCCTGCCTTTTGTAATTCGGTGTGTTGACATTCGCAAGGTTGTTCGCGAGGATCGTTTCACGCTCCCAGCTCGCGTCCATGGCCTTGTCCAGGACGTTGATGTAGTTAAATGCATTTGAACTGATCATGTCCTACTCCTTTCATCCAGATTTAATTATATTCAAAATATATTTTTTGACAAGAACTTTTTCACATGATGTTGTAGTTTTTTATATTTTATCCACAAAATCAACTGTTTAATGTTGATTTATCCGGAGTGCGTATGTTGTTTGTGCCCCTGTATATCGGTCGGAAACGATCCATCGTTTCTGACCGTCGCGCCGAGCGCGGATGCTTTAGCATCATCTACAATGCGCGCGAGTGCGCATCTTGTTTTTGCATAGAAAAATACGAAGCATTTTTCTATGCAAAAACGGATTTGGAAAGCTCCAAATCCGTTTAGCTCATCTAAATCCGTTTCTCTATAGGTTATCGGGTTTCTTATCTTCTGTTTTGTTTCTTGATCGCTGCCAATTCATCAAAGACAACGTCGTTCAGCACTTTGATGTAGGTTCCTTTCATGCCGGAGGACCTCGATTCGATCACACCCGCGCTCTCGAATTTGCGGAGCGCATTTACGATCACTGATCTTGTGATCCCGACCCGGTCCGCAATCTTGCTGGCAACCAGAATCCCCTCCATGCCGTCCAGCTCGTCGAAAATATGGATGATCGCTTCCAGCTCCGAGAAAGACAATGTATTGATCGCCGATTTTACGATCTGCAACTTCCTCGTTTCTTCCGCGTTCTCCTCATTCACGGAACGCATCATCTCGAGTCCGACCACCGTAGCGCCGTATTCGCAGAGGATAATGTCGTCGATATCAAACTGACGATCCCGCCGGTAAACAAAGAGTGTACCGAGCCTCTCCCCCGCAATATCGATCGGTGTGATGATCGCCCGGTCTTCGCTGACCTCATCTCCAAAGCCGAGTGTTTCAAGGTTCACGTTTTCCTTGGTCGACAAGATCCCGAGAAGCCGTTCATTGAGTTCCTTATCGATAAAGCCCCCGACAGGATCCGTAATCAGTTCGGCGATCGTCGGTTTCCCGCCGAAGTGGCTCGTCCCGAGCACCTTTCCTTTCCGGCTGATCACGAGATCATTGGAATCCAGAACTTCCGTCAGCACTTCGCAGATATCGTTGAACACGACCTTCGACGAGTTATTGTTATGTAACAGTTTATTAATCTTCCTCGTCTTATCGAGTAACTGTACGCTCATTCCTTCCTCCTGTGAAGTGATGCTATTATACAACCATTTTCGAAAAAAAACAAGAAAAAACTGAAAACTTGCCTGATATTTTTTATGATGTCCGAAAGATAGTGGTTTTTCAGCCTACTTTTCTTCCGGTTTGTACTCCTCCACGTATCCGCATTTCTCGTCTGCGCAGACCGCCCGCTGTCCTTTCACCACAAGATAAGTGCCGCACTTCGGGCATTTCTTCTCCAGCGGTCTCTGCCAGGACATAAAATCACATGCCGGGTTGTCCTCGCATCCGAAGTACTTCCGGCCTTTCTTTGTCTTTTTCAGCACTACATCCTTGCCGCATTTCGGGCATGCTACGCCGATCCTTTCAAGATAAGGCTTGGTATTGCGGCAGTCCGGGAATCCGGGACACGCAAGAAACTTCCCGTGCGGGCCGTATTTGATCACCATCATGCGGCCGCAGTTTTCGCACTGTACGTCGCTCACCTCATCGCGGATCTCCACCTTTTCGAGTTCTTTTTCCGCAATGCCGACTGCCTCTTCGAGATCCGGATAGAAGTTCTCCACCACGGTCTTCCAGGGGATATCCCCCTCTTCGATCTTGTCAAGGAGCGACTCCATATTTGCTGTGAAGTGCTCGTCCACAATGGTCGGGAACGACTGCTTCATAATGGCATTCACAGCTTCCCCGAGTTCTGTCATATAAAGGTTTTTGTTTTCTTTCGTCACATAACGCCGGGCAAGGATCGTTGTGATCGTCGGTGCATAGGTACTCGGGCGTCCGATTCCGAGCTCTTCCAGCGTCTTCACGAGTGATGCCTCAGTAAAATGCGCCGGGGGCTGCGTATAACGCTGCTTGCTCTCGAGTTTCTGGAGCGATAGTTCGCTCTTTGCAGAAAGGGTACCGATCAGGATATTTCCCTGGCTCTTTTCATCATCATCTCCGATGTACACCGACATAAAGCCGTCAAAAACGAGCTTTGAAGCAGCCGCCTGAAACCGATATTTTCCGGCTCCGATACGCACCGTTGCCGTCTCATATTTCGCGCTCGTCATCCGGCTCGCAATAAAACGGTTCCAGATCAGCTGATAGAGACGGAACTGGTCTCTGGAAAGGAGATCCTTCAGCCCGGAAGGAATCCTGTTCACATCCGTCGGCCGGATCGCTTCATGCGCATCCTGAATCTTGGCACCGTTTTTCTTCCCCGAAGAGCTCTCCGATACGTAATCCTTTCCGTGCGCCTTCTTTATAAATTCTTTCGCTGCAGCCTCGGCTTCCTCTGAAATACGGACGGAATCCGTACGAAGATACGTGATGAGACCGATTGTACCCTGTCCTTTCAGTTCCACTCCTTCATACAGCTGCTGCGCGATCCGCATGGTCTTTTGCGTGGAAAAATTAAGCCGTTTTGCAGCTTCCTGCTGAAGAGTACTGGTGGTAAACGGAAGAGGCGCTTTCTTCTCCCGCTCTCCCTTTTTCACTTCCAGCACCTTAAAAGCGGCTTTTTTGATCTCTTTTTCAATGGCCTTGACCTGCTCCTGATCTTTCAGGTCGATCTTACCCTTTTCATCCCCGTAGAACTTTGCGGCAAGGGGTTTCTTTTCCCCTTTCACAGCGATCTCCGCGTCCATCGTCCAGTATTCCTCCGGGATAAACGCATTGATCTCATCCTCCCGGTCACAGATGATACGGAGTGCAACGGACTGCACTCTTCCGGCGGAGAGACCGCGCTTCACTTTTGCCCAGAGAAGCGGACTGATCTTATAACCCACCAGACGGTCCAATACGCGGCGTGCCTGCTGGGCATCCACGCGGTTCATATCGATCTGCCTCGGATTCTTCAGCGAAGTCTTTACTGCGTTCTGTGTGATCTCATTGAAGGTGATCCTCTGTACTTCCTTGTCTGTCAGGTTAAGCGCCTGGGAAAGGTGCCAGGAAATAGCCTCTCCTTCGCGGTCCGGGTCGGTTGCGAGATAGATCCGTTCTGCTTTCTTCACTTCTTTTCGAAGCTTGGAGAGGATCTCTCCTTTTCCGCGGATCGTAATATACTTCAGGTCGAAGTCGTGTTCCGTGTCGATCCCCATCTGACTCTTCGGAAGATCCCGGACATGTCCGTTGGATGCGCATACTTCGTAATTCTTGCCCAGAAACTTCTTGATCGTTTTGACTTTCGCGGGAGACTCCACGATTACCAGATACTTTGCCATAGCTTGGAATGCTCCTTTTTGTTCAGTATCCGCGCCGGTAATGATTCTGGAATGTTTCCTCGCAAAATCCCCTTTTCCGTAAGGCGAAAATGGTCTCCGAGAGGGCCGGAAGAGGCATCTTTGTTTCCTCCATCAGCTGCTCCAGATTTTTCGGCACGAAATCAAGGCAACTATACACCACCATTTCATCCTTTGCAAGTGTATTTTTTTGAGCCTCCGATTTTTCCGCGATTTTTTCGGTACCGATCCGAAGGTCACGGAGGAGATCCTCCACGGAAACCACCGGGTAAGCCCCCTGACGGATCAGACGGTTTGTTCCACCGGAAAGGGCATCCGTAATGCGTCCCGGAAACGCATAGATATCCTTTCCCTGTTCCAGCGCATAATCCGCCGTGATGAGAGATCCGGAACGGGTCCTTGCTTCCACCACGATCACCGCGTCCGAAAGGCCGCTGATGATGCGGTTCCGCATCGGAAAACGCCATGCCTCCGGCTCCACTCCGGGTGCATACTCGGAAATGATCCCGCCAGAAGAAACGAGTCGTTCATAAAGATTCCGGGAGGACTTCGGATAACAGATGTCCGGTCCGTTCCCGAGCACGGCGACTGTTTCACCGCCCGCATCCAGCGCCCCGAGATGGGAAGAGGCATCAATCCCCGATGCCATGCCGCTGACAACCGTTACGCCGGCCTCTGACAGCGCCCTTGCAGCGGTCCTTGCCATAGCCCTTCCGTACTCACTGCACGCTCTTGCTCCGACGATTGCAACAGAAACCTTCGACGGATCGGGAAGTTTACCCCTGACATAGAGCAGATACGGCGGCTCCGAGATCTGAAGCAGTGACTTTGGATACCCGTTTTCTCCTTTTTTTACCACGCTGATCCCCTCTCTTTTCAGCTTTTCCGGAAATTCCTCCGGCTCTATGTTTTGCCTTCCGGAAAGGATCGACTCCACGTCCTTTTCCGTGATCCCGTATATTTTCTCCAGCTCGCTTTTCTTCATATTAAAACACTCTCTCGCACTGCCGCAGGAAAGAAGGATCCTTTCAATCTTTCGGGAATTCATGCCGGGGATCTGAGAAAGCCAGATGTCATATGCATATTCTTCCATCTTCTCACCCCCTCCCCTGCCAGAAACGTTTATCGAGTCCCCGGTAACAGACTGCCTCGGAAAGTTCCGCGATCCCGACCTCCTTTTTCCCGGAAAGATCAGCAATCGTACGCGCAACCTTCAGGATCTTATGATATCCACGGGCAGAGAGCGAAAGGCGCTCAAACACCTCTTCCATGTATTTCTTTTCTTTTTCCCCGAGCCGTACATAGCGCGAAATGTCCGCCGCCGGGATCTCACTGTTGAACCGGAACGTTTCTTTTTCATAGCGCTCTCTCTGGATACGGTGCGCCTCCTCAACCCTGCTCCGGATCATGGCGGAACTCTCCTCATCCTTTTTCCCCGACAGTTCCTCATACGTGACCGGCTGCGTCTCGACACAGATATCGATCCGATCCATGATGGGCTCACTGATTTTTCCGATAAAGCGTTCCAGCTGGCGCTCCGTGCATCGGCACCGGTTCCGGTCCGGGAAATACCCGCACAGGCACGGATTCATTGCCGCCGCCAGCATGAATTTTGCGGGATATGTACAGCTCCCCGCAACCCTTGCCAGGGTCACTTCATGCTCTTCCATCGGCTGTCGGAGGAGTTCCAGAGAACCCGATGAGAATTCCGTCAGCTCATCCAAAAACAGTATCCCGTTATGGGCGAGAGAGATCTCTCCCGGTCTCGGAAATGTGCCTCCTCCCGCCATTGCCTGGGGCGATATCGTGTGATGCGGTGACCGGAAAGGCCGCGTGCTCTTCTTCGCATCCTCCGTTCGAAAAAGTCCAGCCACACTGCGGATCTTGGAGAGTTCCATCCGTTCGTCAAAATCCATGGGCGGAAGGATTGAAGGCAGCCGCCGGGCCGCCATGCTTTTCCCTGCGCCAGGTGGCCCGATCATGATGAGATTATGCATGCCGGAACAGGCCACCTCGCATGCGCGTTTTAATATCCTCTGCCCGCTGATGTCCGAAAAATCCGGTTCCGGCGAATCCTCCTCCACGCCTTCTTCCGGCGCCTCCTCCGGGGAAAGATCCCCGCTTCCCGTCAGAAATGAAACCGCTTCCTTTAACGTCCTCACAGGGATGACCCGGAGTTCTTCCACAAGCGATGCTTCACTGTGATTTCCATAAGGTACCATAACAGAAGAAATCCCCTGCCGCGCAGCTTCCGCCGCGATTGGCAGCACTCCCGGAACGCTCTGCACTCCGCCGCAGAGATTCACTTCTCCGATCACAAGAAGACCATTCAGCATTTCCTCCGGTATGATCCCAAGCGCTGTCAGGATTGAAAGAGCAACCGGCAGATCAAACCCCGTCCCGGACTTCTTCATATCCGCCGGGTATAAGTTTACCGTGATATGCTTCACGGGCAGCGGAAACCCGCTGTTCCGAAGTGCTGTCGTCACACGTTCCCTGGCTTCTCTTACCTCCGAGGAAAGATAACCTACCATATTAAACTGCGGCATGCCGTCGCTCACGTCCGCCTCCACGCGGATCGGCACACTGTCGATCCCGCTGACCGCCGCAGTATTTACCACACTGTACATCTGGAAATAACCTCCCAAAGAAAAAACGGGAGCAAGAAAAACACACAAAAAAAGGATGGTCTTAAGTATAGCATAAAACCATCCTCTTAATTCTAAAATCTTTCTAAAGTTTTACGGTTTCTCCGTGAGGCCGACCTTCTTCTTCACCTTGCGGAGCGTTTTATTGGCGATATAGGCCGCTTTCTCGTCGTTTTCTTTGATGCTCTTCTCAATATAGGTCTTTTCACTTAAGAGCTCGTCATAACGCTTCTGGATCGGAGCGAAATGATCCGCCACCGCCTCACCGACCGCAACCTTAAAATCACCGTAGCCTTTTCCTTCAAATTCTCTCCCGACTTCTTCCAGAGAACATCCTCTCATGCAGGAATAGATCGTCATCAGGTTGCTGACACCGGGTTTTTTCTCCGGATCGAACCGCACTTCCGTCTCAGAATCCGTCACGGCGCGCTTGAACTTCCGGATGATCGTATCCCGGTCGTCCAGCACCAGGATCGTCGCATTCGGATTCTCCTCGGACTTGCTCATCTTCTTTTCCGGATCGGAAAGGCTCATCACTCTCGCACCCGTCTTCGGGATAAAGGGCTCCGGCACCGTAAACACATCCCCATATATGCCGTTGAAACGCTGCGCAATATCACGGCAGAGCTCCACATGCTGTTTCTGGTCAGCGCCTACCGGCACCGCATGGGCCTGATAAAGGAGAATGTCCGCCGCCATCAGAACCGGATACGTATAAAGCCCCGCATTGATATTGTCCGCATGCTTTTGGGATTTGTCCTTGAACTGCGTCATGCGGGAAAGCTCGCCCATATAAGTAAAGCAGTTCAAAATCCAGGACAGTTCCGCATGCGCACTGACATGGGACTGATAATAAACGATGCTCTTTTCGGGATCAAGTCCGGCCGCCACATAAAGCGTATAAAGCTTCTTCGCGTTCTGCCTGAATTCCGGCGGATCCTGCCTTACCGTCAGGGAATGAAGATCCATGATCCCGTAGATGCAGTTATATTCATCAGCAAGCGCAACCCAGTTTTTCAGCGCTCCGAGGTAGTTCCCGAGATGCAGCGTTCCGGTCGCCTGCATGCCGCTGAATAATGTCTTCTTTTCGTCTGTACTCATAAAATCACAATCCTTCTCCGGTTTTCCCGGTAATGATCTCGTTTTCGTATTCGGCGATATACTCTTTTGTCAGGATATGCTCCCGGATGTAACGGAACGTATCCTCCTCGCCGTGGTCCTTAAGGTGCTCAAGAAGTTCCTCGAGGAGCGATCTGGTACGGTCGTGAAGCATATGATAAGCTTTGCCCTTCTGATAGTAATTGTAAGGGCTGTCATCACGATAATCGTCTTTCATGTACGTCCGGCAGGCAGCGATACGGTCGCAGAACATCTCCACCACATACCGCACCGGCATCCGCATACCGACCAGCCCCTTCACTTCCCCCAGACCGTAATCCACCCAGTACTCCAGATGATGCTTGTTTCGCCCCTTATGGTGAAGCCAGGCCGTGGAATAGCCGATCGCCTCTCTTTCGGCATTGTTCGGGCTCCGGTTCCCCTGATAGTATTTTGCTCCAACACGGAATTCGACCCAGGAATACTTGGTGAGATCGTGCGTTAAACCCTGCCAGTAAAGACCTGCCATAAAGCAGTAGTGACGCACCAGATGCCTGTGATGTGTGATCGTGCAAAAATGCTGCCATGCTTTGCTCATTTCTTTTTTCCGATGTAGATACGGATTGAACGTCCCGGCAGATAAACGCGCTGATCCCTGGTACGTTCCGGTTCCGGAAGGAAAGGTTCCTCTGCGGCAGTATCCATCACCTTATACCATTCCCCCTCAAAGGGAAGTTTCGGAAGGGCAAGCGCCTGCTGACCACCCATAAAATTGTAGGCGATATAGATCAGGTCATCCATCTTACCCGGAGCACCTTCCACATATTCTCCGCAGTAGAGGATACCGATGGAACAGTGCCCGTACTCGGGGCCCTGGATCCAGGCATTTTCACCGTGATAGGAAATCTCTGGAAGCCCGCTCACCGCACGGACGGATCGTCCTGGAACATTCCGGTCCGAAAGCACCGGATGTGCCTTCCTGAAAGCGATCAGTTTCTTGACAAAAGACAGCATCTCCAGGTTTCGGGTGCGTTTTGACCAGGTCACATGGGAAACCGCATTGTCCTGGCAGTAGGTGTTGTTGTTTCCACCCTTGCTGTTCATGACTTCATCGCCCTCATAGATCAGGGGCACACCCTTTGAAAGAAGAAGGAGCGAGAAAGCATTCCGGATCTGTCTTTCACGGTCCGCATTGACCTGCTTCTTCCGGCTCTTTCCCTCTTCCCCGTAATTTGCACTGTAATTCCAGTTGGAACCGTCTGAACCGCCCTCGCCGTTGGCCTCATTGTGTTTCTCACTGTATGCAAAGAGGTCATACATGGTAAAACCGTTGTTGCTGGTAATGTAATTGACAAACCCCTGTGCCGGATGATCTTTCACGATCTGCTGGATCACCTCGCCAAGGTTCATTTCCAGACGGTTTAACATTTTACGCGCCGGATAGAGGTATTCATCGTTGTATACAAACAGCCGGTTCTTTTCCTTATTCCCGGAGATATACTCCTGGGAAAATCCCATGTAAAAGATTTTCGTATCGGAAAGGAGCGGATCCTCAATGATATCGCGGATGGGAAGCTGATGCCCGAGGAGATGTACGCCATCTATATGGTACTCTCTGACCCAGTATTTGAGAACCGACAGAAGAAAACTCCCTGGAACCGTCTCGGAAAAGAAAAACTCGAGGACACATTCCATTCCGTTACGGTGAAGTTCTCTGATGAGATCACGAAGTTCTGTCGCCGGATCATCCGAAAAAGCATAGGATGCTTTCGGCGCAAAGTAGTCCGCGTCGCGATATCCCCAGACATTAAGCCGATAGGTGCTCTCTTCCGATTCTCCCTGATCTTCCTTTTTTCCGTCCTCTTCCGCGTTGTTTTCCTGTTCCTTCCACTCCGCGTAATTAAGGTATACCGGTTTTTTCTCCGCGGGAAGGAGTTCTTCAAATTCATAGACCGGCATCAGCTCCACAGCAGTAACACCAAGGTCTTTTAAGTAAGGGATTGCATCCATCAGTCCCGCAAAGGTGCCTTTCCGTTTTCCCTTCGCGATCCCCTCCATGGTAAATGCACGAACATGAAGCTTATAAAGAAGCATTTCCCCGTCGGAAAGCTGGGGTCTTTCATCCCCTTCCCAGTCATAGTCCTCATGTAAAATACCGCTCCGAAGAGGCTCTGTCGTGGAAAGGCGCGAAACATCCGCCCATTTTTCACGGCCGAAGATCCGCTCCGCATAAGGATCCGTTACAATCTTTCCGCCGATCCGGTAATTATAGTCATAGTCATCAAGGGATACATTCCGTATCTGCACGGAATAGAGCGACCCGATCCGGAAGCTCTTTGGCACGCGGAAAACCATCGGCTTTTTATCCGCATCCCTTCGGTAAAGAACCACAGCACAGTCCTCTCCGTTTGGAGACGCGAAAGTAAAGGTCGCATCCGACCCCGTCTGAATCGCTCCCATTTTTTCGTAGTTTCCCTGTCTGATCCGTGTCACGTCTTCCCCTCGCTGAAACAACCACTCGAAATCACATTATTATATCACAAATCCGTGACAAAAGACAATGCATTCCGGCCTTATTGTCACTTTTTCCCCGGAAGGTAATTTTTCAAAATAAACGCAACAATGTGTTGCGTTAAGTCTGACGGAAAAGGTGTTGCGTTTAGTTTGAATAATATGTGAAGCAAATTTACGAGATATTACGGAAAATCGTTGCCATTCTCTCCAAATCATCGTATAA
>JAZOTN010000016.1:0-35631 GCA_045657665.1 Lachnospiraceae bacterium | reverse complement strand
GCATATGACCTCCTCCATAGATATATTTTATATCTATGGAGCAGAAAAGTCAAGTTCTCAGGCGGATAAAAACACTGTATTTTAGGGCGTTTGAAGGTTTTATATCTAATTCATAGGTATAAAACTTCGGGAGCGCAGGTTGAAAAAATACAAAGTATAGAAAATGCCCAGAGGGAATTAACCTGAGATGCTTTTTTGGCATAAATCAGCACTTCTTTCATCCACTAAAGATAAAGAGGCAGCGAGCCCTGGTACATCCACGATGCCCTCAACCTCTGATAGGATAATAACATAATGGCTCTGAAAAATGGTCGTTTGACAAACGACCTAATTAGCAGTTTTTCTTGAAACTTCCCGGAATAGAAGGTACAATAGGGAAAATAAGGGGGTTGAGATCTTGATATCTGTATCGTTTTAACATGAAGGATCGTTGAAAAGCATATCCATTCGGATGAGACCGGTGGATGTGCTTTTTTTGACTAAAAGCCGGGATGAGAAAAACCGGTCTATGAAGGAAGCAGAACCGAAAATGGAGGTGTGGATAAATGACAGTAAAAAAAGAGAAAAACGGTAATGTTCTGAACGTGTCGATCGAGGGGGCGGTTGATATTCAAACTGCACCGCAGCTTAAGCAGGAGCTGGATGGGGAGCTTGATGATTTTATAGAGATAGAGAACTCTCCCGAAAACGCAAATGAAGAAAATCTCTGACATCATGCCAAAGGGACTGGCAGGAAAACTGATCCGACTGGTTGTTATTGTTGTTCTGTGCATGGGATTTGCCTTTCTAATCGTTTCGCATGTGCAGCTCAATATGTTGAATAAAACGGTAGAACAGGAAGGACAAGGACAGCCTCCTGCAGCTTAATATCTGGGCGTCGGATCAGACCGACGATGAATTCTGGAATCTTTATCATGATATTCAGGTTCTGGCGGAATCCTTTGAGACCATGTCAAAGAAGATGAAAAGCTATGTGCAGGAGATCGTTGCAATATCCACGGAGAAGGAACTGGATGCACTCGTACGGCAGAGGATCGCGGAGTTTTCCGGCGAAACTGAGCAGTTTGATGATATTACTACTTTGTGTTTCACATATAAAGGACCTGAGGAGACAGGTGATTGGGCAAAAGAATTGTAAAGTAACCCTGAAAGGAGAGAGGATTATGGCAATCAGAGAATTTACAGACGAAAACCAGGAAAAGGGGATCCTTTCCTTCTATCTGACGAAAGAGGAAGAAGATGCGGGAGTCTGTATGCTGACCGCATTCGGGAGAGACGCATCTCTTCGCTATCTCGGGATCCGGGAGGATCTTCAGCAGAAAGGACTGGGGACGGACCTTTTGCTGGAATCGCTCCTGAGGACCAGACAAAAGGGATACACCAGATTTTCCCTTTCGGTGCTGCCTTCCGATGCTCCTGCGCTGATCCGTATGGCAGAGCATTTCGGTATGGAAAAAAGGGAAGGATTCAGATCCTGGTTTACCCTGAAGCTTTCGGATGCGGAAAAGCTTGCAAAGGTCAAGGGGAACCGGGAGGGGATCCGTTCGCTCAAGGATCTCTCGGAAGAGGAAAAGGAGCGCTTTTCGGAGCGGATCGAAAAAGACCTGGCGGAGTCCGGGATAAGTCCCGTGAATACCACACAGCTGGATCCGGAACTTTCCTTCGTGAAGATCGAAGACGGGGAATGTGTGGCAGGGCTGTTTACGGAGTCGTCGGAGGGAAAGCTCTATCTTTCCTGGGTATTCAATGATACGGAGGATCCCATGGTCCCGGAAGGACTCTTTTCCTCAGCATTTGAGAAGGCCACTGAGAAATACCCGGGGAGGACCGAATTATCCCTTGCGGCATTGGATGAGAGAACGGCGGAACTGCTGTCCGCTGTTCCTTCTGCAAAGGGGGAGGAAATGGCGGAATATACCATGGATCTGACGATATTGGATACGGCGCTGGAGGCTGTATTCGATGAGGATGAAGAAGAGTAGCAGGGGAGGAAAAAACGATGGATGAGCAGTTTCGGCCGAATTATATCAACGATGTGCATAATGAGAATGCCAACAGAGTAAAAGCCAGAGAAGAGGAACGCAGACAGGCAGAGAGCATCAATAGACAGCGTGCTCATATCAACGACTATCTGAAATATGACACCACGCAGGCGGCGGAGCAGAGGATCCACCGGATGAAGAACGGGAGTGAAGTCCTGAAGGCAAAGGGCTTTTCTCTTTTTTCCATGAAGGAATCCACGGAGCGGATCTATCACAAGGACAAAGAGCATCACGCGACCCGGAAAAACACCATAATGGAAGCCGTTAAAGCCAGATACCAGAGGGAGAATCCGGGGCAGGAACTTTCCGACAGCAAGGCATCCCTGGCTTATGAATACGGAGAGCTTCTTGGAAACTGCAGGGTCTTTGACAATGAGGTGCGGGAGACGGTGCAGGAGACGCTGGCCCAGCATCCGGATCTTCTGCAGAATTACCAGCCTGCGGAGCAGCGGGAGGAGGTCCTTGCCCGCCTTGTGACAGCCTTCCTTCCGGAGAGAGAATTCCATTTTGATCCTCCTTCCGGGAATCAGAAATCCTTTGTAAAAGACTACCTGAAAAGCTTCCGGAAAAATCCGGTAGGTGCCATAAAGAAGATGCAGCAGAGCCTCCGGGGAGAGCGGCTTCATCGGGATTTCATGGATGTGAACGCCGGCATGCAGAATTTCCGCATGCTTTACACGGATATGGTAAAACGGGAAGCTCTGGCCAGAGTGTTTCCCCATATCGAGGATACCACGCCCGCGGATCGGTATGAAGTCGAGAAAATGAACGAAGGCGTGGAAGCCCGGAAAACGATGATCAGAAATCTTTTCCGGATGAACGGAATGACCTTTCGGGAGGACACGGATCTGGAATTCAACGCGGGATGGGTGAATACCAAGACCCTTACGGGTCAGACGAAGGCCCAGAAACGGACGCTGAGAGAGAACCAGGCAAAATCCGGTTATAAGCTGACGTTCAGTGCTCTGCAGACGCAGGCCGAGGGCGACAAGGAGGCGATCCTGGCGGAATACTTCCAGGCGTACAATACTGTCCGGGAAAAAGAAAGAGAGATCAACCGCTATTACAAGGATCAGATCACGGCCGGGATTACCGAAAGAGGCACCATGTTTAATCCCGAGGTGCTCCACAAGAATTACCGGAGTGTCCAGCGCTTTGTGACCCAGCAGGCAAGAGCCGACCTTTTTAAGGAACAAAGCGAGAGAGTTGAGGTTCCCTTTTTGAGCAACCTTGATCCCCAGCAGACGGAAATACACGAGGTGGCCGTAAATTCCGAACAGTATCATGCGCACAAGTATCTCCTGAAGGAACTGAAGAGATGCATTCAGGATGCCAACTATACCAGATATCGCCGGGAACGCCTGAAAAAGATGAAAGCTTCCGGGACCCTTCCGGCCGGTGTACTGGAAAAGAACAGGCAGAAGGAAGAACTGCGGCTTCGGCTTTTGGAAAACAGGATCGCGGATTTCGAAGCATTGACCCGGCGCATGGAAGCAGGGAATTTTAATCCGAACGCCATTGAAGATCAGCGCCTGGCAAGGCTTTATGAGACGGAGATCCGGCAGAAGGCGAAGAGCATGCAGGAGGAGCAGGCTCTGTTCTTCTATTCGAGTGATGCTGACTACAATATGCGGCAGATCGAAGCCGACTATGAGATCATCAAGCAGGAGAAGCTCCGGGATGACGCGGGAGGCGATAACCTGTCTGTGCCGAAGTCCCTTTATGAAGAGTTTTTGAAGAGGGAGAATAAGCTCCGTAAGTACAGGCTCTGGCAGGAAATGAGGACACTCTATCATGAGGGGCTGGAAAGAAAAAAGGCGGAATGGAGAAAAGAGGAGAAGCTGAGCGAAGCCAAGAAGATCGGAAGAGAGCTTCTGCAGCTTCCCATCCCCGTAGACGAGTTTGACATGACAAGGGAGAAGCAGCTCCAGCTGGAGATCCTCCGGTCAGATCAAAGCCTCCAGCAGCAGATCTCTCCCAAGGGTAAAGTGGACATGCTGGAGGATGAGGATAAGAAAAAGCTTTTCGGCATGCAGCTCATCGAATGGCGCTATAACCTGAGCGACGAGGATAAGGAAGCCCGGTATTTTAAGCTTATGGGAAGAGACCGGTCCAAAGAAAAGCCAAATGAAGAAGGCTTCTCCAAGGAGGATCTCTGGGAACTGAAAAAAGAAGAAAAGGAGCTTCTGATCCGTTATTATTCTTCCGATACTTATTGGAAATACAAGGAAACCTTTGACGAGAAGGGGAATATCATCGTTCCGGGGAAGGAGATCGATCTCACGGAACAAAAGAAAGAGGAGGTAGATTTCGGGCGGATAGAAGCCATCTTCCGGGAGCACAGAAAGAAGATCTACTTTGATGAGAATCGGGTATATCCGGAGGAAATAAAAAATTATTTCAACGACAAACACCTGGAAAGAGAAGGAGGCTTTAATCATCAGGGGAGCCCTCTTGGCTGCGTAAAGTTCAACATTGAACACTACGTGAATGAGTATAAAAACGAACTGAAAAAACGGGAAGAGGAGGTCCGGGAGGCACGGCTGAAACAGCAGAGGATGCTGGATAATAAGGATGCCCAGGAAGGGATTATCCGGAACCGTCAGGAAAGTATGGATGTATTCCTGGAGAGCATTAAGGCCGCCGTGGAAAGCTATGAGAAAAAGGACCTTTCGGAGGCGGGGATCCTCCTCATCACCCCTGCGGACCTCATGAAGGCTGCTGACATCTTTCAGTCCGCGTACGATTATTTTAATGAAAATAAGGAGGAGATGCTCCCTGAGGTTCAGAAGAAGGCGGTAGATCAGATGACAGCCGCGAATGATTTCCAGAAACGGCTTTGGAACGCTTTTAACGTGCAGTACTCCGTGATCGAGCAAAAGACAGCCGAAGAGATGCCGGCTCTGGAGAAGCTGATGACAGAAGGCCCGGCCGTGGAGGCAAAGGCTCTGGCGGAGAAGATGGAGAACCGGATCAAGGCCATCCTCTTTGATAAAAAGCTCCTGAAGCAGACAGACACAAAGCAGGAGGAGAAATTTAAAGAGCTGAGAAGGAAGGTCGGCATCAAACGGGTGCAGTGTACCACTGAACTAAACAGCGGACGTTCCCAGATGGTGAAGGAGATCCGGGATCTTGAATCCGTTCTCACGGCGGAGCCGAAGGAAGAGGACGCTCAGGCAGACCGGATCATGGGAGTCACAAATGAGGTCCGGACTCTCCGCAGAGCATCGCTCCTGGCCCTCAGATGTGCCGCGTATCTGGATCATGCCATGCAGCAGACGTCGGAAGATTACGACTGGACAGCGTTTTCCAGAACAAACGATCTGGAATATGTCAAAAAAACCCTGGCGGATCTGAAAAAGACCTATCTTCCGCAGCTGGAGAACAAGCTGATCGGAGAGGGTTATCAGAAAGTACATAAAACGCTGGATAAGATCGCTACAGAACGGTCAAAGGAGAAGATGCGGATCGCCCATACTGCGGACAAATCCGTGAAAGCGCCGGAGCTCCAGGAGCCGGAGCTTCGCTACCGGATCAAATATGCCAAAGCATATCTTGTGCTGGCAAACTACGAGGAAGAAGAGGAAGGCAAAAAGAAAACCAAAAAGAAAGCAGATCAGGCCCTTCTGGCGAAGCAGCAGGAGGAGCGGGAGACAAAGCTTGCTTCTGTAAGGAACCGCCTGCAGTGGATTCAGAGATTTGTGTTTGAGGAACGCTATACAGGTCTGGAAACCGAAGAAGAGGAAGAAAAGCTCCTTTCCGAGATCCGCGGCAAGGCGGAGGAGATCCGCAGGCAGAAGGAGGAGATGGAACGGGAACTGATCAGACAGGCCAACAATCAGGTGATCCAGGACAGGCTGGAAACGGACAAACCTTTCGTGCAGCTGATGGAGACAGTTCTCGATCTGAAGAAGACGGATCAGGAGGCATGGCAGGTTTATGATGAGAACAGCCGCGCCTACGCTGCCTTCCTGAAGGAGGGGAAAGACCGGTATCTGGAGCTTGAGGAACAGTACCGGGTAGAGCGGGAGAAGATGATCGAGCTTTTCATGATGGCTTCTGATCTGGAGAAGTCCGGGAAAAATCCGGAACAGTATGAGAAAGTAAAGAGCGATATCCAGAAACAGGGACTTGTGGTGAAGGAGGTCATCCGGAGCAGAGACAGTATCTGGAAAAAAGCTTCTGCGGCCCTGCAGGCTCAGGAGACGAACAGACAGATGATCACCAAGAAGCGGGAAACCCTCCTGATGAACCTGAACGATCTGATCCAAAAGGAGCCGTCCTTCTTTGAGACGGATCCCGAAAAACAGATGGAGAACGATAACGAGCTGGTGAATGAGGTAGTGCGTCTTCGGATCGTTCTGGAGAATGACAAATTCGAACAGGTTCTGCAAAAGAAGTCAGAGCAGGATGCAGCGGAGTTCCTGACCTTCATGCTGGGAAGCCGCGGAGAGTATCTCCTTCGAACGGCAGAGGAGCGGATCGGTGATGCAAAGAAGGGGGGATCCAGAGCACTCTCCAGCCTGAGAGATCTGTATCAGGAGTTTATAAGGGATATCCAGGTCATCCCGGGTATCATGAATATCCCCGGAGTCTCGGAAAAGATGGAGGCCTTCAATGCAAAGTACCATAAGAAGGAAACAGAGATCACTCTGGGGTATCTAGGACATCTGAAGGGCGTTTCCGATCAGGTGGTGAAGGAAAAGATCGATAAGCTCCCGGATCAGCCCGTGATCGATATGAAGACGCTGAACGAGATCAACAGCATTATCACCGGCAGAATGGCAGACATGGATGAGGTGAGAAAGCAGATCGGCGAACTGGCGATAAAGGATGACGGAAACCTTCAGGAATATCTGGATTTCTGCAGCAGGAATTACGATTCTCCGGAAATGAAGGCTCTGAAGGCAAAGATCGAAAAGCCCTTGACGGATTTTGCCGGAAAGCAGAGTGAGAGGACGGAGACGGCCCTAAGGGATCTGAAGTCACTGAGGGGTGAGAAGAAAGAGGAAAGGCTCATGGAGATCCGTGCTCTCTTCGGAGAGATCGAAGCCTATACCAGGATCCTGACCAGCTTTGCTCCTGGAATCGGGGTATTGGACGCTTTGGAAACTCTGGAGAAAGCCCAGAGGAAGCTGGAGGACGCGGCAGATCCGGAAGAGGCAGCAAGAAAGCATGCCGAGAAGCTTTCAAAGATGAGTGATACCGATGTCTTTGAAATGCTTGATGAACTGTCCGCGAAGGAGGAACTGGATGACCAGGATCTGAAGGATCTGGAGCATATTCGGAAAACCTATGAAGGAAATCAGAAGAACAAGACCTTCCAGAACCGGCTGTCAAAGGATCCGGAAGCAAAGAAGAAGTTTGAAAGCTACGGAAAGAATCTGAAAGCTCTGGAGGAAAAGGCGGAGCAGAGTAAAGCCGTCGAGGGCCTCATGACGGATTTTGACGTGCTCTTTGAAGAGATCTCCGGTGCAACATCGAATACAAAGACCCTGAAGGAGAAAGACCTCCAGCATCTGAAGACCCTGAAGAGATCCCTGGAAGGCCTTGCGAAAGGAAAGGTATATCTGGGACTTCTGAAAAAGGAAGACCGAAGGGTCAAAGAACTCCGGGATGCTATGGAAAGAGAAAACCAGCGCATCGACAGACGCCTTGCTCTCCATGAGACGGAAAAGACAGTGAAGGAGGAGTTGGTGAAGCTTGAGAAGGATAGAGACGCTCTTCTTTCCGCGAAAGACCCCGGGAGCAACATGAAGGCGCAGGAGGAACGGGCAGCGTCGTTGGATGCTTTGAGGCGCCGGTATGAGCAGCTGGAAGATTCCGAGGATTACATTGACCTTTGCTCGGAACAGATCGGAGATTTTCAGCAGGACGTGGTGCAGACAGTTAAGACGCTGAAGAAGACCTCTTCCGATATCAAGCTGAAGGTGCTGGAGGCACAGTTTGCCCTCCTTTATAAGGATGCCATGGAGACTATTTCGCGCTCCGCCATGGGTGGCGGGTCTTCCGAAAAGGAAAATGAAAAGCTGCGGGATATCAGAACGAGTCTCACAACCTTCCGTGTAAACCGGTATTATCGGGATCTTCAGAACGATCAGGGCGATGATACACGATTTACTTCACTTCAGTCGGGTATAGCTAGTCTGCAACAGCAGCTCAGCCAGATGAGGTAAATAAAGATACCGGAAGAGAAAGATTCGGACACTGTTCCGTCACATATTCATCACAAGTTGAACGTATTCGTAAACTATGATGAATACGGCTTACATGATGAGAATGTTATTAAGGTCAAAAGCGACATGTAGCTTTTGACCTTATTTTTTTCATAAATACATTAGGAAGGAGGAAGTTATGCAGTTTCGACATGAATTGAAACACGAGATCACAATTGCGGATATGATCGCGATCAGACAAAGACTTCGTGCGGTTGCAACCGTTGATCCGCATACCGTGGACGGAAAATACCTGATACGGAGCCTTTATTTTGATACACCGGAAGACAGGGCGCTGCATGAGAAGCGTTCCGGGTTCAGCAGACGGCAGAAGTTCCGGATCCGTTACTATAACGGTGACAAAACCGCGATCCGTCTGGAAAAAAAGAGCAAAGCAGCGGGACTTGGAACCAAAGTGTCCGTTATGGTTTCAGAGGAGGAGGCTGCAAAGATCATATCCGGAGATATTATCTGGATGAGGGATTCCGAAGAGGAACTTCTGCGTGAGTTATATGCGAGGATGATTTCCGACCGCCTGGAACCGAAAACGATCGTGGATTATACCAGAGAGCCTTTTATCTACGCTCCCGGTAATGTCCGGGTTACTCTGGACTATAATATCCGGACGGGCCTTGATCGGACGGATTTTCTCAATACGGAGTGCACTATGGTTCCGGCGGACTTTGGAAAGTGTATTCTGGAAGTAAAATGGGATGCTTTTCTGCCGGAGATCATCCGGGATATCGTACAGCTCCCGCATGCAAGAACATCAGCGTATTCAAAGTATGAAGCATGCCGCTTTCCGGCGGTGTAAATGATATCATTTAGGAGGAGAACATAATATGACATTCAAAGACATCTTCAAATCAAGCTTTCTGGAAAATGTAAGCAGCGTGAACATACTGGACATGGTGATCGCAATGGTACTGGCCTTTGCGATCGGACTGTTCATCTTCTGGGTCTATAAAAAAACCTATAAAGGTCTGATGTATTCCCCCAGCTTCGGTGTAACGCTGATCGCGCTGACAATGATCACAACGCTTGTGATCCTCGCCGTGACCAGTAATGTGATCCTATCTCTCGGTATGGTCGGCGCTTTGTCCATCGTTCGTTTCCGGGCTGCGATCAAGGAACCTCTGGACATCGCTTTTTTGTTCTGGGCACTTGCAGTCGGTATCGTCCTTGCGGCGGGCATGATCCCGCTCGCGGTTTTCGGCAGTGTCATCATCGGAGTCATTCTGCTTGTTTTCGTGAACAAAAAAACATATCTGAGACCTTATATCATCGTTGTGAACTGCACGGGTCATGAGGCGGAAGAGAAGGTCGCCGGTTTTGTGAAAAGTAAGGTGTCAAAGTATGCAGTGAAGAGTAAGAGCGCGCAGAAGGGAAGTCTGGAGCTCAATATCGAGGTCCGGCTGAAAGAGGATAACACGGATTTTGTCGGAGAGCTTGCCGACATGGAAGGCGTGAACAGCGCGGTCCTGGTAAGCTATAACGGCGAGTACATGGGATAAGCGGCATCGGATCAAAAAGGAGATGGGAATATGTCTACCAGCAAACGCATAGACGTTATATGTGCGGTCGTTCTGGTGATAACGATCCTTGGCACGGTACTGTTTATGAACGGAGAGGCTCTCGGCATGACAGCCGATGATTCGGTTTCCTACGGATACGAGGAAACGCTTTTTGACGACAGCTACGTGCATACGATCGATATCAGTATGGATGACTGGGACAGCTTCATAGAAAACGCTACATCCGAGGAATACTCTCCGGCAGATATCACGATCGACGGTGAAACAGTGAAGAACGTGGGTATCCGCGGGAAGGGAAACACTTCGCTTTCCACGGTGGCGCAGCTCGGCAGCGAGAGATACAGTCTCAAAGTGGAGTTCGATGCTTATGAAACCTCGGGAAATTATCACGGACTGGATAAGCTGTGTCTGAATAATCTGATCCAGGATTATACGATGATGAAAGATTACCTTACCTACAAACTCATGAATGAGTTTGGTGTTCCGTCGCCGCTCGTGAGCTTCTGCTTTATCACGGTAAACGGAGAGGACTGGGGTCTTTACCTTGCGGTAGAGGCGGTGGAGGAGTCGTTTCTGGAAAGAAACTACGGGAAATCCTACGGGGCACTTTACAAGCCGGACAGCATGGATATGGGAGGCGGCCGCGGAAATGGCGGGGGCTTCGATATGAAGAATGTCGACTTTGATAAGATGGGGATGGAGAATCCGTTTGAGAACGCCGGGGAAGACGGCGAAATGCCGGACATGGGAGATTTCACACCCCCGTCGGGCGCAGATTTTGATGGGAGTTTCACTCCGCCGGATGGGAAAGAAGGAGGGTTTTCCGGATTCCCGGGAGGAGGCGGTCCCGGCATGGGCAGCAGTGACGCAAAGCTCCAGTATATCGACGATGATGTCGACAGCTATTCCACCATTTTCAGTAGCGCGAAGACACCGGTGAGTACTGCGGATGAAAAACGGCTGATCCGCTCTCTTAAGGCTCTTGATGAGGGAATTGAAAACGAGGACGCGGAGAGCATTGAAAGTGCCGTGGATACGGATGAAGTCATGCGTTACATGGTGGTACATAATTTCGTCGTGAACGGTGACAGCTATACGGGCAGTATGATCCATAACTATTATCTCTATGAGGAAAATGGAGAGATGTCCATGATCCCGTGGGATTATAACCTTGCTTTCGGAACTTTCCAGGCAGATGATGCGGACAGTGCCGTGAACGATCCGATCGATACTCCTTTGTCCGTCACGGAAGGAAGTGATGACAGGCCCATGTTTTCCTGGATCACTTCCACGGAGGAATATGAGAAGGCATACCACGCGTATTATCAGGAATTTCTGGAGCAGTTTTATTCCAGCGGATACCTGACGGAGCTGATCAACAAAACAGCGGATATGCTACGCGAATATGTGGACCGGGATCCGACGAAATTCTGTACGACGGAGGACTTTGAGAAGGCGGTGGAGACACTCACTCAATTTACAAAGCTCCGGTGTGAAAGTATCGAAGGACAGCTTGACGGTACCATACCGTCTACGGACTCCGGGCAGGAAGAGGATTCATCTATGTTTATCGATGCATCCGGTCTGACACTGTCCGATATGGGCTCCATGGGAGGAGGCGGCGGACCCGGCGGTGATGCTCCCGGTGGTGATGGCCCCGACGGCAATGGGCAGCACCAAAGACATAGCAGAGATTCGGGAAAAGAAACAGAAAATACAGAGCAGGAAACAGAAGAAATTACAAAAAAATAAAAAATTTTTTAAAAAGGGGTTCAGAAAGAACCCCTTTTGTACGATATAGAAGATAGAGATAACTCTCTTTGTCACTATTTCAACCAATAACAGGAAAAGGATTTCATGACATTTACAAGGAGGTAAAACGTTATGGCAGGAATTTACGGCGTCTCTGCGTATCAGCAGGCAGGCAAGGCATTCCCATCGGGCAAAACACAGACGGATAATGTCAGGTCGTCCTCCGCGGTAAAAGCGGACACGGCTTCTTCCGTGAGCGAAAGCTTCGGAAAGAAGGTGGAAACGAAGACCTGGTCTCCGATCGAGTCGGGAAGTTCCCTTATCCCCCGACAGACCGAATATGGGAGCACGGTCGGAGAAGTGAAGCTTTCCGACAAGGCAAAGGATTATTATGAAAAGCTGAAGGCGAAATTCGGCAATATGGAATTCATCGCCGTCAGCAAGGACATGAAGGGGCAGGTGCATCAGAATGCCGCATCCTATGGGAACGGGAGCAAGATGGTGGTTCTGATCGATGAGGAAAAGCTGGAACGTATGGCGGAAGACGAATCCTTCCGTAAGAAATACGAAGGCATTATATCCATGTCGCAGGCGAAGCTCTCTGAGGCAAAGAACAGTCTGACCAGCTCCGGCGTCAAGGTGAAGAACTTCGGCATGTCCGTTGATGAAAACGGCAACACCAGTTATTTTGCAACGGTAGAGGAATCCTTAGAGCTCCAGAAAAAGCGGATCGAGAGGAAGGCTGAAGAAAAGAGAGAGCAGAAGGTAAAGGATAAAAAGAAAGCGGAAAAGGAAGAGTGGGAAGAACGTATCCACAAGTCAGGTAAGGGACAAAAGGCGGAGGAAACTGACAAAACAGAAGGAGATACTAAGGCGGAGCCGAAAGAGTATGTAACGTTTGAGGCGAAATCCATGGAGGATCTTCTGGCGAAGGTACGGGAGTATTCCTTCAGTACGGCGTCCGGCCGCGTGATGACCGAGGCGGAACGTATGCTGGGTTCACACGTTGATTTCAAGGGCTGAGACGGCAGAGTAAAGGGGGGATCTACATGAATGTTTCCTTTTATTCAAAAAGCCCCGGCCTTCAGTTCTTCCAAAAGAAAGGAACTGCCTCGTCCGGTATGTTCTCCGGAATGAAAGACCCTGCGGAAGAGAAGGGAAATACACAGTCCGAAAAACTCCGGGACATGATCCGCGCGCTTTATCAGGATTCTGCAAAAAAAGAGAAAGAAAACAGTTTTTCAAAGCTCTACGGAACCGCTCAAAGTAGTGAAAAAAAAGAAGAGAAGAAATCTTCATCCCGTTACCGTTTCAAAGAAGTGGAAATGAAGATCCAGCGGGCGAAGAACGCGCTGAGTGCGGCGCAGGCATTTTTGTCTGCGAAGAGAAAGGTTCTGGAGATCAGGAGAAAGATCTCTTCCGGAGACGGGGATCCGGAGGATCTCCAGACGGAGCTCACACATGCGAAGCGCATGGAAATGGTAGCCAGAAAGAAAAAACACCACCTGGAGATGGAAGAACTGGTGGAGAATACGCAAAAGCTTGATGAGCGAAACGAGGCACAGGAAGAGGCGGCAGCGGATCTTAAAAATACCGTGATCGAAGCGGCGGAAGAAGAGGTTTCGGAGCAGGAGGATGCCATCTTTGATGAACGCGGCGAGATGATCGAGAAAGCTGTGGAAGAGAGCAGAGAAGAAGGACTGGAGCTCTCGGAAGAAGAGATGGAAGAGCTGAATGAGATGATCGCGGAGTTTGGTGAAGAGGAACTGGAGGAACTCGAAAAAGCCATGGAGGCGCTCGAGGATCTGGAGGCTTTTGATCCACACATGAGCAAAGAGGAACTCGAGGAACTGAAGAGGAAGCACCGTGCGGCGGAACAGAAGGCGATGGTCAAGGCGGATATGGACTATCTCAGGGATACGATCCGCCACCAGACGGAGAAAGCGGGAACGGTTACCGGAATGAATTTCGGCTCCGGCGGCTCTCCGGTTTCAATGACCGCATCAGCAGGATTTGCTGTTCCATCCGTTTTGGCAGCTGTGGCAGGGGGATGCAGTATGGATGTTCAGGTCTGACGCTATCTTTCTTTGATCTCTGCGAGTTTCTCCTGCTTCTTTTGTTCCTGTGTCATGATAAAATCCTCCTTTTTCGGTTGCGATTGTTTTTTGTTTCTTGCCTTATTATACGGTTCTGCCATCCGATCTGGCACGAGTTATGCGTATTCGGTCGTTTTTGATGCCTAGGTGGTAAAACGGTACCGGAAAAAGCTTACGATACGATCTTCAGGATTTCCCGAAATACCGGAATCCAAGCATCGTGATATCATCAAATTGTTGCGCTTCTCCCATGAAGGTATGAAGATCCTCGGAAACGCAGGACAGCAGTTCTTCCATGCCGGTGTCACGGTGCTCAATCAGCGATCTTTGCAACCGGTCTATGGTGAAGAATGTTTCTTCGACATTTTCTGTATCCGGTATGCCGTCTGTGTATACGAAGACGCTGTCGCCGGCTTCGAACTTGATCTCATATTCCACGGCATCGATATTTTCCATAGCGCCGATAATCGGGCAATGGGGATCCCTGAGCAGCTTGTAAATTCCATCCGCTTTCTTAAGGAAGGGGTGCTCATGTCCTCCGTTGGCACACTTCATGATCCCGGTCTTCAGATCAATGATCCCGATCCATATTGTTACAAACATTCTTTGCTCATTCCCTTCGCGAAGCATGGGATTAACACGCTCGAGAATTTCTGCAGGAGACAATCCCTGTTCGGCTACAGAACGTATCACAGTTTTACTCCGCATCATGAAAAGAGCGGCAGGAAATCCTTTTCCGGAAACGTCTGCGATCAGGAGGCACAAGTGATCCTGATCCACAAAGAAGAAATCGTAGAAATCGCCGGCAACCCCTTTGGCCGGTTCCATGGAGGCGTAGATCTCAAATTCTGTCCGATCCGGATAGGGTGGGAAAACGCTCGGCAGAAACTGCGACTGGATCGATTGTGCCAGTGCAAGCTCCGTGGAGACACGCTGTTTTTCCTGTATCTCCCGTGTCCTTACCTCCTCATACTCATCCAGCTCCGAGCTCATGAATGAAAAGGATTTAGACAAAAACCAGATTTCATAACTGCTTCGCAGAGATACCTCTTCCTTGTTTTTCTTTCCACCCGTAAAGAAATGCTGCATATGACGGGAAATCTTATAGAAAGGCCTGAGAAAGACAAAGTCAATCATATGAATCAGCACAAGCAGCGTGATGAAGAAAAGGATGATTGCCGGTGCGATAGCTTTCAGAGCTTTCATGACGGCCTCTGCCTGTTTGGTAGCGACATCTACGTCCGCTCCCAGAATTGCCTGCACGTTGCCGGCCTCATCTTTATATGGATAGAACCAGTCCAGATTATGACCGTATTCATTGTCTTCTTCGGAGTAGAGATCGGTATATCCTCCGGTCATGACGATCAGCTCCGGCTCGGTCAGGTGGCTTTCCTCTGTCCAGATCGAAGCCCCCGGCCACCCCAGAGACTCCTGCACGATGGCATCTTCCTCATCCGAAGCTGCCACAACGATTACAAAGGATCGGGTCATTTCTTTTTCGTCTATGGTTTCCACATACAGATTCTGCATGGAAAAGGCATTGCAGATCCAGCGAAGTTTTTGCCTTGTTTCCTGATACAGCTCTGTATTTCTGGGATCACAAAGCTCCTCAAGCCCGGTTTCATCCAGCACATGTTGCGTCAGAAGAAATGCTTCTTTTGCAGATTGAAAACCCTCCCGGATCGCGCTCTGTATGCCGAGCCGGTAGATGATGGGACCATAGATCAGCATCGTGCAAAGTAGCAGAATGGAAAAGATCCGTATAACCAGCTCCTTCATCCGCGGCCGCTCTTCATACAAAATACAGTTGGTAACAATCATCGCGATGACGCAAACCGTGTAGGAAATGGCGAGCTCCGGTTTGTTGCCCAGAAGTCCAAAAGCGAGAATGGACGCTATCGCAGGGAGAATCACAAAAACCTTACGCCATTTCCCGATCCGGGATCTTATGGCGACTATGATCAACAGGACGAAGGTGATGAGAATGTAGAAGGAGCCGGCAGGGTAACCAAAAGCTCTGAGAAATACACCGTCGGCATCCACCTGAAACAGAAAAGGCGTGAAGAGGTTGATAAAACACATCAAAAGCACCGGAATCAGAAGGAGCCGTTGCAGGAGATCCAGAATCCGCTGCATCTTTTCTCCCGGTTTCAAGATGGTGACTGCATGTCTCCAGAACAGGTAGACGAGAAGATTTACGGATGCATAGAAACACACGGATATCACGGTGTTGAGTATGCGCATAGCGGGATTCCCGTCCAATAGCCACATCAGGGAATCAAAGAGAAACACCATCACATTCACGAACAGCGTGAGGAGATAGAAACGGATGTTTCTGCGTCTCGCGCCGCCGGAGGTCAGACACCCGTAATAGAGCATGGAACACACCACTGCACCGAGGATATCCATGCTCAGATTGAATACGTCAGAGACCTTTGCGATATAAAAAGGCTTGTACAGGCAGACCGCAAGAATAGCAGCCGACATCAGGCACACAGCAATCAAGCCTGCCCTGTGTAATTTTACGTGTTGTTGCGAGAAATCGTGGTACGTTTTTTTTTCACCCATGCCTAGACTTTATCATGCATATAAGGCTTCTGCAATAGTCTTTACCATCAGCCAGCGAAAAATGATTCGCGAAAGATTCTTGCATTCATTTGGGAAAACAAAAGGGTGTTCTGCCCATTATTCGATGATCTCCAAAACTTGGGAAATCCCGGTATCTTCCAGTATCTTTCTTATATCTTCATTCATATTCTTTATCGAGGTTTTTCCGTTTTTTGAATCCGTGACCGCAGCGATCATCATGAACTGTCTGAGTCCGGCAGAGGAAATGTATAACAAATCCTTTGCATCAAGAATGATATTCGTAAAAGACGGCAGTTCTTTCTTCACTTCTTCCATCAGCATTCCCGCATTCACCGTCGTGATACGCCCTACAAGCTGCAATTCCAATGTTCCGTTTTTTATATTTGTGTAGATGGTCAGGTCATTCATTTTCCATTCCTCCTAAACTCATTTTATACCATATTGAATGAAGCAAGTGCAAGATGATCTGTTCTGTGCCCGCTCATCCACATAGAAAAATACCGGATATCTCCAAAAAACTACCACATAGCGAAAAATGTAGTTTTTGACGGGATTTTTCGGTAAGATAGTGTCGTTATCACAAGTCGAAGAGGAGGAGTAACCGGCATGGGAGATACTGTAGTAAAAATCGAGAATCTTGTGAAGAAGTACAAGGAACTTACAGCAGTTGACCACCTGAATCTGGAGATAAAAAAAGGCGAGATATTCGGTCTGCTCGGACCGAACGGTTCGGGGAAGACGACCACCATCAGCTGTCTTTTATCCCTGCTTGCTTATAACGAGGGAAACATCGAATTGTTCGGAAAACCGATGACGCCGGTAAGTTATGACAGCAAGGCAAAGATCGGCGTCATTTTACAGAATGTGGCGGTATTTGACGAGCTGAATGTATATGAGAATATCGACTGCTTCTGCGGGTTGTACATCAAAGACAAGGCAAAGCGCAGGCAGTATGTGGACGAAGCTATCGAGTTTGTTGGACTGAAGGATTTTACCAAATTCAAACCGAAGAAGCTTTCCGGCGGTCTTTTGCGGAGGCTTAATATTGCTTGCGGAATCGCACATAAGCCGGAGCTGATCATTCTGGACGAGCCGACGGTCGCCGTAGATCCGCAGAGCCGTAACAAGATCCTTGAGGGGATCGAGGAGCTGAACAGAAGCGGCGCCACCGTGATCTATACGACGCATTACATGGAGGAAGTTGAGCAGATCTGTACGAGGATCGCTATCATGGATCATGGCAAGAAGATCGCCGAGGGGACCAGCGGCGAATTGAAACGCATGATCAAGAATACCGAAACGGTAACGATCGAAATGGATGAGCCGGATAGTGGCCTGCTTGAGACCATGAAAAATCTGGAGAACGCTTATGAAGTCAGGTGGGAAGCAGGGAAGCTGAAGATCTTTTTTGCAGGCGGAGAGCACAATCTCCTAAATACCATGGACACGATCAGGACGACCGGGACGCAGTTCGGACAGGTTACTTCCGAACTCCCGACGCTGAACGACGTGTTCCTGACCATTACCGGCAAGGAACTGAGAGATAAAGACTGACGAAGAGGAGGGAAGTACTCTATGTTTTTTCATAATCTGAAATACGAGATCATCCTGAATCTGAGGGCAAAGGAAGTCATTATCTGGATGCTTGCTTTTCCGATCGTACTCAGCGTCCTTTACAAGGCAGCTTTCGGAAATATCTACGAAAACGGCGGGATCACCACAGTGCCGGTTGCGATCGTAGAGAACGAACCGGATGAGATGTTCCGCGCCATGGTGGATTTCATGGGAGAAAGTGAATCGACCTATGCGCAGGACGAGAGCAATATCGGCAGCTGGCTCTCAAAGACCATGCAGCAAAAGGAACAGGATGATCCGCAGCAAAAGCCTCTCCTGCATGCGATCTACTGCAGGGAGGACGAATCCTATCGGATGCTGGAGAACGGAGATGTCAAGGGGATCATCTTTGTGGATGCGCCGGAGGGGATGGCTGCCTCCGGGGGAAGCGTGGAAGCAGGAGATGCGGATACGGCGGATACGGACACCTCGGAAGAGGTGACGGCAGAGTGGAGCGCGGAGGCGATCAAAAGCTTTCTGGATGCTTTCGATGGCAGCGAACGCTATCAAAACGCGGATGCGGAGACGATCTTAGCCGGAGAAGGGCTGTCTTTGCAGGATGCGGCCTCCTTTAAGGATATGCTGGATCAAAAACCGAAGCTGTCCTTAAAGATCAAGAGCAGTGGCATGGAGCAGTCGACGCTGAAACGGTTTCTGGAAACCTACGGCTCTCTGACTTCGATCTCCGGGAAACTGGCAGATCAGGGCGGAACGGGCACTTCCTCCTCGTCGATCATGGATTCCGATCTCATTGAGGTACGGAAACTGACGGAAGGGAATACCGATCCGTTTGTAACCTATATGTATAACATGATTGCCATGGTGGCGCTGTTTGGTATGACGGTGGCATTGCATGTCGCGCTGTTTTCCGAAGCGAACCTCTCGGATTACGGTGCGAGAAGATCCTGCTCCCCGACACCGAAGCTGACAACGATCATGTCGGGATTATGCGGGTGCTATTTCACACAGATTCTGTGCGTGGCGGTATGCATCACCTTCCAGGCATTTGTGCTGAAAGTGGACTTCGGCGGGAGGCTGCCGCTTGTCTATCTCGGCGGTGCGATTGGCGCCATCATGGGTGTCTCACTTGGTTTCTTTGTCGGTGCCATCGGCAGAGTGAAATATGAGGCGAAGATCGGCATCAGTATGGCGGTTGTCATGGGCTTGAGTTTTATGAGCGGTCTGATGTTTACCGGAATCAAAGCGTCGATCGAAATGAATGCACCCATCGTCAATGATCTGAATCCGGTGGCAATCATCGCCGACTCTTTCTACTACCTGTCCGTAGACCCGGATCTTTCACGGTACTGGGGGAAACTTGCGATGGCCTTGATCTATACGGTAGTGTTTATCCTGTTGGGATTTTTGCTGACAAGGAGGAGAAAGTATGAAAGTCTTTAAGCTTTTTTTCAAGATTGCAAGAGCCAAGGCGGGCATCATTCTTTTGTATGTCGTAATCTTCCTTGCCATTTGCTTTCCACTTGTCAATTCTTCCAAGGAGAAGCTGGATTTCGAGGAGGCCTCCATATCGATCTCGGTGATTGATGAGGATGAGACCCCGGCAAGCCGCGCTCTCATCAACACAATAGCAAAGAGGAATCACCTGGTGGAGCTCCCGGATGACAAACGCTCCATCATGGACGCCTCGTTTTATGAGGTGGTGGATGATACGGTCGTGATCAAAAAAGGGTTTGAAGAAAGGCTTAAGAACCCTGACGATAATTCCGCAGAGCCACTGTTTGAAACCTTAATGATGCGAGACACCTTCCAGACTGCCATGACGGAGCAGTTTCTGAACAACTATATCCGTTTTATCAAGGTCTACGTTACGGACGGCGATACCCTTGCCGAGGCGGCGGAAAAGGCAGATACGGAACTTTGCAAAGAGGCGGATGTGGAGATCTATACGCCGCCGGGAAAAGAGGTACTGGATATGAATTACACGGAAAAATTTGCGTTGTATTTCCGGTTCCTCCCTTATCTTTTGATCGCGATCATGGTGAATGTGCTGAGCACGATCCTGACCTCCTTAAACCGGAAAGATCAGAAGATGCGGATCGAATGCTCCAGCGTAAAAATGTCTTCCTATATGAGCCAGATCTTCCTGGGGAGCGGCGTGTTTACGGTGCTAATCTGGGGTATCTTTATGGTAAGCGGGATGCTCGTATATGGAGGAATTTACCGGGGACTGCATTGTGCGCTTGCCGTGTTCAACTCCTTCCTCTTTGCGGTCATCGCGGTGCTCATTGCCATCCTGATTTCGTCCTTTAACCCGAGTGGCACGGTGGTAAATATGATCGCCCAGATTCTGGGGCTTGGCATGTCGTTCCTTTGCGGTGCTTTCGTTCCGCAGACCATGCTGGGTGACGGTGTCAACAGCATTGCACGGATCTTTCCTGTATACTGGTTTGAAAAAGCAAACGATACGCTTGCCGGGATCCAGAAGGGAAATCTTAGTGATGTGGGAATGTGCTTTCTGGCAGAAGCGATCTATATCGGCGTGTTTGTAGTCCTGATCGTGATCTTATCCGCAAGACGCGGCGGACTTGTGCGGCAGAAAAAGTTCGTGCCGAACGCCGGATAAATTAGATATATTTCAACACAAGGAGGAAATGAAAATGAAGTTGAAAATCTTAATCCCAATCGTAGCAATGGTCTCCGTGTTTGTCATGTTCATCTGGAGCTATCTGGAAGGAAGCTGGAGCCACAGCTGGCTGGCAGTGATGGCAGGCGGTATCGTTATCGTGATCATTTCCATGCTGATCCATGGAAAGGGGAACGACAAGGGAGATCAAAAAGAGAAGGAGTGAATCGGAAATGATGGAAAACAAAAAAGATCTGTCGATTGTCAACTGTATCGGTACGAGTCTGCTGGCTTATTTTTTCTCTGTACCGGTGCATGAACTCTTTCATCTGCTGACCCGCGTTTTTTACGGAGATCCGCTGGTGTGTTATTCGGCCGGTGCCGTGCAGGCCATCGAAAACTATGAAGGCATGTCGGTTTTTGACAGGATCATGGATGCGGGAGGAAGCGCCTCCATCATAAACTGCATTGTGGGATTCCTGCTGCTTGTCATCGTGTTGAAGGCTCATATGGGAGCGACGCTGCGCCTTTTTATGATCCAGCTGACGGGGGCGCATTTCTCCATTGGAATCGGCTACTTCATGATCGGCGGCTTCTTTGGCGCCGGAGACTGGGGAAATGTATTCGCTGTCCTTTCTGATGTGCCGGGCGTTGTGACAGCCCTGCGGATTATTCTTTCCATCCTTGGGGCAGGTGGGATTGTCTGGCTCTTCTTCCTTCTAAACTATCTGTCTTATTACTTTATCGAAGATAAGGATAACAAAAAGGAACGCCTGTATGTAGCATTTCGCCTGCATCTTCTGATGCTTCTCATCGGATATCCGGTGGGTATCATCGTGACCCTGCTGTCGCCCGCGATGCAGAGCGGAGCATTGAGCCTCGGTCTTGGGCTCCTTTATAACATGATGTGGGTTCCGTTTTTCTGGGGATTTATGTTTACAGGCCCGATGAAAACCCTCCCGCCCAAAAAAAGCCGCTTTCTATACAGCCTTCCGAAGAAGCCGAACTGGATCGTTTTTGCAGCCGGTGTGGCACTGATCCTGGTGGATATCTTCGTCTTCGGACCGGGGATTAAATTATCATAGCCAGATAAGGAGAATAAACAAAATGAAAAAGAAATTACCTGGAAGGATCATTGCAGGAGCCATGATCGTCGTAATGGCGTTCGGCATTACTGCTTGCGGCCGGGAGCAGACTACGGTGGCGGAGACGCCGGCTTTGACAGCAAGTGCGCCAGCTACAGAAAAGACCGTGGAGAAAGAGACAGAGACGGAACAACCAAAGGAGACGGAGGCGGCCGCTACAGAAAAAGAGACTGAGAAGGCGACCGAGACAGAAGTTGCTACGGAAGTAAAGACAGAGACCGAAAAGGAAGCCGCAGTAACCGACGGATCGCCGCTGGTAGGAGAATGGACGCTGGAGATGTTTGTGTTCAAGTTTAATGACGATGGCACCGGCGATTACATTATCGCGGGGACTTCCATGCCTTTCACCTATGAGGATCATGGCGATTCCGTCTATGTGAAGTTTGACGGGGATGATGGCGGAGAGGAGCACGGCTATCGCATCGACGGCGATACCCTTTATTTTGAGGACAGCACCGGAGAGGAAGTGCCATACACCAGATAAGGGAAATGACCACTTAGACATCAAAAACGACCGAATAGACAAAAATTATGCCAGATCCGATTGTTGTTACGTATAAAAAGGCAACAAACAAAAAACAAATTCAACAAAGGAGGATACGAAAATGGCTGAGAATATGAAAGTAGAAGACGAAGTAATGACGAATGCGGTCGGAGGTACCGAAGGAGCGACAGTGGAACTCTTCAAAGTCGGAGAAAGGGTGGTGTATATCTCTACTGCTCAGGTCGGAAGGATCAGGGAAGTCTATCCAAATGAGAAGAATCTCTCAGATTCAAGGTATACGGTGGTATTTCAAGATGAAGTCAAGCGCAACATGAAACACACTTGGCTGAGAAGAACGAATCCGGTCTGATACATTCGGTATATGTAAAGTTTGATGAGGATTCAAACGGGGAAGATCATAAATACCGGATCGAAGGCGAAACACTCTACTTTGAAGACAGTATGGGTGATGAAGTGGAATACAAGAGATAAAAATAACCGTCTCAAGACAAATATAAAATAGGAGGAAGGAAACATGGCAGAAGAGATTAGAAATTGGAAAGTAGATGATGACATGATGGCACAGGCAACCGGCGGTACGATCGAACCGATCACTCCTTATAAGGTTGGGGATCGTGTCTACGCAAAAGGTGATGAGGGTGAGCTCCACGGTGTGATTCTTCAGGTTAACATCCACGATGAGCATATGTATCTGGTATCCTACACCGTGCAATTCGACAACGGCGTGACCTACAAGGAGGTTCCGCACTTCGCTTTAAAGTTGGAGGCTTAAAAAAAGAGCATCGATCCGGTAAAAGATTTGGCACAAAAGGGTTGTCACTATGCGGCAGCCCTTTTGTGGTATGTTTTGAAGAAACACACTTGAAGTAAAGAGTTTATTTTTGATAAAATAATATGTTGTATGCGTTGTGGAAGGAATGGAGAGATTTCCGATGGAAAATGAAACCATTTTCAGAGACAAAGCCATGGAGCGGGTTGCATCTGCAGACCGGTTGAATGATTATGTGAAGCTTTCCAATCCGGGGATTTGGTTTATATTGGTCGCTGTGGTAGTCGTGCTGGCAGGAGGATGCATTTTCGGGATGGTCGGGCATATCGACTCTACCGTGCCGTGCGTCGCACTCTCTGACGGGCAGCATACCGTATGCTGGGTAAAAAAGGAATATGATGACAGATTCACGGATCAGATGACCGTCAAGATCGACGGGAAGGAGTATCCGGTGTCTCTACATGACGCAACTCCGGTTTCCGTAGATCCGGGGACGGATACCTATGTGCTGTTTCTCGGCGATATGCAGCCGGGAGAGTGGATTTATGAGATTGATGCGGACGGAACACTGCCGGACGGTTCCTATGAAGCGGAGCTCGTGACGGAGCGGATTTCGCCGCTTTCGTTTTTGTTTGGCGGATCATGAAGCAGAAGACAAAGATCAAAAAGCCGGCACAAAAAAAAGTTGCCAAAGTGCCGTTCATCATGCAGATGGAAGCGTTGGAGTGCGGGGCTGCTTCTCTCGCCATGGTGCTCGCTTATTATGAGAAATGGATACCGCTGGAGCAGGTAAGGAAAGACTGCGGGGTGTCGAGAGACGGCTCCAACGGACGCAATATTCTGCTTGCTGCGAGGAGTTACGGACTGGAAGCGACCGGATACCGTTATGAGCCGGATTATCTGAAGGAGCATGGGACATTTCCCTGCATCGTGCATTGGGAATTCAATCACTTTGTGGTGGTGAATGGCTTCCGGAAGAAAAAGGTTTCCATCAATGACCCGGCTAGAGGCACGATTCTGGTGCCCATGGAAGAGTTTGACGAGAAGTTCACGGGGTTATGTATCCTCTTTTCCCCTTCAGAGAAGTTTGTTCCCGGCGGAAAGCCGAAGTCCACTTTGGCATTTGCGAAAAAACGCCTCGTCGGTTGTGCGGCGGCAATCACGTTTGTCGTCGTGATGACGATCATCTCTTCTTTGATCGGTGTGATCAATCCGGTGTTTTCCAGGATCTTTATGGATCGCCTTCTGACTGGGAAGGATCCGGGCTGGCATATCCCGTTTCTGATCGTCATGTCGGCGTTTGGTTTCATTCAGATCCTGACGCAGCTCATCAGTGCGATCTATTCCAAACGGATCGAAGGAAAGATGTCGGCTCACGGGACGACTTCTTATATGTGGAAGGTATTGAACCTCCCGATGGATTTTTTCTCCCAGCGCTTTGCGGGTGATATTCTCTCGCGTCGTGCAGGAAATGCCGGAATCTCCCATTCGCTCATTTACACGTTTGCACCCCTGGTGCTGAACGCGTTTATGATGGTTTTTTACCTTGTGGTTATGCTGAAAAACAGTGTAATTCTGACGATCATCGGGATTTCTTCGATTGTGATCAATCTTCTGATGTCAAGACTGATCTCAAAAAGACGTGTCAATATCTCAAGGATTCAGTCCCGTGATTCCGGGAAACTATATAGCTGTACGACGGCCGGAATCGAGATGATAGAAACGATCAAGTCCAGCGGGGCAGAGGACGGATTTTTTCAGAAATGGGCAGGCTATCAGGCCAGCGTCAATACCCAGAAGGTACGGTTTGCAAAGTTGAACCAGTATCTCGGCAGTGTGCCCGGGATCGTATCGGTTGTGACGAATACGGCGGTGCTTGCCGTGGGTGTCTATCTGGTGATGCGAGGACAGTTTACGATCGGTTCGATCACTGCGTTTCAGGGATTCCTCGGCGCGTTTTCTGCACCGGCGACTACGTTTATTTCCACCGGGCAGACGATGCAGGAGCTCCGGACGGATATGGAGAGGATCGAAGATGTCATGGAGTATCCTGATGACACGAACGGTGCTGCACGTGTATTGACCGGAGAGGTCAGCTACAAAAAGCTGAAAGGATCCGTGGAGATGCGTAACGTGACTTTCGGCTATTCCCAGTTGGAGGAGCCTTTGATCCGGGATTTTTCCATGAAGCTTTCCCCGGGCAGCCGGGTCGCTTTTGTGGGAGAAAGTGGATGCGGCAAATCCACGCTGGCGAAGCTTCTTTCCGGGATGTATGATCCATGGGAGGGAGAAATCCTGTTTGATGACCGGCCGTTAAAGGAGATTGACCGTAGTGTGTTTACCGGATCCCTTGCGGTGGTGGATCAGGATATCATTTTGTTTGAAGATACAATTTCCGAGAATATCCGTATGTGGGATGATTCCATCAAGGAGTTTGAAGTGATCGCGGCGGCGCGGGATGCTCAGATCCATCAGGATATTATGGCGCGTGAAAACGGCTATGACCACAGAATGACGGAGGGTGGAAACGATTTTTCCGGCGGTCAGCGACAGCGGATGGAGATCGCTCGGGTACTGGCGCAGGATCCCACGATCGTGATTCTGGATGAAGCAACGTCAGCGCTGGATGCCAGAACGGAAGCGGATGTGGTAGATGCCATCAAGGACAGAGGAATTACCTGTATCGTGATTGCACACCGCCTGTCTACGATCAGGGATTGTGACGAGATCATTGTCATGGATCACGGAAAAGTGGTGGACAGAGGGCGTCATGAGGAACTTTACGCCAAAGGCGGCTATTACAGGGAGCTCGTGCAAAGTGAATGATCGCCGAAATCCTGATTTCGGCGAAGAGGAGGAATGGCGAAGCGATGGCGAGAACCGAGTTTACGAGGTTTGAGCAATAAGCGTAGCCCATGACGACGATGGGTTGGTTTGATGATCAGATAAAACTTCGAAAACAAAGAGACTATCAATCCTTTGACGATACGTTTCAAAAGATCGCAAGCGCCGTGACAGGAGATCATACAATCGGTGCTGGTAGAAACGGCGACAGCGGCATCGGAGCGATTAATAAGATCCTGGACTATTACCATGTAAAGAAAAGGGAGATTCCGGGAAGTCTTCATACCATCGGGGAAAAGCTGGACTATTCACTCCATGCCTCCGGCGTGATGCACCGCAAGGTGGAATTGACCTCCGGGTGGCATAAAGATGCGTTTGGCGCGATGCTGGGCTTTCGGAAAGCGGATGATGCGCCTGTGGCGCTACTTCCCTTTGGTATGATGCATTATCGTGCCTATGATGAGGAAAACGACAGATATACGTTGATTCGAAAAAAGAATGAAGGGGACTACCGGAAGGAAGCGTATGCGTTTTACCGTCCTTTTCCGTTGAAACGTCTGAGATTGACTGACCTGGCTATCTATATTCTGCGAGTGATCGAGCCGGCAGATTACGTGATGATCCTACTGGCGACGCTTCTCGTGACGCTGGTGGGGATGCTTGCACCGCGGATTAATCTGTTCCTGTTTCAGAATGTGGTCACCAGCAACAGCATGGCGCTTCTACTTGTGACGATCCTCTTTTTGCTCTCGGCCTCCATCGGTGCACTGATGTTTGGAGCGGTGAAGAGTCTGATCAGTACCAGAATCGATACGAAGATGAGCATTTGCGTGGAAGCGGCTACGATGATGCGGATTTTGTCACTCCCGGCACGATTTTTTCGCTCTTACAGTTCGGGAGAGCTGTCTTCAAGGGCGGGACATGTGAATTCCCTCTGCAGTACGCTGGTTTCGGTGACGTTGAATACCGGGCTGACCTCTATTTTTTCACTGGCCTATATTTCGCAGATCTTTTTGTTTGCACCGGGGCTGGTGGTTCCGGCGCTCCTGCTCATTCTGGTTACGGTTGCATTTACGGTGTTGTCATCCCTGCTTCAGATGCGGCTGACCAAAAAACAGATGTTGCTGGACTCCAAAGAAAGCGGGATGAGCTACGCGTCGATCACGGGCATCCAGAAGATTAAGCTTACCGGCTCGGAGATGCGTACTTTTTCAAGATGGGGCGATCTCTATGCCAAAGTGGCGGCACTTCGCTATAACCCGCCGTTCTTTCTCAAAATTAATGCAGTGATCAGCTCCGCGATCACGATTATCGGGACAATCGTGCTGTACAATCAGGCCATCGTGTGCCACGTTACGACTGCGGAGTATTACGCTTTTCAGTCATCCTATGGAACGGTGTTCGGTGCTTTCATGTCGTTGTTCGGCGTGGCGCTGACAGCAGCGAACATCAAGCCGACCTTTGATATGGCGGAGCCGATCCTACGTGCAGTGCCTGAAATTTCCGAACAAAAGGAGATTCTGACCAAAATCAACGGCGGGATAGAAGTGATGAATCTCACTTTCCGGTATGATGAAAACGGGCCGGTCATCTTGGATGATCTTTCCCTTACAATCCAGCCGGGACAGTATGTCGCAATCGTAGGAAAGACCGGATGCGGCAAGTCCACGTTGATTCGGCTTTTGCTCGGGTTTGAGACACCTACGAGAGGCAACATTTTTTACGACGGAAAGGATTTGTCCACGCTGGATCTTCGATCCCTCCGGAAAAACATCGGTGTGGTCACGCAAAACGGCAAACTGTTTCAGGGAGATATCTTTTCCAATATTGTGATTGCCGCACCGTATCTGACCATGGACGATGCATGGGAAGCAGCAAAGATTGCTGGAATAGATGAGGATATCCGCAGAATGCCCATGGGGATGCATACCCTGATCTCGGAGGGGAGCGGCGGGATCAGTGGCGGGCAGAAACAGCGTCTCATGATCGCGCGTGCCGTGGCGCCAAAACCGAAGCTCCTCATTATGGACGAGGCCACCTCGGCGTTGGATAACATTACGCAGCGCAAGGTGTCGGAAGCGCTGGACGCGATGCATTGCACGAGGATCGTGATCGCACACCGTCTTTCTACGATCCGTCAGTGTGACCGGATTCTGGTTTTTGAAGGGGGTAAAATCGTGGAAGATGGAACTTACGAGGAACTCATCGCGCAGAATGGATTTTTTGCGGATCTGGTGGAACGCCAGAGATGCGATTTATAAAAGGAGACAAGAGAAAAATGGGAAAATTGGAAGTAACATGGGACATCAAAGAAGATACGCTTATGCTTGGACTGAAAGGAAAACTGGACACGCTGGAGGCCATGAATCTGGATGAAAGACTGAGCACACTCCCTGAGGAGGTGAAAAACATCTTCATTGATTTTGAAGGTCTTTTCTATATTGCTTCTGGGGGACTTCGGATCCTTTACTGGGCAAGTGAATATACGAAGAAAAAAGGTGGAAAGCTTTCCGCCGTTAATATTTCCCCGGAAGTGATGGATGTGTTGACGATCACAGGGCTGACGGGGATCTTTTCCGATTGATGAAACGGTACAGTAGAGCATCCGTGAGACGGATCACGGGATTAAAGCAGAAAGAGATTTTTCTACAATGAACAACATGATTGACATCGATGTCGTTTTGGATGAGGCGTACATCGAACCAAAAGTGACGATACAGACCAGAGAAAAGACCAGGCAGGTGGAGAATATCATTCAGGCCATTGATCATGCATCAGACCGTGATTTTCCAGTGGTGATGGCATATATCGGCGAGAAATCCATCCTTGTATCACAGAGGGACGTGATCCGTGTCTTTACACACAATAAGAAGGTGATGCTTCAGACGGAAGGAGAGATTTATTTGTTGAAGAAAAGCGTCACCGCACTGGAGCAGATCCTGAATCCGGAACGGTTTGTTCGCATTTCCCAGGCAGAGATCATCAATCTTTACAAAGTAAAAAGCTTTGACCTCACGACACGGGGAGCCGTGGGCGTCGAATTTGAGGACGGAAATAAATCCTGGGTATCAAGGAACCGCCTGCATGATATCCGGCAGGTGCTGAGGAACTATCGCAGATAAAACAAAGGATGAATGGTGGCTTATGTCAGAACTGCTTGATATTAAACTGATCATAGATCAGGATTGGCCAAAACTCACGGTTTATATTAAGAATAACGAAAGGAATGAGGATGTTGAGGCGCTCATTGCGGCGATACAGGCTTTTTCCGACAGGAAGGTTCCGCTGATTCCTGCGTATTTCCGGGAGAGTATGGTCATGTTGCCGCAACGTCAGATCATCCGGCTGTATGTTCATAACCGGAAAGTGATGGTACAGACATCGGAACGTCTTTACGAAGTGAGAAAACCATTGCGCGAGTTGGAGGAGTTGCTGGATGCCAGCCGGTTTGTCCGCATTTCTCAGTCGGAAACTATCAATTTGCGGAGAGTGAAGAGCTTTGACCTTTCAACGGCCGGCACCATCGGCATCGAGCTGGAAAACGGGGAGATCACCTGGGTGTCAAGAAGAAGGGTGAAGGATGTGAAAGAATTATTACTACGGGGAGGTGCGCATGAACACGAAGAGTAAATGTGTATTCTTAGCCATGATAGGGTTCTCCATGGGAATGCTCATCGGTGCTGTCATGTATGTGGTGTTCGCTTCTCCGGACCGGATCGCGGACGGAGGAGGACTTCTGGCACAGCTCATCGGCTCCGGACTCTATGGCGCGATTGCAATGGGGGGTGTCATCTCTTATGATATTGAGAGCTGGAGTCTGGTCAGGGCGACGCTCACCCATTATATCCTGACGTTTGCTTCGTTTATTGCCGCGGCTCTTCTTTTGGGTTGGTTTGACGGGATCGGGCTGTTAATTGCATTTCTGGCTTTTTCGGGCGCTTTTTTTATCATCTGGATCATCATGTATATTCTGTCAAGACGGGAGGTTCGAAAGATTAATGAAGAGCTCTCTGAGATGATCACAAAGGGTAAGATTGACCACTCACGCATGTAAAATGACCGAATACGCAGAATCCCTTGCTGGAACATTATCGGAAGAGGTATGTTACAGGTGGGAAGCTAGGCAACCGGTCAAAACACAGGGAGGATAACGCGATGGATAATCAGAAAAACATGCAGTTGGAAGATGATATGCTTTTTCAGGCGCAGGGCGGCGTGAAGACAGATGAGGGCAGCCAGAGTGAGTTTGATGCGACGGGAACCGTGGAAAAGCAGATTGGCAGCGGAGAATCTTTGGTATGCCTTACCGATGGTGCACAGGTGATTGCATCGACAGAGGATGGCCATCTGGTGGAGGAAGGCAGGAGAGTCGGACTGCTTGCACAGGGCGGCGGATGGCTGATGCGGGAACTGCCGTTCTGATAGTAAGAACTGCTGCCAAAGCTGTGTTATAATAATGAATATATAAGTAATCATCAAAGAGGAGAATATCATGCGAAAAACAAAAATCATCTGCACGATCGGACCAGCCACAGACCGGGAGGGCGTACTCGAAGAGATTGCAAAATGCGGGATGAATGTGGCGAGACTCAATTTTTCCCATGGGGATTATGAACAGCATGCGGCGCATATTGAGGCGATCCGCGAAGTGGAAAAGAAGGTGGGACATCCGATCGCGATCCTGCTTGACACTAAGGGTCCGGAGATCCGTACAGGAGATTTCGAAGGCGGAAAGATCCAGCTGAAGGCGGGAGACACCTTTACCCTGACAAATAAGGAGACTGTAGGAACAGCGGAACGTTCCTATATCACATACGAAAAGCTGTATGAGGATGTGCAGCCGGGAAGCCGGATCCTGATCGATGACGGACTGATCGAACTGAAAGTGCAGCGGATTGACGGGGAAGATATTGTCTGTACGGTGATCAACGGCGGACCGGTCTCGGGGCATAAGGGGATCAATGTCCCGGACATTCATATCAATATGCCTTATATGAGTGAAAAGGATATGGATGATATCCGTTTCGGGATTGAAAAAGATGTGGACTTCATTGCGGCATCCTTTGTCCGGACGGCGGAGGATGTACAGAAGATCCGCTGGTTTCTGGAAGAGCACGGCGGAAAAGATATCCATATCATGGCAAAGATCGAGAACAGGGAGGGCGTCGAGCATATTGATGAGATCATAAAATATTCGGACGCGATCATGGTCGCAAGAGGCGATATGGGTGTTGAACTTCCGCCGGAGGAGGTGCCGGTCATTCAGAAGATGATCATTCATAAGACTCTTGCTGCCGGAAAACAGGTTGTTACCGCGACGCAGATGCTGGATTCCATGATGGTGCATCCCCGCCCGACGAGAGCAGAGGCAGCGGATGTGGCGAATGCGGTCTATGACGGAACCAGTGCCATTATGCTCTCCGGTGAGACAGCAAGCGGAGATTATCCGGTCGAAGCGGTTAAGATGATGGTGTGTATCGCGGAAAGAGCGGAAGCTGATATCGATTACCGTCAGAGATTCTTTTCTATAGAACGAGAAGAGGTTACCGATCAGAACGCGGATTCCGGGGCGATCACAAACGCGATCTGCCATGCAACCGTGACGACGAGCTATGATCTTTCCGCAAAGGCGGTTCTGGCACTTACGAGTTCCGGAAAGACAGCCAGGATGATCTCGCGATACCGTCCGGAATGTCAGATCCTCGCAGGAACCTCGTCACCCAAAACCCTCCGCCAGCTGTCTCTGTCCTGGGGAGTCACGCCGCTTCTTCTGGATGAAAAGGATGACCCCTTCGAACTGACGGATTATGCGCTTGAGGAAGCAAAAACCAGAGGAAAAATAGAGTCCGGGGATCTGGTTGTGATGACCTGCGGCGTGCCGCTGCGGCATACCGGGTCGACGGATATGCTCCGTGTGCAGATCGCAAAGTAGAGGGGAAGCATGACATGCATGAAGTAATCGAACGATTTCTCAGGTATGCGGCGATCGACACGCAATCAGAGGAAGATACGGATCGTCATCCGAGTACGGAAAAACAGAAGGAGCTGGGAAGGCTTCTGACAAAGGAGCTTCTTGAAATGGGCATCAGCGACGCAGGTTTTGACGAAGAGAACTGCTATGTATACGCGCATCTCCCTGCTTCGGAAGGTGTTTCCGGTGACGGAAAGACGCTTGGATTCCTTGCGCATATGGATACTTCTCCGGAGGTCTCCGGAAAAAACGTAAAGCCTCTGATCACGGAAAAATATGACGGATCCGATATCGTTCTGAATAAAGAGACGCATACCGTTTTGTCCACGGAAGTATTTCCGGAACTGAAAAACTATAAAGGACAGACGATTATTTCGACCGACGGAACGACGCTTCTCGGGTCGGACGACAAATCGGGTGTGGCGGAGATCATGACGATGCTCCATGGATTTATCCTCCATCCGGAAAAGAAGCACGGCCGGATCGCTGTCTGCTTTACTCCGGACGAGGAAGTCGGGCGCGGGGTGGACAGGATCGACCTGAAACGGCTTGACGCAGACTATGCGTATACGGTGGACGGAGGAGCTCTCGGAGAGCTTGAATATGAAAACTTTAACGCGGCATCCGTAAAGGTTGCCGTTTCCGGTGTGAGTGTTCACCCCGGCGAAGCGAAGGGCACGATGAAAAATGCGGCATTGATCGCGCTGGAGTTTATATCCCTACTGCCGGAAAAGGAGCGCCCTGAGAATACGGAAGGATATGAGGGCTTTTATCATCTGACCGGGATCAGCGGCAGTACTGAATCGGCGGAGTTTTCTCTGATTGTACGGGATCATGACCGGAAAAAGTTTGAGGAGAAGAAGAATCTGGTTAAAAAGATCCGGGATGAGCTGCAAAAAAAGTACGGAGAGGATTCCATCCTGGTGACGATCGAAGATTCCTATTACAATATGCGTGAAAAGATCGAACCCGATTACATTTTCCTCGTTGATAAGGCAAAGGAAGCAATGGAGGCCGTCGGAATCGTTCCGAAGATTCAGCCGATCCGCGGAGGAACTGACGGTGCGAGGCTTTCCTATATGGGACTTCCGTGCCCGAATCTCTGTGCGGGCGGTCACCATTTTCACGGACGTTTTGAATATGTTCCTGCGGAATCTATGGAAAAGATCGTGGAATTTCTTACGGAACTTTGCATACTTTTTGCGGATTAAAGGAGAAAAAAGATGTTGATGGCAGCAGCAGCCAAGACGGATTTTCCGAAATTCAGCACCGCGCATTTTTTGGATTTTCTCGGAAAGGCTATTCCTACAGTCGCGATCGTCATATTCTTTGTGGTTTTAAATGAGCTGATCTTTCGTCGTCTTTACAAAGAGCGCGAGAAATCACACCTTTTGTTTGTCCAGCGATGTATCAGGATCTTCCTTCTGATCTTTCTTGCGATCCTTTTGATCGCCGAGTACTGGGGAATGACGAGACTCATCAGTCTGATCGCTGGATCGGTGGCGATCATTGGTGCGGTCATCGGTTTTGCGGCGCAAAGCATGCTTCGCGATTTTCTGGCAGGGCTTATGATCAGTATTTACCGTCCGTTTGATATCGGAGACCGGCTCCTTTTGGATTCTGTTGAGCTTCCGGCGGTTGTGGAGGAGCTGACGATGCGGCATACGGTTTTGAAAACGATGGACGGGATCCGGTATGTAATCCCGAACAGCGAGATCGGGAGCAAGGTGATCACGAATACGAGTTATCGCCAGTCGCTTCGGGGAACTTTTATAAAGGTCCCGATCGGCTATGATACCGATATTCCGAAAGCGATCCATGTGATGCGGGAAGCGGTCAGGGAGTGTCCGTATACGATCCCGAACAATAAAGCGAACGAGGATCTCGACGGATACGGAGATGTCTATCTGATGGGATTTGAGGAATCAGCGCTGACGCTTGAAACCGTTATCTGGACGGATCCGTCCACCGATAATTTCCTTGCCTGTACGGAAGTGCGTATGGCGATCATTCACCATTTCCGTGATGCGGATATCGAGATACCGTACAATTATCTCAACCTTATTGAAGTGGATGAGATGCAGCGAGAGGAAGCAAAAAGAGCCCTCAAGGAGAACGGATTCAAGCCGAAGAAGCGGAATGCGCGTATCAAGACGGATGCGGTGGATGTTACGGATAGCACGAAGGATCTGAAGTCTGTTCTGGACAAAATTGAAAAATTTGCCTCGTACATGAGCCTCTCGACTGAAGATGCCAATACGATCCGGCTGCTTACAGAAGAGCTGTTCGGTTTTTCCAAGGATGTTACGGGAGCGACTTCAGGAAAATTCTGGGTAGAGGGAAACCGTAACAAGGTAAACATCTGTCTGAAGACGAAGACCGAGATGGACAGCTCAAAACGTAAGGAGCTGATGGATATTTCATCCACTGGGAAAAATGACGCAATATCGGGGTTTATGGACAAGATCCGTGAGATGATCACGATCCGGAACGAGAGCGGCGGAAACATGAAGATCTCCTATTCCAAATTTAGGGAGAAAAACGGTATTGCGGCAGAGGATCTCGGGAAGGCGATTTTGACATCACTTTCCGATGATATCCGGGTTGCGATTTACGGAAACGCCATTGAGATCACTGTAAGGAAGAACTTCCGATAAAGTGAAAAAAAGAAACAGGGAATGGTTCTGTGTCTCCCTCCAAAGGGAGACACAGAACCATCCCCTGTCTCTTTCAATCTCTTATCTACTCAGGCTACTGCCGAATCTCCACCGCCGCTATTTCCGGATATTCCGAGAAAGATCATATCAAAGCCTGCATAAATAAAGTAGAATGCAAGCAGATAACCGATCATCGCCGCCTCAAATATCGGATGTGCGAAGCAGACAATGCCGAGGATGATGGCGAGGATACCGAGGATGATCGCCAGGATCCAGGACTTGTTTTTCTTCTCCTTTGCGGATTTGACGGACTGGATGATCCACAAAAGACCGCGAACAACCAGAAATACAGCCGTAAGATACAGGATAAGCATATCCGTTGCAAAGGTAGTAGCAGGCGATATCAGGATCAAAAATCCGAGAATGATCGCAATGACCGCCAGTACAAACTGGAAATTGTAAAGCTTTGCGGATACACCACGCACGACTGACATAATGCCCCAGATCAGCAATACGATTGCAACCAGCGTCCCGACACCGAGAAAGGAAAGCAGCGGCGTAAACATGATGGAAAAGCCGCACACCACCAGTAAAACTCCGAGTATCGTAGAAACAATTGTCATAACCTAATTCCTCCTATTCAGAAACTCCTGAGCTTCATGTGCTCAACGCTTTCATTCTACCATTCAGAACGTACTTATGCAACGCAGAATTTCTGCACCTTATGAGCGAACCGCTCGTCGTGGTCACGGTAAAGCACGCGGAGCCTTCTCTCAATACCCATGCTCAGGACACCAAGAAGGGATTTTGCGTCCGCATATTGGTTTCCGCTGTATACATCGACATCATATTCGCACTTCTCTGCTGCATGTACAAATTCTTCTACATCCGCAATGTTATTCAACATAATTGTTTTTTCATTCATCGCAGTGCACCTCCATTCCTCTGTCGCGCCCTGTATCACATAGAGAGCGCTTTTCCATAATCTCCTCCCCCGAAAACGTTTTCGAAATTCGGGTTGTTATGATTATCGTTGAAGCAGACGTCTGGGTCAACCGTTATTTTGCACAAACTTTCGCGTTTAAGTTCCAGATATGTGTATCATTTTGATTAATGTATACAAGATTTGGGATTGCCAGAAAAAAGTGCACAAAAATCGGTCCGGATCGCACTGCTAGAGTAAAAGTTTACTCGGAAAAATAGAACAATTAGAAAAGAACATCCTTTTTGTGATAAGGTATTGGTTTGTGAAATCAAATACTTTACAAGAAAGGATGTTCTTTATGGAAGAGATTATACGCTATATCACGGAA